>CATOST010000030.1 GCA_951812665.1 uncultured Acidobacteriota bacterium
CGGTCAGCCCTACATGTACTTCTGGGGCAACGTCATTACATTGGCCGATGGCAGTCTGGCCACAACGATTTTTGGCGGTTGGGCCGGAGATCCTCCACGCCATCCCAAGACCACCTCTCCCAGGCTGAGTTTGATGATGGTCCGATCGGCCGATGGCGGGAGAGAGTGGTCGGTACAAGGGCTGGTAGCCCGCGGTGAAGACGTGCCTCAGGGGGCAGAGGGTGCCGCCGAAGCCTCCCTGGCGAAGCTCGAAAACGGGGATCTGCTTTGCGTATTTCGAGTGGGCGTTCCCTCTCCATTTCACCGTAGCGTCAGCCGCAATCATGGCCGGACCTGGAGCCGTCCTGAAGCATTGCCGCAAGGGACGGGCTCGGTCAACCCGCGCCTGGCGCGTCTTTCCAACGGCGTCCTCGCGTTAGCCGGAGGGCGGCCCGGACTTTTCCTCTGGCTCTGTTCGGATGGCCGGGGGGAGCAGTGGCACTCCATCGACCTGCAGGCGCATCACAACCGGAATCACCCGGCCACGCCAATTGATCCAGGCGGAACTCCCCGGACCAGCTCAGCCTATGTGGACATGATCGAGCTGGAACCCGCCACGATTTTCCTAGTTTACGATCGTATCCCCGGGGGCTGGAAGGGTGTTCCGTGGGACTCCCCGGAGTGGAATGAAATCTATGCTGTCCGAATCAAGGTGAGCCGTGCGGTTCGAGTAGAGTCAGAAGGGACACGTTGAAAATCCAGTCTTCTCTGCGATGCCGGTGACGTGCCGACCCTTCATTTACATTACGATCACTTCTCTGACTTTGATCGCCTTGCGCCGCCGGTCCTGGCCGTCCAGGTGGCGAAAGTCCGAATACGCGATCAGGAAACGATCCGCACCGGTGACGACGATGTCGGTGTTGCTGCAGCTGATTTTCCCGCTCAAGGCCCACCGCTCCTCAGGGGACATCGCCGACAGCTCTGCCTCGGCTGGCCCGACCAGGGCGAGCGCGCTGCTCCAAGTCCGGCCACTGTCCGCTGAGGCCCGGACGTGCACCCCGGGTCGACCATAAACCACCGCCACCGCTCCGTTCTCCAGACGGCGAAGATGCGGAGTGACACTGAACGCAGCCAACCGGCGGGGGGGCGTCCAGGTGTGGCCGCCATCGGAAGAGCGCGCCGCCGCCAGATAGTTACTGGCCCTGGGATCGCGGCCCAGTTGAGTCCGCATGACGCACAGTAAGTCACCATTGGGCATTCGCTCGATCGATTGCTCACCACAGCCGTATCCGAAGGTCGCCAGGCCGGCTTGGTCGGCGATGGTCCCACGGACTTGCCAGCTTCGCCCCCCGTCGCTTGAGGCCAGGCACTGAACCCGAAAAAATGGCGTTTCAAAGCGTGGATCTTGCGTCGAGTGGGCCCAGAGAAGAGTGTCGTCCGCCAGAGCCAGAACCACCTTGGGCCAGTCCGGCGGCCGGAAGATACTGCCAACCTGATAATAGGGGCTGACTCTCACCACTCGTGGCAAATCGTGCCACTCCCCGGCGGCATCTCTCGCCCGGACCAGGATACCCAAGAGCATGTCCGAAGGTTCAACGGTGCCGTACTCGTATTGCCAGGGGGCGTCGGGTCCGGCACGTGACGTCAGGGGAAACCGGCGGGTCCCCGGCGGGAGATCGGCATAGCGATAGTAGGAGAAATCCTGGACGTTCCAAGCGTCTCGAAAGGTGAAGACCGGTTTCAAACCCAGCTCGTCAAGGGAGATCTCTTCTCGATTCCAGTGACCGTAGCTAGAGTAATGATAGACGTACTTCTCAGTACCGAAAGCGACCTGCTCTCCGGTCGGCAGGGTCAGGATATCGGGTGAGAAATCGACTTGATCCTCGGGGATCGGCTGCCAGGACCTGCCCTCATCCCGGGAGATGAAAAACATTGTCGGTTGATGTACGCCGACTTCCGCGTCTTCCCCCACATTCATCGCCAAATAGATCTGGCCGGCGCGGCCCCGCCACATATCGGGGAATTGGTAAAAACCCCAGCGCTTTTCGCCGGGCGGGCTCACCGCCACGATCACCGGCTCGCCGAGCGTCACTTCCGGAACGGCGGAATCTCTTTCCAATTCCCCTGCGTCCCGCGTGCAACTGCCCAAAGCGCACAGGAGAATCAGGACACCCGTTCTTGCCACCTCTTTGCCCCTTGCTCCTCTGTACTCGGTTTCCAACGCCGGAAGCAGTCTTCTCAACTCTTCTCTCCCATCCTCTCAGAGGGCTTGGCGTCCCGTAACCCCGCAGAGTCGGCTTCTATCCTTGGTTCACAGCCCAAGGCGTCGGCACCACCTCCACCGGTCTTCTCTCGGCGTCCCCAGACTTGCTCTTGGAATGGACAGCCTGAACGGCTTGTGAACCGTGAGCCGCTCATGGAGGCAGGGAAGGAAAAGCGTGGGAGGGAATCCACCTTCACGGGCGGGACGCCCACTGCGGTAGAGCCTTCACCTGAAACTCCTCCTCTGCCTCGACCTCCTGTCCCTTGATCCGGTCCCGGACCTTCACGGACAGCCAGTAGCGACCCGGTTTCAGATCCCGCAGAGGAAGGCCCTTGATCAACACCAGCCGGTGCTGGGAGAAGAGTTGGATGGACTCACCTGCCTCGTCCACCCTCTCCACTAGCGTCTCCGCGCCGCGATTGATCCGGTAGCTCGCCCGGATCGAGGGCTTCTGTGTACTCTGGTCTACGGCCACGTTGTAGACCTGCAGATAGACGCCGAGGGGTCCCGGAGCCAGGAAGTCCCTGTCGAGCCGGGGCCGGATCTTCACGTCTCCGAGCACGAACATCTCATGCCTGGGGATCTCTTGTAGCGGCGAGATCTTGTCGGAGAGAATCAGGGAGCTGGCCCTAAGATCATCCCCTCCATAGCGGGCGGGGACGATGGCCTGACGCACCCATCCCATGCGCCCGCTGTGCAGATCCTTGACCACCAAGTCTAACCGGTAGCGCATCTTTCCCTTCAGGGTCAGTATCCTCTGGTAGTTGGAACTGGACTCCAGTTTCCGAGGAAGGACCTCAGGGCGGTAGGATTGGAAGAGTTCGTCGTCGAACTCTTCCACGATTCTCTTGGCGATACTGGTGACGACTCCGTAGACGGCGACCCTGGCCACATGGGAGCCGTTTTCCGGAGCGAAGCTCAGCTCCCGATTGTCCAGCTCCAGTGTGACCGGGACCAAGACCTGTTCGTTGTTGAGCTTAAAGCAGTCCTGCTGGAAGCGGACCGGAAGGGTCTGGTAATCCACCTTCACATCGACCAGTTCTTTCAGGTCCCGATACTTGATCTCCCGCGGGGCCTGAATTCTGGCATAGGTCTCGTAGCGGGCGAAGGGACTGTCCTTGACCCGGCGCGTCATCAGGGGATAGTCCTCGCGGTTGCCCGGAGAGAAGAAGGGACGCTGGGCCTTGGTGGTCAGTCCCAGCTCCTCGGCCACCGTCAGACCCGCGCCGGGCACGCGCAGAAGGGCATCCTTCTCCTCGGGATACAGGCTGATCCGATACTCGCCGGTGAGGGTGACGTCGACGAACTCCACCTCCAGGTCCTGTCCCAGGCCCGGGATGTGCAGGTAGCGCCAGACCTCGTAGGGGAAGGTGTTGGTAGAGCCCCCTCCTTCGTGCATGGGACGGCGGTAGATGCCCCCAGAGGGGTGGGACTCCACATCGTCCGGTGGCCCGTGGATCACGTAGATCCGCCCCCGGTCCGTCTGCCACCCCGGCCTGCCGCTGCCGAACCTCTCGTTGACGAAGGCGAGGCGCCGGTAGTGCTCTTCCTTGAATTCGTTGGGGCTCGTTCTCATGTCCGGGTCCCGCCGGTACCAGAACTGCTGGATAAACTTTTCCTTCTCGTCGGGTGTGGTCAGACGCTCGAAGACAGCTCTCTCCTCGTCCGTGATGATGTAGACCACGTCTTCCCTGAGCCATTTTCGGAAATAATCTTCTCGTTCCTCCCGCCGGGCGGCTTCCTCTCCCTCCTGGACCAGCATGCGCCCCCAGGACGGGACGGCAGCCAGCCAGAAGAAGGACACGGCAGCAACCAGCAGGAAGTTGGAGAGAGGCTTCGTCGCCATTCTTCCTCCCACACGAAGAGATCCGAGATGTGGGAATCGAGTTGTGGACAGTGTACCTGAGTGGAGAGTCCATGTCACCGTGAGCCGTCGTCCGGAAGCGGCGGCGGTTACGCCTCCTAGGAGTCTGCGCGGTAGAAATGATCGTAGCGAGAAAGTGGAGAATCGAGGCCAGATTTTCACGATTTTGAGGTGCATAGTTGTTCTATTCGCCGAGAAATCGAGGCAATATGGACCGATCCTACGCTTTCGCAGTAGATCAATTTCTGCCGCGCAGGCTCCTAGCTCAGGTCGATCGGATTGGACCAGGCATGACCGTCCTCGCCGTCCCACAGCTCGATCCGGACGTAACATCCTACAACCCGGGGCCGCTGCCAGTAGCCCCGATCCAGAAATCGCCCGGTCATCTCCGCGACCTTGCCGGGAGTGGCCAGGGCCGAAAGCGGTGCCCGGGCCTCCTTTAGGGATTCACCCGCTGGCGCCACCCGACGGACGCCCAGCCAGGGTGACGAGGCGAACCAGACCGAACGAACGGGCGTGGTCTTCACCCGGATCTCTCCGCCCCCTACTGTGATCTCCTCGATTCGAGGCCCCGTCGTGGAGTAGAAGCGGCCCTGCCGGATGGCCTCCAAGATTTCGGCGGAAGTTCGAGTGCGAGCCCGGGCCATAATCCAGGCTTCCGCCTGATCACGGAAAGGCTGCCGGCCCAAGGGAGCAAAGGTCAGCTCGGGACGGACTCCGCTGTGCCGGTCGTCACTGGCCACGCCCCACAGCCGGTGTCCCCCGGCCAGCAATTCGTCCCACTGGGCTGTGGAATCGCCACGGCGCCCGTTCCAATGGTTCGGCGCGTTGAAGATCTCGATTCCTGCCAGACCACTCAATCGGGAGATGGCGGCGGAAGAAACACCACTGAGGGAGGGATGGGAAAGAAAGGGGACTCCACCCTGCTCCAGCACTTCATCGATGACTCGCTGCGGGCCTGCCATCTGGCTCGTCATCCGCTGGATTCCCAGGGCCAGGACCTCGGCCGGAAAGGTCTCCTGCCAACAGACCCCGATCTCGGCACCTGGTAGGACAAGGATCTCACGGGATGGGTGCCCGCTGACATTGGTGACCAAGTTGTGGTCAGTGACGAAGAGGAAATCGTACTCGTGGCGGGCGTACCACTCCGCCAGTTGGCTTAGGCGGAAGAGACCGTCCGAATTGGTGGTGTGACTGTGGACGTTGCCCCGGTACCATTGGCCCGGGCCTTCAAAGAGATGTATCGGGGTTCCGTTTTCCTGGTGTTCCACTGCTGCCTGCTCCCAATGTCTTGTCAGCGTCCCGACCGAGACACCTGAATCTTGCGACCTGCAACTTTTCCAAGTCTCGGCTCAATCCCCCTCCAGCCTCAACCGGCAGTAGCGCGCATGCGTGTCGCCCGACTGCGTGCACCAGAAGCTGACCATCAGCTCATTCGCGGTCAGTCCGATGATCTGAGGGGCCCCGTAGGCGATGATGTCATGACTGCTGGGGTATCGGTCGGTCCGGGGAACCCCCAGCGCCTCCTTGCCGTACGCGTCCCAGACCACCACCGGATCCGGGCTCCAGGTCTCTCCCCCATCCTCGGAGAAGATGACCTTTATGCCTGGTTGGTCTGTGTTCTCCCGGTGGGAATAGACCAAAACCAACTGTCCCGCGCCCATCTCTAACACGCCACTGGTCTGTCCCGGGATTTTCGACGCTCGAGGACGGCTCCAGGTCTGCCCCGACGCGTCCAGCGAGGTCACGAAGTGGAGATCGAAGAACTGGGTCATCTCCAGGTTTCCGGTCCAGAGAGAGCCCAGCAGCCGACCATCGGACAAGCGGATGAAGCTCCCATGAGAATAGGAGCGGTCTTCGCCAGTCCCATCGGCCACGTCGACCCAGTCGCCCCAACTCCTCCCGGCATCGCTGGAAAAAAGGGCGAAGGTCTTATTCAGGTGGGAGCCGACATTGTCGTAGGACTTCCAGGTCTCGAAGATCTGCATCCAGTTCCCGTCTTCCAATTCGATGGCGGGACCGTCGGCCGCCGGCTCCAATCCGGAAGGCATGGACGGCAAGCTGGCCACCGGCGGGTCGGACCAAGTCCTCCCCCCATCGAAGGAGCGAAGATAGAGGGTCTGACAGTGGCTGATGCCGCCAGTTTCTTGGTTGAAATAGAAATGGTCCGGGTCGGAATGTTCCGCCCGATTCACCTTCATCACCAGGCTTCCGTCGTGAAGCGCCGTAATCTGGGCGCCCCGATAATTGTAATGGCTGTCGTCGCGCGAGCGGTCGCGAATGGGACCCTCGTGCTCCCACGTCTTTCCTCCGTCCCTGGATCGGACTTGGTGAATCATGCCGTCGCGGGAGTACATGGCCTGGCCATACCGAAAGACGCAGATCAATTCCTCCCCCGAGAGCGGCTGCACGAAAGGAGCGTAGGCGATGACGGCCTTGTGACCCGGATGGGGATTCCGGTACAGGACGCCTTGATCCAAGATTCTGAGAGCATTCATGATGGTCTTGGTTACCTCATCTTGATCCGGCCGGTACTGGGTGCTGAATCCTTCCCTGGCCCGTCCTGGGTCTAGGAGAATGCGGCCAGGGGATATGGCATCAACTGTAGCCGATTCGGATGCGAACATCTACGATCTGTACGGGCTCGGCGGGGTCACCCCGAGGGGGAGGTTCGACAGTCACCCGAAGTGTGTTCTTGCCTTTTATCAAGTTCCGCGGATCGATTCTGAATTCAACCCAGCCTGCGTCGTCTATCCAACCGACGCCATACCCGCCGTAGCGTTTAACCTTCGCTTCTACGGGCTCGGAAAGGGAGATGCCGTTGAGCGCCCATTTGAATCGCCGGGGGTCCGTTCCCTCGGCCCGCTCAAGGTCCCAGCTGGCGATGGCCGGAGGGCGCGTTGAATCGGCGGTGCTGTACTGCGCTTGCACAAAGACTACCGACGCGCTGGTTGGATCATCGGCAATCTTGAGCTGGAAGACGGCATCTGCGGAACCCGATTGGGTGGTAAAAGCCCGGGGCAACTGGCTGGCCAGACACCCATCGGCCAGACAGCCGAGCCGAGCGTAGCCGGGATCAATTCGGTAAAGCTTGTTCCGCCGGCTCAGGGATTTCGGGTCTTCTATCGTAGGCATCCTGCCGTAATCTGAGGGATTGGTGGGACCATGGTGAGTGTGCCAGTCATAGAGACAGATGCCGTCGGCCCCCGCTTCCCAGAAGCGGTAGCTGGCAGCGTCAACGGCTTCGTAGTTGGAAGCCAAGCCTCCTTCCATTTCAGGGTCACGCACATCCCACTTGGGCCGTCCGGTCTGAAATGGCACGTAGATCCGATCCAGACACCCATAAACAGGGACATCATAGCGGTCGCCCAGGGCAACCCATTCTTCGATCGGTATCGTGAACGGCATCCCACCGGAGCCGGCCAGCAGAAGATCGATCCACCCTTTCCGAGCCCACGTCTCGGGGTCCAGGCCCAGAGACAGTGAAAGCTCCAGCGAATCAGGCGTGCGGCCGCTGGCCAACAGGATGGGTCGGCCGCGCCGTTCTCCATAGTAATCAAGACGCTGGCGCACTTGGTGGACAAAGTCGTTCATCACGGAAATGTTGCGCCGTTCCTGCCCTACCTTGAAGAAACCGTAATGACGGGCCCAGTCCAGTTCCACACCGTCCAGGTCGTAGCGCTCGCAAGCACCTTCAATCACTTGCAGGTAGCGGGCCCTGACTTCGGCACGAGCCCAGTCATAACCACCCCAGAACCACAGATCGCGCGAAGCCACGCCTTCCCGTCGAAATACGTCCTTCAGGGGATGCACAGCTTCTGATTCCCTGAGAAGCTCGCGCTCCTTATCGGGGTCATACAGCTTCATCTTCCATCGCTGTTCCTCGATGGGCATGAATCGGTCTAGCCAGGGGACAACCTTTTCTTCCCAGTGGGTTCCTGAGATATAGCCAAGTAAGAGTTCGGGATGCGCCAACTTGAAGGAGGACCAGTATCCGGCTTTCGGAGCGTAGCGCGAGCAGTGCACATCGTTCATGCGTATGGAATAAAAAAACTCCTTCTGATGTTCGCGGGCGAAGTCGACCACATGCTGGACCGGATTCGGCCCCAGCACTTCAATGTATTTTTTCGGGAACTCCCAATCCGGCTCATTGGTGTGAGCACAGTAGAGGATGGTCTCCACGGACGTGCCTTCCAAGAATCGTAAAGTACCGCCCCAGAACTGCTCGACCGATTCCAGAGGAATCGGCCATTTCCCACCTGCGTAAGCGATCGACTGAATGTCGCTGCCATCGTTGTTCCAGATGATAGGGCGCCTTTGCAGTCTTGCCTTCGTTCTCTTGCGAACGATCTCCGGCTGCAAATACCGACTACCTCGTGCGGCCGGTAAAGTCGCAGAGGTCCACAGCCCCACTCCCCCGATTCCCTTCAGAAAGACCCTTCGATTTTTCACACTTACCCCCTTCTTGGATATGGATTCCTACGTCGCCTGACATGTCTTGTCGATCGGACAGATCACCTGCCAAAAGGGCCGGACACTTCTCGTACAAACAACAGGAAAACCAGGAAGACAGCACTGGAGCCTGAATTCTGCTATAAATTATTACATGGATAGAGGACGTAATCGATGCCCCGATGTTTGCAACTATTTCTCATCACAGTCATGACTACAACCTGCCTGGCCGGCGAGGTGATCTACCGCGAAACCTTTGACCAAGGGAACGGGTCCACGGGACCTCAGCAAGGTTGGACGGTGGGCAAGAATACGGAAATCAATCGAGGGCCTGAGACTTGGCACAAAAACATTTTGGGGTACATGGGTTGGGGAGCGCCGTTGGAATGGACCCCGCAGGGGGGTCGATCAGGAGGCTATGCTACCTCCTCTTCACCCTGGTACTTCGACGATAACCACGGAGAATTCTATTGGTTTCATATCGTCTTCCGAGTTCGCCAAGCGAAAGATATTGGGATTCAGGGCAGAGATCTCCGTAACGCCACGGTAGAACTCTCGCTAAGGGGGCGCGACTTGGCCGTAAACGACTTGAAACTGTATTTTTGGATTCAAGGAGAGGGCGGACGCAGTGGCTACTATACGAAACCCGCCTTGGTGAACTGGGCCCTGACATCCGAGCCCCTTGAGGATGCCCTGCGCGATGGTCAATGGAACGACGTTTCCTTTCAACTGACAACCGACGAATCTCGATGGAGCCAACTGGGTTTGATCAATGGAGGTCTGGCCAAGAAGATCCGGGTCATTCAGAGTCGAACCATGGCGGACGGGTTTCTCGAAGGGATCCTCGCCGGCAAGCATTGGAACTTTGGCTTTCTGCTCTGCGGAATCGATCCTCGAGACCTCCCGCAGGGTAAGATTGACATTGATGAGTTTCGGATCGTCTCATCCGAGTAGAGTCCGTCCCGGACTCAGTGGAACCCGAGGAACCGGCCGCGCCGACCAATTGGGCTTTCCCCAGGGTAATTGCGATCTCCTCTTTCGCTATATCCCTCGAGCTTCGGAGATGCGAAAAACATTCACGCCCGTCCGGATACGGTTGGTTGTGGGGTCAACCATTATGCCCAAAGGCTTGGCAAAGCCGGAATCCAGAGACGGAGACTCTTCCACGACTTCGTAGCACCCGAAGTCTTCTGCCCTGAGCAGACCGCCATTCTTCTTCATATCCGCTTCAACCGTGTGCGGAAGTTCTCCCTGATACAGGGCTCTCCCACCTTGACGGGCAATCATTCGCAAAACCTGGCCCAAATCGGCTTGCATCACGCGATCCACGCCGCTGACCGGAGGAAATCCTTTGGGCAGAAAGATCCGAGCGGGAACCCGGAATCTCACGAAATCTCCCATCATTTCGGCAATCTGCTGCTGCGTCAGCCAGTTGGCGACAAACCCCTGCCCGGCGTAACGAATCGCCGGCTCCAGAAGTCGTTGTATCAGCGCGGGACGGTCAACCCTGAGTTTGCGAGGCGGCCGATTCGCGCGCGTACGCCCTCAGTCCTTCCAGGTCCGCTTTAAGGCCGGCGATGCCCTGAATAATCAGGCCACCGATCACAATGAACCGGTACCCAGCATCATAGGCTTTCTTGCCGGCTTCATATCCTCTCAAGGTGATGCCACTGGCTTTTCCGCAACCTGCGGCCCGACGGGGAAATTCTTCCAAGAAGCCTTGAATCTCAGGATGCTCCACTTGGCCGATATGTCCCAGGGCCGCGGTAATGTCCAATGGGCCGGCAAAAAGCACGTCGACGCCCTCGACCGCAGCGATCTCCTCCAAGTTGTCGATCGCTTCGCGGCTCTCAATTTGAACAATCACACACGTCTCCTGATTGGCCGCCGGCAGATACTCTTCGTAGGAAACGTCCATGAAGAAAGTCCACCAAGGAGAGACGCCGCGTGAGCCTTCTGGAGGATATTTGGCAAATTGAACAGCCCGGTGGGCTTCGTCGGCGTTGTTGATTTGGGGCAACATTACACCCGCAGCACCGACATCGAGAGCCTTCTTGATCAACTGCGGATCCAGTCCGGCCACCCGAACGATGGGAACACAGCCCTTCATCCGGCAAAGCACCGGAATCCACGGGATATCGGTGGCGTCATAGCAGCCCGTGGCAAAAGTCCTGATTCCTCGGACTATCGTTCTTTCCGCAATCTGACTTGGAGATGGTTTATTGATGCGTCCGGGTAGCCCAAAACCTCAAATCGAGCCGGATCGACGCCCAGAAGCGCTTCCAGAGCCGTTTCCAGCCGATCAAACGGCCCTTTTTTGCCCCAAAAGGCGGAAAATGACGCGCCAGGACCCGGCCCTGCAGACTCCGGGGCGTCCCGACCCCCGTCAGGTGACGCATCAGCAGTCCCAGGTTGAATCCGCACACGTGGATCAGCAATCGCTTGCGCACGTTGGCGTGGCCCCGGACGAAGATCCGGCGCAGCCCTCCCGTGGTGAACTGGTGCGCGAACGGCCGCTCCACCAACTCGCTCCGCTGCCGCTGCAACCGTCGTCCCCGCCGGCCCCGGATCCGTCTCCGATTGGCGTAAACCGGCATCTGGTACTTCCGGTTCTTCCCCTTCCAGTTGCGCCGGCCCCGATCCGGTTCCGACAGATACCCTCGCAATCCCAGTTCCTGCAACTCCAGAACCGTCTCGTTGCTGTGGTAGCCCTGGTCCGTCACCACTTCCCGGACCTGGGATTCCGACCCGACCGCCTCCACTTCCTCCCGCGCCACCCGGAGCGTGTCCCCCATCGTCTGGGTGTCCCCCAACTCCTCCGGCGCCGTCACCGCCACCACCGCCCCCGTCTCCAGGTCCACCGCCTCTTCCACCTTGTGCCCCAGACGAGTCCGCCCGTCCTTGAGCTTCGTGATCTTCGCCTCCGGGTCGTGTGGATTCACCCATTCCCGGTTGCTCGTCTTCTTCTTGCGCTTGCGGTCGAACCGAACCAGTTCCTTCCGGGTCGGCGTCGGGACTCCCGAGCTTTTTGCCAGTCCCTTAACGAAGCTCTCATAGTCTTGCCCCGTGTCCCGGCGCACCAAGCTGCGCATCGCCGCGTTCGCCTCCAAAGTCGTCGCGTCGATCCCGATCGTCTTCCCTCGCACCAATCCCGCTTGGGCCAACTGCTTCAGCACCCAGGTGAACACCTCCCTGTGCGTCTCCACGTCGATCCGTCGCCGGGTGCGCGACAAGGTCGAGTGATTCGGGGGCGTCTCCTCCGGGTCCAAGTCCAGAAAGGCGCGCAGGCTCATCGAATCCGCCACTCGCCAAGCGATGGCCCGCTCCGAGTTCAGCCCTTCGAAGTACCCCACCGACAGCATCCGGAAGTACCGTCCCGGGCGCAGACTCGGTCGCCCGATCCCGTCGGCGTAAAACCGTACGCACAGCGCTTCCACGACGGCGTCGAAACCGGCTTTCTCCAGTACTTGGTTCAACCGCTCGTAGAACGGATGCCCCGGACTCCGGGGCAGTTTCTGCGTCGCTACCCACATCGCTTGCTGCCGTCTCGAAGACGGTTTCTTTCCCATCGCCATAGTGTCATTTTATATCGGAGGTCTGGCTTTGTTTCCCGGACTTTTGCCACGGGCTGTTAATCCATATACATTCCACCTTCTTTGCGATACTCTTTAGTGGCATTGGGTCATCCAGTGACGTGAAGACCATTAATTGCAATGCGTCGTCCAAGACAATCTGTCGGAAATCGGCTAAAGTGGAAAAGTGAACCCTCGAACCCTCTTAATTCAGTGCGTAGGGAACCCGTTTTTCTTTACCATCAGGCCTGTCTGGAGGGCAGCGGCGGACGAATCTTCCCAACGGTCACCATTGAACCTCAGCGACAACCCAGCGACCGGCGCCGTCCGTCCGGAGTTGCGGCGCCGGATGCGCAACTCGGCATCCCCCACCGGAGTGCCGGTGGAAGCGGAGGGCAATATCTACGTCGTTGAGTCGGAGTCCCAGCGAATCCGAGTCATCAAGCCGTTGGATGGGATTGGAGACTCCACAACTTTCCATCCGGCAAATCGTAGCAAGGAGTTTCCGCCATGAGTGGACGATCTCCATGCAAGGAGAAAGAAAAATTGAAGGAGATATTGTCATGAGATTCCAAGAACCCGCGCTTTCAACTACTCGACCTCAAGGATGGCTGACCGAGTCGCCGAGATGGTCTTGTGTTCGCTCAAATTCACGACGGAATATGTATGTTCGTTTCGTGAATTTGGCCCTAATCCTTTTTTTAACAGTTGGGCTAAGTCCAACTATTTCGGCTGCCGGCACACAAGGTGATCTGCCATACATCGCTATCACTGAAATCGAATCCACAGTAGATAGTCCAAACTGGCGGGACTACAAAAACTCCAAGGCCTCCAACTTCCAGACCATGCTGGAAACACAGATGACCAAGATCAACAGATTCAGGATTATGGAGAGAAACCGAGTAGATCAGGTAGTCGCCGAGCAGGGGCTACAGGAATCATTATCGAGAAACGACACCATAATAAGCCTAGAAGGAGTTGACTACATCGTCTACGGATCCGTGACGAAATTCGGTTCGGCCACGAAGAGGCTAGCGACGGGTCGTTTTTCAACAGCAAAGGCCACAACGACCTTTGGTGTCGACCTCAAGGTGGTTCACGTCACAACGGGTGAAATCAGGATTGCCGAAAACGTAGAAGCCACCGTTATCACAGGCCGGAGCCTGTCGACCGGCGGATTTTCACAACGCGCTGGTCCTTCCGACCCGTTGGCCGACGTACAGCGCGCAGCGGCTCGCAAAGCTGCCGCGTTGATCACAGGCAGTATCTTTCCGATTAAGGTTGTCGCAATAGATGGTGAGGCCATCTATCTGAATTTTGGCGAAGCGATGCTTGAAGTCGGTGACACTCTCAATGTCGTTCGAGAGGGAAGAGCATTCATCGACCCCGACACGGGTAGATCATTGGGAGCCACACGAAAAAAAGTAGCTACGATCAAAGTTTCCGAAACGACATCGGAATTTTCCATTGCGGAGCTGGTGAACGGCAAACCGCCGCAGCCAAACGACACTGTCATGTTCATTGGCAAAGCGCAAAAAACCGAACAACGTACGTACCGAGGTAAGAAAATTTGATTCGTTCATTCACGCGAAAGGAGTGACACAATGCATTTCAATCGTCTTGCAGTGATGAGTGTTTGTCTGGTTTGGGTGCTGGCTGGTTCGGCAACAGGACAGAGATCCCTTCCAGTCATAGCTGTAGCGGATGTCCATAGCTCCTTCAAGGCAGTCGATGGATC
This sequence comes from uncultured Acidobacteriota bacterium, assembly GCA_951812665.1. Classification (GTDB taxonomy): domain Bacteria; phylum Acidobacteriota; class UBA6911; order RPQK01; family JAJDTT01; genus JAJDTT01. The sequence goes on from CATOST010000030.1 coordinate 13,869, forward strand.
GGCCGTTCGTTTGGCTATTGAGAATACCCTTGCGAGAACAGGCAAGTTCAAACTTATGGAACGAGCGAGACTCAAAACATTGCTTGAAGAACGGGGTTTGTCCGTACAGGGAATCGCCGATGGCACAGCATCATTGGGAGGATTCAGTGGCGTGGACTACCTTGTGTACGGCAACGTCGTGGATGCGACCTTTGCAATTCGGAGGAATTTCGGCTCCAAGAGTTGCCTTGCCACTGCGGAATTGAGTGTAAGGACGGTTGACGTAAATACAGGCGAAATCCGGGCCAGCGAATCCGTGGATTTCACTGCAGAGGTCGCTAGCGTTCCCACAATCCTGAAGACGGAACGTACTCCGCAAAATCCTTGCAGTCTGGTCACTCCAGGAATGTTGGAGCGACACTGTAGAGATGCTGGAGTGGAAATTGCGGCAAAGATCACGACCGCTTTGTTCCCTATGAAAATTGTGAGAGTCAACAGGGGGAATCTTTTCTTGAATTATGGGTCTCCTGCCCTTACTAGCGGCGACTATCTGAAGGTTGTCAAGTTAGGAGAGGGTTTTGTTGATCCGGATACGGGCGAGACGCTGGGCGCCGAAGAAGAAGATCTAGCTTTCTTAGCTGTAAAAGATGTTCGATCGAAATACTCAATTGCGGAAGTCGCTCTCTCATTGTCGCCCAATGAGTCAGTTCAAGTTGGTGACGTTGCTTTTAAGCTGGATGCGGTCGATGCAAAGGCCCTCAAAAAGAGGCTGAAGGATCGCCGAAAAGCCGAACAAAAGAGGCTTAAGAATCTCCGAAAGCAGAGAGAGAGACGAGAACGTGACTGTAGGAAGGCACAGGAGCGGGAAAGGAAACATTGTAAGAAGGATGAAAACTCTTCCAAATGCATAGAGGCTCGCGAAGCCGTGGCTAGATATTGTTCGCAATAGCGACCCATTAGTATGAGACATGACGGATGAGGTGGTCCTGGTTTATGGACCATCTGAGAGCACAAATGGGCCGTTGAATCGGCAGGGGTCGCGTTTGGAATTGGTTTTGGGCGTCGGGCCGGGCCAGATCTGCGCAGAAATTTAAGAGCAAGTGAAATGAAGAGAATTCTGCAAATACTGATTGCGGAGTTATCTGTCGGAAACAGATCGGGGCCGGTGGAACTGAAAGGGGAGCAACCAGAAGTACCAAGCGCCGGTGTACGCGAATCGGCGGCGCATTCGGGGGAAGCGGGGGCGACGGTTACAGCGGCAGCGGAGCGAGTTGGTGGAGCGGCCGTTCGCGCATCAGTTCGTGACCGGGGGGTTGCGCCGGATCTTCGTCCGGGGCCACGCCAACGTGCGCAAGCGACTGCTGACAATGTCTGCGGATTCAACCTGGGATTGCTGATGCGTCACCTGACGGGGGTCGGCACGCCTCGGAGTCTCCAAAGTCGCGCCTGGATGCGCCTTTTTACGTTTATTTGGGCGCAAATGGGCCGCTGGATGGCCAGGAATCACCCTTGGGGGCGTTGCTGGGCGTCGATCTGGCCCGATTCGCTGTTTTGGGCTCCTCGAATCCATCATTAGATTATCTCAACGTCAGCGTTCGAAAAGAACATAAACCCGAGAAATCCGGATTTTTCCACGGGCTGCTATATCGCTCGAATCCGCAAGAATGAGGTCCTGAATCGGATGGCGAAGCTCTACTTGACCCAACCGGCGCGGCGATCCCCGAAAGCACCGCCGAGGCTCTGGTTCCATGAGCTGACCTACCAGGCGGAGAGTTGGGATCGGGCGCGCCGGGTGGTGCTGGTGGTGCGGGAGCGACCGGGGGAGTTGTATCCGGATCATTTCTGGTTGCTGACGAGCCTGAGCCGGAAGCGTTGCTGGCACAGTATCGAAAGCGGGGGAAGGCGGAAGGGCACATGGGGGAGTTGATGGACGTGCTCGATCCGGCCTTGTCCTCCGCGAGCCGGCCCAAGACGCACTACCGGGGGAAGCCGCTGAAGTCGGGAGCGAAGCCGGAAGCGAGGACGGAGGTCGGGGTTCGACCCCACAACGAAGTCTTGTTCCTGCTGAATCTGCTGGGGTACGAAATCCTGCACCTGGGTCGGGTGCTGATGGAGCAGGCGACGCGTCGGGGCTGGAGTCTGCGTCGTTTTCGCGAGCGGGTGTGGCGAGTCGGGCGCTACGTCAGGGGAGACGATTGATTTTCGTCATCAGTCAAGGGGCGACGGACTGGAAGCGGTTGTGGAAGAGACTGGCGTGGGTGTCCTGGGCGTCGGGATAATGGACGGCGGAGGCATCGGGCCCGTGGAGGGGACCGAAACGGTGGGAATTTCTCACCGGAAAGTCAGCCTATCGGCGGGTGACGGTCCCCCTGGCCGGAAAACGGTTTATGACAGGTCCAACAGTCCTATTTTTGAGCCGATTCAGTCGAATCGACAGAGGTTCGAGAGAAACCGGGCTCCGACCGCACGAAAACGCCGGGTTGGAAGCCCTTATCAACATGTTCCATGAATAATCCGGGAGGAGAAAAATGTTTGTATGGGCGAAGCAATTTGTGAAATCTTGGCACCGACCCGTAGAGTTCTTCATTGTTGTGGCAGGGTTTCTAGTTGCCGCGATAACGTTTTATGTGGAAACGGAGGAGCGTCGCAACCAACGCTTGGTAGCGGGGTGGCAACTTCTCTCCGAACGAGCCCCTGGTGCGAGTGGGAAGAAACGTGCGCTATTGTATCTGCTAGAAAACAATGAGTCTTTGGTTGCGATTAATTTATCCTACAAGAGACATGGGGCTCCAGTATACCTCCAAGAACTCGACGTTTACAATGAAGAAACTGGTCGAGGGGCTGATTTTAGGCTCGCAAGTTTTGCCGGAGCAATTTTGAATAGGGCTGATCTTCGCAATTCAGATTTCTCCCTCTCTTGTCTACAAAATACCGAGCTAGGTCATGCTCTACTTATGGGTACAAAATTCAATAATTCCGACTTAACAAGAGCCAATCTTTCGTACGCAGATATGACTGATTCTAATCTTTCAGGGGCCAATTTGTCCGGCGCACATATGCAATTTACAAAGGGACTTACGCAGGAGCAAATTGACACAGCGAGTTTCTGCAGATCGTACGGACCACCGAATCTTCCTGACGGGCTGACCGCACCACAAAATCAGAGGTGCATCCCAACACCGGGATGTACGTGGAGCTTGAAGGGAGGATGAAATCAACCCAGATTATTCATCACGCAAACATAAAATGAGCAAGCGTGCCCGTCAGGTCGAGTCGAATCAGAGGGTTACCGGATACCCACATAAAACAGCTGAGACTCGACCTGGGTGAAACGCTATCTTTGTTTTCAACGTCGGGTTAAACCCAGGATTCAAGTGGGGCCGAAACCCAAGCATTTCCACGGTTTTCGTCCCCTCCAAGGGCGGCAAGAAGAGGCGGCGTGCCCGTCATTTGTGGTATGATTATGGTGTTGCTAAAACAACCACAAAGAACGGAGCACGCCATGCCTAACAGCCCGTGGCAAAAGTCGGGAGAAGTCACATTGCTGACATAAAATGGCGTTATGTCTATGGGAAAGAAACCGTCAGCGGGACGGCAACGGCAGATGTGGGTGGCGACGGAGAAACTGCCTCGAAGTCCGGGACATCCCTTCTACGAGCGGTTGAACCAGGTGCTGGTGAAAGCCGGGTTCGACGCCTTTGTCGAGCAGCTTTGTGCGCGCTTTTATGCGGAGCGGTTGGGTCGCCCGAGTCTACGGCCCGGACGGTACTTTCGGCTGCTGCTGGTGGGGTACTTCGAGGGGCTGAACTCGGAGCGGGCCATCGCTTGGCGGGTGTCGGATTCGGCGAGCGTGCGAGCCTTTCTGGAATACGACCCGGAGGAGGTGCCGCCGAATCATTCGACCTTGTCGCGGACGCGACGGCGGATCGACGTGGAGACGCATGGAGAGGTGTTCACCTGGGTGCTGAAGCAGTTGGCGGAAGCAGGACTGGTGAAGGGGAAGACGATCGGGATCGATGCGACGACGCTGGAGGCGAACGCGGCGATGCGGAGCATCGTGCGCCGGGACACGGGCAAAGACTATGAGACGTTCGTGAGGGGATTGGCGGAGGCGTCGGGAGTGGAGACGCCGACTCGGGAGGAACTGATCCGGTTCGACCGCAAGCGCAAGCCGAAAAAGATGAGCAACGAGGAGTGGATGAATCCCCACGACCCGGACGCGAAGATCACGAAGCTGAAGGACGGGCGGACCCGTCTCGGTCACAAGGTGGAAGAGGCGGTGGACCTGGAGACGGGAGCGGTGGTGGCGGTGACGGCGCCGGACGAGCTGGGGGACACTCTGACGATGGGCGAGACGCTCCGGATGGCCCAGGAGGAGGTGACGGCGGTCGAGCCGGACGCAGAGGTCCATGAAGTGGTGGCGGACAAGGGATACCACAGCAACGAGACGGTGCTGGAGTTGAAGGATCTCGGACTGCGGAGCTATCTGTCGGAAACGGATCGGGGCCGGCGGAATTGGAAGGGGAACAACAAGAAATACCAAGCGCCGGTGTACGCGAATCGGCGGCGCATTCGGGGCCGCCGGGGGCGACGGTTACAGCGGCAGCGGAGCGAGTTGGTGGAGCGACCGTTCGCGCATCAGTTCGTGACCGGGGGGTTGCGTCGAATCTTCGTCCGGGGGCACGCCAACGTGCGCAAGCGACTGCTGATCCATGTCTGCGGATTCAACCTGGGATTGCTGATGCGTCACCTGACGGGGGTCGGCACGCCTCGGAGTCTCCAAAGCCGCGCTTGGACGCGCCTTTTTACGGTTATTCGGGCCCCAATGGGGCACTGGATAGCCAGGAATCGACCTTGGGGGCGTTGCTGGGCGTCGATCCGGCCCGATTCGCTGTTTTGCGCTCCTGGAATCCATCATTAGGCCATCTCAACGCCAGCGTTCGAAAAGAACATAAACCCGAGAAATCCGGATTTTGCCACGGGCTGATAGGGTCGATGTTCCGTGTCGATCCAGAGAAAGTCGATGCCCGTATCCACAGTAAGTTTGGCAATGAAATCCGACCGGTCGGGGAGTCCTGCTCCCCAAGCAGCTTTACCCTCGGCCAAAAGAGTCTTTACTTTGTTCTCAAACATGGTTTCGTCCTGGCCCGGCTACAATGGCAACGCACCGTATGCGCCCCAGGTCCTCAAGCTTTACCCACTTTCTCTTATAATTTATACTCGCTGGGAGAAGCGTATCAAGAACCGAGGGTCAGATTCTCATGGTTGATTCAGAACAGACCAGATCCGTCCACATCAACCCAGGGCGGCTGCTGTGGTCGGGCGAGCACTGGATTAACAGTCTCCAGTCCCGGAAAGGCGAGATACCCAGCGCTTGGGTGAGCCTCTATCACACCCGACACAGTCCGGCCGGTGAAGGTAATACTGCCCAAATCATCATCCGGGCGGACCGCCATCTGAGCCTGACATGTGTCGATGACCCGGAGGTAGGGAGGTTTACCCAAGACAAGTTCCTGATTCGAAGCAGCTTCCAGGATCCGAAGGCTCCCATTGTGCAAGCTCGTTTCTTTCGTGAAGGAGACATTCGAAAGGACCCGGCCTGGGTCATCGAAACCGGCGAGCACCGAATCGTGGCCCGATGGTGGGTTACGGAGCCACCGGTTATCGCCCAAGGGACCTTTCGGCCCGGTACCGAACATTTCACTGCTTTGTTCTTTACCGAGCGGGCCTCGGTCGAAGTCGACGGTCAGCCGATTCCGGGAAACCCGTTCTTAAGAGACATCTGGAGACCTCACTTGTCAGGAGCTCGCAGCTCCTGCGTCTTTGCGCTGGCCGAGACCTTGATCGAACTACCTGATTGAGCGAGTGCCCCAAGATGCCAAACGACGAGGATTTTCTATATCTCCTTTTTCTAGGAGGGAAAGAAACGGACGAGTGAGCAAACACCCTGTTTGGTTGGGGCTGTTCCTGCTAATCACGCTCAATTTGTCGGCGGAAGTCATTTTCCGTGAAAGTTTTGATCAGGGAGCAGGGGGGTGGACCACTGGGAAAAACAAGACGCATACGCGGGGAGAGACCTGGCACCGCAACATCCTCGGATTCTACGGCGAGCCCGTGGCTCTTACGTGGAGTCCAAGCGGCGGACGTTTCGGAGGGTACGCCACCGCCGAGTCGCCCTGGTATTTTGACGATAACCACGGTGAATTCGGATGGCTATATCTGGTCCTCGGCAAACGCACGGGCTGGTCCACGTACCCAGTGGACGAAGAGGCGCCGGCGATAGGCAAAGACTTGCGAAATGCCACAGTTCGAATCTCACTGCGGGGGAGAGATATGCGGCTGAAGGGAACCAAGTTCTACTATTGGAATCAGGCTCCTCCCACGAGAGGCCCCTGGGTCTATCGATGCTGGGCTTTGACCTCCGCTCCTCTCGAGGGTTACTTGACGGATGGCAATTGGCACGACGTCAGCTTCAAACTGGATCCCCATGAAGGCAAATGGAGTTACATGGGCTTGATCAACGGTGGGCTGCGAAAGAGGATTCGCGTGATTCAGAGTCTTTCCTTTGGGCAAGGGACATTGGAGGAGGTGCTGGGCGACGGCAAACTTTACAATTGGGGCTTTATTCTCGTGGATGTGGATCCCCTGGATCCTCCTTCCGGAAAGATCGACATCGATCAGTTCAGCATCACCCTCGACGGCGCGGAGTGAGGAGGGCAACTTTACGCTCCGATCAGATAGGTGGATAAGGATGCAAAATATGACCAAGAGAATAAGACTCGATATTTTCTTCACATTTATGTTCTATTCTGTGGCCGGACTGGCGACGGGTGCAAAGCCGGCACCGGGTGACGTCGTGGCCGCGCACAACTTTGACCGGGGACCTGAAGCCTGGCACACGGGCAAAGACAAGACCCATACCCGCGGCGTCACTTGGCACCGCAATATCCTGGGTTTCTACGGCGAGCCGGTTTTCCTGAAATGGAGTGAGATGGGAGGCCGTTCGGGGGGGTTCGCCTATTCCGAGTCGCCCTGGTACTTCGATGACAACCATGGTCACTTCGGCTGGCTGCACTTGCTTGCCAACCGATACACGGAGCCTGAGAAGCAGGGAAGACCCGGAAGTCCGAGTCCCGTAGTGGGTCAAGATCTGCGCAATGCCGTCGTCAGAGTGTCTCTGCGCGGGCGAGACGTGGAGCTGAAGGGAACCAAGCTGTACTTTTGGCTGGGAGGAAGTGCTCCTCCGATTCGCAACACCTCTCCGACAGACAAACGACCCAGATCCACCGTCAATTCTCTTCGGCGGGAAGGACACCGGTGGTGGGCACTGACCTCGGTCCCGCTGGAAGCCTACGTGACCGATGGGAAATGGCACGATGTGACATTTCGATTAGAAGCGGACGAGCGCAAATGGACCTATTTGGGTTTAATAAACGGAGGTCTGCGCAAAAAGATTCAGATTCGACAAAGTCTCAGCTTTGGAGACGGATCACTTCCATACGTTCTGGGAAACGGCAAACTTTACGTTTTCGGATTTATTCTGGTCGAAGTGGATCCTTTGGACCAGCCGAAGGGCATGATTGATTTGGACGAATTCAGCATCGCTACATTTCCTTCCAATCCTCCGCTGCCGGAACCATGATGGAAAAACGTGCTTTATCCTGCCTGCCCGAGCATTTTCATTGGGGGTTGAGACCATGAACCGAACCATTGCCGCCAGCTTGCTCTGTCTCTGGGTGCTAAACAATTGCCGGACTGGCGTAGAAACCACGGAAAAGGAGCCGGCGAGCCGGGTCCCCCGCGTCACGCTGGGTCCACCGATTGTCGTCATGCTGGGGCCCCCAGGCGATCTGCGTTGGGGTTACTTCGCTTTTCCCGACATGTGGCGGGCCCCTGGCGGAGAGATGTATCTGGCCATAAACGTGGGTGAGGACGCCAACGATGTGGGGGAACACCTGCCCACGCAATTCTTCGTCTCTCAGGACGAAGGAGCGTCCTGGCAGTCGATACGGGAAGATCAGGTGGACTTCTCTCCGGATATCATTGCCCTGCCGAGTGGAGAGCACGTGGCCTTCGGCACTGAGAAATATGTCTATCATTATTCGACCTACGGACCTCGGCCGCGGGAATTCCACAGCCTGGATGAGCTTGGTCTCAAACTCGCCTTCACAACCAAAAAACCTGGCCTGATTGCGGCTCATTATCGTTACGCCGACCTGCCTGAGAGGCTGACCCGGATCCCCGTTAAGCGCCGTAAGGGACCGAGTGCTCCCTGGCAGGACGAATACGCTCATTTTGACTCGTCGGACCTGCTGCTGCGCGCGCCGATCGGTACCCCGGACGCCAAAGGAGATTGGCAGGAAATAGCGCCTATGATCTCAACGACGCCGCGGGATGCAGCCTCCATCCTCTGGCCGGACCGCTTGGTCGTGCTGCCCGACGGCACGCTCCTATGGCCGCTCGCCAGCCAGGACCCACGCATTCAAAGAATGTTCTTTCGTGTCCAATGTGTCGCTTCCAGCGACGGCGGACGGACTTGGGGAATCCGCGGCACGATTGCCGACCAGCTGGACCTGGCTGACTGGGGTTACGGCTGTGGCGAGCAGTCGATGCAGAGGATGCCCAATGGCGATTTACTCTGCGTCATGCGTACTGAAATGGAGGGTAACAACCTGGGAACCCGTCCCTTGACAAAGTCGACGCATTCGCTTGTAGCCACACGTTCATCGGACAACGGGCACACTTGGAGCAGGCCTGAGGCCATTGCGCCTTTCAGCGTGACGCCCCATCTGCGAACCCTTGAAAACGGGACAGTGGCGGTGGTCTACGGGAGGCCGGGCGTGCATGTCCGCGCTTCGGTGGACAGTGGTCAGACTTGGGGTAGAGCCCTCCCGGTCGTGGGTCCCGACGAGGTCCATCTGATGGCTCGGTCCGTGGAAGAGCGCATGGCCCTGCGTCACGCCGGACGCGGCTCGGCCCAGACCAAGGTCATCAGCTGCAGCAATACGGATGTAATTGTCACCGGACCCGACCGGTTCATCGTTGCGTATTCCGACTTTCAGTACAGGGATGAGCACGGCCGGCAGCGAAAAGCGATCAAGGTCAGGGAAGTGATCGTCGAGATGCCAACTTAGAACACCAACTACCGATAAGCACATGGCCCTGCGACACCTCGCGTTTCCAGGAATGGCTGCCGTGTTTTGTCGTTGATCGTGATTTCGTCAACTGACCCGTGATCTTCTCATACCAGTGGAAGCGTCTGGCTCCGTTCCGTCCGTTTCAAGAGGGTCCACCTATGGGCAGGAGTTCGACGCCTTCTCCCTCCTCAGGTTTCTTGATGCGAAACCGGACCGAAGTCACTTCGGCTCCATGGGGGCCGAATTTGTTCTTGAAGCCCTCCCGCTGGCCGACCATGAAGATGGAACCGTCCTCCAGAACGCAGGCGCTGGGGTAGTAGGACTTGGGATCACACTTGAAACCGCGTCCCGGCGCCGGTTTCACCCAGGTCTTCCCATTGTCGCGGCTGTAGATCACTTCTCCGTTGTTCGGCACCTGAGGATCGTCGCTACTGAGTTTGTGCCGGCCCCCAAATACCACGACCGATACGTCGTCGGGTGTCACCACTAGTTCACCCCTCCGGTACAACTTGGGGCCGCGAAACTCGCTTCCAAAGTTGGGATCTTCGATGATGGGGTCTGTCAGGAGCAGCCGGGGCGGCGACCAGGTCCGCCCGTCGTCGTAGGACTGAAACCAAGCCGACGTCGGTCGGCAGGGGAAGGCCAGGCTGCCGTCCGGCAAGTAGGCGGCCGTGCCCTCATCCGCATCCCAGTCATTGCTGCCGACTACCGACACGGTAGACCAGGTGAGGCCCTTATCCTCAGAGCGCATGAGAACCATGAACCAGCGAGGATCTTCGGTGGGCCATCCTTTGCCCCCGGGAATACATGAGCCGGCGGCGAATAGCAGCAGCGCGCCGTCCTTACCCTCGAACATGCTGTAGGGGGCGTCCATATCGAAGGGTCCCACGAAACGCGTCACCTCCTTCCAGGTGTGGCCATCGTCGTCGCTTCGAAAGATCAGGGTCTTGGACTGCCGGTTGGCCATGATCCGGGCGAACTCAAGGGGCGTCGCGGGCATCCGGTTCCAGTAGCCCCAATGGGGTTTCAGCCGGACTCCCGCAATCATCGTTCCGTCACTCAACTGTATTACATCACCGACGTAGTAGGCGCCAAGCACCATCGGAAACGACCGAGGCCGGCTCCAGGTCTTCCCCTGGTCCCGGCTGCGGATCCACATCATCCTTCCGCCCTCCGGCGCTTCCCATTCCAAGAGCCATTCTCGATCCGGCCGTCTCAAACCCTCCCAGGCCTCAGGAGGCATGTCCCAGGGGGTGGGCCAGGAAGCGTGCCAATATCCGGCTGAGAAGGTCACGAACAGGTCCCCATTCCGTAACCGGCACACCGTCGGCCACCCGCAGTAGCCGCCAAACCCGCGAAAGGGCTCCGGCGGGTTTACGTCGGGCGAGACGATGATCTGTCGATACTTCTCGAAGTCCACCCGGGGCCCATCGCCCGCAATAAGCGCGTCAACCGGTGGAATGGAAGCCGCGGCCGACCTCGTTTCACCGGCTCTGACAAGACCGGTGGTCGCCAAGGCGGTTGCGGAAGCGGACAGATATTGCCGGCGGGTCAATTGGACACCCATCACTTAGCAGCCCGTGGCAAAAGTCCTGATTCCTCGGACTATCGTTCTTTCCGCAATCTGACTTGGAGATGGTTTATTGATGCGTCCGGGTAGCCCAAAACCTCAAATCGAGCCGGATCGACGCCCAGAAGCGCTTCCAGAGCCGTTTCCAGCCGATCAAACGGCCCTTTTTTGCCCCAAAAGGCGGAAAATGACGCGCCAGGACCCGGCCCTGCAGACTCCGGGGCGTCCCGACCCCCGTCAGGTGACGCATCAGCAGTCCCAGGTTGAATCCGCACACGTGGATCAGCAATCGCTTGCGCACGTTGGCGTGGCCCCGAACGAAGATCCGGCGCAGCCCGCCCGTGGTGAACTGGTGCGCGAACGGCCGCTCCACCAACTCGCTCCGCTGCCGCTGCAACCGTCGTCCCCGCCGGCCCCGGATCCGTCTCCGATTGGCGTAAACCGGCATCTGGTACTTCCGGTTCTTCCCCTTCCAGTTGCGCCGGCCCCGATCCGGTTCCGACAGATACCCTCGCAATCCCAGTTCCTGCAACTCCAGAACCGTCTCGTTGCTGTGGTAGCCCTGGTCCGTCACCACTTCCCGGACCTGGGATTCCGACCCGACCGCCTCCACTTCCTCCCGCGCCACCCGGAGCGTGTCCCCCATCGTCTGGGTGTCCCCCAACTCCTCCGGCGCCGTCACCGCCACCACCGCCCCCGTCTCCAGGTCCACCGCCTCTTCCACCTTGTGCCCCAGACGAGTCCGCCCGTCCTTGAGCTTCGTGATCTTCGCCTCCGGGTCGTGTGGATTCACCCATTCCCGGTTGCTCGTCTTCTTCTTGCGCTTGCGGTCGAACCGAACCAGTTCCTTCCGGGTCGGCGTCGGGACTCCCGAGCTTTTTGCCAGTCCCTTAACGAAGCTCTCATAGTCTTGCCCCGTGTCCCGGCGCACCAAGCTGCGCATCGCCGCGTTCGCCTCCAAAGTCGTCGCGTCGATCCCGATCGTCTTCCCTCGCACCAATCCCGCTTGGGCCAACTGCTTCAGCACCCAGGTGAACACCTCCCTGTGCGTCTCCACGTCGATCCGTCGCCGGGTGCGCGACAAGGTCGAGTGATTCGGGGGCGTCTCCTCCGGGTCCAAGTCCAGAAAGGCGCGCAGGCTCATCGAATCCGCCACTCGCCAAGCGATGGCCCGCTCCGAGTTCAGCCCTTCGAAGTACCCCACCGACAGCATCCGGAAGTACCGTCCCGGGCGCAGACTCGGTCGCCCGATCCCGTCGGCGTAAAACCGTACGCACAGCGCTTCCACGACGGCGTCGAAACCGGCTTTCTCCAGTACTTGGTTCAACCGCTCGTAGAACGGATGCCCCGGACTCCGGGGCAGTTTCTGCGTCGCTACCCACATCGCTTGCTGCCGTCTCGAAGACGGTTTCTTTCCCATCGCCATAGTGTCATTTTATATCGGAGGTCTGGCTTTGTTTCCCGGACTTTTGCCACGGGCTGTTAGCCTCCTGGTTGTGCCGATTTGAAACAAAAGGACTCAGCCCGATTCATTCTTGAGGTCGGCCTAAGATCTTTATAGCATATAAGATTCTTGGTGGCGGTCCACCGCTTCCACTACATCCGGACCGTAGAACCGGCGCCGTCCTCGCCACCACGGCCCTCGAATGTCTCCCTACAATAACACCCCGGATCTGATCCTCGCCTGTCGCCCCGGCTGACGAAGCTGTCAGACCCCATAGTTGAGATGGCAGTTCGAGGTCGTCACGAATCAGGCCAGAATCCTTCCCCGTCATTGCTCAAGTCGACGAGTCTGTTTCAGGACGATTCCTTGTCAGTCAACTCGCTGGTAGCATCGAGAACTACTGCAAATCGACTCGCGTCCCGATTCGCCGAGGTTACCGTGACAAGGATGTTGCAATAGTGCCGGGATGGAATCGGCTCCGACTGACTGGCGAGGTTCGGGAACAATATTTGACGATTCGCAGGCAGCCGAGGTGGCAAACCATGAGGAGGTTTCGTGTCTATTGACGGTGTGATTGACAAGACTGGAGCGGGGAACGAGCTTCGTTCCCTGCGGCCGGCCGTCATGGGGACCGAGCACATGGTCGTAGCCGGGCACTATTTGGCAGCACAGGCCGGCATGCAGATCTTGGAGGAGGGAGGCAATGCGGTTGACGCAGGTGTGGCAGCAGGTCTCGCTCTCGGTGTCGTGCAGAGTGACCTGGTAAGCGTCGCCGGCGTCGCCCCCATTGTTCTGTACCTGGCTTACCAGCAGGAGGTGGTGACCATCAGCGGTCTAGGCGTTTGGCCTTACGCAGCCAGCGTGGATCTGTTTCGGAGAGAGTACGGAGGAAGAATCCCGGAGGGACTGTTGCGAACGGTTGTGCCAGCCGCCCCGGACGCTTGGATTACGGCGCTGGAGAGGTACGGGCGCATGAGTTTTGGCGAAGTGGCCCGGTCAGCCATCCGGTTTGCTTCCCATGGCTTCCCAATGCACTCGTTCATGAGCAGCCGGATTGGCGAAGCGGCGGAGGACTACCGGCGTTGGGAGAGCAGCGCCCAGGTGTTTCTCCCTGACGGCCGTCCCCCCAAACCTGGAGAAATATTTATCCAGAGCGATTTAGGAGCCGTTCTCCAGTATATGGTCGAGGAGGAACGGAGCGCATCACGCCGGGGACGGCAGGCAGCATTGCAAGCGGCGCGAAATGCATTCTACAGGGGAGACATTGCAGCAAGAATTGTCCAATACCACCACGAAAATGGTGGACTCCTTTCCGCTCAGGACCTGTCCGACTTTCGGGTGAGAATCGAGCCGCCCGAGCGAATCACCTTCCAGGACACGGAAATCTATGGCTGTGGTCCATGGTGTCAGGGTCCGACTCTACTCCAGACCCTCAGGCTGCTGGAGAGCTATGACTTGAAGTCGTTGGGACACAATTCGACGGCGTACGTGCACACTGTGATCGAGGCCCTCAAATTGGCATTTGCTGACCGCGAACAATTCTACGGTGACCCCCTCCATGTCAGAGTGCCCATGGCCGAACTCCTTTCAGAGCGCAACACCAACCAACGGAAGGGGCTCATCCGGCAAGACCAAGCGTGGATAGAGATGCCCCCGCCCAGCCGACCGGACGCGACCAGTGGGCCGCCAAACAGTTCTTCCCTGGGATTGCGGAACTCTTCCGGTGAACCTGGAAATCCAATGCGGCCTGGCTGGGATACAAGCTACGTTTGCGTCATTGACCGCGATGGAAACGCCTTTTCGGCGACTCCAAGCGATGTATCCTACGACACACCTATCATTCCGGGCACCGGTCTGGCGGTCTCTTCGCGTGGCTCACAGTCGCGTGTGGATCCGAGTCACCCAGCTTGCCTCGCTCCCGGGAAAAGACCGCGCCTGACGCCCAGTCCCGCTCTGGCATTGCGGAATGGTGACCTTTTCATGCCGTTCGGCACTCCGGGCGGGGACGTTCAGCCACAGGCCATGCTCCAGGTCTTCCTCAATGTTCTCATCTTTGGCATGGACCCCCAGCAAGCGGTCGAAGCGCCCCGTTTTGCCTCCTACAGTTTTCCCAGCTCTTTCGCTCCACATTCCTGTTTCCCCGGGCAGTTGAATATGGAATCGCGTGTAAGTCGGGAGACGGGTGCAGAACTGGAACAGCTGGGTCACCGAATCGAATGGTGGCCGGACTGGAGCTGGCGGGCCGGTGGGGTTTGCGCGATCAAAGTCGATCAATCCAGGGGCGTGCTACAGGGTGGGGCCGACCCGAGACGTCCTGGATATGCCGTGGGCTGGTAACAGCCCGTGGCAAAAGTCGTCACGGCATTCGACCGTCCCTGCATCCCGACGGACTGCGTTGCGACTCGGTCACATACTCCCGGTATGCTCCCTCATCGCGCCTTGTCCGGCGGGCGCAGGAACGGTCTCGGTGCTCGCGAGACTGTTGCCACGGACTGGTAACGAATATAGGCATGACATCAACGCGGTCCTTCATCCAGCCGGCTCAAGTCAATCGGATTCGACCAGGCATAGCCATCCTCCCCGTCCCATAACTCGACGCGCACGTAGTGGCCGACTGTCTTTTCCTTCCTCAAATAACCACGCTGGATGAATCGCTTGTTCATGGCCAAAACGCCCTCAGGACTGGCCAGTCCAAAAAAAGGCGCCCGGGCGTACGTCAGTTTTTCGCCCGCCGCTGCAACTCGGCGCACGCCGAGGTAAGGAACGGACGCGAACCAAATCCACCGTACGGGCGAAGCCTCCACCCGGATCTCCCCGTCTACAACGGCGATATCCTTGATCCGTGGACCCGTCGTCGAATAGAACTGCCCCCGGCGCATGGCGTTAAGAATAGCCGGTGCCGTGCACGACTCGGCCCGGACCATCACCCAGGCTTCGTACTGGTCGCGAAATGGCTGCTTTCCGAGCGGCGCGAAAGTCAACTCCGGCTTCCGGCCACTATGTCGATCATCACTGGCCACACCCCAGAGCAGGTGGCCGTTGGCAAGCAGTTCGTCCCATTGCGCGGTCGAGCGACCGCGGCGCCCGGTCCAATAGTTGGGTGCATTGAAGATCTCGATTCCGACCAATCCGTTGAGTTTTGATATGGCGGTGGCATTGGCGCCACTAAGGGACGGATGCGAGAGAAACGGAAGTCCGCCCTGCGCCAAAACATCATCAATAACCCGCTGCGGGGCGACCTTGTGATTCATGACCCGTTCGATGCCAAGGGCCAGCACCTCCGCCGGGAAGGTTTCCTCCCAGTCCACGCGAATCTCGGCACCGGGCATGACCAGAATCCCGTCTGAGCGGCTCTTGCTCACATCCGTAACCACGTTGTGGTCAGTGACGAACAGGAAATCGTAGCCATTGCGGTCATAGCAGGCGGCCAATCCGGCAACGCTGAACTGGCCATCGGAATTCGTTGTGTGGCTGTGAACATTACCCCTGTACCACTGGCCCGAGCCAGCGAATGGGTTACCCGAAACCATAACTTGCGTTCCTTGATGAATTCGCGTCGTTTCCGTCCGCAATCAAGCCCGACCTCCTATGGGCAAGAGTTCAACGCCTTCTCCCTCCTCCGGCGTCTTGATGCGAAACCGGACCGAGGTCACTTCGGCTCCGTGGGGACCGAATCTGTTCTTGAAACCTTCGCGCTGACCCACCATGAAGATAGAGCCGTCTTCCAGAACGCAGGCGCTGGGATAATAGGACTTGGGATCACACGTGTAGCCGCGCCCCGGCGCCGGTTTGACCCAGGTCTTCCCACTGTCCCGGCTGTAGATCACCTCCCCGTTGTTCGCCACCAGATGGGTATCGCTGCCGAGTTTGTGGCGGCCTCCAAATACGACGACGGTGACTCCTTCCGGCGTCACCACCACGGCCCCTTTTCTGTACAGCTTGGGTCCAAGATACTCGCTTCCGAAATTGGGGTCTTCGATGATCGAGTCGGTCAGGAGCAGACGTGGTGGAGACCAGGTCCGCCCGTCGTCGTACGACTGATACCAGGCCGAGGTCGGTCTGCAGGGGAAGCCCAGGCTGCCGTCCGGCAAGTAGGCGGCCGTGCCCTCGTCCGCATCGAAGTCATTGCTGCCGATCACCGACACGGTCGACCACGTGCGGCCCTTGTCCTCAGAGCGCATGAGGAGCATGAGCCAGCGAGGGTATTCGCAAGGCCAGCCTTTGCCCCCGGGAACGGGTGAACCGGCGGCCAATATCATCAAAGCGCCGTCTTTGGCCTCGAACATACTGTGGGGAGAGTCCATGAACAAGGGCCCCACAAAGCGGGTCACCTCCTTCCAGGTGTGGCCGTTATCTTCACTACGAAAAATAAGGGTTTCCGACTGCCTGTTGGCCGCAATTCGGGCATATTCAAGGGGTGTGGCGGGCATCCGTCTCCAGTATCCCCAATGGCCTTCCATCCGCGCACCCGCAATCATCGTTCCGTCCTTCAACTGCACCACATGATTTATTACATAAGCACCACGCACCATCGGAAAGGCACTGGGCCGGCTCCAGGTCTTCCCGTCGTCCCGGCTGCGGATCCACATCATTCTTCCGCCGTCGGGCGCATCCCAGTCCAAGAGCCAGGACTGTTCCGGCCGTTTCCAGCGCTCCAACGCCTCAGGAGGAATGTCCCAGGGGGTGGGCCAGGAAGCGTGCCAATAACCGGCTGAGAAGGTCACGAACAGGTCGCCGTTCTGCAGGCGGCACACCGTAGGCCACCCACAGTATCCGCCAAACCCACGGAAGGGTTCCGGCGGGTTGACGTCGGGCGAGACGAGGATCTGGCGATATTTCGCAAAATCCACCCGGGGCCCATCGCCCGTAATCAGAGCCTCGACAGGCGGAATGGAAGCCGCAACTGACTTCTTTTCGCCTGCTCTGGCGAGACTGGCAGTAGTCAAAGCAGTTGCTGAGGCGGACAGGTATTCTCGGCGGGTGAATTGGACGGCCATCTCTCTGCCTCCTCGTTGTGCCGAATTGAAAATTGAAGACCCCGGCCTGAGAAAATCTCACGTGCCGCTCTATTCTTATAACATATAACTTCCATGAAGAGACCCTCTCTCACCTTGCTCGTCAACGCACCGTTGGAGGAAGACCAGCGGAAGCGAATTCGAGACCTGGGAGTGCACTTGGTGGATGGACTTTCGGAGGAGAATCTGAGGGCTGCTGACGTCATCTATACGACGCGCATCCCCTTCGAGCCTCGCCGAGCGCCTCGACTTCGGTGGATCCAACTGAATACGGTGGCCGTCGACCACATCTTAACCGGCGATGTGACAACAACGGGTGTTCGCATAGCCAACGTTCGGGGCGCTTACAGCGTAGCCGTCGCAGAACTGGTGGTGGGAGCGATGGTGGCGCTGACTCGCCGTTTCCAGAGTGCTTATTCTCTGCAGCTTCGGAATCGCTGGCCCGATGACTTCACCCCGCTCAGGGGAGAAAATTGTTACGGCAAGACATTGTCCATCGTCGGGTATGGGAGCATCGGGCGTCAATTGGCCCGAATCGTCACCGGCATGGGGATGCGAGTGCTCGCCTGCAAGCGTTGCCCTGAACGGAGAAAGGACGAAGGGTTCTCCTTGCCAAATACCGGGGATCCGGAAGGGCACTTTCCCGAGGAATGGTATGGTCTCAATAATATCGGGGAGATGGTGTCTGTCAGCGACGTCCTCGTAATCTGCCTTCCGTTGACCTCGGAAACCAGGGGTGTGATCGAACAGTCGGATCTGGCCAAGCTACCCCGAGACGCCTATCTGATCAACGTCGGTCGGGGTGAAGTGGTCGCGAAAGAAGCCCTATTGGAGGTGCTAAGAACGCGCCGCATCGCGGGAGCGGCACTTGATGTCTTTCCTGAAGAGCCCCTGTCTGGCGGCAGCCCCTTCTGGGGACTGCCCAACACCATTATCTTACCCCATATCGGCTCGTTCACTCGTGAGCAGGGACACTTGGCCGGGGAAGTCCTGATCGAGAACTTGACCAGAGACCTTTCCGCATCCCCATTGTTGAACTTGATTGATCCCCAGCGGGGCTATTAAAGTCGGAGTCCTTGACGTGGGGCATTCCGGTGGCGAATCCCAACTCCCAATTCAAGCCATTACGGCTTCTTGTATTCATTTCTCCGCCGTTGGCACACACGGCCGTGTTTCACGATCTCCGGCAAAGAACTCAAGAATCCGATAGATCCATATTACTCAGGCTTCTCTCCAAGGATCTCTGAACATTAAATCGAATGGCCTCTGGAAGGCCTTTCCTGTTCTGCCGGAGGCAGGCCTCCAAAATGTCCCTGTGCTCCCCGAGTTCTTCCTTAACTCGCTGGGCGTCGTGAGTCTGCATCGTTCGATAACGGGTGCTACGGTCCCACAGATCATTAAGCAGTTCCAACAATAGCGGTCGCCGGCAGGCTTGGTAGACCGTAAAGTGAAACTTACGATTGAGATCAAAGAGCGAGCGAAAATCACTCCGTTCAGTGGCAGACTTCATCCGGGCAAACAAGGTCTCCATCATCTTGACATCTCTTTGAGTCAGTCGCTTCGACGCCAATTGCGCGGCAAGTCCCTCCAACTCGATACGAATTAGATAAACATCCTCGATTTCCTGAAGAGACAATTCGTTTACATAGGCACCACGATGCGGAATGATACTGATGAATCCGTCCGCCTGTAGTTGCCTAAACGCTTCACGCAATGGGATAATGCTGATGCCCAATTCCTCGGTTAGCTGTTTCTGGTTAATACGCTCTCCCGGTCTGAATCTTCCGGCGAGAATTGCCTGACGAATCTCGTTGAAAGCAATCTCGCTGATCGTCGTGTAGTTCATCTGCTCACCTTATTTTACTCAAAGCTAAGAACTCTGCACAGAACCGAGTTCTTCATTCAGGCGTGACATGATACCAGCCTGCTCACCTTCGCGTGGTCCGAGCCCACTACCCGGTTCGCCTTCTCTACGGCATTTCCCCCTCGCAAGAGCGGGCCCCGCAGCCAACTCTCTGCCATGTCCCGATACTTGTCCCGGAACAGCGGCAGTACTGTCATCTCCCTTTCCACGGCGCGCGGATGATATAATACAATTCCTGCTTCCTCCCTCTCGGTGGAAAACACTCATGCTGCCCTCCCTCTCCAGGGACCGTACAGGTCTCATGTGATTAGGACCGGACTTTACGTGTTAACGACACCGGCAGATGACCACGTTGACATACTCATCGGGGCTCTCTAGACTCTCTCCTCAATGACTGGATCTTTATACTTTATAAGACTGTCAGGAAATAGTAGAGAGCGCGGCATCCAACACGGCCGCCTCTTGCGTGAGCCCATACAGACCGCGATCGACTTTTACCGGGAGCTGTTCAACAAACATTTGGGCATCGATTCAACCGAAATTCGAAGGAGATCTGTACGCTACATCGAACCCACTGCCCAAACCAGTCCTGAGCTGCTGGCCGAGTATGAAGGAATTGCTGAAGGATCGCGCCAGACTCTGGAAGACATTTTTGCACTCTCTGGCCGTTACGAAATCACATATGAATCGATTCGACTGGGAGAGTGCTCGAACGTTTTCGTAGGTCCTCAGTGTATGGTCCACGGACACACGCTGCTGGGTCAAAATTGGGAGTGGAGGCCGGAGGTGATGGCTTTTCGAGCCGTAATCATCGCACGTTGCGACGATCTCCCCGATCACATCATGGTGACCGAATGCGGACAACCTGGAAAATACGGCCTAAATGAATATGGCCTCGGAGTCGCCGAAACCGGGCTTTCCTGCGCAAGCCAGAGGAGCGTTGGGGACAACTTGTTCGTGGTTGTGATGCGAAAGATGCTAGCTTGCCGGGGTCTGGACCAAGCCCGGCAGATGGTTCATCGGTATCCTCCGGAGGCCACAATCAGTTTTTTTACCGCCGACGGTCAAGGACACGGATTCAATCTGGAGGCTCTTCCCTCCGGGATTGTCGAACGAGAGTTTTCTGCGGACGAAATCGACTGGCACACGAATCACTCCCGCTTGACGGAGGAGCCGTGCCTGTTTGGAGATAGTTTGATTCGGGGCCGCCGTTGGGAGGAGCTGATCGATGTCGCGCGTCCTGTCACCGTGCCCCTTGTGGGAAGGTGGCTGGCAGATTCGGCTAACGGTTACAATTCGATTTGTCGAGCACCCGATCCGGATCGAGCCCAGACCCCAACGTTTCTGCAGACGCTCTGCTCGATTGTGCTCGACCTGACGACTCGCGAAATGTGGATCAGCGATGGCCTTTCTTCCCAAATGCCATACCAGCGTGTCGGGTTTGATAAGGAACAACCACGTTCATCCTTCTTGGCCGTTGCCCAGCAGACATGACCCCAACACCGACGTGATCACACCCTCCACCGCTCGTCAATGGACTGACCCTGTTGCCCTTCGTTTTCCTCCGCTCCGCGGCTTATTAACACACGTTCGGAATTTGTGCATCCATCCGGGATATAGGAGTAGAGGCGATGAGAATCACCGATCTTCGTTGCATGCGCCTGCTGGGCCCACGACCCCATGGCGGTGGCGGGAAGGCTGGCACCTTTTCCAAGCTCTTAGTCAGAATCGATACGGAAGAGGGCAGTTACGGCCTGGGAGAGGCCGAGAACATGATGGGAGTGAGAGAGGGCATCGAATATCTGAGGGCTTGGCTGATCGACCGGGATCCATTTTCTGTTCGTCCCTTTTTCTCTGAAATGCTCTATGGGACCGTACCTCCCCATCCCAAATTTCGGGACTTCGAACCTGTTCGTTTCGCGAAGACATTTCGCCCGTCCCTGATCTGCTCTCCGACGGCGACACCGACCGGTCCCGTGATCTGGGCCCTTAGCGGAGTAGAAATGGCTTTACTCGACCTTGTCGGCAAGATCCTGGATACCCCGGTCTACAATCTGCTGGGTGGAAAGTACCGGGATCGGATTCGCATCTACCTTGATCGGAGCGCTCCGGAAGCGATTGACGATCTCGACGCATGGAAGAAAATGGCCGAGGACTCGGTCAGGGACGGTTTTACCCAACTGAAGTTCGACATCGACTATACGGCTGCTGACCTTGTCGAAGACTTCTGGAACCGCTCCATCCCCCTTCGACAAATGAACGGAGTGGTCCGAAGGCTGAAGACCGTTCGCCAGACGGTCGGGCCCAACGTCGAACTATGTGTCGATTGTCATATGCAATACAACGTGGTCGACGCGGTAAGGCTGGCCCAGGAACTGGCCTTCCTCAAGCTGATGTGGCTCGAGGATCCTACTCCCATAAGCAATCCTCAAGCCTGTGCGACGGTCCGGGCAAAAAGTCCAATTGCCATTTGCATCGGAGAAATGTTCATCGCCGAGCAGTTCCGGCTTTTTATGGATGCCAAAGCCTGCGACATCATCCATCCGGATGTCCTTTTCTGTGGGGGATTGCAGGAAGGCAGGAGGATAGCCGACTACGCCGAACTAAACTACCTCCCCATGGCCATGCACGGAAACGGAGGGTGTCTGGCAACCATTGCCGCGGCACACCTCGCCGCAGCTACCCGTAATTTTCTGGGTCTCGAATACCATTTTTGGGAGGCAGAATGGGTTGGCCGATACGTGAGCCGCGAAGGCGCTCCCCTCTTCAAAGATGGCTACCTCCACCTCACCGATGCCCCCGGTCTCGGAGTCGATCTCGATGTGGAGGTCTGCCGCGAGCACTTGGCACCGGGGGAGTCGTTGTTCTCCGAGCTTTAGCCCGCATTTCTCACGAGGTCGCAGAGAGCAAGAAGAAAACCGTCCTGTATTCGTCATTCGGAAACCGGTTCCAACCAGTGCGGCAGTTCTTCCTGCATTCGGTTCCGGTAGATCGCAAATGCTTCCTCGCTAGCCCCCAGATAAGGTGGCAGTAGCCGGAGGGGAAACCCGGGATGATGGAGCCTAAAGATCAGTTTATCGTAGGTGCCGTCCATGTGGCTTCCATTCATTGGCAGGTCTCGCAAGATACTCGAATGATGATTCAGGTCCTTGAGGAGCTGCCTTACGCGTTCTTTGTCGCTGCCTGTTTGCCCTAACTCGAAGAGTTCATTGGCCAATAGGCGATTCGAAGCGGCCATGGATATCAACTGACCACATGTGAGGCCCTGCAGGCTCGCTTCAGCATACCCGATGTCGCCAACGAAATGGCAGAGCTGGGGAGCCTGTTCAACGGCAGACCGGATCGTGGACATTCCGACTCGTCCGGCCCATTTGACCGCGACCAGATTCGGATGACGTTCTGCCAGTACGGATAGTTCCCCAGGGCTCAACCAGCGCAGTCCCCTGGGAACGTTATAGAAAAGAAAGGAACAGTCAGGGTTTCGCCCGCAGGTTGTTTCGAAAAAAAGATCCCTTTCGAGATCATTCAGTTCTCCCCATGAAGGAAACGACAGCTGATAGCTGCCGAAACCGAGCGCGCGACCCACCTCAATCCGTTCCTGGATCTGTGGAATGGAAAGAGCGATAATGCCCAGTTGCCTAAGGCTGGTCTTGCCTTCGGTTTCTTCGGCAAAAACACGGGAATTGCTTTCAAACTGTTTCAGGGTCAGCGCGTAGCCTTCCCCCGCCGTACCGTACAAATAAATGCTCGTGTGGCCTTTAGCTAGCTGGCCGCGGACGACATCTCGAAACAGGGATTCATCCAATTCGAAACGGTCGGTCCAGGGAAGTGCGCAACTACACAAGATTCGGGGACTCAGTCTGGGTTTCATGTAAACGCTCGACAAGAATTATTGTATGATTTCTCTAGAAACCAGACAATGAAGAAGCTGGCGATAGTGTCCTTCCTGAAACCAGGCGAGCTGAACTTCCACAATCGCCCGAAGCTATTCACGGGACGAGGTCGTACATGAGCCTGCAAATTCCTGTGGTCGTCACAGCTCTCGAACGACTCTTTCCCACGGTATTCGGTTCTGTTCCCGCCCTCGAGCATCAGAGACCGTCTTCCGCTGAATCGGCTGGCTGGCTGGAAAGAAACAGATCCATCTTGCCCAACTCACTGGCGGCGGCCCACGACCGTCCGTCGCCATGGCCCAGGTCGAGGCCTGTTTGAGACTCAAAACAGAAAGGAAATCCCAATCGTGGTGGCCAGTCATCGGTCCGTCTGGGGGAGGGTCAGAGACTTTCAGGTATCTTGTCGAAGAGCCGCAGTGGGAGAAATCATGTCCTTAACCTTTATTCACATCACCGACACTCATCTGGGTACCACTAGCGACGAGTTGGTTTATTTTTTCGCTCCAGGACAGGCCTTGAAGGCGGTATTGAAGCAGATCGCAGCCGATGGTGCTTATGGTGCCTCGTTTATCGCTGATACTGGAGATATGATTCGGCACTGGTCGTACCCTTCAGCTTATGAAACAGGCAAAAGGATCTATGGATTTGAAGAGAGGTCTCCAGCTCCCGGACCTCTCAGGGTGCGTGCCGAAGGAATGGACCTGCCCTGGTATTTTGTTCCGGGGAATGTGGACAACCGCCTTGAGTGCCGGAACAGGCTGTTTACTCCACACCCCGAAGCGGCACTTTTCAACTACACGTGGGAGGTGCAGGGGATTCGCTTTCTGGGCCTGGACTGGGGAGCTTACAGGACCAATCGTTACACGCTAAACTCCCAATCCTATAACTGGTTAAAGCAGCAACTGGATCAGAATTGCCCGACCATCATTCTCACTCATCATCCGCCCGTGCCCGTAGGCGTTCCCATGTTTGACGAAATGACGCCACCGGATATGAACCTTCTTCATGAACTCATTGCCGGCTCGCCGGTACTGGCCATCTTTCACGGCCACACCCACCACCCGTGGGAGAATCGGATCGTCGGGATCCCCGTCTTCGGAACCGGATCGGTGACCTACCGGCGCTGTTTGCATCACGATTACGCCCAGGGCCTGGTGTTGGAGATCCATCCCCCACAGTATCGGGTCGTGACCATACACAATAATGGCTCGGTGAGTGCCCCGATTCACAAAGTCCCCCTGGGACCTTAGTCCTCCCTCGAGAAGCTCGGAAGTTCGATTTAATCTTGCCGGTTGCTGGAAAAGAAAAGCTCAAGATCGATCTGTTCACACAACAGACCTACGCTTTTGAGGTCGACAGCCGCACCTGAAGCAACTCTACGGGCACCGACGGGTCACCTTGCTGAGCTGGTTGCACCTTCAACTTGAAAGAATTTGGTCCTTTCCTGATCAGATTCCCGGGCACCGGCAGGCCGGTCCACGACTCCTGGCTACGCCCCGAGAATTCGACCCCGGAAGGGAAACCGTTTTTGAAAGTTATCCCTTCCCCTCCGTGTTCGGAAGACGTTCTGGAAACGGGAGTATCATTGAGTGTCCAGCTCACGCGCTGCTGATCTACATCTCCCTTCCACTGGGTGAGGAGCATGGCCCGCTTTATGGAGTCCGGAGCATCCAAGACAGTCAACGTACACTCCACGCTACCCGCCCCACTGACGGTAGTGATTGCGCGCGGAATCTGAGCAGGATAGCAGGCATCGGCCAGAGCCCCCTGGCCAGGCCGAACCGGAAAATCGGGGTCGACCTGATACAGCTTGTTTCCGTGAGCCAGCTCGCCGGACTCTGCCAGCCTCGGCACTGTGCCAAAGTCCTCCGGATCGGTGGGTCCGTGATGAGTGTGCCAGTCATAGAGGTAGATGCCATCGACTCCTTCGTGCCAGAAACGGTAGGCGGCGGCACGAACCGCGTCATAGTTGGAAGGATCGTCGTTGACGATGGCCGGGTCCCGGACATCGAACTTGGGCCGGCCAGTTCGGAACAGGGGGTGAATACGGTCCAGGCACCCGTAAACCGGGACCTCGTGCCGATGTCCCAATTCAACCCATTCGTTCATGGGAATGGAAAAGGGCATCAATCCCGACCCGGCCATCAACAAGTCGACCCATCCCTGCTCCGTCCAGGTTTTCGGATCCAGTCCTACCGCAAGACACAGCTCCAAGCTGTCCGGTACACGCACGGCAAGGAGAATCGGCCGGCCTTTCTGCTGAGCGTAGTGATCGAGCCGCTGGCGGACCCGGTGAACGAAATCATTCATGATGGGGATGTTTCGCCGCTGCTCGCCCAGCTTGAAGAACATGGGCATCCGGATCCAGTCCAGTTCAATTCCGTCGACGTCATAGCGCTGGCAGATTCCTTCGACGACTTCCAGATAACGGGCCCGGGTTCCCTCCAGTGCGTAATTGTAGGCAGGCCACGACCAGAGATCCCGGGACGCCAAGCCTCTCCGGCCCAGCACATCCTTTAGGGGATTCTCCTCGACGACTTGACGCCTCAGCTCGGACTCTGACGGGAGTACGTTAGAGGGAGTCTCGCCCTGCTGCGCCCTCTGTTCCTCCAGCCGGATGAATTTCATGGCCCAGGGCAAATATTTTTGCTCCCAATGTTCCTGTGAGATGTAACCGAGAAGCAGCTCCGGGTTCTGGAGCCGAAACGGCACCCAATATCCTCGATTGGGCGGGAAGTAAGCGGCATGCGTATCGTTCATTCGAATGGAATAGAAGAACTCCATCCCGTTACGGCGTGCGAAGTCGACGACGTGTTTGACCGGGTTGGGCGCCAGGACGGCAATCCTCTCGGTAGGAAACTCCCAATCGGGCTCGTTCGTATGGCCGTTGTAAAAGATGGAGTTCACCTGAGTTCCTTCCAGGTATTTCATGGTGTAACTCAAATATTGATCCACCGAACGAACCGGTGCTGGGAACGTTCCCCGTCCACGGGCAGTACTCTGGATGTCACTTCCATCGTTGTTCCACACCAACCGGCGTTTACGGCGGCGGGCCGCAAGGCGGTCTTTCGGGATCGATCTTGACCTCCCGGCAGGCCCTGCACTCTCCTGACTACAGCCCGTAGCCAGTGCAGCCACCGTCGCCACTTCTTTCAAAAAGGTTCTTCGATTCTCCAATTCGTTCCTCCTCAGTGAGTTCTTCCTGTCGGCATTACGTCGCCAGCTCCCACCAAGCCCTTGGTGGAAGTCTGATGACGGCTTCCTGCAGTGCGGAAGCCGGTCCTCCACTCTAAAATGGGGCACTCCAGGTTCTTTTCCGCAGCACCGGGCCGGTTCCTGTCCGTGCCTGACTTAAGACTCATGACGGACTGCACCTCGGGAGCCAATCCACCCATCCGATCGAGTGCTAGGCGCGCTCGATCTCGGCTTCCAACAAATAGATTCGGCTGCGCTCGCTGGAATCGGAAGGCACCGGCTCCCAGCCAAACGGAGTCCGGTCGTAAACGAGAAAAACGCGGTTCGGAGAAACCTCGATCACATCGATGTAGGCCGATGTCTGCTTTGCATTCATCTGAAAGGAACTTGGAACCGTTCGATTATGATGAGCCATGAGGTCGACGAATTCCCATTTCTGGCCCCGTGAATCGCCGGAAATCCACAAAAAGAGTCCCGGCCGACCGGTCACGAGCGTCAAAGCACCATTGGCCAGCCGCACCATCTGGGGGGCGACACTGTATGCCGGCAGCCGGTCGACCTGAGACCAACTCTTTCCCCCGTCAGCGCTGTAGGCGCGCGCCAAATTCTGATCTTTTCCGGTACCGACTCGGCTCACACACATCAGGTCTCCGTCTGCCAGTTGCACAAGGCAGGGCTCGTCGAAGCCCTCTTTGGCGTCCGGTACGGAGTCGGGTCCGGCGATTGTGGACAGGTAGCGCCAGTGACGCCCTCCATCGTCCGAGGCCACTGCGACGGTGCCCCACCGAGTGTCACCCTGGAACCGTACAGAGATCGTAGCGACGTATTGGTCCAGTTCCAAAATATCGCTGAACCAATTTATTCGGGCCCACCAAGTGCGGCTCTCCTGGGGCCAGGGTTCGACATCACGCGGCAGTCCTTCCACCACAGCCCCCCACGGCTCTACCGTATAGCGCTTCCCTCCCCGATCGTACGTCCATCGATGTGCGGAGAAGCGGCGAAGCTGTCCGGCGGGATCGGGTTTCAAGAAGGTCGAGGTGCCGATGATCCGGCCATCGGGCAGACTGATCCTGGGCTCACCGCAGCCGTTGTGAAATCCATTCACATCGTAAGCAAAATCAAAGGTCAGTCCCTGGTCCGTGGAAACGTAGACCGCCTGAGTGTTCGTGAGATTGATATTGACATCCGCGTTCAGGGAATGATTGAGCATCAACTCACCAGTCGAAAACTTCTCCAGGCTCGGATACCAGCAGCGTCCGGACGTTGCTTCGGCGACTACCCGAGGTTGGCCTAGCCGCAGGCGAAAATCTCTGATTTGGATCTCCTCTCGTAACATGGTGAAACTCCTGGTAGATTTCGCTGACAAGCCTGCGACGCCAATAGCGGCCAGATGCCTCGATCCAACCTGAATGAAGTCGCGCCGGCTGGACTGCTTCTCCAAACTTCTCCGATACCGGTTCTTCCTTGTGGAGCCCACAGTCCCCTCCTATACGAATAATTCAAAGGCTCTTTGATCTTTTTGAATCGACTGGAGTGGAATCCGTTTTGCGTTTCCAAATGGATGGCCACTCCCTGTAACAGCCGCGCCCAAGTGCCCTCACTCGGAGTCCCTTCTGGTGAGCGAGGGGTACTTCAGTCGAACAATCACAGCGGCTTGCTTTCCCCAATACGTCTCTGTTCTTCAGTGTCGCACCACGAAGTAAGAAATTAGCAGCCATGGCAGCAGCGCCAGACCGCCCCACATGAGATTTGTCTTCCATCCCTTTCCGCGCGTTGGAAGCATGCACAAGAGCGGGCCACAAATCAGGCCCGCCAGTAAGGAAACGACGGCAATCCATTGAAAGCTCACACCGGGCTGGCCGGTCAACACGTCCCAAAAGGCGATCAGAGCGCCCGCCAAAAAACTGTAAATGGCCCCAAACGCCGCCCCAAAGGGGGTGGCAAAGGATACGAACAAGGCTAGAAAGAAGAGAATAAACAGGGGGACCAGAAAGAGGTAGTTGGTCTTGACTGCCACCTCTTGGATGTTACCGGGCACCTTACCGATGACCGAACTGATCAAGACCACGGCTACTCCAATGCCAACAGTTAGATAGCGGGCAGTCGCCAAGTGATGTCTTTCCCTTTCCCTCTTGGACCGGTTGAGAAAATCGACCATGATGACCGTAGAAACAGAGTTGATCCCGGAATCAAGGCTGGACATCACGGCGGCAAACATTGCCACGATTACCAATCCGGCCAGGCCGATCGGGAGATAGTTTGCAACGTAGTGCGGAAAAATATAGTCGGCATCTTTAGCCAGGCTTTGACCGTCGGGAATGAGGTGCGGATTCACAGTGAAAAAGCCGAGCAGCGCAAATCCGACTAACGCCAGGACCACGGTAATGAAGATGCCGGCCACGGAGTTGACCAAGAAAGCGCGTCGTGCCGCCGTGACGTCTCGGGTGGCCAGATAGCGTTGAATCGCCAGTTGGTCGGAGCCGGCAGTACAAATCCAGAAGATCAGACTGTTCAAAAAGGCTCCCACGACGGTGGCGCGCACTGCCGGGTCCAACGAGAAAAAGGGCTGAACGTCCCAGTTGGGGGCCCACGATGTCGGAAACCAAGCGTAAAAACTGCCCAACTCACGATTGATCATAACTATGGTGAGGACCGCACCCCCAAAAAGAATGAAAAACTGCGTCACGTCGGTGATCACCACGGCACGCAAGCCGCCCAGTGCTGTGTAAATCACGGTAATGAATCCCGCCACGATCACGATATACGGGAGGGTTTCCAGAGGCCAACCCAGTACCACGACCATGACTCTTCCCGTGAGGTAAATCATCAGCGCCATCCATACCAGCCGGGTGAGGATGAAAATGAACGAGCCCAGCAATCGGATGCGGATTCCGAGCCGGCCTTCCAGAATCTCGTAGGCGCTAGTGACGGGCAGACGCACCAGATACGGAATCAGGCCGTAGCCGACAATGACATAGATGAGCGGGATCATTGCCACGCTGGCGAGAACTACGGGGCCATGTTTGATCATCTCCCCGGGATGAGCCAGGTAGGAAACCGTACTGAGTAGAGTGGCGAAAAGGGATATGCCGATGGCAAAGGAGTTCATTTTTCGTCCGCCCACGAAAAACTCCTCGGTGCTTTTCATCTTGCGCGATAGAAACCAACCGACCCCCAATACCGCAGTGCCGTAAAAAAGCATCACGGTCCAATCCAGCCAACTCAAACCCCGATGTTGCCGCCGCTCGATGCGCAAGAGGGCGTTAGCCGCGCCGACGCGAACATCGACGTCCTCGCTCCTCAACAGAACTTCCAGCACGCCCTCATCTTGCCGATCTCCCGAAGCTCCGAGGGCTCCGCACACTTCGACTTTCTGCGCCGTGTTCCCCGTAGTGACGTATTTCAACAACTCCTGCCGAGCCTTCGATCTGCGTTCTCCGGAGGAATGGACGACACAGGCGCCCAGGGCATAGACTCGGCTGTGGTCCTCCGAGGATGTGCCGAACGCGACTCGCTCCAATCGATTCAAGGTAGCGGGCTGGATTTTTTTCAAGTTCCGCAATGCGTAACTGGCGCTGGCGCGTCCGTCCGAAAAGTCTAGGAGCTTAGTCAAGGCCACTTCGTCTTCAGCGTCCCCTGAGTTGGCCAGGGCCCACCTGGCGAAGGCGCGAAAAGAACCTGTATCCTCCCTCGCGACACGTAGGAGTTCCGCCGGCCGTTCGGAGTAGCCCAGTTTGGCTAGGGCTTCCACGGCATACACTCGGTCCGCTCCTTGAACATCCAAAAAGGCGTCGCGGATTTTCCCTACATAACCTTTAGCGGTGGCTTGGTCATTACCCTGCGCTCTGGCGAGCGCTCTCCACAACCCGATCCGATAATCGGGGCCTGAGTCTGCCAATTCCTCTTCCAGCGCTTCCTTGACTCCCGCGTAGTAGCCATTCCAGAGCAGTGCCTCCGCGGCTCGCACCTTGGACCACTGGCGGCCCTCTTCCAATGCCTGACGAAGGATGTAAACCGTCTGTTCCCGACGTTCACCCAGCGGAGTCGATGACGCTGTGGGCGCGGCACCAACCCAAGCCATGGACAGGATCAAGCTCAGCCCGATTATCCGGAGCAGCAAGTAAACGGGCGCGATGCCGAAAACGTCGGAGAAGCGCACTCCTCCGTGGGGCTTGCACGTTTCGTCGATCCTGTCAGAGAGACTAGGCTTTACGGGGATCCGGATTCTTGAAATTACGTCGTGGCACCAGGGTGTTGCCGATTCGCTCACACCTATTTCGCCCCGGAATATCGCACAGGTTGGCCGAGCCGGCTGCGGTACGTCCAGACACTGAACGGCATCAACTTCGTCTTCCATCCCTCGATCCAACGGGATCAGTTCGACGCACACTACGAACTTGGTTGCCTGGAGCAGCAGGAGAATGTCGTCATCCTCGGACCCCCGGCGCTGACAAGACGCACGTAGTGATCAGCTTGGCGATCACCGTGGCTCTAAAGCGGCGGCTCAGGACCGGCGGCATTCCAGCCGCCGCCCCCCTTGGGAGCATGAGGGAAAAGTATGTCGCCCCTCCAAGTCGCCCCTTGAGAAGAGACGAATGAGGGTGCGGACGAGGGGCGCCCGTACACTTTTCCAAAAAGCTGTAACCCGGCCCGCTGAAATCGGGTTCTGGTTCGTAGATTCACCGGTGGCGGGAGATCAGGTGCGATCAGACCATGTATCGGATACCCCATCGAATCCGGAGCACAAGATAGGAATTGCTCAGCGTCACGGTCCCGAGCCGACGTGCACTCCTGTCAATAACAGACCTAGGATCCATTATAACTTATACCTATCAGACTTAGAAGCTTCACCAGACTCAAATTGATGATGTCACCGAGTCAAAAACGTCTTCGGACTCTCCCCCTTTCGGGAAAGTCCGATCAGCTCCACTTGTCAAATCATTTGATCCTCCTGGCATCAATTACTTGAGAAGATTCCACCTCGTGTTTGGGATACTCCTGTCCTCGGTGATCTTGACAATGGGGTCTGGAATTCCCTTTTTTCTGACTCGCCTTACGGGACTGCTTCGGGAACACCTTCACCAAGGCCCGTCGTTACTGCATCTGGAGATTATTGGGGTCCTTCCCTAGGTCATTCCAGCTACCGTTCTTGGTTGAGGCAACAATTCCGTTTCGGGAACTTTCATCGTGACGAAACTCGGCGCTTTACCGCCAACGTGATGGAAACTATCCTTGTCCCGAAAGCAACCTGATTCCTGACCTTGGTCTGAAGCAGCAATGCCACCCGCACTGATTATCGCCAACGGGACCCTGCTGGACGGGACCGGCGCCCCGCCGAGAACCACCGACGTGGCTGTCTCCAAGGGCAGGATCTCGGACGTCGGGAACCTCGGACCCGTCGCCGACGTCCCCCGGATCGACGCCTCGGGCCTCTATGTAACGCCCGGCTTCATCGACATCCACAGCCACTCCGACTACTCGCTGGTGGTGGACCCCCGGGCGGTCAGCGCCGTCAGTCAGGGGGTGACCTTGGAGGTCATCGGAAACTGCGGCCATGGCTGCGCGCCGGTGGAGAGCGTGGAGTTGGCGGCCAGCAACATCTACGGCTACCAGTCCTCGCTGGGCATCCCCTGGAAGACCATGGCCCAGTACCTGGAGCACCTGGAGTCCCTCCAACCGGCCCTCAACGTCGCCACACTGGCCGCCAACGGCAACCTTCGCCTGGCCACCCTGGGCTTGGCGGATCGCCCCGCCGACCCGGGAGAATTGAGACAGATGGAGAAGAGGCTCTCCCAGGCCCTGGAGGAAGGGGCGTTCGGATACTCCACGGGGCTGGAGTACAACTGCGAGCAGGGAGCCAGCGAAGAGGAGGTGGCGACCCTGTGCCGCGTGGCCCGGAAGGCGGGCGGCTTCTACGCCACCCACACCCGAAACCGGGCGGGGGAGGCCCGGGAGACCATCGCCGAGGCGATCCGGACCGCCGCGGCGGCGCGGATCCCGCTGCAGATCTCGCACATCGCCACCGTGGCCCGGTTGGCGCCGGACAGCCACTGGGCGGTCCAACAAGCTCTCGATCAGGTGGAGGAAGCCCGCGCGCGCGGCCAGGACGTCACCTTCGACCAGCACACGCGCACCTTCGGCACCACCAATCTCAGCACCATGCTCCCCCAATGGGCGTTGGAGGGAGGCCCCGGTGCCATTGCGGAACGGCTCAAGGACTCCCGCATCCGCAAGGAGATGAGCCGGCACCACAGCATCATCGTCTCGCTGGCTCAGCGGGACTGGAACCGCATCGTGGTCTTCCGCAGCCGCGCGCTGCCGGAAATCTCTCAGAAGAGTCTGGCCGAGATCTCCGAGACCTGGAACCTGGATATTTTCGACACGGTCTGCGAGATCCTGCTGGCCGAGATCGACGACCTGCACGCCACTATGGTCATCTGCTTCGCCTACGAGGAAGCGGATCTCCACCTGCCCTTCGCCAGCCCCCACTGCATGCCCGGTTCCGACGCCATAGCGCTGGCCCCGGACGGTCCGCTGAAGAACGAGACCTTTCACGGCGCCTACACCTGGGCCAGTTATTTTTTCCGCACCTTCGTCCGGGACAAGGGCCTGCTCACTCCCCAGGAAGCCATCCGCCGCATGACCTCATTCCCCGCCGGGCGCCTGGGTCTCAGGGATCGGGGCACGATCCGGAAGGGCAACTGGGCCGATCTGGCCATCTTCGATCCCGTGGCCTTCACCGACTGCGGAACGACATTCGATCCGAACCGGGTCTGCCGGGGAATGGTCCACGTCCTGGTGAACGGAACGCCGATCCTGGAGTCGGGACGGCTGACCGGAGCCAGACCGGGACAGGTTCTGCGCAGCGGATAGGGTCGCCTGCGGCGCCGAGCCGTCCTGGATTTCCGATTCAGAACGACATGAACTCGGAGCCGGGAAACGGCTTGATCAACTCGTCCACGGCGGGTTCCGCGTGGTGGATCTGGAAGGCGTAAAGGTCTCCCTGCCGGAGATAGAACCGCAGGCGCACGGGACGGCCGGCCAACTCTCCCAGGTCCCTGCGATGCCTCCAACGAACCGGCTCTTGGACGCCGTCGACGCTGGCGAGAACGCAGTCCGACAGACTGTATCCCTCAAGGGGGTTTCCCTCAGCATCCAACACCTCCACCTTCAGATCTCCTTGAGGAACCTGGGCATTGACCGTGAGGAGCCGGCCCTGGAAGACCAGGGGATGGGTAGTCAAGACTCCCACGTCGCGGCCGGCTCTCCGGGAGACGAAACCATTGGTCCGGAATTCGGCCAGACCGGGCCAGATCCGGAAGTCGGGGCTTTTGGCAAGAAACGACTCGGGCGTCTCTCCGGTGTTGGCGGTCAAATCCGCCCAGAAGCGGGTTCTGGCATCGTCTACCGTGCCATGAGTTCCCCGTCTCCAGCTCCAACCTGAAGGCATCAGGGACCAGGAGAAGCCTTTGGTCGAGGGCGGCGCCAGGTAGGGACGCTCCACGAAAGTTTCGTCGGTAACGAGATCTTGCGCGTCCTTCCCCCCCATGCCGCTGTACAGGCCGGAGAGCTTCTCGCGAACCCAGGCGTGGAAGTGGAGGTAGTTGGCGCCATGATAGAAAATCCGGGTTCGCCCCCCCTGCCGGTGCCAGCCGGTGGGCATGTAGACGACGCCCCAGTCGAATGATCCCGGTGGGCCGTTGGCCAGCCATGCCTGTGCTCCGCCCGGCTGCTCCCAGTGGACGCCGTTGCGGCTCACCCAGAGCTGCAGATCCAGGTGCTGGGTGCGGACGTTGTAGCGGGGGAAGAACCCCAGGTACGAGTCACCGCTCTTCCGGACGCGGAAGCCGTAGTTGTGGAGGTTGGGATCGGAGACCTCGGGAACCCAAAGATAACGGGCCTCCCAGTTGATGCCGTCCCGGGTGGCGTGACGGGCCAGGGTCCGGGCCTTGGTGGAGTTGTCGTACCGGATCCGGCCGCGCCCCCGGTTGGGGGGACCCGGGGAAGTGTAAGCCACGAACTCGCCGGTGGCGCCGTCGTACCCCATGGCCGCCGAGGTGTCGCCGGAGACGGACATGGTTTCGGTGCCGCCCTGTCCCAGCCCGAACACGGGCGTCGGACTGGTGACGTAGCTCTTCCCGTCCTGGTCCCAGACCACCAGATAGTAGCCGCGGCTCAGGGCCCATCGATCACTCGTTTGCCGGCCGGTGAAGAGCCACAGCCGGGCCCGGCGCAGGTCCGGATTCCCCCGGCGCGCATAGTCCCAGACACCGGCGAAGACGGGAAAGAGATCCCCCGGCTTGGTCACGTCCATCCGTGCCAGGATGTTGTTGGCTCGCGAGCCGTCGAACACCACCCTGCCCAGATCCGGCTTCGTCCAGGTGCGAAGGTCCTGGGAGACAGCCAGCATGTGATAGCGGAACTGGTCGTAGTTGACGTGGCGGTAGGTCAGCTCGTAGCGATTCTCCTCGGGATTGTAACGGGCCGAGTTGTCCAACAGGATGGAGTGGCCTTCATAGGGCCGGTCGGGGGAGAGGATAGGCCCGTCCGTCACTTTTCGCGCCGGGTGAAACACTTTGCGGAGACCGCGCGACTCGGCCACCAGGTAGTCGTCCACCAAGAGTTGCGGTCCATCGCCGATCCTGGCCGCATCGCCCACGTGCGGCGCCGGTCCGTTTCGGAACAGTTGGAGGGTTCTGGCCACCCCGTCCGCCGACACCTCCCCCGCCCGCAGGAACCGGACGCGAGCCCGATAGGTTCCCGGCGGCAGATCCTCCAGGGAGAGGGTCACGCGGGTGTTGCGCCGGGTCAGCGACACCCGAACGGGCTCGGCGACCCGTCGACCGGTCAAAGGCTCGACCAGGTCCACAACCGCCGGAAGTTCGTCTGCCAGGGCACCCGGGAGCAGTTTCAGATCCAGGCTCGCTTGGGCGTCGACGATGTACAGGAGCCGATCCAGGTCGGCCCAGATCCATTCCTGGGGCGGAAGGCGAAACAGGGTCTGGAAGAGGATCTTTTCCGTAACCGGATCCCGGCCTGAGATCCTGAGCGTGTACTCTCCGGGATAGAACTGCCGGGGCCGATGCACCCAGGGACCGTGTCCCAGCAGCGGACCGATGCCGAAACTCACCCGGCGGGGACCGCCGGAGGCTTCAAGGTACCGCTCCTGGCGAGTCGATCCTCCGTTGGGAAAGTTGAGATCGGCGCGAACCAGGAGCGCCGGCGAAGGACCAAGCTGGAATTGCACCGCATGGTCCATATCCCCCTCGAACACCAGGGTGAAGCCGGAGACGATCTCCGACGGTGGCGCCGCGCCCTTCAGATAGGAATCGAGTGGGACGCCGGCTTCGGCAGACGCCAGGGCGAAAACCTCAAGCATCAACGAGAGTGTCAGAACCAGATTCAAAATTCCAAAAGCCGAAAAAGTTTTCATTTTCAAATCCCGATTTTCAATGCCAGTTTCCCGAATCCTCTGGTCCGCCGTCGCCACTGAAACCATTGCGCCGGTTACAATTCAGCGCGAGTTGTCCCGGATCAGGCACCAAACTACAATCCGGACCGGACCATGCCAAGAGCAATCCTGATACTCCTGACCATGATAGCCACCTGGGGTCATGCTGCTGCGGCAGTTGCTCCCCAGCGCATCCGTTACCCCGGCAAGATCGGTCAAATCGTCCAACTCCGGGACGGACGCGTGCTGACCCTCTACACGCTGGGACGGGCAGGCGAGGACGGTTCCCTCAACGAGCCCGAACAGCCGGCTTACCTTCGCTACTCCGGCGACCAGGGACGGAGTTGGTCGAAAGAGAAGTCGGATCAGACAGAACTCGTAGTAACCGACGTCGCTGCAACAATGAATTGAACTATGCAAAAGACAGCAGACGCAGTCGTGATCGGCGGCGGCATCATGGGAGCCAGCACGGCTCATTTCTTGGCCAAGAAAGGGGTCGGCAAGGTGGTTCTGCTGGAAAAGCGACATCTGGCCGCGGTGAGCACGGGCCACTCGGCGGCCAACATCCGCTGTTCCTACTCCAACCCCGTCACCGTCCAGCTCGCCTTGCGTTCCTTCGAGATGTTCGAGAACGATCGTGAGGAAATGGGTGGAGACACCGGCTTCCGGCGAACCGGCATGATGATCCTGCTCGAGGAAGAGCACGTCGCCGCCGGCAGAAGGGTGCTCGAGTCCGAGAGAGAACATCACACCGAGACCCGGGAACTCGGACCGGACGAGATCAAGGAACTGGCGCCCCAGTTCAATCTGGACGGAGTCGTCTGCGGGACGTACCAGCCGCGCGGCGGTTACGCGGACCCGGTACGGACCACACGGACGCTGGTACGGGCGGCGGCAAAGTGGGGCCTGGTCGCGCAAGAAGGCGTCGGCGCAAGGAGGATTCGAGTCGACGGCGACCGTGTCAGCGGTGTCGAGAGTGACCAAGGCGTCATTCAGACCGGGCTGGTGGTCAACGCCGCGGGACCCTGGGGGATCCACGTGGGGAGGTCAGCGGGCCGCCACTACTCCATCCGCTGGAGCCGGGAAGTCGATCTGGTCCTCCGGTTGCCGGAGGACTTCGGCCACTTTCCCATCATCGCCGATCCCGGGTGCCACATCTATTTTCGGCCTCAACGGCAAGGGAAACTGCTGGCTGGCTTGGACTATCCCAAGGAAATCGAACCGCTGGACATCGACGACTACGACGCGGGCCTGGACGCCAACAGCCGGCGCCGCATCGAGCGGGGACTGTTCAGACGCATCCCGTCACTTCGAGACGCCGAGTTCGACCGCGGGTGGGCGTCCATCTACACCATCACCGATGACTGGCATCCGGTGGTGGGTCCTGAGGGTGGCCCGGACGGCTACTACGCCTGTTTCGGCGGCAGCGGCCACGGTTTCAAGCTGGGGCCACCCATCGGCGAGTCCTTGGCCAGCATCATACTGGGCCAGAATCCCAGGATCGACCTCCACCCATTGCGGCCAAGCCGCTTCGAAGAAGGGGACACGTTCACTTCCGCGTGGGGCGCGGGAAACCGGGCGTGACGCCGCAGCAAGCACCAACCCGAACGGTCCATTGGAGACTTTCGCCCAACGGCTATACTGGGGTCATGGGCATGCGAAACCAGTTCGTCGTCACCACGTTCCTTCTGATTTGCCTGAATGCCGCTCAGGGCTGCTCCGAGGAAACGCGAACGAAACCACCCAACCTCGTCTTCATCCTGGCGGACGACATGGGGTATTCGGACCTGGGATGCTACGGAGGCGAAATCGAGACGCCCAACCTGGACGCGCTGGCTGCCGGCGGGCTGCGTTTCGCCCAGTTCTACAACACGACTCGGTGCTGGCCGACCAGGGCGGCCCTCCTGACCGGATACTACGCGCAGCAGGTCCGGCGCGACATCCTGCCCGGTGAATGCGGGGGCGGTGTCACCGTTCGCCCGGAGTGGGCGCGCCTGTTGCCGGACCTGCTTGAACCGGCGGGCTACCGCAGCTACCACAGTGGCAAATGGCACCTCGATGGCAAGGTGCTGGACGGCGGCTTCCAGCGCTCGCTGGACAGGAGGAACCAGGGCAACTTTTTCACCGCCAAAGGGAGCTACATCGACGACGCGCCGATCGAGCCGGCCGCGGACGAGTCCGGATACTACGCCACGATCACCACCGTCGACCATGCTCTCGACTGCCTTCGGGAGCATGCCGACACCTACGCCGATCGGCCCTTCTTTCACTACATCGCGTTCATCGCACCTCACTTCCCCCTCCACGCCCTGCCCGAGGACATCGCGCGTTACCGGGACCGGTACATGGACGGCTGGGACGTCATGCGACAGCAGCGTTTCGCTCGACAAAGGGAGATGGGGCTGGTCAACACGACCTTGTCGGAGCTGGAGCGGGAGGTCGGACCCCCATATCACTTTCCCGAAGCTCTCGAGATGCTGGGGCCCGGCGAGGTCAACCGCCCGCTGCCATGGAGCGAACTGACGGACGAACAACGGCGGTTCCAAGCGACGAAGATGGCGATCCACGCGGCAATGGTGGATCGAATGGATCGTGAGATCGGCCGCGTAATCGAGCAACTCAAGGCCATGGGCGCTTTCCGGAACACACTTATCTTCTTCGCCTCCGACAACGGCGCCAGCGCCGAGATCATGGTGCGCGACGGAGGTCACGACCCGGAGGCTCCTCCCGGCAGCGCGGCCACGTACCTCTGTCTCGGCCCCGGTTTCTCCAGCGCCGCCAACACTCCGTTTCGGCGTCACAAGACCTGGGTCCACGAAGGCGGCATCAGCACTCCGCTGGTGGTGCATTGGCCCGAAGGGATTCGGGCACGGGGCGAGTTCCGGCACAGCCCGGGTCACGTGATCGACATCGTCCCCACCATCCTGGACGCCGTCGGCATCGAGAAACCGGCGAGTTGGGAGGGCCAGCCTGTCCCCGAGGCTCCCGGCCGCAGCCTCCAGGGCGCGTTCGCCGAAGATAACGTGATCGACCGCGAATTCCTCTGGTGGCTGCACGAGGGGAACCGAGCCGTTCGTACCGGAGATTGGAAGCTGGTCGCATCGAAGGGAGACCCGTGGGAGCTGTACGACCTGTCGACGGACCGTGCCGAATCACGAGACTTGGCACGGCTTCAACCGGACAGGGTCAAGGAACTGGAAGCGATCTGGCAGCGCGAGCTCGCCGCCATGAAACACCTCGCAGCCGAGGCAGCAGCAGACGAATCCAAGTGACAGGCGGAGCGCGTCCCGGACTCTGGCCAGCCGATGACTTCCTGGGGTCGAGAATCCAGGTTCCTTTTCCACAGGCGTCCAGGGAAATACGATTCTTGACTTACGTCAAAAGAGACGGTCCTGCTGTCGTGATCTGGGTCGCCGACGCAATGGAGTTCGCGCCGATTGCAAGGTCTTGTTGAGGCTTTTCTTTTCGGTGTCGTTCAGTCGAGCTTCCAGGCGCACGGGGCGCCGTGCAACCAGA
Organism: uncultured Acidobacteriota bacterium; assembly: GCA_951812665.1. Classification (GTDB taxonomy): domain Bacteria; phylum Acidobacteriota; class UBA6911; order RPQK01; family JAJDTT01; genus JAJDTT01. Next base: position 52,933 of record CATOST010000030.1, read on the forward strand.
TCCTCGATCTCTACGACCCACTGTAAATCGGCCTTCTCTTCGCCCTCTGCCAGCCGAACGGCCCGATTGTGCTTTCCGGATTCCCGCCAGTTGCGCAACGCGTCTCCAGGGAGCCCCGCCCGCTCGAATTCTTCGGCGGCCTCGAGTCTCCGACCCACATTCTCCAAGATCGTGCCGGCCATCTGCGGATCGGGAGAGTCCACCCGTGACAGCACGCGACCGGCTTCCCTCCACTTGCCCGCCGTCGCCAATACACCGATCGCCTGGTTGCGCAATGCCTCCGCCTCGGCAGCCATGTCACCCGTATAGCCGATCAGATCGAGCCAGACCTCAACCTCGCCCGAATAGCGAGCTGCCCACGCCGGATCGGCAGCGCAGCGGCGCAACGCGCTCAAGAGGGACTGGAGCAGGATCGGCAGAGCCGACTGCAGCCACCTGCGATCGTGTGATTCCAAGGCGAGCGTCGCCCGGATCAACGCGAACGGCGCCTTTGCCCTCCCTCGCGTCCAGTGATTGAAACTGGCAAACGCCTTTCTCTGTGCGTCGTTGCCCCACACCGAGGCCACTTTCCTGGCCGCGTTGACGATCTGGTTCCGTTCCCGATGCTCCAATGCAGCATCGACCATCCTGCGTGCGGCTACCAGGAGCACACTCGTGCAAACTTCTTGGCGAATTGCTTCATCGGCTTCGAAAGCGCCCACTTCCGGCTCGCCGAGCAGCCGCAGGGCTTGGCAGGCTCGCTGCCAGGCCCGTGCAGGAACCGTGTCCACCAGTGCCAATGCGTCACGACTTCTGACCAGAATCCGCTCGTCAAGAGGTCGATCGACATCCAGGAAGAACTCCGTCAGATCCTCAGTCGTGAATTCCTCGGGACTTTTCAGCAGGTCCTGGCTGATTCGCTTCTCGCTATCGTCAGGCTGAACGTCGACGAACACCAGATTCTCCGTCGCACGACTTACGGCCACGCGCAGGCCATCGATGGCCGTGCGCCTTGCCTGAATCTCCAGCGGACCGTGGTTTTCCGTGTCGTGGCGGAGTTGCTTGACGAGCTTCCCGACGTCCAGCACGCAGACCGAACCGTACTCGAGCCCTTTAACGGACTCAGGTGTGTGTATCACGTCGCGATGCTGATGAGGCACCCATTCGGGAATCGTTTCTCTTGGGCTGACCACTGCTACATCGGCAACATCGTCCAGCTTCTCCACCAAGGAGCCCGCGCTCTCCCGGTCCGGTACGGAGACGTAGATGAGCCGGGCGATGATCTCTTCCTCGACTTGTCTGCTTTTCTGGTTCTTCGGACGCCAGTCCTTGTCGATCAGCCTGTAGAGATTCGATGCTCGTTCGATGACGTCGGAAATCAGACTCGGACTCCGAACGTTGTGATCGAGAGGAATCTCCCGGGGTTTTGTGAGCGTGCCGTTCAGCAGGGAGTTGAGGCGATTCGGGTCGAATCCGGAAGGCCTGACGGTCTGACCGTCATCAAAGGCCATCAGTAGCCACGGGGCATGATTTCGATTCAACGCCAGAGCGCGGCAATACTCCACGACCACCGCCGACTCGAGCAGCGAAAGGTCTTGAACCTCGTCCACCACGACACGGTCGTATGTCTGCAAGCTCGCGGGCAGGTCGCCCGTCCGCAATCGCTCCAAAGCCGTTCGGGCGGCGGCCAGTTCAGGGAAAACCGGTTCGTACCATTCCCGCCACCGAGATCGGTTGATGATCGCCAGCAGTGCCCGGGCGGCCTCGCGTCCGACCTGGCTGTTCGCCAGGTACTGCTCGTCGGACAGGCGCCTGCCGTCGCCGGCGCATTCCATGAGACCCGGTACGGCGCGTCCGAACAGGACCGCTCGCAGCTCGGCGTGGAGCGCGTTCAGATTATCGTGCCAGGGACCGAGGTGGTCCCTCAGTTTCCACCAGGCGAAGGCGTTGCTGAATTCCTCGCGGCTCGAGGCCAGGGTGAGCCTTGAAATGTCAGTTCCGCACAGACTGCCGATGAAGACCCGGAACTCTCGGGCATCCACTTGCGATTCGGGCGACGAGAACGCCGAAAAACGAGATCGAGTGTCATCGATCAATGCACTCGACCAGGTGAGGTAGAGTGTCTTGCCCCCGCGCGATTCGACGGCCTTCCACAAGGCCATCGTCTTACCCGACCCGGGGTAGCCGTGGACCACTCTCACGGGCTCCTCATTCTGCATGAACTCTCGCTGCGCCTCGGTCCAGGGACTCTCGAACGTCCCGTTGGAATCTCCCGCGAGTTCACCCGCCGACAGCTCGAAATACTCGTCAAGGTTGCCCGCTTTCAAGACCCTGTGTTGGTCATGGTGGCGTACCGTTCGCAAGAGGATCGCGCCTCTCGCCAAGCCATCGATTCCCTTCGATTGCGGGCTACCCTGCGGTGTCCACCAGAGGTAGTAGTGCATTCCGCCCTGGCCACCAAGCGGGGTCCGGCGCCACCCCCGGTTCGCCGCGTCGCCGCAGCCCTTGACGATGGTGGTTCGACCCAAGGCGGCGAGTTGTTGGACAGCGATTGCGAGCCGCTTACTGATCGCCGGACGGCCTTGAATGTCGGCGAGGACGCTGCCGTGCAACCGAATGCGGTCACGCAGGCCTGCTCCCCCTCGCGGCTGACCATTCGTAGCGATGTCCGGACGGAACGCCACTCGACTCCATTGCCGCAGGTGCTCAAATTGCTGAAGATTTCCAGTCATGGAAACGACCTTCCTCTCAACTCTGCACACCACTTCGATGGAGGAATTATGGTGAAGACCACTGACTTGATCTCAGTACTTGCTCAAATGGACATAAAATGACGTTGTATCAGTCCGTGGTGAAAGTCCCGCGAGCACCGAGACCGTTCCTGCGCCCGCCGGACAAGGCGCTTCGGAGGGAGTACCGGGAGTATGTGAGCCGATAGCAACGCAGTCCGCGCACGATGCAGGGACGGTCGAATGCCGCGACGACTTTTGCCACGGGCTGTTATAGCCGCATCATCTCACCGGCTCGGCACTTCCGGATCTGTCGCGGTCGCCGCGACTGCCACGGACGCCATGGCATCCAGCTTCGCCCCAATCTCCGAGTCGATCTCGGAATCGGGGATGTGTTCCACCAACTGGTAGAAGTTCCTCTTGGGCATCAGATTCGGCAGATTCAGCTTTTGGTAGTAGGCGCGGAACAGAGGGTCCAGGAAGTCATCGCCGGCCTTGATGTCGGGACTCCAGGGAGAGCCCTTTCCGAGTGTCTTCAGAGCCGACTGAATCTCCGCAATCGCTTCGCGCATAGCACCCAGACGCCGGTCGCACTCAACCGAAGTGAAAAGATTCTCCGGTTCCACCTCCCTTGCCGATGCCGTTGCGAACGCTTCCAGCGCAGCCCGCGAGCAGACGTAGTTCTCGATTTCTCGACGCTTCCAGACCAAGCACTCGACCGGGTCGATGCCCTGCGGTTCATTTTCGACGTGATCGAAGAGAACGACTCCACGCAGCGACGGGAGTGCCTCTCTCAGGCCATGAAAGTGTCTTCGAACCTCTCGGGCATTGTTCCCCACGTAGCGTACGAACGGTCGCTCCAGCACTCGAAGCGCGGATTCATGACCCAGTCTCCTGGCAAATGCCTGCAACATCGACAGGTCCGTCGACCCTTCAAGGTAGAGCACCCAACCGGTTTGTTACCACAAGGCCCATTCCCGTCTCCGGATTTCAGAAGCTCCGGGCCGGGACCATTTCGTAGATCTTCTGATGTTGGGCGATCTCAGCCTCTTCGAATCCTCCCCGGTGAATGACGAGACGGTGGCGCAGATCCAGGGGCTGGCCCCGGGGAAGGTCCACGGGGTGACGGCCGGGAAAGGCGACGTTCTGCATCCCGTAGTGGCGCAGGAGCCATCTTGGCGGAAACTCGGGATAACTGGGATGGGTCAGCATTCCAACACCCGAAATCATGCCGCCCAGCCCGAACGACCCGCTGTAGTCGGCCCAGGGGCTGGACTCGCCGACCCGGTCCCCTTTTTGGATTCCCGACAGGTCATGGACGCGGCCGTCCGGAGAGGCCTGAACCCGGACCGTAAAGCCGGAATATCCCCGTGGATTTTCCGAGCCGCCAATCCTGATTCCATCCACCAGGGCCCGAAGCCGGATGTGGAAGTCGATAACTTGAGAATCCGGAGTCGAGCGAAAGACCTGTATCCGGACCCGCTCCCGCACCAGCGGCACCAATTCGCCGGCGTCGTCCTTCTGCAGCGGAGAGACCCAACGTGCCGACGCCTCCAGAACGGAGAACAGCGGTCCGTCGAGGACCCGGACGTTCTCCACCTCGGTCAGGAAGTCCTCCGTCAGCCACGGGTCTCCGGCCCGTTCGTCGCCGACCCAGAGTTGGTGCCAAGCCCAGAAGATTCCCCGGTGATGCAGATGGTCCTCAGGAAAGTCATGGGTCAGCACCCGTCCATCGAGCCCGTACAGAGGATGAACGTAACCAGCTCGTGTGTACCGTCCGTCGAGCGATCGGGGCGCCGACTGGTAGAAAAATACGGGGCGGTCTCCCTCGGAGACCAGGTATCCCTGGGCATCCGCGGTGACTTGGAACGTCCCCTCCACCACTTCCGGCTCCGTCTTCACCGAGTGAACACCGGCCGCAGGCAGATCGCCCATCAGCCATAGAAGCCCAGTCTCGGGATCCAACTGGGCTTGGGTCGCGTTCTGGTTGGCGGACAGTAGGGAAAGGACATGGCCCTGGGGAACACGGCCCTCGAAGGCCGCCGCCACCGGCGACGACCAGCCTGCGGGAATTCCCGAGGGAATGCGAATCCTGGCACCTGAAGGAAGCTCTTGGCCTGACCCCGCACAACCGGCGAGCGGCCAGAGCAGGATGGCCAAACATGCCACCCGGTTCACACGCTGTCTCAGACTTTCGAATCCACTCACGATGATTCCCACGGTAACGGCCCCGGGCGGCGGCGGCAAGACAGCCCGTCACACTTCCATAAGAATCTGCTCCTCTGAGAGAATAGGTGACCTCAGTCGTCGTCGGAATACCAACCGGAATGTCCCTGGAGAAGAGATCGAAATCATGAGCAACGAGAACTCCGTCATTCGAGTCGGCCTCGTGGGCGCCGGCGCCAACACACGCAGAAAACACATCCCCGGGTTCCAGGCCTGCCCCGGCGTGGAAGTCGTAACGGTGGCCAATCGGAGTCTTGAATCCTCCCGTAGCGTGGCTCGAGACTTCGGCATTCCCAGGACCAGCGATTCCTGGCAGGAGGTGGTTCAGGACCCGGAGGTGGACGCCGTCTGCATCGGCACCTGGCCCTACTTGCACCGCGAGGTCACCTGCGCCGCATTGGAGGCGGGAAAGCATGTCCTCTGCGAGGCCCGCATGGCCATGGACCTGGGCGAGGCCCGGGCGATGCTACAAGCCTCCCGTGAGCATCCCGACCTGGTGACCCAAGTGGTTCCCACTCCTCTCGGCCTTCCCTACCACCGGGCGATCCGCGAGTTCCTCGACTCCGGCGGGCTGGGGAGAATGCTCGCCGTCGAGGTCCGAGACGTCTTCTCCGACCTGACCGACCCGTCTGCTCCCTTGAGATGGAGACAGCGGCTGGAGCTGGCCGGATACAACTATGTGTCTCTGGGACAGTGGTGGGAAACGCTGCTGCTCTGGGCGGGACCCGTCTCCTGGTTGGATGCGTCGGCCCGCATCGTCGTCGACTCCAAGGAGGACCCGGAGACGGGGAAGACGGTGCAGGTCCGGCTTCCGGACCACATCGCCGTCCTGGCCGAGTTCGAAAACGGAGCCGTGGGAAACATTCTGTGCAGCGCCGTCACCGGCAACGTCCCCGAGTCCAGGCTATTCGTTCACGGCGACCGGGGCACACTCAAGTACGAGGCTCTTTCGGACACCCTCTGGTGGAGCGAGAGCCGGAGCGGCAGCTACACCGAAATGCCCTTGGATCCCAAGATCGTCGGAGGCTGGAGAGCTGAGCAGGAATTCATCAACGCGGTGAGGGGCCGGGAGCGAGTCCGGTACATCGATTTCGAGACCGGAGTGCGCTATATGGAACTGAGCCACGCAGCCCACACCAGCTGGACCGAAGGACGGCGTGTCCACCTACCCCTGCCCTGAGGTCCCCGAACCGACCCTGCGTTACGCGCGGATCAACTCCTGCAGCACGGAGAGGGTCCGGTCGATCTCGGCTCGAGTGGTGAAAAAGTGGGTGGCGACCCGGACCGCATCGTGTCCGTCGCGGACATGGTCATCCACGCCGATGCCCCGTTCTTGAAGTCCGGCTCTCAGTTTCATCCCGCCGTGCCCCGGAACCTCGAAGATGGTGATGCCCGGAGAGGAAAGACGGGGCGACCGGGAGCTGATCAGTCGGACACGGGGCAGACTGGCCAGCCTCTCCTTCAGATAGTCGGACAACCGGCGGTTTCGCGCGCCGATCCGTTCCAGACCGATATTGCGGAGAAAAGCGATGGCGTCGCCGAGGCTGGCGCGGACCGAATACCCGAAGGTCCCCGGCATTTGAAAGCGGCGGGCGTCGGCCGGCTCCTCCCATGTGAGCCCGGGAGAGAAGTCATCCTGGACTTCCCGCCGGACATAGAGCACGCCGGTTCCCGCCGGAGCCAGAACCCACTTGTGGAGGCTGGCCGCAAAGAAGTCGCATCCCAGATTGCGAAGATCGACCGGCATCATCCCCACCGCCTGAGCTCCGTCCACCGCCGAGAGCACCCCTCTCTCCCGGGCCAGCGCACAGAGTTCCCTGACTGGATTGAGCAGGCCGCCGCGTGTGACCTGACAGAAGAACAGGACCCGGGTCCTGGAAGTCATGCGAGCACATATCCGCTCCAGAATTTCTTCCTTGGGGGGGAGCGGACTGGGCATGGGGATCTCGTGCACCACGATCCCTTCCAGTTGGGCCCGCCGCCTCCACGGTCGAATCCCGGCCGGGTGCTCGTGGCTCGTGGTCAGCACCTCGTCTCCTGGTTTCAGAGGAATCCCTGCAGCGATGCTTTGCAGGCCCTGGCTGGCGTTCTGTGTAAAGGCCACCTCCTGGGGATCCACGCCCAGAAAGGCGGCCAGGGAGGGACGAGAACGCTCGATGATCCGGCGGCTCAAGTCGCTCTTGGCGCCGATCGGGTCCACGGCCATGGAGCGCCGATTCCGGGCCAGGGAGTCCACGACGGGCGCCGGAGGAACGCCAATGCTGGCGCAATTCAGGTAGATCGTGCCCGGTTTCAAGAGGAACTGTTTCCGGACCTGAGGCCAGTCCGCCCAGGACAGGGTCCGGGTGGCGCCCCCGGCCAGCACCGACCCTCCGGCCAATGCCGCGACCGTTCCTTCCAGGAACCGCCGCCGGTCGGATCTGCCGATGCGAGTTGAACCCCGATCCTTGCCCACTCCCACCTCCGTCGATCGGAAAGGGTCGATTCAGCTGTTCAGCTCTCGACCTTCAGGAGTTTGATCTCCAGGACTTCCCGGTTCAGTTCCAGAAACTTCACCTCGATCCGGAAGCCCGGTTTCAGATCCTGCCACGACGTCTTCTTCTTCCCCAGTGCCTTCCGGACCTTCTTGGAAGCCTTCACCTTGGCGTTTTCAGGGAAGAAGAGCGCAAAGGAGGTACCCTCCTTGCGGTCCAGCACGGTGAGACTCATCCGTTCATGGCTGATCCCGATCAACATGCCCTTGACGGTGCGGGTGGGATTGAAATCGGAGCGGCGCTCAGCCCGGTAGGGAGGAGGAACCGGCGAGCCCACATCCTGGGCCAAGACCCATTCCGAGCCGGCGCAGGCCATGCACAGGCCGGCGCCGAATACCAGCCGCCACCACCGGAAATTACCAGTAAGCCATCGCATCTTCGTACATTCGGGCCAATTCCTCCTCACCGGCGGGGCGAGGAGATAGTTTCGTTACACGGTGCTGGGGCAGCGTCCCCTGCACCAACCCGCGGATATCCCCCGCATCATACCCGATTTCGGCGAGACCGCTGGGCAGGTTCAGGCGCCGCATCATGCGAATGATCTCATCCGCCAGGATTTCACCCGCATCTTCCTCACTGGCGCCGGACACGCGCGCCCCCAGGATCCGGGCAGCCTCCAAGTGGCGTCCGGGACAGGCGGGGGCGGTGAAACGGAACACCGCCGGAGCATTCAGGATGACGGACATGCCGTGGGGAACCATGGGATGCCCGGGTCCGTAACCCTCCGGGCGGAAGCTCTTGACCATGCCGGAGACCGGGTAGGACATGCCGTGGGGCAGATGCACCCCGGCATTTCCGAATCCGATGCCGGCGTAGGCAGCCGCCAGCAGCATCTGGGAACGCGCCTCATCGTCCTCAGGATCCTCCACGGCCCGGACCAGGCACCGGGACACGATCTCGAGGCTCTGGCAGGCCCAGATGTCGCTGACCGGATTGGAGCCCTGATAGGCGGGCCTCTCCATCGGCCGTGCGGGAAGGGGCCGCTGGCCGAAGGGGATGGCCGTATAGGACTCGAGAGCATGGCTCAGGACGTCGAGACCCGTAGACGCGGCCACGACGGGCGGCAACGTCCGCGTGTTCTCGGGATCGATGATGCCCAGCGTGGGTCTCAGTCTCCGGTCAGCGATTCCCGTCTTGGCCTTCATGCCATGGAGATCGAAAATGGCCACACCGGTGGTCTCGCTCCCCGTCCCGGCCGTGGTGGGAATGGCGATCAAGGGCTTGAGCGGACCTGGAACCGGCCGGCCCCTTCCTATGGGGTGATTCACATATTCCAGGAAGTCCGCGGGATACGTGGAGTAGAGGTTGGCCGCCTTGGCGGTGTCCATGGTGGAGCCGCCGCCCACGGCGACGAAGGCATCGAATCCGCCTTCCGTCGCGAAATCGATGGCCTGTTGAAACGAGGCGTCCGTCGGTTCCACGCGGACCGCGTCGAATAGAGAGAAGTCCACGTTTTCACGTGAGAGGGACTCCAGGGCCGACTCGACGGGAGGGCTCTCCACCAGGTTCGGGTCGGAGAGAACCATGACCCGCTTGGCGCCGAGGTCCGCCAGGTCCATCCCCACTTCCCGGGTGGCGCCGCTCCCGAAGCGGATGTTGGACGTCGACATTTCGAACGCGAAATCCCGCTTCATGGAGCCTGTCTCTCGAGACGATTCACCCGGTCGGGGAGGAGAGGGACACGACCTCAGCTCGTCCGGACGTATGGTACTTGAAGGGTCGGAAAGGGCGCAAATTCAGGGCTGATCCCTTCCTCCCGCAGGCCTTGACACCCTACCGGTTCAAACCTACAATCCGGCTTCCTAGGAGGACCGACTGATGGAATACCGACGCTTCGGCAGCACTGAACTTCGAGTGAGCCAGATCGCCTTCGGAGGTGCCACCTTCGGCCGGGAGATCGACGCGCCGACCGCCTGGCGCCTCCTGGATCGCGCCCTGGAGCGGGGAATCAATCTCCTGGACACGGCCGAGGCCTACAGCAACCGCGAGTCGGAACGCATCATCGGCCGCTGGCTCGCCGACCGGAAAAACCGCCAGGAGATCGTCCTCGCCACCAAGTGCTACGGGAAGCTGAACGGGGACATCATCGCCGAGAAGATCGAGCAGAGCCTTCAATGCCTGCAGACCGACTGGATCGACCTCTTCCAAATCCACCACTTTCCCCACGACGGGGACCCCCTGGACGAGATCCTGGAGAGCCTGGACCGGGCCGTCCAGGCGGGCAAGGTCCGCCATCTGGGACTGAGCAACTGCGCCGCCTGGCAATTCTGCAAGGCGCTCTGGCAACAGGACCGGAGCGGATGGGCCCGCTTCGAATCGATGCAGCCTTCCTACAGCCTGGTCGAACGCAGCATCGAATCGGAGATGATGCCCCTCTGCAAGGACCAGGACGTGGCCATCATCTCCTACGCTCCCATCGCCTCGGGATTCCTGGCCGGCAAGTACTCCAAGGGAGGCCCTATCCCCGCCGGCACCCGGTTCGACGTCGCGCCCGGCCACCAGGACGTCTTTTTCAGCAATCGGAATTTCGCCTGTGTGGACCGGATCAAGGCCATTGCCGCGGAAGCCGGACGCTCACTGGTGGACCTGGCGCTGGCCTGGACCTTTTTTCACCCCGACATCACCTGCGTTCTCATCGGAGGGAGAAAGATCTCCCACGTGGATCAGGCTTTCGAAACCCTGGAGCGAGGCCTGGACCCGGAACTGAGGGAGCGCTTGGACCAAGCATCGCAGCCCAATACCTTCGGTTGACCGGCCCGCCGGATTCGACCTCCCGCTACGGCCCTGGCAATCAGCGGATCCACTTCTTGACGTGCTCGTGGAGAAGCTCCGCCGTGTACTCCAAGCCGATGTCCATGCCGCGGTCCTGAAACCAGACCGTCGGCTCCGGCCCGCTCTTTTGCCATGCCAGGTGAGGCTTGTAAAGGACAAAAATGTCCCAAGCCGCATCGGAGCTGGGATATTCAAGCTGTTTGGCGTAGTTCTGGCGTCCGAAGTTCCAGAGATCCCAGAAGTGTTCCGCGCGCGGATCCCGGAGATAAGCAGTCGCCTGCTGCGCCGCCCTTCGAGAATCCCTGCCCAGGATGGGCGCCCAGAGAATCAGAACCTTGATTCTCGCTCCGGATTCCTTGCTGAGAATGTTCTGGATGTCGGCCGCTCCCCGGAGGCAGTGGCCGCACGTGGGAGAGAAAACCGTCACCAGCCGGGTCCGGTCGGAGGCGGCGTTGAAGACGTTTACGAACTCCCGCCCGTCGGGGGAGACGGAGGTGATCCCGCGGCTGGGGCCCTGAAGCGCGACCACGGCGCTGACCTGGATGAGAACCAGAAAAAGGGACAACAGAAGTCTTCTCATAACCTGTGCAGGGTAATGAATCCGGCGGCCGGGTGGCAAGTGCCGGCGGGATGCCGGAATCATCGGCTGCCCTACCGGGACCGGATGCCGATGGCGACCTCCTCCGCCTGCTGCAGGACCCTCAGCGTGTTCTCTCCCAGGATCAATCTGATCTGGTTCTCGTCATAGCCCCGTTTCAGCAACCCCTGGGTGATCTTGGGGAGAAAGCTGACGTCCTCCATCCCCCGGGGCATGTCCGCACCATCGAAATCGGAGCCGAGACCGACATGGTCCACTCCCGCCACCTGGACGGCATGATCGATGTGGTCCACGATCCTTTCCCAAATCACCGGTGGGATCGGCTCCCGGTCCGTCTCCGCCTCTCCGTCTGAAGACGCCTCTTGGATCGAGGCCTCCCGGGCCGCATGATGCTCCACGTCCAGAAACTGATCCACGAAGGTGATCTGGATCACTCCCCCCTGTTCGGCCAGCGCCCGAATCATCTCGTCGTTCATGTTCCGGGGATGATTCGAGAGATCCCGGCAGGAGGAGTGACTTGCGATCAACGGAGCTTCGCTGACCTCCAAAACGTCCCAGAAGGTCTCGTCCGAGACATGGGAGACATCCACCAGCACCCCCAGACGGTTCAGCTCCTGCACCACGCTTCGGCCCAGATCGTTCAGCCCTCCGTAGACCCGCGAGTCCGCCACCGAATCGGCCCAGTCCGTGTTCACGTTGTGGGTCAGCGTCAGATAGCGGATCCCGAGCCGGGCATACATCCGGAGAATGGGGAGGCTGTTGTGGATCATGTGTCCCCCCTCCATCCCCATCAGCACCGCGAACTTGCCCAATCGTTGGGCCCGGCGCACATCGGCGGCGCTGGTGCAGAGTTCCAGGGAATCCCCGTACAACTCCACCAGGCGATGAACCGAGGCGATGGTCTTCAACGAGTCGCTGACCGCCTTGGGGCCGGTCACGGTCCCGGGCATATAGATGGAGAAGAAGGCGCCGTCCAACCCTCCCCGCTTCAGGCGCGGCAGGTCCACGTGCCCCGAGTCGTTCTCCCGGCCGAAGACCCAGTTCGGGTCCTTCATCTGCAACGGAGTGTCGATGTGCGTGTCCAGCACCAACGAAGAAAAATGCAGCCGCCGCGCCCTGGCGTCGTCGTCGCCGCCGACTCCCACAGCCAGCCAGGCGCTGGCCGCCGCCATGACCCCGAGCGCCAACACGAGATGCCATCGTTTCATGGTTGCTCCTGGGTTTCCGGTTCGTCCGAGAGTATACACGCGGGGGCCAGGCGACAGTCGTAGGGGCAGCCCTGGTTGCCCTCTTCCGTTATCGCTGCCCTCGACTCACCTGACGTCTGAAATCGAGATCCGATCCCACCGGGGACAGATTCGACCGTCGGGAAGAACGCACGCGTGACGCCCCGCACCCGATTCCAGCCCGAACCGGGCCAAGAGCCGGGCCAGTTCACAGAGAGGAAGGCCGACGATGTTGAAATAGCATCCCGAAAAGGATTCCACCAACTCGGCTCCGGCCGTCTGAATCCCGTAGGCGCCCGCCTTGTCCAGCGAATCGCCCGTATCCAGATAACGGCTCAGTATGGCCTGGCCGAAGCGGCGCATGCGCACCTGGGAAGTCACCACCGACGCCTCTTCCCTTCCCGAGGAAGCCTCGATCACGGCGACGGCCGTGATCACGTCGTGGGTCCGGTCCCGGAGCGACCAGAGCATCTGACGGGCATTGGCACGATCGGCGGGTTTGCCCAGGATCCTGCGGTCCAGGCACACCAGCGTGTCACACCCGATCACGAGGCCCCGGAACGCACCGGAGGCGACCTGCCGGGCTTTCATCCGAGCCAGCCTGGCTGCCAGCAGGAAGGGTTCGGGCGCCTCCACCAAGTCCTCGTCCAGTCCGCTCTCGCGACAGACATAGGGAAAACCCAGACGTCCTATCAACTCTCTACGGCGGGGCGATCCCGAGGCCAGGATCAATCTCGGCTCATCGGACATGACGCGCTCCGCGTGAACGGTCACCAGCCGCCGAATCGAAATCAGCGGGCGATCTGGCCGGACCGCAAGGCGCGCTGCAGAGTTCTGGGCTCGTCCGGATAGAGGGCGGCCACGTACTTTTCGTAACCGTTGAACAGGGGGGTCGAAAACTCATTGCCGCTGTCGAGCCAGTACGACCTGTTCTGCGGCCACCGGGGATGGGGAATGAAGGGATTGACGTTGGACAGAAAGCCGTACTCGTGCGCCTGGATCTGCCAGAAGGTCTTGGGCTGCTTCTTGACCAATTCGATCTTCACGATGGACTTGGGACTCTTGTAGCCGTACTTCCAGGGGACGATGAGCCTGATAGGAGCGCCGTGCTGCTTCAGGAGCGGTTCTCCGTACACCCCGGTCGCCAGCAGCGTCAGCTCGTTCATGGCCTCGTCCATGCGCAGGGCCTCGTGGTAAGGCCACGGATAGAGCCGGGCTTGCCGCACGCCAGGCATCTGACTGGGCTTCAAGGCGCTCAGAAAACGGACGAAGCGAGCCGAAGCCTTCGGTTTCACGCGGTCCAGGAGCTTGCTCAGGGGAAATCCGCTCCAAGGGACGTTCATGGCCCAACGCTCCACGCAACGGAAATGATAGACCCTCTCCTCGTGCTCGAAACCGAACAGATCGTCCAGATCCAGAGTCTGAGGCTCGTGGCACTCGCCGCTGACCACGACCTTCCAAGGATCCACCTTGAAATCCTCGACATGCTCCCAGACCGGCCCGCCGCGTCCCGGAATGAACTCGTAAAAGTTATTGTGCACGGCGGCGCTTCCCCGGGGAGTCATACGGGGGTCGATGTCCGCCGGAAGCGAGTAGGCCTGGTTTCGTTTCGGCGGAAATACGTCGGGCCGTTTGAAGGGAGCCTCCAACATCGTGTTCGATGTCGCCGCCTTTCCACAGAGCAGGTTGCCGGCAGCCATTGCGGCGACGGAGAGCCCGCCCAGGAACCGGCGCCTGGAGAAGAAGGCCTGGGGCTCGGTTACGGGGTGGGAAGAGATGTCGGCGATGCAATTCTTGTACATGGAGCCTCCTCGGTCGCTACTTCAAGATATCAAAGATGGGGCACAGGGAGCGCCCCTTGTGGGCGCCCTCTTCGATCAGTCGTAGGGAGCGCCCCTTGTGGGCGCCCCCTTTGGTCCAACAAGGAGCCGTGAGAAATGGGGACTCTTCGCATCCGGATGCTATAGTCTGGAACCCGGCAATGCTGGAGAAACGGCCCAACGTACTGCTCATTTGTGCCGACCGCTGGTCCGGACTCTTCACCCGTCCGGCGGGACATCCGGTGGCGATGACTCCCACCATCGCCCAACTGGCGCGAAACGGCGTTCACTTCGACCGCGCCTATTCAGCCTGTCCCATCTGTATTCCCGCACGTCGAAGCCTGATGACGGGCCTTTCGCCGCGGAACCACGGGGACCGGGTCTTCAACGAGAATCTGGAGATGCCGGACCCGGAAACGGCGCCGACTCTTCCGGGGCTATTCAGAGAAGCCGGCTACCAGGCGCATGCCGTCGGCAAGCTCCATGTCCATCCCCAGCGAGACCGCATCGGCTTCGACGAGGTGATGCTCAACGAGGAGGGACGGCATCACCTCGATGAGGGGTACGCCGACGACTGGGAACTTTACCTGGCCGAACAAGGCTATCCGGGGCAGGAATACGCCAGCGGACTCAGCAACAACGATTATCTGACCCGGTCCTGGCACCTGCCTGAACACTGCCATCCCACCAACTGGGCGGCGGCGCAGATGTGCCGCGCCATCCGGCGCCGCGACCCCAGGAAACCCGGCTTCTGGTACCTCTCCTTCGTGGGCCCTCACCCGCCGCTCTGGCCGCCGGCCGCATATCTCGATCTCTACCGCAACCTGGAACTCGACCCCATGGTCTGCGGCGACTGGTCCCAATCGTTTGAGGACCTGCCCTACAGCGTCAAGCCGTACATGGACCAGTTCTACATGCGCATGGCCACTCCAGACGAGAACGACCTGGTTAGAAGGGCCTTCTACGCCACCATCACCCACATTGATCACCAGATCCGGATGGTTCTTGGAACACTGCGCGAAGAGGGGTTGTCGGAGAACACCATCGTGGCCTTCATGGCGGATCACGGCGACATGCTGGGAGACCACCAGATGTGGTCCCTGGGGGTCATGTATGAGAAGTCCGCCCGGATCCCCCTCATCATCGTGCCGGCGGCGGGTGACGAACGGTTCCGGCCAGGAAGTCGCGACCGGCGGCTGGCGGAGCTTCGAGACGTTATGCCGACGCTGCTGGATCTTTGCGGACTCGAACCTCCCAAAGTCCTGGACGGGATCTCCCTGGCCGGCGAACAGGACCATGACCATCTCTACGGCGAATTCCGGGAGGGTCCGCAGTCCACGCGCATGATCCGCGACCGGCGCTACAAGCTGATCTACTATCCGGTCGGCAATGTCATCCAGCTCTTCGATCTGGACCAGGACCCCCTGGAGCAACGGAATCTGGCCGGACAGGCTTCCCTGGGCGCTGTCCGGGACCGCTTGGTGGAGCTACTGGTGAACCACCTCTACGGCTCGGACCTGGAGTGGGTCCGGGAGGGCCGTCTGGTGGGGCTGCCGGACCGGGAATATGTCCCCGCGGCGAACCGGGGCCTGAGCGGACAGAGAGGCTGGCGGTTCCTTTGATGTCGGATTCCAAAGACCGGTGAAAACCCGAATGAGAGAACCAGGGACCTTTCACCTTCAGGTGCTATAGACTGGGACCGCACCATGCCGGAGAAGGGACCGAACGTACTGCTCATCTGCGTGGACCACTGGTCCGGTCTCTTCACCCGCCCGGCCGGGCATCCGGTGGTCATGACTCCCACCATCGCCCAAATGGCCCGCAACGGAGTCCACTTCGACCGTGCCTACTCGGCTTGTCCCGTCTGTATTCCCGCCCGGCGCAGCCTGATGACCGGCCTCTCGCCGCGGAACCACGGCGACCGGATCTTCAACGAATACCTGGAGATGCCAGACCCGGATACGGTGCCGACGCTGCCCGGGCTCTTCCGGGAGGCGGGCTATCAGGCTCACGCCGTCGGCAAGCTCCACGTCTATCCCCAGCGCGACCGGATCGGCTTCGACGAGGTGATCCTCAATGAGGAAGGGCGGCACCATCTGGATGACGGAAAAGCCGACGATTGGGAACTCTACCTGGCGGACCAGGGTTATCCAGGACAAGAGTACGCCGGAGGACTCAGCAACAACGATTACGTCACCCGTTCCTGGCACCTGCCCGACCACTGCCATCCCACCAACTGGGCAGCAGCGCAGGTGTGCCGGACGATCCGGCGCCGCGACCCCCGGAAACCGGCCTTCTGGTATCTGTCCTTCGTGGGTCCGCACCCGCCCGTCTGGCCTCTGGCCGCGTACCTCGATCTCTACCGGGATCTGGAACTGGACCCGATGGTCCACGGAGACTGGTCCCGCTCGTTCGATGACCTGCCCTACAGCGTCAAACCCTACATGGACCAGTTCTGCACGCGCATGGCCACTCCAGGCGAGATCGACCTGGCAAGGAGGGCCTTCTACGCCACCATCACCCACATCGACCACCAGATCCGGATGGTTCTGGGAACGCTGCGCGAAGAAGGGCTGTTGGAAAACACCATCGTGGCCTTCACGGCGGATCACGGCGAAATGCTGGGAGACCACCAGATGTGGGCCAAAGGGGTCATGTACGAAAAGTCCGCCCGGGTGCCCCTCGTCATCGTGCCGGCCGCGGGCGACGACCGGTTCCGCCCGGGCAGCCGGGACCCGCGGTTGGCGGAGCTTCGTGACCTGATGCCGACGCTGCTGGAACTCTGCGGCCTCGAGGCTCCCGGCTCCCTCGATGGAATCTCGCTGGCCGGTGACGAGGACCGCGACCATCTCTATGGCGAGTTCCGGGAGGGTCCCGCGTCGACCCGCATGATCCGCGACCGGCGCTACAAGCTGATCTACTATCCGGTCGGTAACGTCTTCCAACTCTTCGACCTCGACCAGGATCCCCTGGAACAACGAAATCTGGCTGGGCGTGCTTCCCTGCGGGATATTCAGGACCGTCTGGTGCAGCATTTGGTGGACCACCTCTACGGTTCGGATCTGGAGTGGGTCCGGGAGGGCCGTCTGGTGGGGCTGCCGGACCGGGATTACGTCCGCAAGGCGAATCGGGGCCTGGGCGCCCAGAGAGGTTGGCGATTCCTGTGACACGGCACCCGGAGATCTCATGAAAGCCGGAATCGGGGTCTGCGCTTCCTCCATATTGATGCTGGCCACGGCCGCGTTCCCGCTCCTGCCGGCTCAGGAACAGGAGCCCAACTACGACGAGAAGAAGGTCCCCGATTACGTCCTCCCCGATCCCCTGACAACAGGGGATGGCCGCCGTGTGGCGAACGCCCGGGACTGGCGGGAGGTCCGCCGTCCCGAGATCCTGGAACTCTTCCGCTCCCAGATGTACGGACGCCGTCCCGGACCGCCCCGGGAACTGAGATCCCGGGTGACCTCCATGGAATCCCGTGCACTTGGCGGCACAGCCGTCCGCAAAGAGGTCTCGCTTTACTTGAACACGGATCGTGAACTGCCCCGGATGGATCTCCTGATCTACCTGCCGGCGTCCCGTTCCGGTCCGGTCCCGGCCTTTCTGGGTCTCAACTTCAACGGAAACCACTCCATCCATCCCGACCCGGGCATCTCCCTGACCAGAACCTGGATGCGACCTTCCAAGGTGGAGGGTGCGGTGTTGGAAAACCGGGCCACGGAGAAGGGCCGCGGAACACTGTCCCGCCGCTGGCCGGTGGAGAAGATCATCGGCCGCGGCTACGCCCTGGTGACGGCCTACTACGGGGACACCGATCCCGACGACGACGACGAATTCCGGAATGGGGTCCACCCTCTGTTCTACCGGCCGGGACAGACGCGGCCCGACGCCGACGAGTGGGGCTCCATCGCCGCCTGGGCCTGGGGATTGAGCCGGGCCCTGGACTACCTGGAGACCGATCCGGGAGTCGACCAGCACAAGGTGGCGCTACTGGGTCACTCCCGGTTGGGCAAGACCGCCCTCTGGGCCGGCGCCGAGGACGAGCGCTTCGCCCTGGTCATCTCCAACAATTCCGGGTGCGGCGGGGCGGCCCTGAGCCGACGCCGCTTCGGGGAGACGGTCGCGAGGATCAACCGGGTCTTTCCCCATTGGTTCTGTGGGAATTTCAAGCAATACGGCGGCAGGGAGGAGAGGCTCCCCATGGACCAGCACCTGCTGGTGGCCCTGATGGCCCCCCGCCCGGTCTACGTGGCCAGCGCGGTAGAAGACCGATGGGCGGACCCAAGAGGCGAGTACCTGTCGGCCCGGCACGCCAGCCCCGTCTACGCCCTCCTGGGAGTTCCCGGACTACCTGGAGACTCCATGCCCGGCGTGAACCAGCCCCTCATGGGCACCATCGGCTACCACATCCGGAGCGGCCGGCACGACGTGACCGACTACGACTGGGACCGGTATCTGGACTTTGCGGATCGGCACCTGCGCAAAGGCCCTTAGCCGGAAATGGCCGGAATTCTGACGAGCCGGTCCTCTTCCTGGCACCACGCCGTCAACTCGCCTCCGTACACGCAGCCCGAATCCAGGCCCATGGTGAGGCGGTTCCGGTAGAACCCTCGCGCCGCCCAGTGCCCATGGACCACCAGGGCGTTGCCCCGGTAGAAGCTGTCCCACGGTTGGTAAGGGGGCGTGCAACCGGCCGGGGGACCGCTGTACTTCAGGGGAAGACCCTCGGCGGTGCAGCAGCGGACCGACGTGGCGAAGCGCACGCCGTCGCTCCGGAGCCAGGCGTCGTCGTGAGGTTCCGCGTTGAGCCTCCGGGCCGCCGCCGGCAGATCTGTCCAAGCGGGTTTCAAGCCGGCGTGCACGATCCACGCCTCGCGGCCGTCTCCCTCCGATGGGAGATGCACCAGCACCGGGCAGGCTCTCAGCCGGGCCATGAGCTCGTCGACGTCAGGTGCGGCAAAGAGTGTCCGGAGGGATCCGGGCGGCTCGGGCCGGACTCCCGAAAAGGCGAGGAGAGCGTGTATCTCGTGGTTCCCCAGAAGCGAACGCCCGCCAACGTCCAACCAAAGCCTCAGAGCCGCCAGCGAGTCGGGTCCCCGGTTGATCAGGTCGCCAAGGCACCACAACTGGTCCCGGTTCGGATCGAACCGGATGACCGAGAGGAGCTTTTCGAACTCCCGGGCGCAACCCTGAATATCGCCTACGACCCAGCGCACGACACCTCACCGGCCACTGCAGCGCGTTGCAATTCGCTCAACTGGGGACATGCCCCTGGTGATTCAGCGATCACACCATTCCCGGGCGTTCTGGAAGAGCCGGAGCCACGGGGAGACTTCCAGGCGATCCTTCCAATCCTGTGGCATCCAACCCCACTGCCATTTCAGGGAGGTTCGCTCCGGATGGGGCATCATGGCGAGATGGCGGCCGTCGGGGGAACAGAGTGCGGCGATTCCGTCTGTCGACCCGTTGGGGTTGAGGGGGTAGTCGTCGGTCACCTGACCTGCGTCGTCCACAAAGCGGATGGGCGCCAATCCCTGATCCCGGATCCGAGCCAGCGTGGACTGCTTCGGAAAGAACGCCCGCCCCTCCCCGTGGCTCACCCAGATGCCCAGGACGGAATCGGCCATCCCCTTCAACATCACCGCCGGACTCTCCTGAATGCGAACCGTCGAGAAACGGGACTCGAACCGTCCCGACCCGTTGCGGACAAACCGGGGCTGGTCCGCGGTCCCGATCCCCCTCCAGGGGACCCATCCCAGCAGGGCCATGAGCTGACAACCGTTGCACACTCCCAGGCTGAAGCTGTCGGGCCGGCGGTAGAAGCGCTCGAACTGTTCCCAGAGTCCCGGATTGAACCGGATAACTCCGGCCCAACCTTTTGCCGAGTCCAGGACGTCCGCGTAGCTGAAACCGCCGACGAAGGCGACCCCGCGGAATGAGGAGAGTCGGACGGCGCCGGAGAGCAGGTCGGACATGGTCACGTCCCAGGCTTCGAAACCGGCTAGGTGAAACGCCGACGCCATCTCCCGGTCCCCGTTGCTTCCTTCTTCCCGCAAGATGCCCACCTTCGGCCGACCATCACCTGCGAGCCGGTCCGGCACGGTTGCCCGGGGAGTGAACGATAGGGAGTAGGCCGGGGCCCGCCGACACTTCAGGGACCGGCGCTCCTGGCGGGCACAGTCCGCATTGGTCTGCAGCAGCTCGATCCGGTAGCTGGTCTCTTCCCACAAATCCCGCAGTTCCCGGACGTCTCCTTCCAACACCACAGCGCCACCCACCCGGATTTCCACCCGGGATTCCGCCAGTGTGCGGCCAATCATCCGGCACGGAACATCCGCGCCCTTCAGGATCTGGCGAACCCGGCCCTCCGTCTCGGGACCCACCTCCAGGACCAGTCCCAACTCCTCGGAGAACAGAAGGGGAAGAACATCCTCGCCTTCAGCGCCGTCCAGATCCACCTCGACGCCGCAATCTCCCGCAAAGGCCATCTCCAGGATCGTCGTCAGCAGTCCGCCTTCGCTCCGATCGTGGCCGCTGGACAGCAGGCGCTTTCCAATCAGAGTTTGGACCGCCTCGAAGGACCGGCCCAGGAGCCCGGCATCCTCCAGATCCGGGGGTTCGTCACCCAACTGTCCGTACACCTGAGCCAGAGCCGAGCCTCCGAGACGGTTCCGCCCCGAGGACAGGTCGAGGAACAGGAGACGGCCGCGCCCCGGCAGCTTGAGGTCTGGTGTGACCGTTCGCGTGATGTCGGGACAGGTGACGTAGGCGGACAGGACCAGTGCCCCGGGCGCCTTCACCGTCTCCTCCCGGCCCGAGTCGACCAGGGGCGCCAAGGCCGCCATGGAAAGGCTGTCCTTGCCCCCGTCCACGGCGATTCCCAGTTCCAGGAGGGTGTCCCGTAGCGCCACCGCGGCGGCGTAGACGAGGGCTCCCTCCCCCGGGAGCTTGGCCGGCCACATCCAATTGCCCGAGCACTTCACGTCCTGCAGATGACTCACCGGAGCCCAGACCAGGTTGGTCAGGGCCTCGGCCAACGACATCCGGGCCATGGCGCCGGGATCCAGCAACCCCAGAATCGGCCTTTCCCCAATAGCGGTGGCCGCACCGGTGGACCCGAAGTGGCTCTGGGCGATGACCGAAACGTCCGAAAGGGGCAGTTGGAGAGGACCGACACATTGTTGCCGGGCCACCAGACCGGTCACACTACGGTCCACCTTGTTGGTCAGAAACCGCTTGGACCCCACCGAGACCAGCCGAAAAACCCGCTCCAGCGCTTCCCGGACCGATGCCGAGCCGGGAAGCCGAAGCGGCCTCAGTTGCGGCGCCACCCGATCGAGCTGGAAGACCTTTTGCGGCATGGATCCCAGCACCTGTTCCAACTCCAGGTCCACCGGAGTCGAACCGTCCCGTTCGTCGAAAAGGACGATACGGCCGTCCCCCGTGACCCGTCCGACGAAAGCGGCGGGAACCTTCTCCCGCCGGCAGAGATCGAGAAACAGCCGGGAGTCGTCCGGTCTCAGCAGCAGAGCGTCCTGCTCCTGGTATTCGGCCACCCAGATCTCCAGAACCGACAGCGTCTCGTCTCCGACGGGGATTTTTCGAACCTCGATCCTGGCCCCGGCCGGCTCCGCGATCTCCTTGAGCACGTTGCAGTTTCCGCCGGCGCCCTGGTCGTGGATGCTGACGATGGGATTCCCTGCCCCCATTTCCACGCAGGCGCGGATCACCCGGTTGACCTTCTGCTCCATCTCGGCGTCGCCCCGCTGGACGGCATTGAAGTCCAGCTCGGCTACGTTCTCACCCTGCACCATGCTGGAGGCGGCCCCCCCGCCAAGACCGATGCGATAGGCGGGACCTCCGATCTTGACCACCCACATCCCCGCTTCGGGCACGTCCTTGCGCCGGTGGCGGGCGTCGATCTGGCCGATGCCGCCGGTGAACATGATGGGCTTGATCCATTCCCGCCGTTCGCCATTGGAGAGACGCAGGCCGAACGACCGTGTAAAGCCCTGGATCAGCGGTTCCCCGAACTTGTTGCCGTAGTCGGAAGCGCCGTCGCTGGCCTCGATCTCGATCCGGAGGGGAGAGGCCAGGTTCTCCGGATATCTGAAATCGCTGTCCTCCCAGGGCTGCTCGTACCCGGGAATCCGCAGGTTGCCCACGCAGTAGGCGGCCGTCCCGGCCACCACCAAGGATCCCTTCCCGGTGGCGTGGACGTCCCGGATACGCCCGCCGGTCCCCGTCTCCGCTCCCGGGAAGGGAGCCACTCCCGACGGGAAATTATGGGTTTCGGCCGTAAAAATGATGTCGTGGTCCACCTTTGAGGCCACCATCGGCCCCGGATGTCCCGGCTCCGCCGGTAGCAGGGTCTCGATCCGGTATCCGCGAATCGCGCTGGAGTTGTCCCGAAACGCGATGACGCTGTTGCGGGGATTGGCCCGCATCGGTTCCTGGATCAGTTCCAACAGCGACGACGACT
The DNA here is from genome assembly GCA_951812665.1 of uncultured Acidobacteriota bacterium. Taxonomy (GTDB): domain Bacteria; phylum Acidobacteriota; class UBA6911; order RPQK01; family JAJDTT01; genus JAJDTT01. The sequence continues at coordinate 75,296 of CATOST010000030.1, forward strand.
GTTCCTGCCCGTCAAGCACCATCCGGCCCTTGAAGAACCAGTGGCGCGAGTGCTCGCTGTTGGACTGGGCGATGTCGAAGCACTCCACGTCGGTGGGGTTGCGGCCCAGCCGGCGAGCGAATAGATCCGTGTAATAGTCCAGGTCCCAGTCGTCGAAGGCGAGACCCGCCTCCCGGTTCAGCCGCTCCAGCGCGCCCCGGCCCTCTTGGAGAACGGGGACCTGAAAACTGGCCTCGGGGCGGACCGCACCGTCGAAAGACGTTAGGGGTGAAGAGTAGGGGAACTCGGTCATCCGGTCGTGGACCAGTTCCAGGAAGCGGCTCCTTTGATGATCCGGGAGCGGGCCCGTTCCCCGTATAAGGTACCGCCGGGATCGTTCGATCCGAGTGATCTGCTCCAAACCGCAGGAATGGCAGACGGAGACGGCATTGGTGCACCAAGCCGTCTTGAAGCTCAACCGGGGTCCCACTTCGAGACAGCTACCCTCGCCGGAGAGAAAGGACCGCTCACCGAATCGGGCCGGCTCGAAGGTCTCGCCCAAGAGCCAGGACAAGATCGCCTCTCCTTTTTCGGTCAGCCGGCCGGCGGCCTCCACGTAGAAGCAGAACTCGGTCTCGATCTTCCCGATCTCCAAGCCCAGCGCCGCGCGGACCTGGCGGTTCAACTCCCGCTCGCCCGCTTCGGTGAGCGCCGGTGCCCGGAAGAACTGTATCAGCACGAATCCTCCCTCCGGGCTCTATTGTAGCCCTCCACTCCCGACAAGATGGGGACTGTTGAGCGACGGGGAAGTCCTGCCGGGGACCTTGGACGTGGACGCTTCGTAGTAGACTGGGCGGAAGAAACCCCATGACGGACCACGATGACTTGAACATCGTCTTTGCCGGCAGCGTCTTCGACGCAACGCTGGTCAAGAACCTGTTGGAAAGCGCCGGAATCGAGTCCTTCCTGCTGGACGAGCAGATGGGAAGACTGATCCCCAGCTACATTTCCGCATTCGGGGCCGGAGCGGTCAAAGTGGCGGTGAGGCCGGCCGATGCGGACGAGTCGCGGGAGGTGTTGTCGGCCTCCCGAGAGTCCCCGCCGGAAGAGACCGGAAGCTGGGAGTGTCCCCACTGCAGTGAAGCCATCGAGGCACAGTTCGGGGCGTGCTGGAGTTGCCAGACGCCCAGGCCTGAGAAAAAGCATGATTAGGACATGGGAACCCTTGAGGTCGACTTTCCCCTGCTGAACGAGGGCCGCCATGGACCTCTCCCCGACTGGCGGTGGGAGATGGGTCACTACCGCTTTCGATCGGGGCCAGAGCACGACACAGGCCTGATCGTCCGCGAATGCGGAAAGCGCCGAGATCGAACCGGACATTTGGAGAAGTCGCCACGTCGGGCTCACAGCGAATGTCGCCGAACGTCACCACGACTCACCGCATCACGGTGACGGTAGCTGTGTCCCAGCGGACGGCCCTGGGGGCGCTGTACGATGCTCTGGGCGGATCGGATTGGACCCATATCGACAACTGGCTGACCGACGCGTCGGCGGAAAGGACTGTACGCACTCTGACGGTTGGCTCGGGGCCGGCGCGATGACGGAATGGCATGGGGTTCAGGCCGACTCCCTGGGACGCGTAACGGGACTCGACCTAAGCGGCAACGGACTTGCGGGGCGGCTCCCGGGCAGCTTGTTTCGACTGGGCCAGTTGACCGAGTTTCGGGTCGGCGGCAACACCCTCTCTGGCCGATTACCGTGGTGATTGACCCGTCTTCCCCTGCAAGAATTCCACTACGTGAACACGGATCTCTATACCCCGAAGGCGGCCTCGTACCGCACTTGGTTGCACGCCATTTCGTCTCACGAAGGCACGGGAATGACGTGCCGCCAATGGATGGGACCTGCATGACATGCACGGGAACGTGTGGGAGTGGGTGCAGGACTGCTGGAACCGGAGCTACCAAGGAGCACCGACAAACGGCTCGGCGTGGGAGTGCGGGGACTGTTCCCTGCGCGTGTTGCGCGGCGGGTCCTGGGTCAACGACCCCTGGCTCCTGCGCTCCGCGACCCGCGCCTGGAGTTCCACCTCGAACCGGAGCTACGGCAACGGGTTCCGCGTGGCCCGGACGATTACTCCTTGAATCTTTAAATCCTACGGGGGTCTAGGCTGAACTTCCAGCCTGTCTGACCCCAACTTTCATTGCAAGTCATTGATCCGAAAGGGCTTCTCTCGAATTGTGGGCCGAAGTGTGTACCCATGTATTGACTTGACTGTATTTTCCTTATTGTTTATAATATCTTTGGTTTCTGGAAATACAGAGTAGCCATGTATATTGAAGCCGTCCCCAACCGGAACTCTCCCCCCGCCGTCCTCCTGCGCGAGTCCTACCGCCAGGACGGCAAGGTCAAAAAACGCACCCTCGCCAACCTTTCCAAATGGGACCCCGACCTGGTCGCTGGCCTGCGCATCCTGCTCAAGAAGGGCACCGCCGTGGCCAACCTCGAAGCCTCCCTCGACATCGTTCGCTCCCAACCCCACGGCCACATCGCCGCCCTGGTTGGCTCCCTGCGCAAGATCGGCCTGGATCGCTGCCTGGGCCCGCCCAGTCCTCAGCGCGATCTGGTCATCGCCCTGGTCGTGGCCCGTCTCGCCCATCCACGCTCCAAGCTCGCCACGGCCCGCGGCTTGCAGGCCGCCACCCGCACCGATTCCCTCGCCGACGTCCTCGGCCTCCCCGACCTCAACGAAAACCACCTCTACGACGCCATGGACTGGTTGCTCAAGCGCCAGGACGCCGTGCAGAAGCGCTTGGCCCGGAGACACCTGAAAGAAGGATCGCTGGTTTTGTATGACCTGACTTCCTGCTATCTCGAGGGCCGTCGCTGCAAGTTGGCCAAGCGCGGGTACTCGCGCGACGGCAAGCGTGGAAAACTCCAGATCGAGATCGGACTCATCTGCAACCGGGACGGGTGTCCGGTGGCCGTCCCGGTCTTCGAAGGCAACACCTCCGATCCCGCCACCGTGGGACCGGTCCTGAAGACGTTGAGAAACCGTTTCGGGCTCTCGCGCGTGGTCTTGGTGGGGGATCGCGGGATGCTCATCCAGGCCCGGATCCGTGAAGAAGTCCAGCCCTCGGGACTGGACTGGATCACCGCCCTGAGGGCTCCGGCCATCCGCCAACTGGTGGAGTCGGGATCGGTGCAAAAGTCCTTGTTTGACGAGCGGAACCTGTTGGAGATCCGCTCGGACGCCTACCCGGACGAGCGCCTGATGGTCTGCCGCAATCCGTTGCTGGCTCGGCAGCGGGCCGCCAAGCGCCAAGAGCTGCTCGCCAAGACCGAAGAGCTGCTGGAGCCCATCGCCGCCTCCACCCGTCGCGAGCGCCGCCCCTACCGGGGCCGGGACCGGATCGCGCTGCGGGTCGGCAAGGTCCTCAACAAGTACAAGATGGCGAAGCACTTCGACATCGACATCGGCGACGAGTCCTTCGCTTACCGAAGAAACCAGGAATCGATCGCCGCCGAGGCGGCTCTGGACGGTCTGTACGTCGTGCGCACCAGCCTGCCGGCCGAGGAGATGGACGCCGAGGCGACGGTGCGCGCCTACAAGGGGTTGAGCGTGGTCGAGCAGGCCTTCCGCAGTTACAAGACCGTGGACCTGAAGGTCCGCCCCCTCTATCACTGGTCCAACGACCGGGTTCGCACTCATGTCTTCCTGTGCCTGCTCGCCTATTACGTCGAGTGGCACATGCGCCGGCGCCTCGCTCCCCTGCTGTTTGATGATCCGGACCCGAACGGCGCCCCGCGCCCCTCTGTGGTGGCGCCGGCGAAGGTGTCTCAGGCTGCCCAGAAGAAAGCCCAGTCCAAGCGCACGCCCGACGGCCTGCCCGTGCACAGCTTCCGCACCCTGCTGGAGGATCTGGCGACCATCGTTCGGAATCAGGTGGTGCCGAAGCTCCCCGGAGCCCGTCCCTTCACCATCGTGACCCGGCCCACGCCGTTACAGCAGCAAGCGCTGGATCGACTTGGAGTTCGCCTATAGACGGACGTACCCAGTAGCGTAACTCGTACTCTTGAACTATCTATATTATAATCAACGAGTTACGTCTTATCCTTACTGGAAGTTCAGGTTCGGGGAGGGCAGAACGCCCGAGGCGAGTATCAAGCAAGCCCGCCGGCTCCTCGCCTCCATTAAGACGGAGGATGTCTACCGACTGCGGGACCGGGCGGTCCTGGGGACACTCATCTACACCGGTGCCCGGGTCGGGGCCATCAGTCGGCTCCGGATCCAGGACTTGGCAGCGCGATCACGGCAACCATCGGGCGCTTTTGCCGAGAAGGGGGGCAAGTCGCGGCCTACCTCGAGGGGGCGGGGCTGACGGATGCGGCCAAGGCATCGCCGCTCTTTCGGGCCGGGCACCGGGGCGGCAGTCCGCTGAGCGAATGCTAATCACTACGGCACTGTTCTCAGCAGGCGGAAGCCGCCGGAATTCCTGACTCAAGAATCCCTGTCCCCAACTCAAGAAAAAACCAGGGGGCCAGCCCCCTGGACCCCCACAAGAGGTAAAGAATTAAAGATTCAAGGGGTAATAGTCCGGGCGACCCGGAACCCGAGGTCGCTGCTCCAATCCGTCGCGGTGATCCTGAAGCGGTCCGCGGAGCGCAGGTTCCTGGGGGAGGCGAACCAGGACCCGCCGCGCAACACGCGCCGAGAACAGTCCCCGCTCTCCCACGCCGACCCGTCCGTCGGCGCCCCATGGTAATACCCATTCCAACAGTCTTGCACCCACTCCCGGACGTTCCCGTGCATATCGTAAAGGCCCCATGGGTTGGGACCAAACGATCCAACCGGCACCGGCTGTCCATAGTCTGACTGGTCGCCGCAGCCATCGCAGCTCGCCAAGTTGCGGCCAATCTCATTTCCCCAGCTGTAGGCCGTCACAGAGCCCGCACGCGCCGCATACTCCCACTCCGCCTCCGTCGGCAGCCGGTACCGTTGCCCCGTCTGCTCCGACAACCATCTCGTATACGCCACCGCATCTTCCCACGACACACCGATCACTGGACGCCGACTCCGGCCCAAGCCAATGTCGCTTGCCTGCTCCCGCCCCGTCGCCGCTGTGAAACGATCGTATTCCTCGAACGTCACCTCGTACTTTCCTAGCTCGAACGCCTCCACCCGGACCGTATGCTCCGGATGCTCATCGTCGTCGCAGCGTTGACCCGAAACGCAGCCCATCCGGAATCTTCCTCCCGGAATCCATGCCATCTCCGGACTGATCGGACGAATTTGCGCTCGCTGCTGCTCTTCCTGTTCCTCCTGTTTGCTCCGCGCTTCCTCCTGCTCGGCCTGAACCAACAACTCCAGCGCCTTCCGGTAGAACTCGCCGTCTTTCCCGGCGGTCCCCAAATACTTGTTCACGGAATCGATCGCCGCCCGGAAAGAACCGCCCGACAGGGCCACCTCCGCATACTGGTAATGAAACACATCCGGCACAGTGAAATTGTGCTCCTGCCGCAGAGCGATGATCTTGTTCATCAGATCCAGCGCCGCCTTGTGGTCTTTCTTGGCAATCAGTTGCTCAACTTCCACCTGATACCGGTCCACCAGGATCTCCGGAGGTAGTTGCGCCAGCCCCAGAAGGGGCGTTCCCAGAAAGATGAAAACGGCAACACTGCGGATCTGTTCTGGCATGAGTAGTCTCCTCTTGTACTGTGGTCCGCACGAGCAACTTTGGGGGCACGGCTGATTGTAGCTGAAGGGGTCCCGACAGGACTCTCGCCGGCGCCGCCAGCGACGTCAGCGCACCGTCACCACAATTCGGGCGCTCGACCCTTTGCCGCCACGGTGGCGCCACGACTGCGTCTGTGAGTTCTCTCCCGTAACACGGATCTCGCCGGTGTTTGCGTCGGCAAAGGAGCAGTTGCCCTTATTTCCCGTCCCGTTGATGGCGTACAGATAAATGTCGTGCCGGCCCGCCCGCAAGGGGACCTCTTGACAGAACCATCGGTTGACGATCTCCGTTGACAGCACGACCCTGCCGTTGACGGAAACCCGCACTCTGTCGCCGTCTTCGCACTCATGGTCCCTCACACAGACTTGCACCGGGTAGGAACTCCTCGGAACCAAGATATGGAAGTCTTGCAGGGGCCGGTCCGCAAAGGATTCTTGATCTGCTGTCTGAGCGGGAGACGCATCGGGCGACCACTTCGTACGAACGACCCGATACCCGTTCGACTCATCCTTTTTGATGTGCCGAAGAAGTCTCGCCTCGGCGGCCTCATGCGTATCACCATAGAAACAGTTGGAGGATTGCCTGTACGGCTCCCACCCGTTGGCCTTAAGATAATCGTAGAAATCGTTTTCGTACCCCGTTGTGAAACGATAGTCGCCCCTGAAGATGTCCGTGTAGTAACGGGCATCGCGATCCCCATTGGTTTGGAGGCAGAAGATGTATTCCTCTTCGTCCTGTGCCAGCACATCATGGGCTGGAAACAGGGTGGCGGCCAGCGACAAGATTATGAGGACTGAGCGCTGGAAGGTTCGCTCCCTTCTTCGGCAGACAGGGATGTTGTCAGGAAGTCTGGAGTTCAGTCGAAACGTCATCGCAAATTCCCTCTTTGGTCGCGCGCGCGTGGCCTATCCGGCAGACTGGTGTGGACGCTGTTGATCTTAGAGAATCTTCGCACCGGATAGTAGTTGATCTTCCGGCGTCTCGGCATGACGCTAGACATGATACAATGCCGGCGAAACCAGGTTCCGCCGGAGACGAGCTCCTGCAGCTCGTTTTGGCCCCGATCGGACGCGGATCCGCTTCGACTTGGCCCCTGCAGGGCTTCCTGGATGTCCAAAATGCCCTTTTCACTTGGTCGACCATCTCCCCGGCCGACCGAGGCATTTGTATCAAGTCAACAATCGGGGGTTTTTCCCGGTTTCGTTGCGGATTCAGTCTCGCAAAACCCACGGGAAAAAAGAAACTTCCAACGCGGTCCGGACTCAGGACCGCGCTTTTTGGTTCCCTCGAGCTCTAGAGCTCTGGAACTCTGGATCCCCGAAAACGGGCTGCGCCCGTTCGGAGAATTCCCCGCGCAGCCGCGAGGCGCTGCCGCACGCAGGACGACGCCAAATCCCCTATGACCTTACCCTTCGTGCCGGGTTTTCAGGCCAACATAGGCCGTCTACGGCGGCCTTTTCTCACCGGATCCGGACCATTCGGTCCGGACGCGGCGAAACGGCCCGAAACTGGGCGCCGCTGCGCCAATTCCGGAAGCGCTACGGGCTCCCTACGGCCGCGAGGCGGCTCAGTGGGGCGCGCAGAATCATGTGAGACAGGGGGTAAGATCCGTTAATTTCAGTTGTCGAGAGTACACTGACCCTGGAGGAAGACCTCTATGCCACACCTGGACGAGATCTGAGAAACACCGACAGGCACCACACCGACCGGTGCGGGAGGCACGCCCGGACCGCCGCCGGCACAGGCAGCCATCTGAGAACTAACCGATCCCGAGATCCGAATCCTATGGAGTTGAGACAATGCCCAATGAGAATTTGATTCCTAGCGCAGAATCCGAGACGGAAAAATCCAGTAGCAATGAGCCGAGGATTGGTTTGTGTCTATCAGGAGGAGGCTTCCGCGCCTCGTTCTTTCATCTGGGCACGATTCGATACCTTGAAGAAGCGGGCATCATGGAGAATGTCGAGGTCGTCTCGACGGTATCCGGAGGATCCATCATCGGTGCGTACTATCTTGTGGAAATGGAGCGGAAGCTCCGCGCACAATCCAATCTTGATCGTCTCACCGCATGCGATCAGATCATCCAGAAATTTTCGTCGGTGGTCTCCAAAAACCTCCGCATGCGCGGCCTTGTTTTCTTTCCTTTCTTCCATCCCCTGCTGATGGCTCTAAAGATGCTCAGGTTGCGGCACTTTGGCGACACCATGGCCAAGGAGTTCGAGACACACTTTTTCTCGCCAAACCTGCGATTGGGAGACCTTCCGGTCCAGTCACCATCACGTCATTCGGGTCCCCGAATCCTGATCAACACGACGTCACTGGTTAGTGGCTTGCGGGTCGCGTTCAGCCGCGAGAGCGATACAGGTCTGAAGGCACAGATCGCAAAATTGGATCCGAATGAGATTCCGCTGGCGCGGGTTGTGGGTGCCTCCGCGGCAGTTCCCGGATTGTTCAAACCCCTGCAAATTGGAAAGGACATCCTGGCGGACGGTGGCATCGTCGACAATCAAGGTCTCGAGTCGCTGTTTGATTATTTCGACATTTCCGACGCGCAGATGAACCTGTTGCCGCAAGCGTTCCGGCAGCCGTCCACGGACGAAGACTCCACTCGTCCAACTTCCCTCATCGTGAGTGATGCCGCTGGGCAGTTCTCAGTCCAGGCGGTCAAGAAGGCAACCCGCCTGGGGAGCGCTGCACGCTCAATGGAGATCCTTCAGGCGGCCAACCGGAGGAAAATTCTGAAGCTGTTGCTCGAATGGCATTGCCCCAAGAAGTGCCCCAAGAAGGACAAGACGTTCGCGTTCACCCATCTCGCCCAGAACCTCAAGGGAAAAGTTAGTGATGGTGCTTCTGTAGAGCGCCTCCCATCCGAATTGATCACCTCGACCGCACGGATCCGGACGGACTTGGACGAATTCAGTCTCATCGAAAGGGAGGTGTTGATCTATCACGGATACACGCTCATGAAGTACAGAGTTGGCGAGCACTGTGCTGAGCTGATCAATACAGCGTCCGAATCCAAAATCGAATCGAATAAAAAGTGGCCTCCGCGCTTCGTTGCCTTGTTAGACCCGTCGGGGGGCAATTCTCGGCGGGCGGCGGAATCCCGCAAGCGACTCCAGAAGTTCCTGAATGTGAGCGACTCTAAATGGTTCAGGGACGTTAGGCGGTTCCCTTGGAGCTTCGGTGGGATCCTCTCCGCATTCGGCGCACTAGGCTGGATACTGTCGCACTTGCTCTTGTCGGGTACTCTCCCCCTAATTGAGGTTCCTATTTGTGTCCCTGCGAAAGATTGGCTGCGGGACCTGATCGTGGAGGCAATCGAGTGTCTCATCCCAGCCTACAATCTCGGAGTGATCGACTTGGCGTTTCTAGAGAAGGCGTTCAGCAAAGAAGGATGCTGCGGAGGAGAATTCTTCGGAGCTATCGAATTAGTTGCCGCCATCATGTGTGTGGTGTTCTCGTTCTATGTGGTGCTTTTTCTCTACTGGATGGTGAAGAAATGGCTACAACTGCCCGAATGGAGGGAAGGGAAAATGCTGTCCAGCCTCGAGACGATCAAGTAACGTCCCGGGCTCCGAAAAAGCGCAATGCCGAGGTCTCGATCGTGACCGAGGCGTCCCGCTGGCGCTACGACGTGCTGCGCTTCGTCCCGGAACGGATCGACGGGTTCAACGCCCTGATGCAGCACGCAATGGAGCATCCCGCGCCCCTCGTGCGGCGGGGCGCCCAGTGAGCAGAGATGCGGGATCGGAAATTCGATTTGGAGCAGTCTATGTAGAGGCTCAGGACGGACGGGGCAACCAGTTCGCTCATGCTTGCCCCCGTTGTGCCGAGCGTCTGAGTCGCGAAGGCGACCAGTCCTCGAAACGCTGGCGGGTCGTAAAGCGCGGGCCGGTGGCTCCCTTCGTAGGCGAGCGTGTTCCCCGGTGCCGGTTGTGCAAGCGGCCGCTGGTCCGAGACGGGAGCCAACAGGAGGGACTGTTTTGAGGGGTTTGGAGAGAGATTTGCAGGTGGTCTTCCCTGAGGGGGCGTGTGCGATCTACCTGGCGGAGTCGGCGCGCCGGAACGTTGACTTTGGAGTGTCCGGGTCGCTCCATACTCGAGCATTGGGGCGGGAGCGTCCAAGTTGAGGCTTGGCGGTGGGTCGACGGGTCGATTCGGGATCGGACCTGGAGAGTGAAGACCGGATGTCGAGGCCGACTCTAAGAATACGATAAAGTATATTATACTTATCTAGTTCTCATCCGGAAAGTCCGGTTTTGGAGAATTGTATAGGGCGAGGGATGGTGTAGGAACTGCAAAAGCAGGCTCAATTTGACGCCGGGAGCACGAGTGTTCGCTCCGTTGAGGGCCAATTCTGGATTTTGAAGACACGGGTCCGTGAAGGAAGTCGTCGGGGGGGATTGAATAGTGCTCCTACAACAGCAGGCGAGCCAAAACCAACAAGTTGAAGCTGGTGATCGAGAGATACACGTACTGCTGAAAGTGAGGCCAGCCCTTCCAGGTGCAGCGTCCGACTCCGAAGACTCGCTTGAGCCACGAGATGCAACCTTCGATGCCGGCCCTGAATCGTCGCAGTTGCCGGTAGACTCAACTGGAGCGCACCATCTCAGGGACCTTCAGTCCGCGTTTCTTGGCAAAAGCGACGTCTTGGATCCCCTGCTCCTTGGCCCAGTCCAGATTGGAGCGGCTGGCAAAACAGCCGTCGCAACTGACCTGTCGAGGCCAACGGCCGTACAGATCATGCTGGCGCCGGAGCCAGGGCTGGAACTGAGCGGCATCGTTGGGGTTCCCCCGCACGACCTCACCATCCAGCATCAGGCCGGAGGCGCCTCCGGTCAGAAACAGCTTGTGCCCAAAGACCGTTTCCCGGCGCTTCTTTTTGATGATGTCGGTGTGCTCCTCAAACAGGGAGAGGACTTTCTCCTCGGCCGGAACCTTCTTTCCCCGCAGGACCCGACGCTCGGTCTGAGCGATGATCTTGGCCGTCAAGTCCAAGTAATGGCGTAACTTTCCCGCAATGACCTGACTTGGAAGGTCCGTCCACGGGTCCGCTTGCCGCGGGGCCATCGTGGCGTAATGAGCCGTCTTGCGAGCGACCTTCAGCAGATCCCGATAGGCTTGCTGCCGACGCTTTCCTCGACGGTTCTTGATCTCCAGACACCGCCGCTTGGCCCGGCGCCGGTGGTCGTGAAAGACGATCTTGTGATGACGGGCCAACCGGCGAAGCAGCCGGGTGAGGACTCGAACCGAGTCGCACAACAACTGGGAATCGGTCGGATAGGGGATGGGACTTTCCACGGCCGTGGCATCGACTCGAATCTTACGACCCCGTTCCAGCCCCTGGCGGTGGGTCCATTGCACCAGGAGCCGGTTGATCTGCTGCCAGGTGCTGGCTTGGATACGGCTGATGTTCTCCTGAAGGCAGGAGGCACTGGGGGCCCAGCAAAAGGAAAAACGAGCGAAGCGGCGAAAGCTCTGGGAGTCACTCAGGAGGAACGCCAACTTGGCGTAGGACAGTTGATGCCACTGCTTGAGGATGGCCGCGCGCAGGACCTGCTCGGCGGAGAGGCCCGGAGCCCCCTGACCGGAACTGTCGGTGTCACCCAGATCGTGTAGAACCAGATCCAGGATCGAGGGGTTGTCATCCAAGATCTTGGAAACGGCTCTCAGTTCCCGGGCGAGTCGGTGATCGGGCCAGAGCCCGGAAAGCGGAAGTTGGTTTTCCCGTTTTCGACGCATGTTTCAAGCCCTCGGTTTTGTGTAAGTCGTTTGTTTGTTTTTGTTTAGCACCAATAGACTACCAAACGACTATGACAAAATCGGGGCTTGAAAATGCCATCTAACTCCCTATTTCCCAATTACTTACGGGTTTCCGGATGAGAACTATCTAATATGAACGCCCAAGATCTCGTCCCAAAAACTCCCGATTCACTCGCCGAAACAGATCTCGAAGGGGCCTTCCCGGCGGTTCTCGCGCGGGCCGGAAAGGCGGCCTGCTTTGCGGCCGACGAGTTCTTCCGGGCACGGCTCTCGAACCCGCACACTCGGACCGCCTACGCCCATCAGGTGAGTCGGTTCCTCACCTGGTGCGAGGAGGAGGGGCTGGAGCTCCACCAGGTGACACCCGGGCTGGCCGGCCGGTTCCTGGAGGAGCTCCCCTACAGAGCGCCGACCAAGAACCAAGCGCTGGCGGCGCTCCGGCACTTCTTCGATGTCCTGGTGGCCCGGCATGCGGTGGTATTGAATCCGTTTCATTCGGTCCGGGGGGTGCGTCACCCGTTCGACGAGGGCCGGACGCCCGAGGCGAGTGTCAAGCAGGCGCGTCGGCTCCTCGTCTCCATCAAGACGGATAATGTATACGGGCTTCGGGACCGGGCGGTCCTGGGGACGCTCATCTACACCGGCGCCCGGGTCGGGGCCATCAGCCGGCTCCGGATCCAGGACCTGCGCGATCATGGCAACCACCGGGCGCTGCAGTTTGCCGAGAAGGGGGGCAAGTCGCGGGAGATCCCGGTGCGCCATGATCTCGACGAGTGGATCGCGGCCTACCTCGAAGGGGCGGGGCTGATGGATGCGCCCAAGGGGTCGTGGTTGTTTCGCGCCGGGCAGCGCCGCGGCTCTCCGCTCACCGAACGGGCCATGTCGCCGCTCGCCGTGCAGCTGATGCTTAAGCGGCGCCTGAAGGCCGCCGGCCTGCCGGAGATCCTCTCGCCCCACTCGTTCCGGGTCCTCGTGGTCACGGATCTGCTCTCCCAGAACGTGCCGCTCGAAGACGTCCAGTACTTGGCCGGGCACGCCCACCCCCGCACCACCCAGATCTACGACCGGCGACGCCGACGCGTCTCCCGCAACCTCGTCGAGCGGATCTCGGTCTGAAATCGCTCTTTTCACCAGGTCGACCAATTAGCCGGCCGGGGCGAGACCTGGACCCACGATTTCGCCCGCGATGGGTCCGGATCCCATCCTCGAAGTGTGGATCTCGCGGCTCACAAAACAGCCGGTTTCCGCTTGAAGAACTCCCCCGCTTCCCCACGAGACGCTGGCGGATCCCGGACGACGTCCAAGGACCTATATCTAACCCTTCGCACCGAGCTTTCAGGCCAACACAGGCCGCCTACGGCGATCTATTTTCTCCGGATCGGGTCGATGTGGAAAAGTCGCGTGGCTCGAAGATTCCGGTGTCATAAGCAAACAGACAGAACACCGTGCGCACCAGGAACACTCCCAAGTTGTGCTCCGCGTAACCGGACGTCTGGAGCTCATCGTGCAAGTTTCCCATTGCATCCGCGACCTGGATGTTGACCGGATCCTGATCTCGAAAGCTGCGCCGTTGGACACCCAGAATGAAGCCGAATTTCTCAACGTGGGCGGGGAGATCCGCCAGGGCAAAAGAGACCTTTTCTCTCTCGCCGAGATCGTGGAATTCGAAGGTTTGAAAGTCGCTGACCAGGATGTAGCGGGGTTGCTCTCTCTCAGGAGGACCGTCGAAATACTCGCCGGCCTGCTCATAGGCGCGTGACAGATCCCGGCCGGCGCTCTTTTGCTCGACGATCAGGACGCCTGGCCAGAACAGGTCAATGAATCCGGAACTGTTATCCAGCCGTCGCACATGCTCTTCATAACGCGCGACAGTCCGCCGGCGAACCCCAAAATTCTTGAAAAAATCATTAATCCCACCATCACCAGAGCGCCCGATCACCTGTCCCATCGTGGCGTCGCCTCCGCCATAGCCCATGGCGATCAGCAGATCCTTTACCACCTGTTCGAGAAACTTGGGTCCCCCTTCCGGAGCCGGTCCAGCACCTCCGTCTCAAGGGCCTCGCGCAACTGCCGGGTGACGTCCTCCAAGACCTCCTCCGGCGTCTTCACCGGCTCGCCCTGGCCACCGCCGGGAGAAGGCCCAGGTGCCGGCGTATTCGTTCTGCGCTGAGAACGCCACTTGGCAAACGCCGGGTATCCTTCGAGAAGCTTGATATCGATCCGTGCTGGCGCTTGATCAAGCAACTGCGTGCCTTGCGTTGCCACTCGATAGACGCCGCGGCGAACCCTCTCGACTAGACCTGCTCGGGTCATATAAGACACCGCCCAAGCGAGACGATTCGAAAACACCGCCTGTTGCCCACTCGGGAGCAACTCCTGGAGATCCTCGGCCGTTAGCCCCTCGGTGGCGGCAACTCTTCTGCGAATCTCGGAGAGCCGTGTTTCTCCACCAGCGGATAGCGCCTTGAGGGCCGGCAACATCAGCGTTTGAAAGTCAGGAACGGGCATCGATCCTGTTTCCTGCAATCGGCGTCATCGTTTCCCGAGGCTGGACGCGCTCGGCAATCAGGCGCCCAGCCTTGATCTCTTCCCGCCGTAGCTCCCAGGTCTTCTGCAGGTTCACCCAGACCTGCGGTGTCGTCCCAAAGTAGCGCGCCAGGCGCAATGCCGTGTTGGCCGTCACACCCCGCTGTCCATTCAGGATCGCCGTGATTCGATTCACGGGCACGCCCAACTCTTTCGACAGTGCATTGGCCGACAAACCAAGCGCGTCCAGTTCGTCCCGCAAGATCTCTCCCGGGTGCACCGGTCGCATCCCATTATTGAAGCTCATCGCCTCGACCTCCTCAGTGATAATCCACGATCTCGACTTCGTAGGGTCCATCCTCTCCCCAGCGAAAACAGATTCGCCACTGTGCATTGATCCGGATGCTGTACTGGCCGGCCCGGTTGCCGCGAAGCGCCTCCAAGCGGTTGCTGGGCAATCCGGCCAAGTCCCGGAGCGACTCCGCGTTGTCCAACACGGTGAGCCGGCGCACGGCCTGATCCGCGAATCCGTGGAACGCGGCCACCCGACGGCCCTCGAAGAAGCGCCGGGTACTTCGGTCGCTAAAGCTTCGGATCATGGGCCGATAGAGTACCGATCTTTATGATATCCGTAAACCGTCACGAACGGAACGATACCGGCCACAGGAGAGGGGGAACGGGCAGGAATCTAACGTTTCGAAGATGTGCTGTCTTCGGAGCGATCCCCCGGCCAGGGATCGACCACCCGGAAGTCCAGACGGCGGACCAGAGACCGGTTCCAGAACTCTCAGAGAGAAGGAGACGGAATGACCACTCAACTTGGACACCTGGAGCCTGTAGATCACCGAACCATCTGGCCCGACGAGGGGAGAGACTTCACCCCCTGGCTTTCCAATAATCTCGACGTGTTGGGGAAAACACTTGCGATTGACCTGGAGCTAGACGGGACGGAGCAGTGGGTGGGCCGGTTTAAGGCGGACATCATTGCCAAGGAAGTTAGCACTGGCGACACCGTGCTGATTGAGAATCAACTGGAGAAGACTGACCACTCCCATCTCGGTCAGTTGCTGACTTATGCGGCGGGGTTGCAAGCTGTCACCGTTGTCTGGATTGCTGCGGAAGTCCAGGACGAACATCGGGCGACTCTCGATTGGCTGAACGAGATCACCGACGAGAGCTTCCGGTTCTTCGGTCTAGAAATCGAGCTATGGCGCATCAAGAATTCTCTCCCTGCACCAAGGTTGGGCATCATCTCAAAGCCAAATAACTGGTCGCGGGTGACGCGAAAGGCAGCTCGGGACGTGGATGATGCTGATCTGACAGAAATGAAAAGTCTGCAGCTAACCTACTGGGACGCGTTCCACGAGGTGCTCAAAGCAGCGGGCGGTCCGATTTCAGGCAACAGGAAGCCACAGCCGCAATCCTGGATGACTTGGGGAGTGGGACGTGGCTTTTCTAGCGTGAGTGCAGTGATGAAAACTAAGGATCGCCGAGTTCAGGCTGAATTATACATCTCGGGAGCGAACGCAAAGTCGTTTTTTGGGCTTCTCGAACAGCAGAAAGATGAAATCGAACAAGATCTCGGACCTCCGGTGGAGAAACGGCCGATCTGAGGAAACCAGAGCCACCGGTTGTCCTTCCAGACCCGGGACGGCTGGCGCGTGACCACGATCAGGTCGCCCACATGAACCGTGAGGCGATCCTGCGATTTCTCGGACGCCGCACCAACCGGAGAGAAGAGGATGACTATCGACGCCAGGATCCAGATTGCCGAAAACGGGGCGCCTCCCGCAGCGGAGGCGAATGGCCGCGTTTTGCACATGGCTATAGGTCATTCCTTTCTGACGGGGAGTGTATCGAGGCGGAAAAACTGGGACAACGGCGACGGTGCCGACTTGACGAGTTTCTTTCCGCCGCCTATTGTGACCAAGTTGGTCATGAACAAGAAGAACCTCACGGATTACTCTCGTCGGACTAGGCAGGACGGTTCGATGCGGCTTCACGGCTGGAAGTTGGGAGAGGCCAAAGCCAAGTTCAGCCGCGTCGTCCGCCTCGCCGCCTCCGGCCAGCCGCAACGGGTGACGGTCCGCGGCAAGGATGCGGTCGTCATCGTCGCAGCGGACGAGTTCGAAAGACTCCGTGCCCGAGCCGCGGCGGAGAGCCTCCATGAATTGTTGTGTCAATCCCCATTGAACCGCTTGGATTTCGACGATGAGGGGGTGCGGAGTCCGGTCCGTGAGGTCGAGTTGTGAATGGTTGGCTGCTCGACACCAACGTTGTGTCCGAGTTGCGCAAGATCCGGCCCAACCGACGGGTGAAGGAATGGTCCGACGCGCAGGCGGCAGACACCTTCTTTCTGAGCACCATCACGATTACCGAGATCCGATTCGGGGTCGAGCGACAGACAGAGCCCAGTTTTCGCCGGGAGCTCCAGGACTGGCTTGACCACCGGCTGAGACCCTGGTTCGCGGGACGGATTCTGCCCGTGGACGAGGACGTGATCCTGGAATGGCGTCGAATGGTCGCGCGCGGGAAAGAGAGGGCGTTGACGTTCAGCCAGCCCGACCTCTTCATCGCCGCCACTGCAAAGGTGTATTCGCTGACGCTTTGTACGCGGAACGAGAAGGATTTCGCCAGGACGAGCATCCCGGTCTTCAATCCCTGGTCCGCATGATTCCGGAAACATGGCGGCGGGAAACCAGCTCGAGCCTCGAAGCTTTATGGAGCGAACGTCGGATTTCGGACGTGATGACCGTGGTGCCCAGTTCGTGAACGCCGCCGGGACACGGGGTAAATCGACGGTTAGAACCGCTCCGGACAGGGAACACCCAGCTCGGCCGAGAGGCGCTCCAAAGTCTTCCAGGTGGCCGCTTCCAGGCGGACTCCTTCGCGGAGACTCTTCTGGACCATTCTCCAGTCCGGTTCGCCGGGTACCAGGACCTCGTCGAATCCCGGCGCCAGCTCCGAGGACTTCAACTGGCCCACGTAATCCTGGACCCGCCCCAGAAAGGTTTCCGGTTCCATGAAATGCTCCACCGAAAGGGCCAGGAAGAAGTGACCCGTGTCCTGTGGCTCCTCCTCAGGGGGATGAGTCGTTATGTGACGTCCGAAAAGAGCCCCGGTTAACACGCCACTCAGAATGTCCACCATCACTGCCAGCCCGTACCCCTTGTGATTCCCCATCGGGGCCGGCATCCCCCGGACGACCTCCACGGGGTCGGTGGTGGGAACCCCCTTCCGGTCCAGCACCCAATCATCCGGGATCGGCTCTCCCCGGAGCAGGGTCACCATGATCTTTCCCCAGGCGGCGCGGCTGAGGGCGATGTCGATCATGACCGGAAACTCGGCGCCAGTGGGTACCGCGATGGCCAGGGGATTGGTTCCGTAGGTGGGTGTGGAGCCGCCCCACGGCGCCATGCAGGCGCCGGTGTTGCTGACGGCGAGTCCGATCAGACCTTGATCCGCGGCCATGCGCGCGTAATAGCCGGCGGTCCCGAAGTGATTGGACCGGAACACGCCCGCCGCCGCGACCCCGGACTCCCGGGCCCGGGCGCAGGCAAGTGACATGGCCCGGTGGCTTGCCACCTGTCCGGGTCCTCGATCCGCATCCAGAAGGAGAACGGCGCCGCGGTCGGAGACGACCCGCACATCAGGCCGGGGGTTGACTCCTCCCTTCTGGACGCGTCCCACCAGGAAGTCCAGGAAGGACAGGCCGTGGGAAGAGACGCCCCTGAGATCGGCGTCCAACAGGTTGTCGACCACACGCCGGGTCGCGGATGGACCGAGACCGGCCCGTTCCAGCAGATGGGTGGCAAAGTCCCTCAAATCCTCGGCTCTGGCCCGTCTTCCCTTCCCCTGTGGATCCGTCATCGGCCCTCCGTAGCCCTTTAAGCTGTATGCGACGGGTCCTTCCTATGTTCCGGACCCGTTGGCGGCACCCTCATCCTCCAGGATCCCCAATGCTGTGGCCGCGTTCCGCCAGAAGATGCCCTCGATGTCCGATTTGGACAGCTGCGCAACCTCGGCGGCATCCCGCAAGGACAGGAGCTGTTCATAGACCGACAGCACGGGCCGTCCGTCGCAGTGGGGGAACTTGAGGCTGCCGTCGTCGGCGTCGTAGTGCTGCCAGGATCGGCCCAGCGCCGCGTAGTGACCGTGAAAAAAGGCGGCGCCGACGCCGTCCGAACCCCAGAAGATCCGCTTCGGATCCTCCTTGGTCAGAAGCGTAATGTAGGGACGCACGTCGGTCACTGCGGAGGTGTCGTAGTGGATGTTGGGCAGATCCCGCAACCGCTCCACCGCCTGCCGAATGGGCCAGTAGGTGAAGCTGCGGGCGCAATGGGCCAGCAACCACTTGATCCTGGGGTAACGCTTGGTGGTGTATTCCGTCAGGTCATCCAGATTCCACTCGTCGGCACAGCCGTGAAAGCGCGACAGGTGCATGGTGACCCAGAGACCGTAATGGTCCGCCAACTCCATCTGTTCGTGGGGCAGGAACTCGTGGATCCGGCATTGGGCGATGTCTCCGGTCACCGAATAGGTGCGGTACGGTTTCAGCCCGATGAACTGAGGGTGCCGAAGATCCCTTTCAATGTCCTCAGTCCGACAGGAGGGCGTGACCAGCCGGTTATAGCGGATGCCCGGCACACCGTCGATCTCCCTGCGGACCGTATCCACGTGCCGGGTTACGTCGATGCCTACCACGGGCATGCCCAGGATCAAATACTGCATCCGGCGGCCGGGATAGAGCACCCGGGCCCAGTCGTTCAGAGTGGCGAGCCCCGCGTCGTCCCGCGTCCCTTGCGGGGGCGGGACGGGAAAATCGGAAGCCCAGTAGAAGTGAATGTGCGCGTCCAGTATCCGGTTGGGAACGAATTCGCTCAGTTCCTCTTCCCAGATCTGCCGGTCGCAGTCTCGGTAGTCGATGGTCGAATGATCCTTCATTTGCTGCTCCCGAGTTCCGATGAAGCCGGTATGAAGGAGACGCTGAGGAACGACTCCTCTTTGGCCGCGACATACGTTACCTTGGTCCGTGACACGAATCCACCAGGGATCGGAATTCCGTGGGGGCTCCTCCGGGGATGGGATCGAACCGGGAGACCGGCCGCGCGGTCGACCGGTTTATTCGAGCGGAAACGAGATGGATCCTTTCGTACAAACTCAAATCGGAGACCTGATCGGCAAGACGCCCATGATGCGGTTGGACCGGTTGGGCCGAAAAGGGCGGGCGACAATCCTGGCCAAGCTCGAGTACCTGAATCCGGGGGGCAGTGTGAAGGACCGGATTGCCCGGAGCATGATCGATGCCGCCGAGGCTGAGGGGCGGCTTCGGCCTGGAACGGGGATCGTGGAAGCGACCAGCGGCAACACCGGCATCGGACTGGCCATGATCTGTGCGGAGCGGGGATATCGTCTGATCCTCACCATGCCGGAGACCATGAGCTTCGAAAGGCGATCTCTGGCCATCCGTTACGGAGCCGAGGTGGTGCTGACGCCGGGAAAGGAAGACATCCCGGGAGCAGTTCGACGGGCACGCGGGCTGGTGGCGCGCAACCCCGGCTGGATCGAGCTTCGCCAGTTCGAGAACCCGGCCAACCCTCAGGTGCATCGGGAGACCACAGGACCCGAAATCCTGGAGACGACCGGCGGGAACATCGCCGCCCTGGTGGTGGGCGTGGGAACCGGGGGAACGATTACCGGCGTCGGCGAGTTCCTGAAGGATCACGTCCCCGGCGTCCGGATCGTCGCCGTGGAGCCGGCCAATTCGGCCGTGCTCAGCGGCCGGCCGCCGGGACTGCACGCCATCGAAGGGATCGGCGCAGGGTTCATTCCTCCGGTCCTGAATCAGGAGGTGATCGACGAGGTGATTCCGGTCGACGAAAAAGACGCCTTCCGCATGGCGCGGCGGCTGGCCCGGGAGGAATCGCTCCTGGTCGGCGTCTCCTCCGGCGCCGCCGTGCTGGCGGCCCGGCGCGTCGCCGAGCGTTTGTCCCCGGACCAGCGCGTGGTCACCGTCCTTCCGGACACAGGCTCTCGATACTTCAGCGTGGAAGAGTATTTCAAGGAGGAGCGGGACTACGACGAGAGCCTGCTGCTTTGATCTGGAAATCTGACCTGAGCCGGTCCGAGCGGAAGTTCGAACGACAGTTCCGCAGGAAACTGGCGGTTCCCAAGAGGGTCTCCCGGTGGCCGGGCCTGCTGGTCTGCATCCTGCTGACCGGACTCGCGGCTTGGTTGAACCATCTGCCCTATCACCCTTTCACCACGAGCGACGGACTTCATCCCGTCAGCGAAGTCCTGCTGGCGCTGCTGTTGGGCATGGCCCTGCGGAATCTGGTTCGGGCATCCGCCGGCCTGAAACCCGGTGTGGACCTGGTGGTCAAGAAGCTGCTCCCCGTGGGAATCATCCTGCTGGGCGCCCGCTTGGATTTCTACACCATGCTTCAAGTCAGCCTGGACGTGCTGCTGGCGATTCTGGTCATCATCGCCGGCGTGGTGGCCAGTTCGTGGCTTCTGGGGCGTCTGCTGGGAGTGGGGGAAAGGCTCTCCCTGCTGCTCGGGGTGGGGACGGCCATCTGCGGCAGTTCCGCCATCGTGGCCATGGCGCCCGTCGTGGACGGAGAGGAACGAGACGTGGCACTATCCATCGCCATCGTCAACCTGATGGGCGTGCTGGCCATGCTTCTGTTTCCCCTCCTGGGCGCGCTCCTGGATTTGACCGCCTCCGCGTACGGCATCTGGTGCGGCCTCTCCATCCACGCCACCCCTCAGGTGCTGGCCGCCGGATTTGCCCACCATCTGAACGGCCAACAGGCCGGCGAGCTCTCCACGATCGTCAAGCTCACGCGGATCTCCGTGCTGGGTCCCGCGGTCTTCGTCATCGGTTCCCTATACGCCCACAGGCGGCGCAGGGTAGCCGCCTTTCCCCGGCGCACCGTCCACTACGGGAAACTCCTGCCGAGCTTCGTCCTCCTCTTCCTGGGCATGGCGCTGCTTCGGACCCTGGGCTTCTTTCCGGAAGTCACCCTTCACCTGTCCGATCGATTCATCCTGGGCCCGGGAGACTACCGGGTGGATCTGGCCATGCTGCTGGGCAGCTCGGCCCGCTGGATCATCACGGGGGCCATGGCCGGAGTCGGACTAATGACCGATCTGCGGACCTTCAGAACGGGTGGGACCAAAGCCTTTTCCCTGGGTCTGGCCGCCACCGCCGTCATCGCTCTCCTGGGACTGGTGAAGGTCAGTTTGTGATCCCTCCTGATTCCACAAGGCTCCTTGATAGCATCACACCCCCCCGGCGATAATGACGAATTACAGTAATTCACAAGGAGAAGCCACAATGCCTGCCTCCATCGACCGTAGGCGTTTTTTGGGCAGCGCCGCCATCGGAGTAGCCGCCTCCGGACTTTCAGTCTCCGCCAAGAGCAACATCAAATACGATTCTCCCAACACCCGGGTGGTTGTCGGAATCATGGGAATGAGCCGAGGCAGGCGTTTGGCCGAGAGCTTCGGACAACAGCCCAACGTCCACATCAAATACGTCTGCGACGTCGACTCTCGCCGTCTGGACAAGGTGGCCCACACGGTCGAGCAGCAAACGGGAAGGGCGCCTCAGAAAGTCGGCGACTTCAGGCGGATCCTGGATGATCCCGAGGTGGACGCTCTGCTCAATGCCGGGCCCAACCACTGGCACGCCCCGGCCACCATCCTGGCCTGCTCGGCCGGCAAACACACTTACGTGGAGAAGCCGTGCAGCCACACCCCCCGCGAGGGAGAACTCATGGTCGCCGCTGCCCGCAAATACAATCGGGCCGTCCAGATGGGAACCCAGCGGCGTAGCTCTCCTGGGGCCCGAGAAGCCGTTCAACAGCTACGGGAAGGGGCCATCGGCCGCGTTTACATGGTTCGCACCTGGTACAGCAGCGGACGGGGCACGCTGGGCCGGGGCAAGGCGGCACCCGTCCCCGCCCACTTGGACTACGAACTCTGGCAGGGACCGGCCACCCGTGTTCCCTACAAGGACAACCTGATCCACTACAACTGGCACTGGCACTGGCACTGGGGCAACGGCGAGCTGGGAAACAACGGCGTCCACACCCTGGACCTTTGCCGCTGGGGAATGGGCGTCGACTACCCGATCCGGGTGACCTCCAGCGGCGGCCGTTATCTCTTCGACGATGACCAGGAGACCCCTGACACGCACACCGTCTGCTACGAATTCGAAGGCAAGCGCTCCATCTCCTGGGCCGGTTTGAGCAACAACCGCCACAGTCCGGGATTCGTCACTTTCTATGGGGATCGCGGCGCTCTCGACCTGGGGAGAGGGTACTACGCCATCTACGACAAGGATGACAAACTGGTCACCAAGAAGGTAGACGGCAACTACGGAGACATCCCCCACGCCCAGAACTTTCTGGCGGCAATCCGCAACGGCGATTCCATGATCTGCAACGCCGAGATCCTTGAGGCGCACAAGAGCACGCTCATGTGCCACCTGGGCAACATCGCTCACCGCACGGGGCGGAATCTCAGGTGCGACCCCAGCAACGGCCACATCCTGGGAGACGAAGAAGCCATGGGCTACTGGTCCAAGGAATACGCCAAGGGATGGGAACCCAAGGTCTAGGACCCGCGAGCACCGAATTCCATATGGCGGCTTGATAGCATCACACACCCCGGCGATAATGACGATTCACGGTAATTCGCAAGGAGGAGCCACAATGTCTGAATCCATCGACCGGAGACGTTTTCTGGGCAGCGCCGCCATCGGGGTCGCCGCCTCCGGACTGTCCGTCTCCGCCAAGAGCAACATCAAGTACGATTCTCCCAACACCCGGGTCGTCGTCGGAATCATGGGAATGAGCCGAGGCAGACGATTGGCGGAGAGCTTCGGACAACAGCCAAACGTCCACATCAAATACGTCTGCGACGTCGATTCGCGCCGTCTGGACAAGGTGGCCCACACCGTCGAGCAGCAGACCGGAAAGGCGCCTCAAAAAGTCGGAGACTTCAGGCGAATCCTGGACGACCCTGAAGTGGACGCTCTGCTCAACTCCGGGCCCAACCACTGGCACGCCCCGGCCACCATCCTGGCCTGTTCCGCCGGCAAGCACGCCTACGTGGAGAAACCGTGCAGCCACACCCCCGGCGAGGGCGAACTCATGATCGCCGCCGCCCGCAAGTACAACCGGGCGGTCCAGATGGGGACGCAGCGCCGAAGCTCCCCCGGAACCCGCGAGGCGGTCCAGCAACTGCGGGAAGGGGCCATCGGCCGGGTCTACATGGTCCGCACCTGGTACAACAGCGGCCGGGGCACCCTGGGCCGGGGCAAACGGACATCCGTCCCCGCCCACTTGGACTACGAACTCTGGCAGGGACCGGCCACCCGCGTCCCCTACAAGGACAACCTGATCCACTACAACTGGCACTGGCATTGGCACTGGGGCAACGGCGAGCTGGGCAACAACGGTGTCCACACCCTGGACCTGTGCCGATGGGGAATGGGCGTCGATTACCCGATCAAAGTGACCTCCAGCGGCGGCCGCTATCTCTTCGACGACGATCAGGAGACTCCCGACACCCACACCGTCTGCTACGAATTCGAAGGCAAGCGATCCATCTCCTGGGCCGGTTTGAGCAACAACCGCCACAGCCCCGGTTTCATCACCTTTTACGGGGACCGGGGAGCTCTGGACCTGGGAACGAAGGGGTCCTACGCCATCTACGACAAGGGCGACAACCTGGTCGCGAAGAAGGGGGAAGACACCTACGGAGACCTCCCCCACGCCCGGAACTTCCTGGCGGCGATCCGCAACGACGACCCCACGATCTGCAACGCCGAGATCCTCGAGGCCCACAAGAGCACTCTCATGTGCCACCTGGGCAACATCGCTCATCGCACGGGCCGGAACCTCAAGTGCGACTCCAGCAACGGCCATATCCTGGGCGACAATGAGGCCATGGGCTACTGGTCCAAGGAATACGCCAAGGGCTGGGAACCCAAGGTCTAGCTCGAAATTCTCACCGGGGGGGCCGTCAGGCTCCCCCGTTCATCCGTCCTCGGTACGGCAACGACGATACGGCGTGCGGGCCCGGTGTGTTCAGGGCTGATACGGCAGGCGCCGGATCCAGATGTTCCGGAATCGAACCGGACTGCCATGGGCCTGCAGCTTCAGCGGCCCCTCCGAAACCATGGGGTTGCGCCGACCCGCGCCCGTCCCTTCCTTCAGGGTGCGCTCGTATTGCACCAGGACTCCGTTGTGAAGGATGGTGAACCGGGCCGGCTTCACCACTCGTCCCGATCTCCGGTCCAGCCGGGCAGCGCGAAACAGGATGTCGTAGGTCTGCCATTCGCCCGGCGCCCGGGTCACATTGACCATGGGTGCGTAAAGGTTGAAGAGCGAGGCGCACTGTTGTTTCGCAGTGAATCGGTTGGAGTTGTGGGAATCCAGGATCTGGACCTCGTACAGGTTGTGGAAGTAGAGTCCGCTGTTGCCGTGGGCCGAGTCGTCCGACGGGAGATTGAACTCGACGTGAACCTGGGCGTCGCGGAACCAATCCTTGCTGATGATGTCGTGATCCCCCGCAATCAGCACGCCGTCCTCCACCTTCCAGTCTGCCCGACTGCCATCCGGCTGGGTGAAGCGGACGTTGCCGGAGCCGTCGAACAGAACCAGGGCGTCGGCAGGTGGGCGGCCATCGGAATCGGTCCCCACCACCGGCAGGACGGGCACGTACCTCTGGGCCGGGACCTCCGCGACGGAGAACAATGGCAAAACGCACAAAATGAAGGTGGCCGGAAACCGGCGATGTGGAACCATGGACCCGAGTATTTCAGTCCCGGGCCACCCGAATCAAGGGTTATGACGGTGTGTCGCGTGGCTCCGTATCGAAAGGATCCTCTCTCCTCATTCGTCCGTAGTAGACTGGGAGCCTTGGAGCCCGGTGACATCATGACGATTCGAGACCGTATCGCTGAAACCCGCTTCCGGGTGCGTTACGCCGAGACCGACCAGATGGGATTCGCTCACCATTCCAACCATCTGATCTGGTTCGAAGTTGCTCGACTCGAGTTCTTTCGGGAGTTGGGCTTGAGCTACGAGCGTCTGGAACGGGAATCGCAGACGTTCCTTCCGGTTGTGGAAATCAATTGCCGCTACATGAAACCACTCTTTTACGACCGCGAGTTCGTGATACGGACCCGTCTCAAGCGCTTGGGCCGGCGGGGCATGACCTTCGGTTACCGGATCGTGGACCCCACCGGAAACGTGAACTACGCCCGCGGTGAAAGCCGGCACATTGCCACCAATCGGAACGGCCGGCCATGCACCTTCCCCAACGACTTTCTGCGAGCCTGCCGTCCCGATGATGTTCCGTAACAGCCGGGAGTGGAATCGGTGGGAACGCCGGCGCGCTGTGCGATTCGTATACCGGTTCGTCATTCGTCCCTTCTCAGCAGCATGACCGGCCCCAACGAAATCACACCATGGCACCGGCGGATGATGACCCGGCTGCCCCGTTGGCTGCACCGGCTGATTCTCCGGTTCGAGGCCTTGATCGAGGACCGTGTGGCCGAGTTCGCCCGCTCGCTGCCGGCCGGGACCCGGGTGCTGGACGCGGGAGCCGGCGAGTGCCGATACGCCCGCGAATTCTCCCATTGCCATTACGTGGCGGTGGACCTGGCCGTGGGAGACGCCGATTGGGACTACTCTCGGCTTGACGGAGTAGCGGATCTGGCGCGGCTGCCGTTTAGAGATGATTCCTTCGGCGCGGCCATCAACATCGTGGTCCTGGAACACGTTCGGGACCCCCGGGCGGTGTTGGAAGAGCTGAGCCGGGTGTTGGCTCCGGGTGCCCGCCTGCTTCTCGCGGCGCCCCAGGAATGGGGAGTCCATCAGGCTCCCCACGACTACTTCCGCTATACCCGGCCCGGCCTCCGTTGGCTGATGCAGCGGGCCGGTCTTACCGACATTGCCATCGAAGCCGGCGGCGGATTCTTCACGCTTCTGGGAAGGCGGTTGCTGGATTCGACACTCTACTTCCAGGGAGGATGGCGGTGGCTGCTGTTCCCTTTGGCTGCCGTCCTGGGCGGAGTCTTGGGAATTCTCCTGCCCCTTCTCGACTTCCTGGACCCAACCCGAAACACGACGCTGGGCTATGTCTGTACGGCCAGAAAGCCGAGCTCGAAAAACACACCCATGGAGATGAGTCGATGAGCCCAAAAAAACGAACCGCCATCAATCCGCCGAAGCTAAACCCTCCAGGCGGAGAATACTCCTACGCCGTGAGTGCAAGAGGCTTTCTCTTCATTGCCGGTCAGACCGCCTCTTCACCCGAAGGCAAGCTGGTGGGAGAAGGAGATGCCGGGGCCCAGACGCGGCAGGTCTTCGAGAACATCGGCCGGGTTCTCGAAGGCGCCGGCGCCTCCTTCAGTGACGTGGTGGAGTTCACCACCTACCTGGTGGGTGTGGAGTCGGTCGGTCCCTTTCTGGAGGCCCGCCGGGAGTTGTTCCCTTCCCTCTATCCTGAGGGGGATTACCCCACCAACACTCTGATCAACATCGAGTCACTGGCCGGCTCCAAGGCCCTGGTGGAAATCAAGACCGTGGCGGTTCTTCCCGAATCGGACTGACCGTCGAAAGAGACCGTCCGGCATTCGACGGGCCGTTGGCCACCGCTTCAGGAGGTCCGGGCGGCAACCACAGAAGCGCCTCGGTGCCATCGGGCAGGGACCAGCGCCGGGAGACCCGCCAACCATCCTGCTCCAGGCGCTCATACACGGCTGGATTGGAGGCGGTGAGATAGCTGATCCCCTGGTGTCCCGTCTTCCCGATCACGACCTGCACGCGTTCCAATTGCTCCAATGACCGGGCCGAATGGCCCAGCCGGATGACGCCCAGTTCCCTTCCCGACTCCAGAGCCTGGAGGCGGAGGGCCAACAGATGGAAATGGGCCAAGTCGGGGACGAAGCCGACTGCGGCGCCTTCGGGAATCTGCTCCAGGATCTCCCGGTGGCGCCAGTTTTCCCGACGGGGTGGACCGGCCACGTCGAAATATGAGGACGCGAACAACACCCACTCCCGTCCGGCACCGCGGTAATCTCCATCGTCCCGAACCTGGAAAAGGGCCAACTTGCCGGAAACCAGGGGCAGGGGGAACGAGACGGCCAGGAATTGGAGCAGCGCCACCGACGCGGCCAGACGCACGATCCACTGGCGCCGATCCCAGGGCTGGAGAATCAAGATGGCCAGCGGTCCGGCCAGCGGAAGGACATACCTGGGATCCTTCGCCTCCAGCAACGTCAGCAGCAACAGTCCGCCCCAGAAAGTCCATCGGATCAGGCTCACTTCCGGAGTCCTCTCCTGCTTCCGATCGGACTTGAGGAAAAGGCCCAGGACGAAGAGTGTGGTGAGGGGAAGGAACAGGTAGTAGCTGGCCAGCGACCGCGGATAATAGAGCCAGCCCAGTAGCGATTCCAGGCCCGGGTCCTGTTCCCATCCGGCTGCCTGCATGGTGAGGGTGAACCGCTCCACCAGGTTCCTGGCGTTGGGCAGGTACCACCAGAAGACCAGAGGCGCGGCGACCAACCCGGCGTCGACCAGATTCAGGAGCGAGCGCTTCCGGTCCCGGGAGTGGACCAGCGCCCAGACCAACGGAAACACCAGAAACAGGATGAACGTCCACTTGGTCAGAAGTCCCGCCGCGATGACCAGACCCAGCAGCAGGCTATATCCCTTTCGTTCCAGGCGCCGGCTCTTGACCACCAGGCAGAGCGCCAGCATGACCCATCCCCCGAGCGCTACGTCCAGGAGTGAGAAGCGGCTGGTCCAGGCAACGAGGGGAAAGCACCAGGCCAGCAGCGCCGCCCAGGGGGCCGCTCCCCGAGTCAGGCACCTGGAGGCCAACCACCAGATGCCGCCGAAGAGCATGACCAGTCCCGGAAGATTGGAGAGGAAGACGAGGGCGTCCCGGTTGGGCCAGAGGTACAGCACCACCATTTCCTGGAGGTAATAGAGGGGCGGATAGTAGGACGAGAGCGAGGAAAAGTCCTCCGGCAGCCTTCCGGCGGCCAGGGCCTGGAGGGACTCCCAGCCCCTGATCTGATGGTGAGCCATGTCCCAGACCTGAGGCTGTTCGTCCAGCGCCAGCCAGACCAGGTGCAGCACCAGGACCCCCAGTCCCAGAAAGAGGACCGCGAATCGATCCGGCGCCGGCCGTGGTTGCTCACCAGTGGGTTGCAGGCTCGGGGACGGGACCGTCATAGGGCTTCTTTACCCGGAAGATATTGAACCACTCCCACCGCCCGCCTCCGGTGATGCTGACGGGGAGAATGCCCCAGCCCGTGCTGTAGAACCCGGCGTGGGAGGACGGGTCGAGAAGGCGCCATGGAGTGTTCATGCGGGCCGTTCGCTGTTCCAGCAGATCGAGGTATTCGTCGGAATCGTAGAGGGTCACCCACGGGGAGGCCAAGACCGGCTTGACCAGGATATCTCCAGCCTCGGGACCGACTTCGGTCCTCTCCAGTATCTTGGCTCCCTCCCGTTCCAGGTAATGGCGGAAGCCCCACTCGGCGGTGAACCAGAGCGTCTTCCCCTCGTGTCCGTAATCTTGCGCGATCTCCTGGGCCGCCTGCTGGTAGCTCCGGGCGAAACGGTAGTCGGCATGAGCTACGGTCAGGGAATAGACGGAGGTCAGGACCACTCCGAGCCAGACCAGGTTCCGGAGCAGATAGGCACCCTTGACCCGTTTCTCCAAGGAGGCGATCCAGAGCAGAATCACCGGTCCCGCCACCAGCGTCGAGTACCGCACCGATCCCGAATAGTACATGAGGAGGCACGCCAGGCAGCCCCCGAAGAACCAGAGCCAGATGGGAAGCCAGCGCCAGTCCCGTTTAAAGAGGAGTTCGGTCCCAAAGCCGGACAGAAAACGCCAGAACACCGCCACGCCGCTGGAGAGAAACAGGGAAAACAGGAATGCCTGACTCCAGGTCCAGTCCTCCCACCACAGATAGAAGGGAACGAAGGAGAGCAGGAACAGGACGGCCAGAACGCGGGCGCCGATGCGGCCGGCCAGACCGTACCAGAGCGCCACGGGAAAGAGCACCGTTCCACCCAGGTTCAGCAGCAGGGAAAGTGATTTCTCCCCCATGATCGAACCCGAATAGATGTCTCGCTGAAGTGCGTGAATAGCCGTGTTCAGAAGCAGGAAGCGATCGTAGTGGAGAAAGGCGCGCAGGTACCAAAGACCCCACAGCAGCAGCGGAGAGGCCAGGACCAGCAGCATCTTTCCCCTCGAGATCCGGGGAGCTCCAGCCTCCCGCAGGAAGAGACAGACCAGCATCAACAGCACCAAGCCACCCCCCAGGACGGAGATGAAGCAGGTGCCCAGCAGCGACACACCCCAGATCAGCCAGTCCCAACCCGTGGCGGTCCCGTCCCGCACCCGCAGGAAACGGGAAAGGGCCACGATCCAAAGGGACCAGAAGGGGACGTCGGTCATGATGGTGTGGCTGGAAACGAGAAAACCGGGCGCCGTGACCAGGAGGCAGGAGGCCGCCAGGGGAAACCGGACATAGCGGCGAGCCAGATCGTGGAACCCCCAAGCCGCCAAGACGGGAAAGACCAGAAAGCCGAGATGGTAGACCCACTCGGCCTGGCTGTCGCTCACCCACTTCAGCAGGGCTAGGTAATAGCTGACCAGGGGCAGGTGGCTGTGACTGGCGGCATCGGGCGCCCCCATGCCCTCGAAACTGATTCGGAAGTCGTAGGGATAGAGGGGCGTCTGGAGAATGTTTTCGGCCACCCTCAGATAGATTCGGTCGTCGATATGGAAGGCCTGGAAGAGGAACGGGAGCTGCGTCCCCAGAATCAACAGGATCAGAACTCTGGCCCGCATTTCGGGCTAGTGATCTCTGAAGATCGGCATCTTGTAGAAGATCGCCAGCTTCTCCATCCGGGGAATCCAGCGGCGGACCTTGAGCGTGTCCACCATGAAGCTGCCCAGGATGACGGGGAGACGGGGATTGGGCGCGTGACAGTCCTGGCACTCGGGATAGTCGGTCAGGTCTCCCTTCAGATGAGCCTCCCGCATCCGCTCCATCCTCTCCGAATTCCAGAGGTCGTAGATGGAGGAGTCTCGGACGTTGCCGATGGGCTCGGTCTGCCAGGTGTGGCAACAGGGGAAGAATTCCCCCTTGTAATTGACCATGGCCGGCCCCTGCCAGAGTTGGTAGCAGGGATGCCGCCGCCGGGTGTGATGGACCCTCTCCTCCAACGCCACTTCCGGGATGACGATCTCGTCCTCCTTGATCCGAACTTCGTCGACCCCGTCGATGGACCACATCCGCTGGAAGTCCCGGACCTGGTGCTGATTCTCGGGCAGACGGACCATCTGAAGAACCACGAACAGATCGGGGCGCTGGACCTTCTTCATCTCCAAAAAGCTCAGGATGTTGGCCCTGACCTTCTCGAAATTGGCCCCCTTGCGGTACTTCTCGTAGGTCTCGGGTGTGGTTCCATCGAAGGCGATGATGAGACTGTCCAGCCCCGACTCCAAGAGTTCCTGGCTCCGGCGCCGGTCCAACAGGGTGGCGTTGGTCGAAACCACGGTGTAGATATCGGCGTCCTTGCAATATCGGACCATGCGAAAGATGTCGGGATTCATGAGAGGCTCGCCGCCTCCCCAGGGGAATACCAATTCGGTTTTTTGACTGATCTCGTCGATGATCTGCCGGAAGAGGCCGAAGTCGAAGTCCTCAGGAGGATAGTAGCCCAGCTCCCGCGGACACATGGGGCACTTGAGATTGCATTTCCCGGTGTTCTCGATGATGAGGGTGATGGGATAGGCTTCCAGATCGGCCCGTCCCGTAAGATATCCGGAGAGCAGTTTCCAACGATTCTGTGCCTGAGTCAGCCTCATGTGACGCTACCTGGGGTACGCGGGGCTCATCTTAGCAGAAACACCTCTCCGGCACGCATTTGACGACACGGAGACCCGAGGAGCCGGGGATCAGTGGATCTGCCCCTCGGCGAAGAGGGGGGCCGCCCGGATGGCGGCCTGGGCCGCCGCCAGGCGGGCCACGGGAACCCGAAATGGGGAACAGCTCACGTAGTCCATCTTGATCCGGTGGCAGAAATCGATGGATTCCGTATCCCCGCCGTGTTCGCCGCAGATCCCGATTTCAAGATTGGGACGGCGGGCCCTTCCCTCTCGAACCGCGATCCGAACCAGCCTCCCTACACCCTCCTGATCCAGGGTCTGGAAAGGATTCGAGGGCAGAATGCCCTCGTCCACATAGCGCAACAAGAAATGCGTCTCCGCGTCGTCGCGGGAATAGCCCAACGTCATCTGGGTCAGGTCGTTGGTGCCGAACGAGAAGAACTCGGCCACTTCGGCCAGCTGACTCGCCGTGATGGCGGCCCGTGGAACTTCGATCATGGTCCCGAACATGTACTCGAGCCGGCGTCCCCTCTCGCGCATGACCTCCACGGCCACCCGTTCCAGAATCGGCTGGATCACCTTCAACTCGTTCACGTGCCCGACCAGAGGGATCAGGATCTTGGGCCGGACCGTCCCACCCTCCTGAACCACGTTGCAGGCCGCCTCGAAGACGGCCCGGACCTGCATGCTCACGATCCCCGGCATCACGATACTGAGCCGAATCCCCCTCAGCCCCATCATGGGATTGCTCTCGTGCAGCTTTCGAAGCGTGGCCAGGGTTCGCTGCAACTCACTCGCCTCTTGAGCCCGCCCCTCAGTGCGGCAGAGTCGAAGGCGGACCCGAATCTCCTCCTCCGTGGGCAGAAATTCATGCAGCGGCGGATCAATGAGCCGGATCACAACGGGACGCCCATCCATCACCCTGAAGAGACCTTCAAAGTCCCCCTGCTGCAATGGAAGGAGCCGACTCAGGGCCTGCTTGCGCTCCGTCTCGTCACTCGAAAGGATCATCTGCCGAACGATGGGCAGGCGGCTGGCTTCGAAGAACATGTGCTCGGTCCGGCAAAGACCCACGCCTTCGGCGCCGTAGGCCAGCGCCCGGACGGCATCCTGGGGGTGGTCCGCATTGGCCAACACGCCGAGATGCCGGCGGCTGTCGGCCCAGGACAGAAGCGTTTGCAGATCCTCCTGTTTTTCCAGATCGGATTCGACAGTCGGGATCCTTCCCAGAAAGATTTCTCCCGAAGTCCCATCCAGGGAGATCCAATCCCCCTCGCGCACCAGATGTCCATTGGCCTTGAGCCGGAGTTTCGTCTCCCGAAGTTCCATTCCTCCGGCTCCCACGATGCAGGGCACGCCGAACTGGCGCGCGACCACGGCGGCATGGCTGGTCGCACCACCTTCGATGGTGAGGATGCCTCGGGACACGAGCATGCCGTGAACGTCGTCGGGCCGGGTAAAGGGGCGCACCATGACCACGTCGGTTCCTTCCCGACTCCATTTCTCGGCCGTATCGGCGTCGAAAACCACCCGTCCGACGGCGGCCCCGGGAGAGGCGTTGACTCCGCGGCCCAGCAAGTTTCCGGCGTCCCTGGCCATATCCTTGGCACGAGGCGCAAAGGCCGGGTGCAGAAACACGTCGATATCCTCGGGACGGACCCGGAGCAGCGCTTCGTCGTGGGTGACGCATCCTTCATTGCAGAGATCCACTGCAATGCGAATCGCGGCTCTGGCGGTTCTCTGCCCGGTTCGCGTCTGCAGGATCCAGAGTTTGCGCCGCTCGACGGTGAACTCCACGTCCTGCATGTCGCGATACCGCTCTTCCAGCTTCCGGCAGATCCGAGTCAGCTCCCGGGCGACTTCCGGCATCCGCTCGCCGAGACCGGTCATGCTCTCAGTGTTGCGGATTCCGGCCACCACGTCCTCGCCCTGGGCGTTCGGTAGATAGTCACCGTAGAGAGTCCGTTCTCCGGTCACCGGATTCCGCGTAAAGACCACACCCGTTCCGGAATCGAGACCCATGTTGCCGAAGACCATGGAGACGACGTTGACCGCAGTCCCCAGGTCATGGGGGATGCCCGAGGCATTTCGATAGTCGAATGCGCGTTTGCCGTTCCAGCTTCCAAAGACCGCCTGAACCGCCATCCGCAGCTGTTCGAAGGGGTCCTGGGGAAACTCGGTGCCAGTCCGCGCGCGGATAATCTGCTTGAAACCAGCCGTCAACTGCTTCCAGTCCGAAGCCGTCATCTCTGCGTCCGACAGCACCTGCCGGTCGCGTTTGATCCGTTCCAGAGACTCCTCGAATGCCCCGTCACCCAACTCCAGAACCACGCTTCCGAACATCTGGATCAAACGGCGATAGGCGTCGTACACGAACCGCTCGTCTCCGGAAGCGGCCGTCAGCCCCGCAGCCGTCTCGTCGTTGAGCCCTACGTTGAGCACCGTATCCATCATCCCGGGCATGGAATGCATGGCCCCGGAACGACAGGAGACGAGCAGCGGGTTCTCCGCATCGCCGAAGCCCTTGCCCGTGGCCTCCTCGATTCGCCCCATGGCCTCCAACACCTGGTCCCACAGCCCCTCCGGAAGCTCGCCTCCCGAACCCAGGTACTCGACGCACGCGTCCGTGGTGATGACGAAACCGGGTGGCACCGGCAGGCCGATGCGGCTCATCTCGGCCAGGCTCGCACCCTTCCCACCCAGCAGGGCCCGCAATGACTCCTTTTCGTGATGAGTCTCCGCGGGAGGCACTTCGTCAAACCGGAACACCCATTTGCCGCTGTTCATGCAAACCGCCTCAAACGGAGATACGAATAGAAGGATGCGAAACGGGAACCCCGCTGAAACCGGCGGGCCTGCGGAACCCAGTCCCGCGTCGCCGGCGATGCGGGTCAGGATTCATAGTAGTCGAGACCCAGATGGGTGATCTGTTCCTCTCCCCGCATATAGCGGAGGGTGTTCTTCAACTTCATGAGCTGGATGAAGAGATCGTGCTCGGGATAGAGCTCGGGCAGGGTCATGGGACTCTTGAAATAGAAGGAGAGCCACTCCTGGATTCCTGACATCCCAGCCCGCTTGGCCAGGTCCAGGAACAGCACCAGATCCAGCACGATGGGGGCGGCCAATATGCTGTCCTTGCAGAGGAAGTCGATCTTGATCTGCATCGGGTATCCGAGCCAGCCGAAGATATCCAGGTTGTCCCAACCCTCCTTGTCGTCCCGGCGCGGCGGGTAATAGTTGATCCGAACCTTGTGATAGAAGTCGCCGTACAGGTCCGGATAATGCTCGGGCTGCAGGATGTATTCCAGAACCGAGAGTTTGCTCTCCTCCTTGGTCCGGAAGGACCCGGGATCGTCCAGAACTTCGCCGTCCCGGTTGCCCAAGATATTGGTGGAGAACCAGCCCGAGAGCCCCAGGAGCCTGGCCTTGAGGCCAGGGGCGACGATGGTTTTCATCAGCGTCTGTCCCGTCTTGAAGTCCTTGCCGCAGATGGGGACCCCCTCCTCGATGGCCAGCTGTTGCAACGCCGGCGCATCCACCGTCAGGTTGGGCGCTCCGTTGGCGTAGGGAATCCCCAGCTTGAGGGCCGCATAGGCGTAGACCATGCTGGACGGAATGTCGGGATGGTTGTTCTTGAGACCCTCCTCCAGCGCGGCAACGTCCTGATGAACGGGTCCCGTCTCCAGAAAGATCTCGGTGCTGCCGCACCAGACCATCACCATGCGATCGACCTGCTTCTCCTGCTGAAACGACCGGATCTGTTCCATCAACTGATGGGCCAGATCCCATTTGGTCCGGCCCTTCTTGACATGGGTTCCATCCAGCCTCTTGACGTACCGGTTGTCGAAGACCGCCGGATAGGGCCGCACTTCTTCCAGCATCGGTCGGAGTTGTTCCAGGAGACTCATCTCCAGCACGCCGGCCTTGACGGCCGCCGTGTAGGCGTCGTCGGCGAACAGGTCCCAGGACGCGAATTCCAGATCCTCCAGTTGGGCCAAGGGAACGAAATCGGAGATCTTGGGCGACCGCCCCTCGGTCCGTTTCCCCAGCCGGACGGTTCCGAATTGGGATAGAGACCCGATGGGCTGGGCCAGTCCCCTCTTGACAGCCTCGACGCCGGCAATGAAGGTGGTGCTCACCGCACCCAGTCCCACCAACAGCACCCCCAATTTTCCCCGGGGCTCCTCGATTCGTACACCCTTCTCAATCATGTCCATTCACCTCGAATTCATCCTGCCTCAGGCACGGCATGAGTTTTTCGTCGTCCGGTCTCCGAATCATGTCCTCGCCACCATGGATATGTCCGCGTAGGACAAGAAAAGCTGCGAGATCTCATGGAGGATTCTCAATCGGTTCCGGCGCAGGTCTTCCTCGTGCGACATGACGAGCACGTCCTCGAAGAAACGGTCGACGGGTCCGCGCAGGCGGGCCATCTGCTTCAGCGCTTCCACAAACTCCCCCTTCTCCAGCCTGGCGACGACCTGGGGGCGCGTCTCTTGGACCACCCGGTTCAAAGTCCGTTCCGCCGGTTCCCTCAGTTCGCTGGCGCGGACCCGATCCCGCTCGATCGCCTGGCCGGCCAGTATATTCTTGATCCTCTTGTAGGCCGTTGCCAACACCTCGAAATCCGCTTCGTTCCTCATCTCCTCCAGGGCGACCGCTTTCCGGAGCCGAAGATGCAGGCTCTGACGGGAGTCTACCGTTTGTACGGCCCGGATGACGTCCTCGGACACACCCCGGCTACGAAAAACATGCCGTACCCTGCGTTCCAGGAATGTCAGGACCCGGTCTTCCGACTCGGTTCCGGCAGCATCGTCCGGGAGGGACTGCCGCGCCATCCGGACCAAGTCTTCAAGCGGGTAATGGAGGCGGTACTCCAACAATATCTTGACGATACCCAAGGCTTGACGACGCAGTGCGAAGGGATCGCTCGAGCCCGTGGGAACGATTCCACCGAAAATACAGGCGGTGACGGTGTCCAGCTTGTCGGCGAGAGCCAACAGGGCTCCGGCAAGTGTGGAGGGAGGAGCATCGCTGAGAGAGACCGGCTTGTAATGCTCCAGGATTGCCTTCCATACCTTGGCGGGATAGCCCTCCCGGCGTGCATAGAGCCCCCCCATGACTCCCTGCAATTCCGGAAGCTCACGAACCATATCGGAGCTGAGATCCGCCTTCGACAACAGAGCCGCACGTTCCAGCTGGGGGTCCGGTTTCAATCGGGAGCAGAGCGCCTTGACCCGTCCTACCTTGTCCAGGTAACTTCCCAGGCGCTGGTGAAAGACGATCTCCGCCAGCCTTTCGCACCGCGCCTCCATGCTGGTCTTGAGATCGGTCCGCCAGAAGAACGCAGCGTCCTCGAGACGGGCTCTCAAGACCCTCTCGTGTCCCTTTCGGATTCGGCCGTCCGAGTCTCCGTCGGTATTGACCACGGTCATGAAGTGGGGCCGGAGTTCACCTCCGGCGTCAGTCACCGAGAAGTACTTCTGGTGGTGCCGCATGACCGTGACCAACACCTCCCGGGGGATCTTCAGAAAGGTCTCGTCGAAGTCTCCGCATAGAACGGTGGGGTATTCGTTGAGTTGAACGACCGTCTCCAGAAGACGTTCGTCATCCACGGGAGACAGTCCGGGGGGAACCTTGTCCGCCAGCTCTCCGGAAATCTTGCTGCGCCGTTCGTCCACACTGGCCAGAACATAGTTTCTGCGCATCTGATCCGGGTACTCGGCGGCGTGAGCCAAACGGATCTTGTCCTCCCCCAGGAACCGGTGGCCACGCGTGACACGTCCCGAATCGATTCCCTCGAATCGAAAGGAGACGATCTCCGAATCCCAGAGCGCTGTGCACCAGCGAAGGGGCCGAATGAATCGAAACCGGCTCTCCCGCCAGTACATGCTCCGGGGCCAGGGGAGGCCGGCCACGAGCTGGGGCGTCTTTTCCTGGAGTATTTCCGGAAGCGGCCGGCCCGGAATCCTCTTTCGGTATCCCAGGTATTCTCCCTTTGGAGTCTCAACCCGCTCCAGCAGTTCCACCTTCAGACCCTGGCTGCGAGCGAATCCGAAAGCTGCCCTCGCCGGACCCCCGTCGGGTCCCAAGGCGACGTGGACCGGGGGGCCGAGGACAAGCTCCTCCCTCCCCGGCTGGCGCTCGGACAGCCCGTCGGCCAGCAGGGCCAGTCTCCGGGGCGTGCCGTAGGAACGAACCGAGGCGGGAGACACCCCTTCCTGGGCCAGCAACCCCTTCAGATTTCGGCCAAGCTCGGCCAGCGCCGGAGAGATGACGTCGGCGGGCATCTCCTCCAGGCCCAACTCAAGCAGAAAGCTGTGACCCATGATCTTCCAGGTAGAGCCGTGCAGTCGCCACCGCCAGGGCACGCACCCGGGCAATCAGAGCGACACGCTCGGTGACGCTGATGGCGCCCCGGCTATCCAGCAGGTTGAAGGTGTGGGAGCACTTCAGGCAGTAGTCGTAAGCAGGGAGAACGCACCCGGCCGCGTGGCAACGCCGGCATTCCTCCTCGTAGAGGCGAAACAGATTGAAGAGCAGATCCGTGTCGGCCACCTCGAAGCTGTAGCGGGAGAACTCGGCTTCCTCCAGGCGCCGGATCTGTCCATAGGTCTTCTCGTGATTCCATCTGAGACGATAGACGCTGTCCTCGCCCGAGATGAAGGCTGCGATCCTTTCCAGCCCATAGGTCAACTCTACCGGGACGGGCATCAATTCGAGACCGCCAGCCTGCTGAAAATAGGTGAACTGCGTGATCTCGAGCCCGTCCAGGAGCACTTGCCAGCCCACTCCCCAGGCGCCCAGCGTGGGACTCTCCCAGTTGTCCTCTTCGAAGCGGATGTCATGACGCTTCAAATTCACGCCTATGCTCACAAGGCTCTTGAGGTAAAGGTCCTGAATGTCCTCCGGCGACGGCTTGAGAATGACCTGCAGCTGATGGTGACGATAGAGACGATTCGGATTCTGGCCGTACCGCCCGTCCGCCGGTCGCCGGCTGGGCTGGACGTAGACGACCCTGTAGGGTTCAGGACCCAGAACCCGCAGGAAAGTCTCGGGGTGCATGGTCCCGGCACCCACCTCGGTATCGTAGGGCTGTTGCGCCACGCAACCCGAGGCCATCCAGAACTCGAGTAGACGGTGCACGATGTCCTGAAATGTCTGCGGACCTTCCGCAACTTCCGTGGCTGCTGCACAGACCGATTCGTTCATCGCCGGGTTTCAGAGGAGTTCCTTCAGTAGTTTCCGAGTCTTCAGCGGTTTTTCGAGGTGGTATTCTAACAACTTCTCCGCAAGGCGTGCTATCGATTTGTCGTCCGCACGGCTCAGGCAGCCTGCCTCCAACGAGGCCGGCGGCATCCGCATGAGGGACCTGGCCCGGGCAGCCACGGGACGAGGCAGTTCACTGTCGAGATCGGGAAGAACCCCTTCCAACTTGAGGGTCCAGAGCTCCAGATAACGAGCCAGCGGGGAGACGGGGACCGTGTCCATCGCTGCCAGAACGGCCACGGCCAAGCGGAAGAAACGCTCGCTTTCCTCCTGCTCCCGGCTGAACTCGAGCAGGAGCTCGGTGAAATAGCTCCGATGCAACGTGGACTCCCAGGAGACGGCCCCCTGCCAGAAGACCCGTAACACGTCGCAATTCTGAATCACCGCCAACTCCTGGTGCTCCTTGCGACGAAAGCTCAACTTCACGTAGTTCAGGGGCTCCAGGCTGCCCCCGAATTTGCCTCCTGACTTTCTGGCGCCGTGGGCGATGCCCCGCAGTTTTCCGAAACTCCGGGTGAAGAAGACGGCAATCTTGTGAGACTCGGCGTAAGGGTAGGTTCTGAGGGTGAGCGCCTCCGATTGGTGGCGGCTCATGAGGGGGAGACAACGACCAGGAAATAGGTTGCCAATCCCAGAAAAGAAAGAAAACCCACCATGTCCGTGAAGGTGGTCAGAATGATGCTCGAGGCGACGGCGGGGTCGACGTTGAGCTTGATCAGAAACAGGGGAATCAAGGTTCCGATGATTCCGGCCACCAGAATGTTGATGATGAGCGCTCCGCCCAGGACGAATCCCAACTCGAAGCTGCCCTTCCAGGCGAAGGCCACGGCCCCGCACAGCAATCCCAAGACGACTCCGTTGGTCAGGGCTACCGCCAGTTCCTTTCCCAACACCGCCCGACTGCTCTTCCAGGTCACCTCTCCCAGGGCAAGTCCGCGAACGATCACGGTCAAGGTCTGGGTCCCCGAGTTCCCCCCCATCCCGGCCACCACCGGCAGAAACACGGCCAGATACGAAAACTTGGCGATGGTGGGTTCGAAGAAGGCCACGATGGTGGCTGCCATGAGAGCCGTCACCAGATTGATGAGCAGCCACGGCAGCCGCTTCCTCACCGATTTCCGAGGTGGCGTGTAGATCCGGTCGTCACTCTCGACGCCGGCCATGTAGAAGATGTCTTCGGTCGCCTCTTCCTTGATGACGTCGATCACGTCGTCCACCGTGATCACGCCCACGAGCTTGTTCCCCTCGTCCACCACCGGGATGGCCAGGAGATCGTAGAGGGCCACCTGCCGTGCCACTTCTTCCTGGTCCGTGTCGGTCCGCACCGAGAGGATGTCGGTGGTCATGATCTTTCTCAGGGGGGTGCTGGGCGGGACCATGAGCAATTCCCGCAAGGAGACGATCCCTACCAGATGGGACCTTTCATCCACTACATAGACATAGAAGGACATCGCCAGGTCTTCAGTGGTCTGGATGGAGTGGATGGCCTTGCCCACCGTCACGACCTCCTGAAAGGCCAGTACGTTGGGGGTCATGATCCGCCCTGCGGTTTCCGCCTCATGCTCCAGCAGCCCCTGGACCTCGGCCGATTCCTCGGTGGCCATGAGATCCAGGATCGCCCCGGCCCGCTCTTCGGGAAGGGCCGAGATGAATTGGGCGGCGTCGTCGCTCTCCAGCTCCTGGAGGACCCCGGCCGCCTCTTCGGCGGAAAAGTGGGCCAGGAGAGCGATGGCAGGATCGAGCCCCATCCCGGTGAGAGTCTGTCCCGCCAGATCCTTGTCCGTCTTGATGAGCAGAGCGAAGACCCGCCGCTGCTGCAGCTCCCCCAACTCCAGCATGATGTGAGAGATGTCGCCGGGGCGCAGTTTGGACAGAAGGTTGGTGACGTGCTCGAACGCACTCCGCCTCAGGAGGCGGCGTACGGATTGTGCCAGCAGATGAATCTTATGCGTCTGCATATTCTCACCCCCGGCGAAAGCGGTTCAGTTCAGTCTCGCCGCGGTGGCCGGACACAGGACAGGTTCCTTCGGCGCCATCCTAACCCAGATTTCTCGCCGGGTCGTCGCGTGACCACGAAAAAGATCAAATTGCGGGGCAATTTTCCGTCTTGGAGTCTGCACGGTAGAAATGATCGTAGCGAGAAAGCGGGGAAATCTGGACCGATTCTACCGCTTTCGCAGTAGATCAATTTCTGCGGCGCAGGCTCCTAGTCCGGACGAACTTCCTGTTCCTCCAGAGAGGCCGACTTCTTGAGTCGATAACGCAGATACTGGTAACCCCTCAGAACAACACCGCTGAGAAGGTAACCTGAAGCCATGGCCATCAAAGACTGCCGGGAATAGAAGAACACGGCGGCCACCATCAAGGCCAGGATCACAACCAGAAGATGAGACTTTCTGCCGCCCAGATTGAGCCGTTTGAACGACGGATATCGGACCGTGCTGACCATGAGAAGGGCCACCGCATAGTTCATGGCGACCAGTGAGACCTTGAAGAAGACGGTGTCCGGAGGGGTCTCGAAGTAGTGGATGATCGCCGCCACGAAGGCCGCCGCCGCCGGGATCGGCAGACCGGCAAAATACTTCATCTCCTTCAGCTGGACGTTGAACCGGGCCAGACGCACCGCTCCGCAGATAAAGAAGAAGAAGGCCGAAAAACGGGCGAAATTGCCCAGGTCGGCCAGCCCCCAGGAATAAATGAGCACCGCCGGAGCGATCCCGAAACTGACCATGTCGGCCAGGGAGTCCAACTGAACGCCGAAATCGCTGGTGGCATTGGCGAGTCGTGCCACACGACCGTCCAGTCCGTCCAAGATCACGGCGATCCCGATGGCGACCGCCGCCGCCGGGTAGCTCTCGTTGAGTATGGAAACCAGGGCAAAGAAGCCCGCGAACATGTTCCCCACGGTGAAGAGCGATGGCAGGATGAAGACGGTACGGCGAAATCGCCGCCTGGGGGCCCCGGAAACCGGGAATTGGCGTTCGTTACGTCTCAGCTTGCTCAAGGCCCCGGGTTCCAATACGCCAGGACGGTGCTGCCGCCGTAGACTCGATCGCCTTCACTGACAACCATGTCACAACTCCGTGGGAAGAACAGATCGACTCGGCTGCCGAATCGGATCAGGCCTATTCTATCACCCCTGCCGACCAAGTCGCCCTCGCTCTTCCAGACCCGGATTCGGCGGGCCAATACCCCGGCCACCAAAGCGAAGGTCAGGGGCCGGTCACCGGAAATGGTGAGTATGACCCGTTCGTTCTCCACCGAAGCCCGGTCGTCCCAGGCGAGATGAAACCGCCCGGAGCGATGTTCCTTGCGGACCAGGATACCCTCCACGGGTGAACGATTGACATGAACGTTCCAGATCGAAAGAAAAATACTGACTTCGGTGCCGTCCTCAAACGGTCTCACACGAACGATTTTTCCGTCCGCCGGGCTGACCACGGCGTCGGGATCGTCAGGAATGGATCGTTTCGGATCACGGAAAAAGTAGGCGACGAAAGCCGCCAGGACCAAGGTCACCACGCCCAGGGGCACGAGCTGGAGCCAAGTCAGGAACAAGGTCAATGCGACTAGTGGAAGAAAGAAGTAGTATCCGTCTCGGGCCATAGGCGGATGCTCCGGACTCCGGCCGGGAGTCGACTCCGAATCGGGGTCCCCGGCAAGCTGCGAGGCTCTTGCCAGGAGGGTATTTCTGAGCGGAACTCAAGGAAGGTACGAATGAAAGTCCGGATCTGCCGTAGCCGGACGGTCGCCTAGCCGGTCTGATCCTCCATCTGGTGTCGATGGATGATCACCTGCATCTGATCCTTCAAGGCCAGCTTCTTTTTCTTGATGACGCTCTCACGCAACTTCTCTTCCGGGTTCAGGTAGACCCTGCGAACAAGTTCCTCCAGTTGGCGTTCGTACCCCTGATGTTCCAAGGCGAGCCGGGAAAACTCCTGGTCCGTTTCCATCAGATGATTCTTGAGAGCGGCCTCATCCATCGCGCGCTTCCTCCTGCTGCTTGGACTACGGCACGTAATGCCTCGTACCGACGCATGAATTTAGCAAACGGACCCTCGACCTTCAAGGAAAGGAACGAGGAGTGAGATCGACCCATCCTGGATTCAGCCGGCATCGCCTCTTCCTCTCACTCCTCACTCCTGTTCCCTCTGTTTCTCAGCGCTCGACCGAGAGGCCCTGCCGGGCACGATGGCGCTCCAGACCCAGATTGATAAGCTCTTCGATCAGGTCGGGATAGCTCAGACCGGACGCCTGCCAGAGCTTGGGATACATGCTGATCTGGGTGAATCCTGGAATGGTGTTGGCTTCGTTGATCCAGAGCCGGAGGCTGTTCTTGTCCAGCAGGAAGTCGACTCGGGCCATTCCTTCCACACCCAGCGTCCGATAGGTCTCCAAGGCCAAGCGCCGCGCCTCCTCCATCTGCTCCTCGGAAAGGGGGGCCGGGAGCAGCAACTGACTGATCCCATCCAGGTACTTGGCTGCGTAGTCGTAGAATTCCCCGGAGGGAACGATCTCGCCCGCTATGGACGCCCGTGGATATTCATTCCCCAGAACCGAGACTTCGATCTCGCGGGCATCGACTCCCTGCTCGGCCAGAACCAGCAGGTCATATCTCAAAGCTTCTTCCAGATGTTGCCGGAGCTCCCCGGAGTTGCGGCTCTTGCCGACTCCGATGGACGAACCCATATTGGCCGGCTTGACGAATACGGGGTAAGCGAGCTCGTTCTCGATCCGTGCCAGAACCTGGTCCGGAGCCTCCCCCCATTCGGCCTTGGTGGTGCTCACGAAAGGCAGAACCGGTAGTCCGGCCTGGGCCAGGACCTGTTTGCAGCAAACCTTGTTCATGGCCAGCGAGGAGGCCAGCACGCCGGCTCCCACATAGGGTAGGCCCAACATCTCCATCGCGCCCTGCACCGTGCCGTCCTCGCCGAACGGTCCGTGCAGAACCGGGAACACCACGGGCAATGGGGGAGGCAAGCCGGCCAGAACCGCGAGCCAGTGATCGGTTCCGGTGGGCAACTCCCAGGGCCCGTCCGGCGAGAGCTCCAACTTCCGGCGCAGAACCTGAGGATCGTAGCTTCCGCCCTGCCGGTCCAGACCCATGACCGAGACCCGGTATCGTCTCGGGTCCAGGTGGTTCAGAATCGATCGGGTCGAGACGAGGGAAACGTCATGCTCGGCGGAGCGTCCTCCGCAGAGGACCACCACATGAATCCTGCGTTCTCTCATCGGAGATGCAAGTCCGGTCCCTGGAGGGTCACCGCAACAGCCGTACCGGAACCCAAACGCCTGGGGAACTGCTGACTTCTCTCACTCCTCACTCCTCACTCCTCTCGTCCCTCCGGGTCCCTTGGACTCGTAGGCCTTGATGATCCGCTTCACGAGTCGATGGCGGACCACGTCCCGGCGATCGAACTCACAGAAGGAGATCCCCTGCAAGCCCTTGAGCAGTCCACGTGCCTCCACCAAACCCGACCTCTGACCCGGCGGAAGATCGATCTGAGTGATGTCCCCGGTGACGACTGCCCTGGAATTGAGGCCGATTC
This sequence comes from uncultured Acidobacteriota bacterium, assembly GCA_951812665.1. GTDB lineage: Bacteria > Acidobacteriota > UBA6911 > RPQK01 > JAJDTT01 > JAJDTT01. The sequence continues at coordinate 119,061 of CATOST010000030.1, forward strand.
GAGTGAGAAACATCTTCATCTGCTCCGATGTGCAGTTCTGGGCCTCGTCCAGAATGATGAACGATTCGCCCAGCGTCCTCCCCCGCATGAAGGCCAGGGGAGCGATCTCGATGATCTCCCTGTCCATGAGCCTCCGCACCCTTTCCGCCCCGATCACGTGGATCAAGGCGTCCGAAAGGGGCCTCAAATAGGGGTTGACCTTCTCCTGAAGATCTCCCGGCAGGAATCCGAGACGTTCACCCGCTTCCACTGCGGGACGGGACAACACGATCCTCTGGAATTTTTTTTCCAGAAGAAAAGAGACCGCCGTCGCCACCGCAAGATAGGTCTTGCCCGTGCCGGCCGGACCGATACCGAAGACCAGATCATTGCGGTGGATCGCCTGGACGTATCGGGACTGGTTCAGACTCCGCGGCGACACTTCCCGTATGGGGGTCTTCAGGACCAGGGCCTTGGGAAAGAAATCGTGAAGACTCTCGGCCGCCCCCTCGGCAATCTGTTGGAACGCTTCCCTCAACTCACCGTTGGAAAAGGAGCATCCATTGGAGACCAGAGACGAGAAGTCGGTGAGGATGTTCTCCAGGATCTGTTCGTTTTTCTCATCTCCCTGGATGAAGACCCGGGGGCCCCGGGCGCCGATTCGCACCTGAAACAGCGACTCCAGCAACCGCACGTTCCGGTCCCGGAGGTCGAAGAGAATCTCAGCGCACTGGTCCGGGAGAAGAACCTTCTTCAAGAGTGAGGGTTTTGCAGCCGCGCCAATGGGGACATGTATGGGGTCGGGGTCCAGGCAAACACTACTGCTAGCCCGAGGCAGCCGCCAGGATCCGATTCAAAGAGTGGGTCAGCCGGGACTTGTACCGTGCGGCGGTCCGTCGATGGATGACACCCTTCTGGGCCGTGTGGTCGATGACGGTGTAGACCTTGGGAAGATGACTCTGGGCGTCTGCGGACCGTTGCTCCTCCAACATGCGGCGGAAGCGCTTGATTTCGGTCCTCATCCGGGTCAGATAGTGCCGATTGCGCAACCTGCGCCTTCGGCTCTGACGCATGCGCTTGTTCGCCGACTTGATATTAGGCATCTGGACTCCCGCCAAACAGCGCGCATTATAGTTGTCCCTGGCGGCAGGTGTCAATGAGCAGGCGCTCCAGGTGAAACCGGGGTTCGGAGACGCCGCTCTTGCAGGCCCGGTCCGTCTCTCGAATCCGGATCAGGACTCTCTCGATCCACTCCGGCGGATAGCGGCGCACCTCCCCCTCCTGGCCACGATAGCTCCAGATCTTGAGCTTGCGGAGCACCTCCCGATAGGATCGTCCCTGGTCCAGCATCTCCCGGGCCACCAACAGGCGTCTGAAGGTCCAGTAGAGCATGGCCAGGATCTGGGAGAAGCTGACGCCCTTTGCGAAGAGACGGTTCAGAATCAGAAGGGCCGTCGAGGACTGCCCCTTGGCCATGGCCCCGATGAGATTGAAAACGTCGTATTCCCGACTCTCCAGGGTAATTTCGGCAACCGACTCCGAAGTGATTTTCCGGCTTTCCCAGCGGGCCAGAAACTGCTTCTCCAACTCCATTCTGAGGCGCCCCAGGTCGTCCCCCACCAACTCGACCAGGGCGCGGGCGGCCGCCGGGTCCAGAACGTAGCCCTCCTGCTTGGCCCAGGCCCGCAGCCATCGGGCCGGCCCCACCTTCTTGTCGAACTCGATCAAAGGCAAACGGGACCAGGCCCGGGAACGTTTCTTCGCTTCCAGAACCAGGACGGTCCGGGGCGCCGGGCGCGCCAGATACGCCTTCAGACCGGAGCCGGCGTGGTCCCGAACGTACACCCAGCGCCTCCTGGAAACCCACGGAAGCGTGCGAGCGGCCTGGACCACCTCCCCGACAGAGTCCCTCTCCAGATCGAAAACGGACCAATCGAAATCTCGGGCCGACTCCTTTACCTGTTCCCGGCAGAGGTCGTAGACGCGTCTGAGAAAGAGTTCCTGTTTCGAAACCACGACGTAGACGGGATGAGGCTGCGCCAGGGACTTCTGGAACTCAGAGAACCGCATGGTCCAGGAGGCGAATCGCCCGAAAGCGGGGGTTCATCAGAACCCCTCCATCAGAGTCGTGACCACGCTGGAGGAGAAATCCCTGGCCACCCGCTCCAGGGCCGGGCTCAGTTCGGTGAAGAAGTTGCGGACGTCGACGTTGATGACGTACTGCTCCCGAAAGAGGTACTGGTCGTTCCGGTAGAGAATTCGCCCGTCCCGCCGGTCCTGGAGCTGGACCCGGGCCTGCAGTGTGACCAGGAAGGTGGAGCCGAAGGCCCGTTGCCGGAATATAACGGGATTGGCGGTGGTGGAGAAGATGACTCCGCTGAAAACGGCATCGGCCTGCGAAGGATCATGGACCAGACGGTAGGAAGATCTCTCTACAAACGCGTGAATCAGCGATCGCGTGAAGATCTGCTCCACTTGAAACGTCGCGGTTTCATTCTCCAGGGGAAGAACGGCCAGAGTTTGGAGTTGGGGAGCCAGCCGATTCTTGGACGCCACCCGATAACCGCATCCGGCGAGGAAGACCGGTATGAGACCCAGCCACAGGGAGAGCAGGCACCAGGGACGGGTCCGCTTCATCGCGCCACCACGTTCACGAGCCGCTTCGGGATCACGATCACCTTGATCACGTTTCGACCCTCGATGTGCCCCCGGACCCGCTCATCGGACAGGGCCAGTTCCTCCATCTTCTCCGACGCCACGTCGGCCGGAGCCTGGATCCGGGAACGGACCCTTCCGTTGACCTGGACCGCGAACTCCACCGTTTCTTCCCGCGCCAGATCGGGGTCGTGCTCCGGCCAGGAGGCGGATCCGATCCCGCGGCGATGCCCCAGGATGAAATAGATCTCCTCGGCGAAGTGGGGAGCGAAAGGGGCCAGCAGCAGGGCCATGTTTTCCAGAGTTTCCCGGAGCAGCTTCCGGTCGGGCTCCCCCTGGTCCACATAGACCAGCACCGAGTTCAACAACTCCATGATGGCCGCGATGGCCGTGTTCTGGTGCAGCCGCTCCAGGTCCCGCGTCACCTTCCGGATGGTCTGGTGAAGTTTCCGCTGCAGGACGCGCGCCTGGGGAGACGTCTCTGCCGGAGTCTTCCCGGCAGTCGGCATGCCGTCGCCGGACCACTCGGTCCGGTATCGATGCAGCAACCTCCAGAGTCGGCTCAGAAAACGCCAACACCCCTCCAGTCCCCGATCGTTCCAATCCAGGTCTCTGGCCGGTGGAGCGCAGAACTGGATGAAGAGCCGGAGCGTGTCGGCGCCGTACTTCCGGACGATCTCGTCCGGCTCGACCACGTTCCCCAGGGACTTGCTCATCTTGGCGCCGTCCTTGATGACCATGCCCTGGGTAAAGAGGGTGCGCACCGGTTCATCCAACTCGACCATGCCCAGATCCCGCATGACCTTGGTGAAGAAGCGCATGTAGATGAGATGGAGGATGGCGTGCTCCACTCCGCCGATGTAGATGTCCACGGGGAACCAGTAGCGCACCGCTTCCCGGCGAATCGCTCCGTCCGAATTGCGGGCGTCGGTGTAGCGGTAGAAATACCAGGAGCTGTCCACGAAGGTGTCCATGGTGTCGGTTTCCCGCCGGGCCGCGCCGCCGCAGGAAGGGCAGGTCGTCTGGACGAAATCGGGGACCTGCGCCAGCGGAGAGCGACCCAAATCGATGCCTTCGATTCGGGGCAGAATCACCGGCAGTTGATCCTCCGGAACCGGGACCGTCCCGCAGCGGGAGCAATAGACGATGGGAATAGGGGTACCCCAGTAGCGCTGGCGGCTCACTCCCCAGTCTCGGAGCCGGTAGGAGACGGTGGCCTCGCCGAAGCCCTGCTTGCTGGCGTACTCGGCCATTTTCCGCTTGGCCTCACCCGAGGCGAGTCCGGAGAAGGGACCGCTGTCGACCAGTCTGCCCGGGTCCACGAAGGCCTGGTCCGTGCGGGCAGGCGGCGGTCCTTCACTCGGTTCGATCACGGTCCGTACCGGCAGCCCGTATTTGCGGGCGAACTCCAAGTCTCGCTGGTCATGGGCCGGGACGGCCATGATTGCGCCGGTCCCGTATTCCATCAGGACAAAATTGGCCACCCATATGGGAATCATCTCCCCGCGGAACGGATTCCAGGCGTAGCGTCCGGTGAAGGCTCCCAGCTTCTCTGCATCCTCTGCGGTGCGAAGGTTCTGGTCCTGGCGGCGCACCTGCTCCAACAGCGCCTTCAGCCTGCTGCCGTCGCAATCGTCTCCCAACCAGGCCTTCACCAGGGGATGTTCGGGAGCCAACACCATGAAGGTCGCCCCGCAAATAGTGTCCAACCGGGTGGTGAAGATGTCGATCCCCTCTCCCGATGGGCCTCCCAGCCGGAAACGGACTCGTGCCCCAACGGATTTGCCGATCCAGTTGCGCTGCATGGTGACCACTCGTTCGGGCCAGTCCTCGAGTTGGTCCAGATCCTGGAGCAACTGCTCGGCGTAATCGGTGATCCGAAAGTTCCACTGCTCCAGCTCCTTCTGGACCACGGGACTGTCGTCGCGCCAGCAGAGCCCGTTGACCACCTGCTCGTTGGCCAGGACCGTCTGACACTTCTCGCACCAGTTGACGGACCCCCGGCTCCTGTAGGCCAGACCCCGGTTGTACATCCGGAGAAAGAACCATTGGTTCCAGCGGTAGTACTCCGGGGTGCAGGTGGCCAGCTCCCGGTGCCAGTCGTAGGACCAACCCATGCGCAGGCACTGCCGCTTCATCCGCTCTATATTCTTCAGCGTCCACGTTTTCGGTGGAACCTGGTGGCGAATGGCGGCATTCTCGGCCGGAAGCCCAAAGGCGTCCCAGCCGATGGGATGCAGAACGTTGAAGCCCTGCAGGGATCGGAACCGGGCTACGGAATCACCCAGAGAGTAAACGCGAACGTGGCCCATATGAAGCGCCCCCGAGGGGTAGGGAAGCATTTCCAGGACGTAGTATTTGGGCCGGTCCCGGTCCTCGGTGACGACAAATTCGCAGTTCTCCTCCCAGCATTTCTGCCACTTGGACTCGATCGTCCGGAAATCGTATTGTTCCTGCATTGCGAACCGACTCTATGCCAGGTCCCGGCCGGCCTGCAGCCGGGACAGAGTGATTTCCTGCTGTGCCTGGTACTTGCCTTTCCGGTCGGAATAAGAGACTCGACAGACGTCGCGAGCCCGAAGAAACAGGAGCTGGGCAATGCCCTCGCCCGAGTAGATCTTCACCGGAACGGGACCGTTGTTGATCACCGACATGGTCAGGCGCCCTTCCCATTCCGGTTCCAGGGGAGTGACGTTGACGGAAACGCCACACCGGGCATAGGTCGATTTACCGACGCAAATTCCCAGGATGTCCCTGGGAATACGAAAGTACTCATAGGACCGGCAGAGGACGAAGCTCCGGGCGGGGATCAAACAGGAATCGCCCTCGTAGTCCCGATAGCAGCCTTCCGATGCCCGCTTCGGATCCAGTATCGGAACCGCACCCTCTTGTAACAGCTTGTACCGTCGATCCACACGAAAATCATAGCCGTAGGAAGAGACTCCGTACGAGATGGTCCCCTCCCCGACCAGGCTCTCCTCAAAAGGTTCGATCATCCCATCCCGCGCTTGGCGAGCGATCCAGTGGTCCGGTCGTATACTCATGGATATCACTCAGCGAATCGCGAAAGTCTACCAGTCTCTCACCCGGATTTCCCAACCCCGAAGAGCCCACTCCCGGCTCCGGATTGACTCCTCCCCTGCGGAGCCTTAACAGCCCGTAGCCCGTGGCAAAAGTCGCCACGGCATTCGACCGGGTCCGGATACCGGCGGACTGTGATGCAACTCGGTCACATACTCCCGGTATGTTCCCTCGTCGCGCCTGGTCCGGCGGGTGCAGGAACGGTCCCGGCGCTGCGTGGGACTCTCACAACGGACTGTTTACCGAACCTTGACATCCGGAAGCGATGCCCAGTATAAGACAACGGCTAGCAACTCAGGGGGCGTTTCCAAGCCGTGATCAAACAGGATATTGTGTCACGCGTTTCTAAGAAGATGGGAATGACCAAGGTGAGGTCCGAAGAGGCCGTCGACACCGTGCTGTATGTGTTGAAGCGCGCCCTGAAGCATGGCGAACGCATTGAGTTGCGGGGCTTCGGAGTCTTTCTGGTCAAGCCACGGAAGAGTGGCATCGGACGCAACCCCAGGACGGGAGCCGTGGTCCCCATTCCTCCCGGCAAGACCGTTCGCTTCAAACCCGGGAAAGAAATCCGCTCCGGCTGACACCCCTGCCCCGGACGAGTTCAACGTCAGTGACGGAACGTTCTCCCCAAGACGAGAACCTGCCGGCGCCTGAAACGGAGAAACCACGTTTCCGGCTGGCCCTTCTATTGCTGCTCGTCACCTTCACGACAACCCTGTGGGCCGGGTCTATCTGGCACCTCAGCTTTATGCTGGGCAGCGGTCATTCCTCACCCGACACGGCGGGTTTCGCCGGGTGGCCCGATCTCCTTCCCGGACTCCCTTATTCGATCGCCGTCCTGGCGATTCTCCTGGCCCACGAAATGGGTCACTATCTCACCTGCCGCTACTATCGAATCCGAGCGACTCTTCCCTACGCGATTCCGGCTCCAATCCCCTTTCCCTTCGGCACCCTGGGGGCCGTGATCCGGATCAAGTCTCCATTCCGGGACCGCCGCGAACTGTTCGACGTCGGAATCGCTGGACCTTTGGCGGGGTTTGTACTCATCGTCCCGGCACTCATCATCGGGCTCGGCTATTCCACCGACTACATTCCACCCAGTCCCGGCGGAACGACCTACGAGTTTGGAGAACCCCTGCTCTTCCGTCTGGCCGCAGAACTCTTCGTTCCGGCCGGAGAGGATTGGAACATCAACCTCCACCCCATCGGCTGGGCGGCTTGGTTCGGGATGCTGGCCACGGGCATGAATCTCCTGCCCATCGGCCAACTCGACGGAGGCCACATCGTCTACGCCCTGTGGGGGCGCCGCGGACACCGAGCCGTCTCCTACGCCGCCCTGGGCGGACTGGTCGCCTTGGGGATCTGGTGTTTTTTCGGATACCTGTGCTTTGCGGTGATCCTGGTCTTCATGGGCCTGAAACACCCCCCACCCAGCGTCCCGGACGGGCCGCTGGATCGGCGGCGAATCCTGGCCGCCGTCGCCGGTCTGCTGCTGCTGGTCCTCACCTTCATTCCGGCGCCGGTAACAGTCCGTGGTGAAAGTCCCGCGAGCACCGAGACCGTTCCTGCGCCCGCCGGACAAGGCGCGATTCGGGTGCATACCGGGAGTATGTGCCCGAATCGCAACGCCGTCCGCCGGGATGCAGGGACGGTCGAATGCCGTGATGACTTTTGCCACGGGCTGGTAAGGATCATCGACGCACCGTTGTAGCGGTCAGGAACGGAAGGTCTCGGTGAATTCCTTCCAGATCCGGGAATATCCCTGCTGCAGAATGATGATGGCCGCCCCGCAGACGAAGAATCGGGCTCCCTTCTCGTAGTAGGGCTTGGCCGCCTCCGGACTCGCCACCGGAATACCCCACCACTTGCCGTGACGGCGGCAGGCCTCGGCGACCCGGTCCACGGCCTGGACGATGAGGGGATGTCCCCCTTGGGTGGGGATGCCATAGCTCTGGGTCAGATCGCCGGGTCCCACCATGATTCCGTCGAGCCCCTCGACTGCCAGGATTTCCTCGATGGCCTCGACGCCTTCCCGGTCTTCGATCTGAATCGAGACCAGGGTCTCCTCGTTGGCGGAGGCCATGTACTCTGGCATGGCCTCCATTCCGTAGTTGGAGGCGACCTCCACGCCATCCATGCCCCGCTGTCCCAGGGGATGAAAGCGGCTGTTGCGAACCACGCCGCGCGCCTCTGCCGCCGAGCAGACGTGGGGAACCATGATGCCGTTCGCCCCCGCCTCAAGACAGCGGAAATAACTCCAATAGGGTCCCTTTCTCATTCGGACCAAGGGGTCCATCCCGGAGGCCCGGCAGGCCAGCCCCATGGCGAAGAGCTGGTCGTAGTCGTAGTCTTGGTGCTCCATATCGATCCAGACGCCGTCGAATCCAATGAGACCGATCATCTCGATGAGCTTGGGCGAGGGATAGGGCGTGGGACAGGCCAGCATCACCGGCTCATCATTCCTGAGTCTGTGCAAGATCTTGTTCGTTCTCATGACCTCCTCTTGTTCTTCCCGATTCGGGACAGCCCCGGTCCTGATAGCCAATGTCGGCAGGCGCTCGTAAGGTATCCTCTTGGTCGAGTCGACGCAATAACCGCTGACGAGGAGTAGACATGAACCAATCCAGCCCGTTGCCGCCGGAGATCCTGGCGATGCTGAGGCAATATGACACCCCGACCATCTGCAACGTGATCGAGCTCTTCGGCGTGCGCCCCAGGACCTCCGGCTACATGGACCAGAGAATCAAATCCCACTTCCCCGAGATGCCCCCCATGGTGGGCTATGCGTCCACCGCCACCTATCGTTCCTCGGTACCGCCTCAGGGAGCAGACGTCTACGACGCCATGCAGAAACAGCTCTCGGTTCTAAAAGAGCGCTCCGGACCTCATGTCATCGTGTTTCAGGACCTGGACGATCCGTCGACGGCAGCCACTTTCGGGGAAGTGATGTGCACCTCCTACCAGACCTTCGGCGCCGTCGGGCTCATCACCAGTGGGACGGGCCGCGACCTCGACCAGGTCCGGGAAATCGGCTTCCCCGTCTTCAGCAGCGGCACCAACTGCTCCCACGGCTATTGTCACACTCTGGACGTGGACGTTCCGGTTCACGTCGGCGGGCTCACCGTGCGTCCGGGCGACCTGCTCCACGGCGACGCCAACGGCGTGACGAACATACCCGGGGAAATCGCCGGCGAAGTGGCTCGGATCTGCCCGGAATTCGTCGCTGCCGAGGAAGTGGTGCTGGAGTGCCTGCGCACGCACGGACCCGATTTGCCCAAGCTCCAGCAAGCCCGGAAGGAATGCCGCCGCCGCATCGCCGAACTCGCGAAACGGGCTACCGGCTGAGACTGGCAGCCCGTGGCAAAAGTCGTCGCGGCATTCGACCGTCCCTGAATCGTGCGCGGACTGCGTTGCTATCGGCTCACATACTCCCAGTATGCTCCCTCCGAAGCGCCTTGTCCGGCGGGCGCAGGAACGGTCTCGGTGCTCGCGCGACTTTCACCACGGACTGCTCTTTCACAATCGGATCAGGGCCTCCGCCAGTCCCCGCACCAGAAGCTCCATCGATCGATAGTCCAGGGTCTCCGGCCGATCCGTGGAACGATGGTAGTGTCGATTCCGGAAGAAGGCCGTGTCCGTCACCATCAGGGCCGGGTAACCCTCTTCCCAAAAGGACCAGTTGTCCGAGAGGTCGACGCCGGGAACGAAGGGGAGGGCGATGTGCTCCACCGGCAACTCCCCGTGGGCCGAGAGCAGACGGGACAGACGCCGGACCAGGCTCCGCGACGCGTAGTTTCCGGCCACGGCGATGAAGTTTCCCCGGTCGGGGTAGAACCAGCGCATCAGGGATATGGGGTGACCCTGAGACCTGCGGGCGCTGCTGTAGCAGCCCACCATCTCCAGCGAGATCATTCCCTGAATCGAATCTCCCCGCTGCCGGCAGCGTCGGGCGTAGACCCGGCTCCCCATGGAATCGGTCTTGAAATGGGGAGACTCCTCCAAGGTGAACGCCACCCAACGGATCGACGCGGCGGCCGGTTCGTCCACCAGGGTCCGTGCCAGTTCCATGAGAACCCCCACACCGCTGGCGTTGTCGTCGGCACCTGGAGAACCCCACGCCGTGTCGTAGTGGGCGCCCACCACCAGAACCGGAGCACCGGAGTCGGCGCCGGGAATAGTGGCGACGACGTTGCGATACTCCTTTCCGCCGCATTCGTACAGATCGTGGCCGATCCAATATCCGGACTGGGTGAAGACTTCTTCGATGTATTCCCGGGCCCGCTCCAGACGGCGGTAGCGGCGCGAATTTCTCTCCCCCACGACTCCGGCCAGGAACTGGACGTGGCCCCTCAACCTGAATTGAAGCTCACCCGTTAGATCCGGCACGCGGGATCCATTATAGAGAACCTGGTTCCGGCAGCTTGCCATTGGCGCCGCCGGGAGGTCAAAATGTCGCCGACTGCACGGAGATCGACATGAAAGATCCAACAGTATCCCGTCCCGTCCGACTCATCATATTGAATCCAGGCCACTTCCACGCGACGCTGGTGCTGAAGACCTCCTACTCCCAGGTGTCGCCGGAAGTGCACGTCTTTGCTCCCGATGGACCGGAGGTCCGGGACCACGTCCGGAGAGTCGAGGGTTTCAACCGGCGGGAGCAGGACCCGACCTGCTGGCGGCAGGAGATCTACAAGGGGGCCGATTACCTGGAACGCATGTTGAGGCGCCGGCCCGGCAACGTGGTGGTGGTGGCGGGAAACAATCGGCGAAAGACTCAGTACATCCACGAGAGCATCCGATCGGGGCTCAACGTCCTCTCGGACAAACCCATGTGCGTCAGTCATGGGGCCTGGAAGGTTCTGGAGAGCGCCTTCTCGACGGCAGAAGAGAAGGGACTCCTGATCTACGACATCATGACGGAGCGCTTCGAGATCACGACCATCCTGCAGCGGGAGTTGGCCCGCTGTCCACACGTCATCGGCACGCCCGTCGGTGGAGACTCCCGAGATCCGGGAATGGTCAAGGAGAGCGTCCACCATCTCTACAAGGAGGTCGCCGGCCAGACCTTGATCCGCCCCGAGTGGTACTTCGACATCGAACAGCAGGGCGAAGGGATCGTGGACGTGTCCACTCATCTGGTGGATCTCGTATTGTGGCAGGGATTCCCCGGAGAGGCCGTCGACCGCTCGCGAATCCAGGTCCTGGCGGCCCGCCATTGGCCCACGGTCCTGAGCCGGGAGCAGTACGGTCAGATCACGGGCCAGGACGATTTCCCTTCCTATCTGCGGAAGAAACTGCACCGGGATGGGCGCCTGCCCTATTTCTGCAACGGAGAGATCCTCTTCCGGGTGGACGACCTCCACGCCAGGATCTGGGTGGCCTGGGATTTCGAGGCGCCCAGCGGAGGCGGCGACACCCACTTCTCGGTGATTCGCGGGACCGAGGCCCATCTCTGCATCCTTCAGGGGGAGGAACAGACGTTTCGGCCCGAGTTGTCGGTCCAGCCTGCCCCGGGGGCCGACTCCGGAACGCTGGAGAAGGGACTGCGGCGTTTCATTGAGGAAATCTCCGATCGATATCCCGGCTTGGCCCTGGAGCCATTGGAATCGGGCTGGCAGGTGTCGATTCCCGACCGCTACCGTGTCGGGCACGAGGCCCACTTCGGAGAAGTGGCGAGCAAGTACCTCGGTTTCCTGGAGTCGGGCTCCATGCCCCAATGGGAGATCACCAACATGATCTCCAAGTATTACGTGACCACCCGAGCCCTGGAAATGGCCCGGGCGGGCGCCTCCTGAACCCGGGTCCGGCCGAACGCAACACCCGCCAGGGATTCCGCGACTACCCCCTCCGGTGGGTGGCGATCAGGTAGACCGCAGCCGTCCAGACGGCCAACGCCACGAAGACGCCTGCATTGGCCAAGCCACGTTCCCCGGACCAGAGGATCGAATATCCCAGCGCTCCCGGCAAAAGAGCATAGTAGGCAAAGGGAATCAGCGTCTTGCGCAACACCAGGCCTTCGCGGCCCACCAACCCCACCACGGCCGAGGCCGCCACCACGTTGTGGACGCAGATCATGTTGCCGGCGGCCCCGCCCACGGCCTGAAGCGCCACCACCCACGTGGGATCGACGCCGATCCTCTCTCCCACCCCGAACTGGAACAGGGAGAACATCATGTTGCTCACCGTATTGCTGCCGGCGACGAACGCTCCCAAGCCCCCGATGAGGGGTGAGAAGAAGGGCCATGCGGAGCCGGCCACGGCGGCCACCCCGTCGGCCAGAACGATGGGCATCTTCTCGAAGCCCGAATCCCCTCCCCCGCTGTGGATGAAGACCTGGACCATGGGCACCGTGAAGACCAGCGCGGCGGACGCCGTCAACATGGTCCGGGCCGACTTGCTCCAAGCCGAGCGGAAGCGCGGCCACGCCATGGAATGGAGAAAAAAGGTCACGCAGCAGACCAGGATGAAGATGGTTCCCGGAAGGTAGAGGGGACGCACCGACGCCGTGATACCGGTCCCGAAGAGGTCGGTCAGGGTGATGGTCCAGGAATTGACCCAGCCCAGAAACGGCAGTTCCCGCAGACGAGTCAGGACCAGAAGAAGCCCCACCAACAGGTACGGAAGCCATGACCGCAGTGCACCCAGGTCCGTGCGGGCGCCGCCGGAGCCTCCGACCCGGACCGTGCCGGACCACTCCGCCGGCCACCGCGCCCGGTCGTCGAACTCCCAGCACTCCTCCGGAGCGGGCATGAGAAAACCCCTCTTGGCGGCTCCGGCCACGATGGCCAGTCCGGCCAGTCCTCCGAACATGGAGGGGAATTCGGGCCCCAACAGCCAGGCCACCAGCAGATAGGGAAGCGTCATGGCGAAGGAGGCGAAGAGCGCGAACCGCCAGACCTGAAGGCCCTCCCGGTAGGAACGATTCCGGCCGAAGAATCGAGTCAGGAGCGCCAGCACGAAGAGCGGAACCAGGGCGCCCGTCACCGTGTGAAGCAAGGCCACCTTGGTCCCGATCATGATCAGGAACTGCGACCAGTCCGGATAGCCGGCCTGGGAGGCGAAGGCAGCGACGGAGGGATCCGCCGAGAGTCCTGTGCTCACGCCCACCAGGATCGGCGTCCCAACGGCTCCGAAGGAGACTGGAGTGCTCTGAATGATCATTCCGGACATCACGGCGCCCAGGGCCGGAAACCCGAGAGCCACCAGGAGCGGCACCGCCACCGCCGCCGGCGTCCCGAAACCGGCCGCCCCTTCGATGAAGGAGCCGAAGAGCCAGGCGATGATGATGACCTGGATCCGGCGGTCCGGGGTGATCTCGGTAAAGATGCGGCGAATGGTTCCCAACGCCCCGCTTTGTTCCAGGGTGTTCAGGAGCAGGATGGCCCCGAACACGATGTAGAGCAGGGAGAGGGCAACCACCAGGCCGTTCACCGAGGCGGCCGCCACCTGAGCCGGCGGGACCTTCCAGACCAGGAGCGCCAGTCCCGCCGCGGTGAAGTAGGAGATGGGCATGGCCCGGCTGGCCGGCCAACGCAGTCCGACCAGGAAGAGACCGACGACGGCAATGGGGAGCAGGGACAGTAGAGCCAGCACGACCTAAAGCATCCGATGCACCAAGGGCCGCTGGCCCCGGGAGGTATTTTATCAGGGGCTAGAAAGCATCCTCACCGGCTGCAATCCGGGCCAGATCGCCGCGCGTGTAGGAGCCCAGACTTCTGAAGTTCAGTTCCGTATAGTTTCTGACCCATTGCAGGGCGATCTTGTAGGAGTCCCGATAGCGCTTGGCGGCGTTGGATCCGGAGGAGGCTGCCGCGCTCAACTCCAGGATACTCTCCAACTCCTCCCCCAGCAGCTTCTTGACCAGAGCAAAATCGTGCTTCCGGCCGGTCCGGGCATCCCGGGCTTCGTGGATCACTCTCTGCGCGATCTGAGCCACCGAGATCCGGGCCGTGGCCAGGTCCTCCATCAGGGCCGGGCGCTTGCCCGGCTGCCCCGCAAGACTGTCGATTCCCTTGGCGCCCCGGCCATTGAGCCACCCTTCCAGGTACTCCAGCAGCATGCGCGCATTCCGGCGGGTTCCCCCCTCGGTTATGGCACCCTCCGGGACCATGATCTCGATGGGGTAGTTCTCGGGCCGAGCCATCTCCGCAGACGGTTTCCAGCCCGAGCCCCTCAGGTCCCGAAAGGGATCCGCCGCCGTCTTCATATGGAAGATATGCGCGACCCATCCCCGCAGAAAACCCTGCTCGGCCTCCCACTGTTTGTCCGCCCGAATCGCCTCGGCCGCCACTTGGTTCACCTCGGCGTCGCGGCTCGGCAGCGCCGTGGCCATGCCGCCGATGGGAACCGCGCCGCGTTTGAGACAGATGGCCACCAGCCGTCGAAATATCCGCGTCAGGAAGTCGGTGGTCTTGATGTCCACGTCGAAACGGTCGGGCCAGACCGAAGCCGGGTCCGCCATCACGTATTCCAGGATGCTGGCCTTGAAGTCCCAGCGAGCCGCGTTGAGACCGGCCGCGTACTCCCCCAGGGCGTACAGGATCTCCTCCATCTGAAAGGCGGCCGGAACCGACTCGACCAAGGCGATGGCCCGGATGGTGGCGTTCCGGAGACCCGGCAGAGATTCCTGACTTGCGGCGAAGAAGTCCCTCCAGAAACCGGCTTCCTCGGCCGACTCCATCTTGGGGAGGTAGAAGTAGATCCCCTGACCCCGCCGGGCCTGGGCCTGACCGGCATGGAAGAGAGTCAGCGCCGTTCCCAGAATGCTGGCGGAGATGGGAGCCCCATCCACCAGGAGCTCCGGCTCGTCCAGGTGAAGCCCCCGTTCCCGATGCATGAAGAAAGGGAGATCCCCTTCCGCGAGTTGGTATTTCTTTCCCTTGGCGGCGTTGTAGTAGGTCAGCGTACGTTCAACGGCACCCTTGCGGTTGGCTGCCGCCTGCAGGGTGTCCACCAGCCGGTGGCCGGCCGAATCTTCGTCGTCGTCCAGGTCACCTTGGGCCCGGAATCCACCCGGACCCGGATTGAGGGCGTTGATGAACATTCCGGTGATGGAGGCGGGACCGGAGATTTCAATCCCCGGTTCGTAGAGCTCCTCCGGCACTTCGGGAACGCTCCAGTCCCCGGTCGTGGCGTTGCTCGGAGGCAGATGGGCCGGGCCGACGCCGTCATGGAGCGCTCGCTTCAACACCTGCGCCCGCTGCTCACGAAGCCCATGGATGCGGCCGGCGAACTGGTCGTGGAGGACCAGCAGGTAGTTCTGGAAATCGGAACTCATCAACTCGTCTGCGCCTGGAATCGGAGCATATTGGACTCTACCGCTCATTCTCTTCCCTCCTCCTGAATGCAACCTCAAGCGACCGGTCTGGGACGAGGCTTCCGGGGCTGGCAATACGGACAGAAATGACTGCCTCGCTGGCTGATGACCATCTTCTGAATGATTGAATCGCATTGAGTGCACGGTTGTCCGTCGCGCCCGTACACCTGGAGCCAGATTTGATAGGTTCCCGGCATTCCGCTGCTCCTCCGGTAGTCCCGGAGGGTCGTCCCGCCATGGAGAACTGCCCGTTCCAGCACCTGGGGAATCGTTTCGAAGAGCCTCACTTTTTCCCAGCGGCGAAGGTACCGGACTCGTCTGGCCGGGTGCACACCGGCTTTGAAGAGGGCCTCGTCGGCATAGATGTTTCCGACCCCGGCCACCAGCTTCTGATCCAGCAGCACCGACTTGATCCGGGCCTTCCTCTGGGCCAGCTTGCCCAGAAAGTCCTCCAGGAGATAGTCGCTGCCCAAAGGCTCCGGACCCAGGGAACCGAGGCGGGAATCCAGTCCGTCCCCGTCCCTGGAAAACAGCATGACCCGTCCGAACTTCCTGACGTCCCGGAACCGCAGCGTCCGGCCCCGTGAGAGACGGGCCACGAGGGCGATGTGGGTGTCCCCGCCACTGGAACTCGATCCGTTGTTCTCCATGGGTTCGTCCAGGAGCGTAAGCTGTCCGGTCATACCCAGGTGAATGATCCAATACCAGCGGTCCAGCTCGAAAATGAGGTACTTGGCCCGGCGGGATACGGTGTGGATGGTCTGGCCAGTGACGGCCGCTTCCAGGACAGCCGGATCCAATTGGAAGACCCGCGATGGAAACGTGCTCAGCGATCTGATGACCCGGCCCCGGAGCCGAGGCTCCAGCTCCCGGCGCAAGGTTTCGACTTCGGGAAGCTCAGGCAAGCTTCCGCTCCCCGAAGACGACCCCGTCTCGCTCCTCACAAGTATGGTGTGGGAAGGAGAAATCTCCCAGGATCCGATGCATGACGGCCATCATATATAGCAATTCGAGGAGTGAGAAGTGAGGAGTGAAAAGTGAGAGCAAAACAGGCGTCCCGCAGACCCGGATGGCAGGCGGCTCTCAATGACAGCGACCGGCATAACGCTGTACCATGTAGACTGAGCAGAACGGATGGAAAGGAGTGCCCGCATGCCTTTTCTGGATCTGGCCCGAATCGAAGCCCGGGAGATCTTCCCCGGGATCAGGATCAGGGCGCCTCATGGCGAAAATCTCATGCTCTCGATCGTGGACTTCGAGCCCGGCGCCCAGGTCCCCCTCCACACCCATCCCCATGAGCAGGGGGGCGTGCTGTTGCAGGGCCGGATGGAGTTGCAGATCGGTTCCGAGTCGAGAATTCTGGAACCCGGAGAGTATTACATCATTCCTCCCAACACCCCCCATCGTGCGGCGGCCGTGGGGGGTCCTGCACGAGCCCTGGATGTTTTCAGTCCTGTCCGGGAGGACTACGCCGCCTTGTGGACCAACGGAGAAACCGAATGAAACCTTCCCGAGACGTGCACCTGATCGGGGGCGCACACAGCGGCTTCATCGGAAAATTTCATCCCGACTTTATCTGGAAGGGCCATCCGGACTACGGCCGGCGAGCCAACCCGTCGCTGGAAGGGCACCTGAAGCGGGCCGTCATCGACGCCTTGGAAGACACCAGCGTCTCAGACCACCAGATCCAGCGGGGCTACGTGGGCAACTTCACCGGCGAGCTCTTCTCCAAACAGGGGCATCTCGGTTCCCTCTTGGCCGGCGTCCGGCCGGGATTCAAGAACAAGGCTTTCTCCAGGGTCGAGGGGGCCTGCGCCTCGGGTGGCCTGGCGCTGATCGCCGGGATCGACGCCATTTCCGCAGGCTGCGACTTCGTCCTGGTGGCCGGGGTCGAGGTGCAGACCACGGTCAGCGCCAAAGAGGGCGCCGACTATCTGGCTCGGGCCGCCCACTACGAGACCCAGCGAAGCTGCGATCCCTTTACCTTTCCCTGCCTCTTCGCCCGCCGCTCCAAGGCCTACCGGCAGGCCTACGGCGTGGGGGAAGAAGATCTGGCCCGGGTTGTGGTCAAGGCCTACTCCAACGCCAACCGGAACCCGAACGCCCACATGCAGGCCGTCCGGTTGACCCTGGAAGAGGCTTCGACTCCCTCTGATCGGAACCCTCAATTCCTCAGTCATCCCGAGTTCCGCGACTACCTGAAGGTGAGCGACTGCTCTCAGGTCTCGGACGGAGCCTCGGCCCTGGTCCTGGTTTCGGACCGGGGGCTGGAGATGCTGGGCAAGTCTCCGGGCCGGGACGCCGTTCAGATCCTTTCCTACGGCCATGCCACCGCTCCCCTGGACGAAATCCCGGATCCGCTGAGTCTCTCCACGGCCGGGAGAGCCGCCCAGGAAGCCTATGAGGACGGACAGGTCGGACCCGGGCAGATCGGCGTGGCCGAGGTCCACGACTGCTTCAGCGTTACCGAGTTGCTCCTTTACGAGGCGTTGGGGTTCTGCCGGAAGGGCGAAGCGCCGGAGCTGGTCCGGAACGGCGCCACGGAGATCGAAGGAGAGCTGCCGGTAAACACGGGAGGCGGCCTCATGGGCTTCGGCCATCCGGTGGGCGCCACCGGTGTCAAGCAGGCCCTGGAGATCTTCAAGCAGCTGAAGGGCCGATGCGGCGGCTACCAGATCGCCCGGCGTCCCGAGTTCGGTCTGGCGGCGAATCTAGGGGGAGACGACCGGACCGGAGTCGTGACCATCTACGGGAATCGCCAGCCGGGCAATGGGACATCCAGCGCAGCCTAGATCCGGCCACGACTCGAAGAATCACGCCGTTCCGAGTGGGCTCCGCTTCATGACGTAGTCGATGGCCTCTTGCGGGACCTCGTATTCGGTCAGGTACTGGTTGCCCTTGTACCCCACGTCCTCAAATCCGAGGGGGCTGGTGTAGAAGGCGTCGACGATCAGGCGCCGCGCCCACACGAAGAAGCGGGCGCCGGGCCCGAGGCGCCGATCGGCCCGGGCCGTGTAGTCCTTGAAGCCGGCATACTCGACGCCGGCGCTGGAGCCTTGCAGGGCCTCTTCCGACCCGTCGGCTGCGGCGGCCAGATCATCCAAGAGCCGAGTCTGCTCCCCCTCGGAGGCATCCTTGAAGCGGCTGGCCTGACGGCGGCCCATCTCGCGGTCGAGCCAGAAGATCCCGGAGATGAAGATCCTGGCCAGTTCCTCGTTCTCATTGGAAAGGACGTCGATGAACTCCGGAGCCCCCGCATCCAGGGCGCTGCCGGAATGATCGTCGGCCGGAATCATCAACTCGCTCAACCGTTGCAGCGTCTCATACTCGCCGGCGTTGAAGCATTGGGGCGTGTATTCGCCGGTCCGCTGCTTCTCCTGAGACACGGCCTTGTGGACATGCTGGGCCGCCCTCAGATCCAGCACGCCGGTTGACGCCACCGCCATGGCGATCCGCTGGAGCAGGACGCGGCGGGAAACTTCGTTGGCCTGGCGGCCGCCCGGCTCAGACATGGCCCTTCCTCATTTCCTCGGCGATGTAGTCCGACGTGCGCCAAGCCAGAGCCGTGATGGTCAGAGTGGGATTCTTGTCGGGATTGCTGACGAAAGGAGCCGCGTCGGCGACGAAGAGGTTGGGCACCTCGTGGCCCTGACAGTATTGGTTGAGGGCCGAACTCCGGGGGTCGTTCCCCATCCGAGCCGTACCCAACTCGTGGATAATTGTGCCGGGGACCGAAATTCCCTTCCCGTCCACCTGGGGTGACCGGTGACCCAGCACCTTCCCCCCCATGGTCTCGATCAGGTCGACGAAGGTCCGCTCCATGTGCCGGGCCTGCTTCCATTCGTAGTCGCTCCACTTGAAGTGGAAGCGCAGCACCGGAATTCCCCATTTGTCCACCGTCACCGGGTCCAGCTCACAGTAGCTCAGATTGTTGGGGATCATCTCACCGCGTCCCGCGAAAGAGACGAAGGCTCCATACTCCTTCCGGATCCGCCCCTTGAGTTCCCGGCCGTAGCCGCCGATCCGGTTCACCTGCCCCTGGAAGCTGCCGACCCCGGGCATTCCGAAGCCGCCGCCGATCTCGATGTGGTACCCGCGGGGGAAATCCTTGTTCTTCTTATCCCATTCCCACCACGGAGAGTAGACGTGGCCGCCGCTGAACCCGTCCGTGTCGTAACGGGGCATGCCTTCCAGAGCCGGGACGTATCCCTGGATTCCAAGGCCCACCGTGTCCATCAGAAACCGGCCCACCACCCCCGAGTTGTTGGACAGACCCTGGGGAAAACGGCTGGACCGGGAATTCAGAAGCAGCCGCGTGGACTCGCAGGCGCTGGCGGCCAGCACCACGACCCGGCACCGGATCTGCCGCTCCGTGCGAGTCTTCTTGTCGATGTAGGAGACGGCCCTGACGCGGCCGTCCTCGTCGCTGAGGATCTCCCTGGCCATGGCCAGGTCGAAGATCTTCAGTTTGCCGGTCTTCAGGGCAGGCAGGATCTGGACCTGGCTGGAGGCGTAGTTGGAGGCGGTGATGCAACCCCGGCCGCACTGCCCGCAGTAATGGCAGGCGGCGCGTCCATTGAGGGGACGGGTAATGACCGCCCGCCGCATGGGGATGCAGGGAAGGCCCATGCGGGTGCAGGCCTGTTTGATGAGATGCTCGTGGGCCTTCGGGGGCGGACACGGTTGGAAGATGCCGTCGGGCGCACTCCGGATGCCTTCGATGCTCCCGGTGACACCGATGAAGGATTCGGCCTTGTCGTAGTAGGGGGCCAGATCCTCGTAGGTGATAGGCCAGTCGGTGCCCAGTCCGTCCATGGAGTAGGGCAGGAAATCGTAGTCGGCGAACCGTAGGGAGATCCGGCCGTAGTGGTTGGTGCGTCCACCCAGGATCCGGGAGCGGAACCAGCGGAAATCACTGCCCGGCGCCACCGTGTAGGGTTCGCCCTCCAACTCCCAGGCTCCGTTGGGCGCCCGGAAGAAGCCCCAGGGCTGCTTTCCGAAGTAGTGGGCGCCACCCACTCCGGCACCCCGGTGATCCACGTGATGCGGGAGCATGTGCTCCTTGTAGTCCCTTTCGGGATCCAGCATGGGACCCGCTTCCAGGAGGGCCACCTCAATGCCCTTCCCGGTCAGGACCTGGACCGCGGTGCCGCCGCCGGCGCCGGAACCGATGACCACGACATCGTACACCTTGGGACTTCGAATGACTTCTGGCACGGGGCTATTCAAGCACATGCAACGGCCGATAAAAAGGGGGCATGGGAGCGGGGGTTTGCAACCCCCGATTCCGGGTCGGTGTTGAAGCGGGGGACAAGAAAGTCCCCCCTCCCAGGTTGCCCCTGTGTTTTTCTGAGAAGCGCTAAAGCAGCGATCGGACTTCAGCCAATATCTTGTCGGCCAACTCTGCCTGGCGCGGGGTGTCGAAGGGCCCGGGCCCTGACTCGACCACTCGAATCCTTCCGCCGCCACCCGGTCTCCAGCGGCGTGCGAAGAGGGGGGTCGCATGTCCGCCGAAGACGGTGATCAGATCCAGGTTCAGGGCAGCGGCCAGATGTTGACCCAGCGAGTCGTAGCCGACGTAGATCCGGCACTTCTGCAAAAGCGCCCCGAACTCCGCGACCGGCCCCTGAAACAAAATCAGCCGGACGGGCGATGAGCCCGAGTCATCCTGCAGCAGCCGCCCCCCGGCGATTCGGGCCGTTCCCAAGCCCCGCTCCCGGGTCTCGAGGTAGAGCTGCCGGGCCCGCTCCAACTCATCCGCGCCCAAGCCGGCATCCAGCACCAGCGTTGCCCCCTGATCCAGCAAGCCTGTCACCAATAGCCGCTCGAATTCGGAGACCGTTTCCCGATCCCGATGAATTCTCTTGTCCGGATTGCCTCCGACTCCCAGATTCATGCCCACCAGAGCCGGCTCCCGGCCCAGGTCCAGGGGGGGCAGCATCTCTTTCGCCCAACCCCGGACCGAAGCCTCAAGATGCAGGGACGGACCCTGAAGCGGATTCCTCCGAGGGTGGGACCGGAAGATCTCACCAAGCCAACGGTTCAGATCCTCCAACTGGCTGCGTTCCTCCGTCTCTCTCCCTGAAACCGACGGATCCCAACCGAAGTAGCTCCTCGCCTCCCGGCCCGCGGGAACCAGCGGCAGGAGTCCGCTCTGGAGAAACCGGGAATCGGGATTGATGACGACGAAGTCGCGGCCGGCCACGAGGCCAAGGGTCTCTTCGCGGACGGCATCCACCAGATCCACCCAGGTCGACAAGCGTTCCAGCAGGGAGCCGCGGCGCGGATAGGAGAGTTCGCGGATCCGGAAACGGCGAGATTCCGCCGCGATCAGACCGGCGTTCTTGCGGCTGCCCAGGAACACGATCTCCGCATCGGGAAAGGCGTCCAGGCAGGTTCGGACGACGACGACGGTGAGCAGGAGGTCGGCCCCGAGGGTCACGCGGGAGGGGACCAGCAGACGTTCGATCCGCTGCGGGAGGGCCGGAGTCTCCCTCTGACTCAGTCTCTGAATCCGGGCCAAAAGGGCTTCTTCATCCTCCAGGCCCATCCGGCTGAGCCTCTCATGGAACGACAGCGCCTCCGGGAGCCCACGGACCCGGGAGACGATCCGAGCCAACAGTTGCTGCTGGAGCCTGCGGTCTCGGACCAGGAAGGAGTCACCCAGAGGTTCGATCAGATCTCGGAACAGGCGTTGGGTCCCTTGCCGGGCTTGGCCGGGATCCGCCGAGAGGGTCGGACCCAGGTAAGAGTCCAGGACTTCCCAGGCCGGAAATGGTGCGGGCATCGGCTCCTAGTTCCGGGGACTCCCAGCTTTCACCGGAGCAGGGATCAGAGTCGGGGCTTCCGGCTCCTGCACGGGTCGCTGGCCCAGAAGCCAGCGGACAGCTCGTCCCAGGTCCTCCAGAATCATGTAGGTACACGGCACCAGAACCAGGATGACCGGGGACGAAAAGACGACGCCAAAGGCCAGAGAGACAGCCATGGGAATGAGGAATTGGGCCTGTAGACTCGTTTCCATGAGCAATGGAGTCAGGCCGGCGAAAGTGGTCAGGGAGGTGAGGAAGATGGGTCGGAACCGAGCCGACCCGGCCATCAGGATCGACTCCCGGAGCGGGACTCCGGCACGCCGTTGCCGGTTGACGTAATCGACCAGAATCAGGCTGTCGTTCACGACTACGCCGGCCAGGGCCACAATGCCGAACACGGAGAGGATGCTCAGGTCCATTCCCAAGATCTTGTGACCCAGAAAGGCTCCCACCAGACCGAAGGGAATCGCACTCATGATGAGCAAGGGCTGAAAGTAGGAGCGGAGAGGTATGGCCAACAACACGAAGATGGCGGCCAGAGCCATGCCGAAGCCTTGGACGAGTCCGGCCAGCGTCTCGCTCTGCTGCTCCTGCTCGCCCTCCAACGAATAGGTCAGGCCCGGAAACTGCCGCAACAGGGAGGGAAGGTGGTCACTCTCCAGTTCTGCCAGGATTTCATTGGAGTTGGCCCGTTGAGTGTCCACTTCCGCGGTCACGCTGATGGCGCGATTCCGGTCCACCCGGCGGATGGATGCGAAGCCGCGGCTCAGCTCGGAATCGGCCACCACCGAAAAAGGCACCTCTCCGCCGTCCGGGGTCCGGATCCGCATCCCCTCCATCTGCCCCAGGGAACGGCGCCGATCCGAAGGATACCGGACCATGACCTTGACCTCGTCCCGGCCCCGCTGAATTCGCTGGACCTCCTCCCCGTAGAAGGCTTGCCGCACCTGTCTGGCCAGGTCCGACTGGGTCAGACCCAGCGATTCCGCTGCCGGATGGATCTTGAGCTTGATTTCCTGCTTGCCTGCCCGGAACGAATCGGCGATGTCGTAGACCCCGGCATATTCGTTCAATC
This sequence comes from uncultured Acidobacteriota bacterium, assembly GCA_951812665.1. Classification (GTDB taxonomy): domain Bacteria; phylum Acidobacteriota; class UBA6911; order RPQK01; family JAJDTT01; genus JAJDTT01. The sequence continues at coordinate 141,976 of CATOST010000030.1, forward strand.
TCAGCTTGACCTTGTGTGCGGCCTCCTGCAGTTGGTCCAGGTCGGGACCGGAGAACTGAACGTTGATGGGAGCTCCCGCGGCGAAGAGTGAAGCCGAGAAGGTGAGTTCCACGGCATCCGGGATGGTTCCCGTCAGTTCCCGCCAACGGTTGCCGATCTCGGTGCTGCTGAAGAGTCTGCCGTCTTGGGACCGGGGCCGTTCTTCGGATGGCGCCAATTCGATGTTCACCTCTCCCAGGTGGGCACCGGAAAATCGGGACACGCCTCCATTGTGCCGATTCTGAATGACGCGGGTGGGCTGTTCCCCCACTGAAGTCAGCACATGACGGAAGACGCTGGACGAGCCGTCTCCCCGGCTGGACGAGTCGATCTCCTTCCGGAGCAGCGTGGCGGCCCGCTCCACTTTCTCCATCTCGCGGGCCGTGATCTCGGCCGGAGTGCCCTGAGGCATGGTGAGGAAGGCCATGACGTTGTCCGCCTCCACCGGAGGGAAGAAATTGAACTTGATTCTTCCACCCAGAATCATGCCGACGACCAGCACCAGAATGGAAACCCCCAGGGCCGCCGTCAGGTAACGCCACTCGACGGCCCAACCCAGGAGGGGTTCGTAGACTCGCTTGACGAATCGCTTGAGCAGTCGCGAGATCAGGTCCTGGAAGCGGTTCCAGAACCCGGACACTCCCCGTTTCCGCAGTTTCTCGGAGCGTCTCAGATGGGAGAGATGATGGGGCAGGATGAGCAGGGACTCGACCAGCGAAAAGACCAGCGTGGGCAGGACCACCAGCGGAATGACCCGCATGATCTTCCCGGTGGAGCCTTCGATCATCAGCAGCGGAGAGAAGGCGGCCACCGTGGTCGCCACCGCAAAGAACACGGGAATCATCATCTCCTGGGTCCCGTCGATGACCGCCCGCAGCTTGGGTTTCCCCTGCTCGTATTGGGAAAAGATGTTCTCGCCGACGACGATGGCGTCGTCCACCACAATTCCCAGGACCACGATGAAGGCGAACAGGGAAATCAGGTTGATGGAGACGTCCAGCTGGGGCAATGCCATGAGACAGCCCAGAAAGGAAATGGGGATGCCCAGGCTGACCCAGAATGCCAGACCGACTCTCAGAAACAACGTCAGAGTCAGAACCACCAGCGCCAACCCCGCCAAGCCGTTTTTGATCAGCAGGTCGAGCCGGCTCCGCAGGATGCGGGAGTCGTCCTTCCAAGTGGTCAGTGTCAGCCCTTCCGGCAACTGTAGCTGTTTCCGCTCGACGTACTCGCGGACGGCGGCGGCAATGTCCAGAGCGCTCTGTCCCCCGACTCGGAAGACCTGGACCAGAATGGCCGGCTGGCCGTCGAACCGGGCCGCCTGATCGGTCTCGGCGAATCCATCCACCACCCGGGCGACGTCTCCCAATAGGACCCGGGTGCCGTCCGGTCTCGAGAGCAGAGTCAACTGCCGGAACTCCTCCCCCACGTAGGCCTGGCTCTTGGTTCTCAGCAGGATCTCTCCGGCCTGGGTCCTCACCGAGCCTCCAGGCAGGTCGAGGGAGGATCGGCGGACGGCCTGCGCCACCTGATCGAAAGAAAGGCCGTGGCGGAGCAGGGCTTCCTCCGAGACCTCGATGGAGACTTCATAGGGACGGGCGCTGGACAACTCGGCCTGGGTGATCCCGGGCAGGGAGACGACCTCGTCCCGAACCTGCTCGGCGACCCGCTTGAGGGTATGTTCGTCCGCCGGTCCCGAGACGGCCACGTTGATGACCTGAGTGCGGACGATGACCTCCTGGATGACCGGCTGCTCGGCCTCCTCCGGAAAGGTGCTGATAGCATCCACCCGGGCCTTGACCTCGTCCAGGAGTTCCCGGATGTCGGTTCCCTCCAGCAGTTCCACGTTCACGATACCCATGGCTTCGGAAGCCGTCGACGTGATCCGCTTCACTCCGGGAAGGCTCTGAATGGCCTCCTCGACCCGGATACAGATGCCCTCCTCGACCTCCTCGGGCGCGGCGCCCGGGTAGAGAACCGACACGCTGATCAGGTCGGCCGAGAACTCGGGGAAGACCTCCTTCCGAATCTCGGAAACGGAGAGGACGCCGCCGACCAGGATCACGACCATCAACAGGTTGGCCACGACCCCGTTGGACGCAAACCAGGAAACGAGTCCCTTCATGGTAAAGCCTCGGGGTAGGAATCGAACTGAATTTGGACCTTCATCCCGTCGACGACCGTGGCCAGGGTGGCCAGCGAAACGAGTTCTCCCTCTTCCAGACCCAAATCGATGATGACCTGTTCCCGCTCCAACCGCACGACGTTCACGTCACGGAAACGGAGCCTGGACTCGGAGTCCACGACCAACACCTGATCCTCTCCCCGAAGCGCCGCCCGAGGCAAGGTAACGACATTCTCCAGACGCCGGCCCTGGATTTCGGCTTCCACGAACATACCCATAGCGAGGGGGGGACGGTCCGGATCGGGACCCCGGCCATAAGGATCAGCCACCTGAGCGATGGCGTGGATCATCCTTGTCTGAGGATCGATGGTCCCATCGGTCCGCACGATTCTCCCGTTCCATGAGTGTTGCCGCTGGCCGAACTCGGCCCGCAAGAGGACGGCGGGTTGGCGTTTCTCCGAGCCGTCGCCTCGATAGCTGAGGGGCAGATCCACATAGGCCAGCTCCTCGTCGGGAAGCGGCAGCCGAATCTCAGCATAGTCCACGGAATAGATCGTGGCCACGGGAGTTCCCGGGGTCACGTATTGGCCGATGTCCACGTTTTTTCGCAGGACCCGCCCCGCGAACGGAGCGGCAATCCTGGTCTTCTCCAAATTTCGCTTGGCCTGGGCCAAAGCGGCTTGCGCCGACGAAAGCGCGGCCTGGGCCTGAGCGATCTGGGGCACTCGCCGCAACAGGGGCCGAGCCTCCCCTTCTCCCAGACTCTCCCATTCTTTTCGCGCGACCTCGGCTTGCGCCTCTTCCGTCTCCAAAGAAAGTTGAGCCTGCGCGATCTGGGCGTCGGCCTGAACCACCTGCAGTTGATAGTCCGTGGAGTCGATCCTGAGAAGCTCAGCTCCCGCCTCGAAGAACCCCCCGTCCGCGAGAGAGGGGGAGACTTCCAGGACCCGGCCCGCAATCTCGGGAATCAAAGGGGTCTGGGCTCGGGGAGCCACAGTCCCTTGGGACCTGACCTTCAGGCGGAGTGTCTGAAGTTTCACGGGAACAACCCGGATCACCGGAACGGGAATCTCCGGAGGCCGGGTCTCGACCACGGGCCGATCATTGAATATCTTCCAGGCCCAGGTCGAGGCAACCGCCAAAGTCACCACAGGCAGCAAGACCTTCAGGAGCAGCTTGATCATTTGCCATCCTCCCCGGCGAGAGTCACCGGGAGAAGCGCTCCCGGGGCACCCGGCGGGGCGCCCGGCTCAAAGCCGCCTCCCAGTGCCAAGTGGAGATCGATCCGATTTTCCAGCAGGAGGCGTTGCAGGGTCAGGATCTGACTCTTGGAGTTGAGGATTCGACGATCCGTCTGCAACACCACCAGCATATCCCCCAGGCCATGGCGATAGCGAAACCGGGCCTGGGCCCGGGCGGTTTGGGCCTCCACGACCGATTCTTCCAGTTCACGCAGCCGATCCCGCAAGAAACTTTCAACCGAAAGGGCCGTCTCAACCTCGCCGAAGGCCTGCAGGACCGCACCAGCGTAGGTCTCCAGAATTTCCTGGGACTGGCCTTGGGCAATGTCGACCTGACGCTTGAGGCGCCCTCCCTGAAAGAGGGGCTGAACCAGGTTGCCCAGCAGGCTCCAGACGGCGTAGTCCCCATTCAACAGGCTCAACAGCCCTTTGGTGGCCGTGCCACCGGCCGAGGTGAGACTCAGTCGAGGGTGCAGGGCCGTCTGAGCCTGGACGATTCCGACATCGGAGGCCAGCAGACGCCGCTGCGCCGCGATGAGATCGGGTCGGCGGGTCAAGAGCTGGGAGGGGACACCGGCCGGAACGCCGGAGGAAACCCGGGGAAGGCTTTCCCGAACTTGCAGCTCCCCGTAGGGATAGCGTCCGACCAGGAGTTCGACTTGGCGAATGCCGCGGTCCAATTGCTCGCGGCGGAGATGGACGGCGGATTCAGCGGCAGAAATGTCTGCTTCGACCAGACTGATTTCCAGGGCCGGCCCCAGACCCGCCTCGAAGCGGTTCCGGAGCCACCGGGAGGTCGCCTCATAACTGGCCACCGTCTCACGGGCCAGGGCCAGCTGAAGATTTGCCTCCGAGCAGGCGAACCACGCCTTGGCCGTCTGACCCGCCAACGAATGCCTTGCCGCCGCCAGATCCGCTGCCTGCGCGGAGGCGAGAGCACCCGCTTGAATCTCACCGCTGTGGATTCTTCCCCAGAGGTCCGCCTCCCAGTTGACGTCCAGGGAGGCACCCAGGTTGGTGAAGGTCGCCCGCGGCACCCGGCCCTCGAAACCGGGTATGGGAAAACCGATGAAGTTTTGCCGCTGACGGCGCCCGTTGAAGCTGAATCCAACCGATGGAATCCGGTCGGCACCGGCGATCTGGGCCTCGATAAGGGCCGTCTCCAAGCGGGCGGCGACGGCCCGAAGTTGAGGATTGTGGCGGAGCGTTTCCTCGATCAACGCATCCAACTGCGGATCCTGAAACTGCTTCCACCAATGGACATCGACCTTTCCCTCCGCCGCCGTTCCCGAATTCCACTCCTCTGGAATCGGCAGACTCGGCTGCCGTTCGGGTGGCGCCGCGGTCCGGACGCACCCGGGTCCCGGAAGGAGCACGGCCAGCAAAAGAAGGTGTGAGGATCTCATCCGCATTTTTCCTGCGATGGAATCGGAGTCCGAAACCCGGCAGCCAGAAATGAAACCAGACGATCGACGACCTCGTCCACCTGAGACGGTTCGGGAACATCCGGAAAGAAGTTTTCCAGATTCTTCCAGTCGGCGATCACGTGAAGGGTATGGGACATGGCCCCCACCATGAAATGGAATCTCCAGAACGCTTCTTCCCGGGACAGGTGTGGGAGCCTCGGGCCGAGGGCGCCGGAGAAACGCTCGATCACTTCGGAGAACTGCCCGTAGATCATTTCCCGAATGGCTCCGTCGGGTGAGTTGAAAGCCCGCGAAAGGAGCTGCATGAAGCGCATTCCGCCACTCTCCGGATCGCTGATCAACTGCACCGGCGGTCTGACAAATGCCTCCAGGATCTTCTCCAAGGAGGGCGCCTCGCCGTCCGCATCCACCTGGCAACGGCCCAGGAGTGCCAGGCGCTGCCGGTTGAGAGGAGACAGCCGAAGGGCGAAGAGCTCCTGAATGAGTTGATCCTTGGAGCCGAAGTGATAATGCATTGCGGCCACGTTCACTTGGGCTCGGGAGGTGATCATGCGGACCGAGGTCGCGGAAAACCCCCGATCGGCAAAGAGCCCTTCTGACGCCGTCAGGATCCTGGATCTGGTGCCCTGCATGGTTCCCCAAGTGAAACAATCGTTTAAAACGTACGATTGTTCTACAAAAACCCGGAGCGACTGTCAAATGGATCCCAACCAGGGTGCCTGGATCCTTTCCGACGCACAGAATCTCCGCCGGAGACGAGACGACGACCGTTTCGTGGCGGAACACACTCGGCGCGGTTGGTGGCTTAATGACCGGTCCGAGTCCGCCGTTCGGTGGGGCAGAACCGCGGCGCTAGGGCGCCGGAGAACTACCTCCGGTGGATCGTCAACTGGTCGAGCAGGAAATCTTCCAGAAGCTCGTCGTCACTGGCCAAGGCCTGGACCCGTACCCAGGACAACTGCAGTCGAAAGCTTCTCACCCGAAGATGACTGATCTCGATCGTGAGTCCATCTTCCCCCGAATTCACTTCGACCCGGGCGTCCGACCCCAGATGAAAGAGGACGAAATTGTCCAACTCTTCCAGGAATCTGCGCTTTGCCGTGTCCCGGGCATCTCCTCCGCGAGCTTCGATCAGACGAGTGCTCCCACTCCGGGAGGGATCTCGCCGGCCGGAGACTCCGGAAAGGCCACCAGGTCCTTCCGTTCCTGCGAGAAATTCTTGTCGTCTTCGCGGCTGCGGCCCAGGGAGATGGTCTCGGCCGTGGTCGGATTGTCTGCGGATGCGTGAACGGGGGGTAACCCCAGTGGCACCTGGATCCGGATGGGTTCGCCGATGGACATGGTGCCGGCAGCCTGCCCGGTAGCGGTTACCGTATCGCCGCCCGCCAATAGCAGGCAGACGACAAAGGCCAACGCGGAGAGACAACGGAAATTCATCACGGACCAATCTCCTCCAGAAAAACCAGTGAGCGTCATTCGCGGCGGTTCGACCACTTATACGACTCCGGACATCTGATGTTTCATCTGGGTCTCCGGCATTTTTCAGTGCGCCGGAGCTGGGAAGCCAAGCGCGGATTATCGAGTATGCTCCACCAACTCCACAAGCAGTTCTCGGATTCGAGGAACCTGCCGGTTGTCGATCTTCAGATGCCGATGGCGCCCGTGGCCGCCCCGCTTGAAACGGGTTCGGCCGACCGAATCGAGGATCACTTCCCCCGGTTCCGAGACTCGGAAGTAATCGCGGCCGGGGCGCACTGCGTAAAGGACACTGGTCAGGTCCCAGGTCGGCCGGTCGGAGAGGCTCGGCACATACAACCGGTACGCCTCGCGGACGGGATGGCGCCCGGCGCCGTCGTCACTTTGCCGCATGCGCTCTCCAGGGTAGAGGATGGACGCCCCGATCTCGTAGGCGCTCACTACGATGGGCGTGGGCCAAGCATCGAAAAGCTTCCGCGCGGACGGCAGATCCTTGTAGATATTGTACTCGCGCCCGTCTTTCGGCCCGGGTTGGCCGAAGCTGCCTGCCACCACGGAGAGCAGGCGGATCTTCCTGGCCGCCAGATCTTTTCCTTGAAGCGGGGAGTATCGGTCGGGGGGAGAATCGAGCAGACGGGCCAGGTTGGTGGAGAAACCCACCTGGACCACGGTCACCGAATGATCGGGCTGACTCGCCAACGTGCGCCGCAGCAAGGCGGTGGCCTCCTCCACGTCGCCGGGACGCGTGAGAGATCGAGCATACCGCAGCCTGCCCTGATCCTTGGCCTCGCAGACTTGGCGAACGTACAGGCCGTCCTCCGGCGTCGGCCCGTTTCGAACTATCCCGATGGGAATCCCGGGTCTCCTGTAGAAGTGGTTAAGCAGGTCGCAATACGCGGCGGCATAGAAATTGTCCTTGCTGACGGTCACGGCCAGCAGGCGGCATTCTCCCCGGTCCTGAAGCGCATGAATGACGGCGAGCGCCATGGCGTCGTCGATGTCATTCCCCATGTCGGTGTCGTAGATCAGCCGCACCGGTTCGACGGTCTCCTGCTCCATCAATGCGCTGCCGAAGATGACACTACGGGGCCAAGCTTCGGTTGCCATAAGAAGAACGACAACCCCAAGCCATTTCAGAGTCCACGCTCCGCGCATCATCGATCTCCTTCCGGACGCCGTCCGCTACCGGTTTCACTGCCGACCGCACCGGCTATCCATGGCAGGCCCGTGTCTCCTTTACCTCCACCGCCGGGTTCGCCTTCCCTGGCGGAGCGACCACTGCGTTCCATAGTGACGGTCGGTCATGCAGCTCACAAGGCCAGGATGGAGACGGCACCATGTGAGCAACGATGCCCCCGCCGAAGAGCGGCAGTAGTGCGATTCCCTTCGCGCCTTCGCGACTCCTGCCGTTACCTGGGATGACGACCTTTTCCGCTGGACGAACCGCTCACACAAAGGCGGCATCGAACTGTCGAAGTCTGAGCCCCCATCGGCCACGAGGGCTTTTTCGAGGCCAATGAGCAATTTGGTTCGATCGGGCTGTTGGCCGTGGCGGCTGAAAGAATTCGCCATATTGGCAATTGGAGAATGTTTCTTACGAATCGTCATCGACCATCGTCGACTGATGTGACGCGTCGCAGGCCATAACTCTTTAAGGAATAGCGAGCATGAGTTGGGCATCCAGTGAAGTGATCAGCGTACTGGTATTTCTTCTTCCAGGATTCGTGGCGGCGTCCATTTTTTATTCGCTCACCTCCCATCCAAAGCCCGGCACGTTAGACCGGGTCATTCAGGCTTTGATCTTCACCGCTATTGCCCAGGCAGCGACGGCGGTATTCTTCTTGTACGTCAACCAGATCCAGGAGCATCCGCAATGGACGAAATACTATGAATTCGTTTCATCTGTCTTGGTCGCGATCGTTCTTGGATTGTTAGCGGTAGTTGTTTCGAACACGGATACGTTGCACCGGTTTCTTCGATACCTCAAGATCACCAAGGAGACATCGTATCCATCCGAGTGGTATTCCGCTTTCTCGCGACACGACGACTGCTATGTCGTGTTGCACCTGAACGGAGAACGACGTCTTTACGGATGGCCAGTAGAGTGGCCCAGCCGTCCGGAAGACGGCCATTTCCGAATCGCGGAGGGCGAATGGTTGGTTGATGACAAACGCGCCCCCGCGACAGGAGTTTCCGCTATTCTGATACCCGCTAGGGAAGTTGAAATGGTCGAATTTCTTAAAATGGAATCTAAACAGGAACTTTAGGAAATAGTCATGGCAAAACAACCAACGCCACCACCATCAAAAAGAGCTGTAGGAACTCCGGTGATAAAGGGCATGTCCCCGAAACCCGGGACTGGCGCCAAACCACCGCCACCACCTCCTCCACCCCCAAAGAAATAGGGTTGACGACCTGCCACAAATTCCAATCGATATTACGTCGTAGATTTTGGCTAACGGGCTAATTTTTACCAATAATGCGTCCATCTCGGATGACCACCCGAACTTCCTAGTGTAGTGTCCCTCAATTTCGTGTATGATAATAGGCGGTTCCTCTTTCAGAAAGGAGACTGCCATGCCACGCGGACCCAAACTTCCTCCCTTGACTCTCAGTGACGAGCAACGGGATCAGCTCCGGGGCGTCGCCCGCTCGACCAGCCTGCCCCATGGCTTGGTCCTGCGAGCCCGCATGATCCTGGCCAGTGCCGAGGGCCTCACCAATCGGGCCGTCGCCGAACGGGTCGGGGCCTCGCCCCAAGCGGTGGGCAAGTGGCGTCGACGCTTCCTCGAGCGCGGCGTCCAAGGCCTGCACGACGAGCTCCGCCCCGGTCGTCCCCGCAGCTACGACGACGAGAAGGTCGCCGAAGTGATCAACCGTGCCCTGCAAGAGACGCCGGCCAACGCCGAAAACTGGTCCGTGCGCCTGATGGCCGAAGCCGAGGGCGTCTCCAAGACCACCGTGCAGCGCTGGTTTTCGCTCTTTGGCATCAAGCCTCATCTGGCTCAGACGTTCAAGTTGTCCACCGACCCCTTCTTTATCGAGAAGGTCCGGGACATCGTGGGACTTTACCTGAATCCGCCCGACCACGCGATGGTGCTGTGCGTCGACGAGAAATCCCAGATCCAGGCTCTGAACCGAACCCAGCCGACGTTGCCTCTGGGTCTTGGATACGTCCAAGGGTACACTCACGACTACATTCGCCACGGCACGACGACGCTGTTCGCCGCCCTGGACATCGCCACCGGTCGGGTCCTCGCCCAATGCAAGAAGCGACACCGCCACCAGGACTTCCTGGCCTTCCTGAGGCTGATCGACCGGGAAGTGCCGGCCGCGCTGGACATCCATCTCGTGGTCGACAACTATGCGACCCACAGACACGCGAAGGTCAAGGCTTGGTTGGCGAGACGACCCCGGTACCATTTGCACTTCACCCCGACCTATGCCTCCTGGCTCAACCAGGTGGAGCGCTGGTTCGGTCTGATCAGCCAGCGAGCGATCAAGCGCGCATCGTTCCGGAACGTGACCCACTTGGTGCGGACGATCAAGGAGTTCACGGAGCGTTACAATGAGGAGGAGGCGAAGCCGTTCGTGTGGGCAGCGACCTCCCAGTCGATCATCAATAAGGTGGAGCGTCTATCTACTCGTATTTGCGGGACACCACACTGGGAGGAAGTGAGACATGTTGAAGCGTGTCGTTCATCCCGGTGAGATTCTGAAAGACGAACTCGCCGAAGCGGTAATGGGCAGGTGTTTCACCGGAGGTGTGGTCGTCTACGACGGAGAGATGTGCACCCGGTTTGGTGAACGGCTCTACGCAGTGCCGATTCGACTACTTTGGGACACACCGATGGAGAAACTGTGACTCTCCGGTATCGAGCGTTTCACGCAACACGGCCTGGGACATCAACCGCGCGACTCTGTTGTTGCCATCGAGAAACGGGTGAATCCAGAGCACGCGGTGATGGGCCGTTGCGGCCACCAGAATGGCGTCGGTCCTGCCCAGGTTGGCGTAGGCGCTCTCGAATCGGGCCAGGAAGCGCGGAATCGCGCCCGGGCTGATTGGAACATGTCGGCCAACTTGCACGTCCCGCGTGCGGAACTCCCCCGGAATGCACCGGATGCCGGTCTCCGGAATGCGGTTCGGTCAGCCCAAGCAGGTGATCCGGAACGAGGTCGCAGAACCGTCTGTGAATCTGGCGCAAGGCCTCTGCGGTCAGGGCATGACCGTCGATTCCGCCCTCATCGATCCAGGTCTGCACGGCAATGTGCGCCTTGGCCTCAAGTTGCAGATGCCGCCTTTTCGGGTCCGTGCTGTAGTCATCGTTGCGGGCACGCTCGATGTCGACCGGAGGGGTGTCGTGACCTTCGATCAGGTTGCTGTAATGACGATTCACTGCCCGCACCAGATCGGCCAGCGAACCGACGACTCCCCTTGGCAGACTGTGTCGCAGCCCGGCCGCTCTTGCAGCCAGGTCGACGGCGAGGTCGCCCAGGCCGGAACGGTGCCTGGCCGTGCCACTGACGAGCAGCGGCTCCGCCAAGCCGACGCTTTCGCCGCGGTCTGGAACAGTCTCTTCCATGTCCGGTTCATCGTCCGCATCCGACTTGGCTGTCCGCAAGCCCCGTAGTCTTGCGGATGGACCATTGCTCTGCATTTTCTGTGCCCGGTCGTAGTAGACTTGGCATTCAGCCGACGGAGGCCGAAAGCATGCGAGACGTTTGGAAATTGCTGCTCCTGTGCGGTCTGCTGGCGCCTTCTGCCTGCACCTCGCCTCCGGAAGTCCGCGAGCCGCTCGACGTGGGGAGCAGGCGGCAGTTGCTGCTGGACGACTCCTGGTTCGACCACAGCGACAACGTGGAGCTGAGCCTGCAGCGGCCCACGCCCGGAGAGACCGTGATTCGGTGCGATCGTCCCTGGGAGGGGAAGAGCCTCCACTACACCACGGTGGTGGATGACGGCGGGACGTTTCGCATGTGGTACCGGGTCTCCCTGGGGAACCCTCGGGAGGACTTACCCGAGGACACGGTGCTGACCTGTTACGCCGAGAGCCGGGACGGGATCGTCTGGGAGAAACCGAGTCTGGGGCGATATGAATTCGAGGGTTCCACGGACAACAACATCCTGGGGCCGCCGGAGGACTTCACCAACATCAGCGTCCTGCTGGACCCGAATCAGGAAGCGGGCAGTGGGACTCGCTACAAGATGATTTCCCGGGTCAACGGAATCTCCGGGTTCGTCTCACCCGACGGAATCCGATGGGCTCCGGTTGCCACCAATCCCCTGTTGTCCAACGGCCCCTTCGACAGCCACAACATCCTGCTCTGGGACGACCAACGGGAACGGTACGTCATCTACCTCAGGGGGGTCGACCCCTCGGTGCCCGGGCCGTTCAAAGGCGGCCGCCGGGCCATCCGCCGGTCCGAGTCCTCCGACTTTCTCCACTGGACCGAACCGAAGCTGATCTTCACCGCCGACGAACAGGACCCTCCCGACTTCCACCTCTACACCAATGCCGCCGTCAAGTATTCCCGGGCCGCTTCCGCCTTCTTCATGTTTCCCATGATCCTGTACACCGACCGTTCCTACCCGGGGGCGCCCTACCCTGGCCTGTCCGACGTGCGGTTCGTTTACAGCCGTGACGGCGTCCAATGGGAGAGGAATTACCGGGAGCCCTTCCTCACCCCGGGACCGGACGAGCGCAACTGGCTGGACCGCAACCCGATCGTGGGACACGGCGTGATCCAGACCGGGCCCGGCGAGCTCTCGCTCTACTACTCGGACCTCTTCCGGGACCGGGAGAGTCGGATTCGACGCTGCACCCTGCGCGCCGACGGTTTCGTATCGGTGGACGGCCCCTACGACGGTTGGGGAGATTTCACCACCCGTCCCCTGATCTTCCGGGGAAAGGACCTGGAGCTGAACTACAAGACCAGCGGCGGAGGCTCCATCCAAGTCGAAATCCAGGACCAGCAAGGGGGAAAGCTGGAGGGATTCCAAATGGAGGATTGCATCTCAATCGTCGGCGACCGGATCGACGGCTTGGTGCAATGGAAGTCAAACCCCGACCTCGCCAGCCATTCCGGCAAACCCCTCCGTTTACGGGTGCGCCTGCGGGACGCGAGCATCTACGCGTTCCGATTTCGGCCCTGAACAACTTGGGAGTACCACGCATTCGATTTGCCGGCTCATCCCGGACCGGCGCCCCAACCAGGAGTTGAGCGATGAAGATCTCGGACATCAAGGTGGACACCTTCCGGTACCGGACCCGGTGGTTTCGAGACTACGAGGGCCATTCCCATCCCGGACCCGAGCGCTGGACGACCAACAACATGCTCACGATCCGGACCGACGAGGGAGTCGAGGGCTATTTCTTTGCCGGACCCTCCCAGGCAGTCGTGGACTCCCTGATCAAGCCGGCTCTGCTGGGTCAGAACCCCTTCTTCCGGGAGAAGATCTGGCAACGGATGCGGCGGATGCAGAAACTCACCAACTCGCTGCCCGACATGGTGATCTCCCACATCGACTGCGCCCTCTGGGACTTGGCTGGCCGTTATCTCCAGATTCCCGTGTACAAGATGATCGGCGCCGCTCGAACCCGGATTCCGGCCTACGCCAGCATCAATTCCGGTGACGACATCCCCGGCGGCCTCAGCACCCCGGAGGAGTACGCGCAATTCTCGGAACAGTTGGTGCGGGACGGCTTCAAGGCCATCAAGCTGCACACCTGGATGCCGCCCGTCCCCGGCTCACCGGACGTCAAGCGGGACGTGGCTGCCTGTGCCGCCGTCCGCGAAGCCGTGGGGCCGGATATCACGCTCATGCTGGACCCCCATCACCACTACGACCGGATCGAGGCGCTCCAGCTTTCCAAGGAGATCGAGAAATTAGGTTTTCTCTGGATCGAAGAACCCATGAACGAGTACAGCATGTCCTCCTACGTCTGGCTCAACAGCAAGTTGGACATGGCGGTGCTGGGACCGGAAAACCTGGAGGGCAGTTACCAGTCCCGGGCGGAATGGGTGGTGAACGGAGCCTCCGACATGCTGCGGGGCGGCACCGGCGAAGTGGGGGGCATCACGCCGATCCTGAAGCTGATCCATCTGGCCCAGGCCTTCAACCTCCGGATGGAGGTGCATGGGGGCGGCCCGCACAACATGCACGTCCTCTGCACCATGGACAACGGCTGGTTCTACGAATGGGGACTGCTCCATCCCATGATCGAACGTTACCTCCCCTTTCCGTGGCAGAAGACCCTATACGATCCGATTGACGCGGACGGCTGCGTCCAGGTTCCCGAGCGTCCCGGGCTGGGGGACGACATCGATTTCGACTACGTCCGGGAACACACGATCGGCGAAGGGGGATCCAGCCTGGGAGCGCCGGACGTGTATTGAGGAAGTCAGGGCCGGCTTCCCAGGAACCGGTCGAACCACCGGCACACCAACTCGAAATACTCCAGCCTGAAGACGTGCCGGCCCGGAGGCTGGTAGACCTTGAAGTGATCCGGCTTTCCGGCCGCGGCGTAAACGGGCTCGACCTCTTGGATCAAGCGGTCGACTCCGGCCTTGGGCATGTCCTCGTCTTCGATGGGCGCCAACATCATGAAGGGACGCGGGGCGATGCAACTGTTCACGATGTCCCAATGCTCGAAGTAGCGGAGCATGTGGGGGAGGTAGGCAAACGAACTGTGGCGTTCGGGCATGCCGTCGTGGATGTTGACGCGCAGGCTCCCCAGCCCGCCGCAGACGGAGGCGCCGGCTCGGATCCAGTCTCCCAGCGCCATCCCCAGCCAAGTGGCCCAGCCACCCAGCGACATGCCGGCCAGCCCGATGCGGCCGGCGTCGACTCCCTCCAGGGCGCCCAGTACCCGGGCCGCTCGAAGCACCTCGTCGGCGATGACACCGATCTGGGATCGGCCGTAGGGGATCAGCTTCCGGTTCTCCTCCTCCCAACGCCCCAGGGTGATTCGCCGCGTCTCGGCGCCCTTGGGCGTGAAGGTCAACATGGCGTAACCGCGGCGGCCCAGCTCCCGTCCCCAGCCAAAAAGCGGACCGCCGTCGGGCCGGGGCCGGTGGTAGCGTTCGTGGGCGACCTGGTCGGCGGTGCTGCCCGTGCCGTTCATGCAGACCAGGCCGGCCAGTGGCCCTGACGGCTCCCGCGGACGGATGAACCTGGCGGAGATCACCTCTCCCAGATAGTTGGGGAAGGTGATACGGCTCTCCCGCAGCCCTTCCTCCTGCTCCTCGCCTTCCACCTCCCGGAGGGTGAAGGGGACGCGCTCGGGAATGTGGTCCAGGCCGATGAGCTCTCGAAACTTCCCCGGGACCTGGCTCAGGGGAAGGTCGACGGGAAACGCCGGCTCGATATTCCGGGGGACAGTTGCGGTCATGCGGCCGTTTCCGGAGGGGGGTGAATCGGGCTCCAGTTCGTTCCGGAACCCAATCTTCTCCGGCATCGTGCGCCGCCTCCGAATACGCAACGGAATCCCGGTATCGGCGTCCGGGTCGGAGTCGGTCCCGGTCTCCCGGCTCAGGAACAGCGGGATGTCCTCCGCCTGGGGATTGGTCCGGTCATGCGCCTCCGGGAAGCTGCGCATGATGATTCTCTGCTCCCGGTTCAGGGTGGCGATCCACTCCGGGTCGCACTGCCGCCGGTCTCCTTCCCAGAGCCAGGACGGACAGTAGCTGATGAAGACGTTCTTCCGCACCACGTCGGTCCGGTTGACGTCCACGCGATGCCAGGTCCCGCAATGCATGACGGTGATGGTCCCGGCGGGCACGCAGAGAGCCTCCTCGCCGGGAACGCTCTGGTGCGTGTAGTAGTGCTCGAACACCGGACTCTTGTGGCTGCCCGGCAGGTAGATGAAGTTGGCCATTCCGGTATGCGGCAGGTCGGTGAGCCAGTAGCCGATGCAGAGCCGTAGCGGAAGGACGGGCGAGAAGGTGGCATAGGGAGTGGGCCGGGGGGAGTCGGGATGCCAGGTGCTCCGATCCGTGTTCCGGGGCCGGACGAAGAAGTCCGAACGCTGCACCTTCAACAGCTCGCCGTAAAGATCGTAGCCGTACCCCACGTGACGGGGATGGTCGATGAGCTCGCTCAGGACCGGGTCCGCCGTCACGGCGTTGGTGACACGATAGTCCTGACAGGGCCGGTAGTTCGGGTCCGAAGCGCAGACTCGATCGATGGCCTCGAGGTACCGGTCCACCTCCTCCTTGGAGAGGGCGTTCCTGAAGATGAGCATTCCCCGTTCCAGGAACTCCTCCCACTGTTCCCGGGTAAAGCCCGGCGGCGCCACTCGATAGTTCGGTTCCTTCACTAACTGTTCTACGGTCCGTTCCAGGCCGCGATTCTCGACGCCGTCCGATAGTGCGTCCGTGGACGGCTCAGGTCTTGGCTTTCTCTCTCACCAGGTCGTCGCGGTTCAGGTGGACCCGGTCGAAGCTGTCGTCGGAGATGACGTAGTACCAGGCGGCGAAACGGGCATTGAGCTGATCGGAGCGCTCCCGCGCCTCCTCCACCTGTTTCTTCCGCTCCTCATCCTCCGTTGCAGGGTTCTGGATGTCCTTCTCGTCAAATGAGGTGCTGATGAAAAGGTAGCGGTTCTCGCCCGGGCCGCTCTCCTTGTCGTCGCTGGCGTCGCTGCCGGCGGTGACCGCCTCCCCCGACCCGTAGACGACCTCGCCGAAGCGTAGGGTGTAGGTCACGCCGTCGGAGGTCAGGACCGTCATCTCTCCTTCGTTGGAGACCAGCGATCCCTGGCGTGTGAAGTAGAAACCCTTGCTCTGGAGAGACATCATGTCGGCCTGGGTGATTCTGGACGACCCCTCGGTCCGCATCAGGGTGCGGGACAACCCCGCAGGTTTGGGCCGGACACCCACGATGTTGAGCTCGTCGATGGACCGCATCAGCTCGCTGGCCCGGTACGTCTCCATTTCCTCGTTGGAGCGAAGCTTGTCGAGGGTCCAATCGCTGCCTTTCTTGGTCAGGTCCAGCTTGCCGCGCCGATTCAGCGAGCCGGTGCGCTCGTTGATGGAATAATTCTCCAGGACGACGCGAACGATGTCGTCCTTCTCCAACTGCAGCAGGTCCTTCTCGATCCAGTCCTCGAACTTGGTGGACGGCTCTACCGGCATCTGGGCCACATAGACCCTCTTCTGGTCCGGCAACCGAACGAAGCGGAGGTTCTCCCGCTCCTCCACCTTCTTGCCCACGATCAGATCGGCCAGGACCTCGTTTCCCTCCCCTTTGATGGTGACCCGGCGTCCCCGGCCCCGCAGGCTGGTCTCTCCTTCGTCCAGCGGGTCCAGGACTCCACAGGTCTCATGGTCCGAGACGTTGTTGGACCGGAAGTCGTCCTTACGCATCTCGATGATGCCGGCGGCCGTCTTGGCCAGGAGCTCCTTGCCGTCGGCGGGATAGTCGTGGTGCGATGGGATGGTCCACTTCCCTCCCTGAGAGGTCACCTTGAAGGGGCGGGCCGATGCCGTGTCCCCGTCGAAATCCACGACCTCCAGCGAGACCGCTACGTTCGGATCGCTGAACTCGGGGAAGAAGGATTCTCCGACGTCCATGAAAGCGTCGGGGGTGACCCTGCTGGGAACCGTCACCAGGGCGACCAGCAGAATCAGGACGCCGCCGCCCAGGTAGCTCAAGGATTTGTTGGTTTCACTCATGGTTCTATGACCTCAACCTTTTTTGGAATATGACACCGGCACTCCGGGTCCGGTCGAAGAGGGCACCCACAAGGGACGCCCCTACCAGCCCGTGGCAAAAGTCATCACGGCATTCGACCGTCCCTGCATCCCGGCGGACGGCGTTGCGATTCGGGCACATACTCCCGGTATGCACCCGAATCGCGCCTTGTCCGGCGGGCGCAGGAACGGTCTCGGTGCTCGCGGGACTTTCACCACGGACTGCTACGACCTCAACCTGCGGGCCGCCCGGGCGCCTTCCTCTTCCCGGCGCTGGCGGCGCAAAAAGATCAGCACGCCAAGTACGAACACGGGAACCGGAGGGAGCAGGACCGCGTAGGTCCGGATGTTGCCCTGGATCCTCCGGATCTGACTCTCCATGTTCTCCTTGCTGGCGCTGATCTTGGCTTCTTTTTCCGCTTCGATGTTGGCCTTCAGGACCTCGAAGCGGCGATTTTCGACTTCCTGGAGATTCTGGGCCATGATCTGCTTGGCCTGATCGTCCAGGTCCCGCCGTTCGCGGACCTCGTCCACTTTCTCCTGCAAGCGCGCCTGCGCCTGCTTGAGGGCCTTCTCGGCCCCTTCTTCGGCTTCCTCCTCGTCCTTGACCCGCTGTTCGATAAAGCTGCGAGTCTGCGCTTCGACCCGCTCCAGAGTCCGGTGTCGGACCCGCTTGTTGCGCAGGGCTACGAAGGATTTGTCACCCATGAGAACGTCCATGCAGTTGAGGAAGAAGGTCACGTTGTCGAAGTTGAGCGTCTCGGGGCCCTGGGCCCGGATCGAGAAGAACTGCTGGGAGATGAAGTCCAGGTCCGCCACCACGATGGCGTTGATCCGCTCGAGCTCGTTCTCCTTCGTCTCGCCCTCTCCTGCCCGGTCCGGGTCGGTGCTCTCTGCGGCGCCTTCCGAGGCCTCCTCCTCGGACACCTCGGCTTCGGTCTCGGATTCACCCTGCTCCGTCTCCAGGTCCTTGCTCCGGACGTGCGCGGCCAGGATGTAATCCCGGTCATCCGGCCGATGTGGAAGCCTGCGGGCCAACTGGACTCCGAAGAAGTTCCGCTGAACCATCCGGGAGTAGTTCTGGACCGCCGACGCCTGGCCGGAGCGAACCAGGGGCTGGAACTCCAAGTCGGAGCCGGCCTCCCGCTTCAGGTGACCCGGGAACAGGAAGACCAGTTCCTGGAGCGCGACGCTGGCCGGGTGCTCCCGATTGAAGGCCTGTTCGTTGTCATTCCCCTCGCCGACGAAGACCACTTCCTCCGGCAGGTGGGCCAAGTCGGGGTGGGGGTTGTAGCTGTCCCAGACGATCCCGGCCTTGTCCCAGCGGACTCCGATCCGGGCGAGCAGGGTCAGGATGTCCCCCTTCGGCTTGGGAGGCGGACCCTGCTGGCGCTGAAAGGGGTTGACGTTGGCGCCGGATCGCTCCGAGGGCGAAAGCCCGATATTGACAATGGGCAACGGGTCCACCAGCAGGAGTGTCGGGTGTCCCTGCTGCATATATTCCAGCAAGTTGTCCAATTCCGGTTGAGGCAAAGAAGAGGGCAGGGCCGCGAAGAGGCCGTCCAATTCCTGCCGGATGGGAGCGGCGGACGAAACCTGCACCACGTCGTACTGCTTCCTCAACTCCTCCACCACCGGCCAGGACGGATTGCTGCGCATGCTCTGGAAGTCGAATCCACCGAAGAGCTTGGCTTCGGTTCCCAGAATGCCGACCTTTTTCCGTTCCGTCTTGGCCACCACCCGAACGCTGCGAGTGATCTCGTACTCGATGGGCAAGCCCCGCTCGAGAAAGGGAATCACCTGCTCCTCGGCGCCGCAGGTGAAGGCCACGCCCAGGAACACGTCGGTGAAGCCGGCGCGGGCACTGCCCAGATGGGGCACCTGCCGGGGGGTGATTCCGAATTTCTCCCGGGCATCGCGAGCCGCTTGGGTGAAGGGTTCCGTATCCTCGATCAGGATCTGAATCCGCGCGCCTCCCACCGATTCGATCTCTCCCAGCACTCCCAGCAGATTGGCCCGGGTCTGCACCAATTGCTCCGGGACCTCGGGGCTCACGTACGCCTGGATGAAGACGGGGCGATCGTCGGACAACTCGGAAATCAGGGAGACCGTCTCGCCGCTCAGTGAGTGGAGGCCCTCGGCGGTGGCGTCGCCGCGGAGGCCCGCTCGTCCCAGAATCAGGTTGAGGCCGATCACGGCCAGCACCAGGCCGACCGTCCGCATCGAATGGTGGAGCCACATGGGACGCCCGTCGGCCTCTCGGGGCCAATGCCGCTTCTCCACCAGGAGCACGTTGAGGTAGAGCATGAGTCCGGCGATGGACAGGAAGTAGAGGAGCCCGGAGAAGCTCATGACGCCGCGGGCGAAGTCGTCGAAGTGCCGATAGACCCCGAGTGGAGCCACCAGCTCATCCAGACCGGCTCCGAGGGAACCCATCAGGTCGATGAGAACGAAGAAGGCGCAGAACACGGCGCCCATGATGAAGGCTATGGTGGCGTTTGCCGTGAGCAGCGAGGCCAGCATCCCCACGGCGATCAATGCGCCTCCCAGCAGCCAGTAACCGACATAATTGCTGAACATGAGTCCCAGATCGGGACTGCCGAGCCAACCCAGGACCAGGACGTGGCTCAGGGAAAGCACCAGAGACGCGGTGTAGATGCCGAGGGTGGCCAGATACTTGCCGATGACGATCTCAAGGCTGGTGGCCGGCAAGGTGAAGAGCAGCTCGTCGGTGCCCTGCTTCCTCTCCTCGGACCAGACCGACATGGTGAGCGCCGGAATGAAGAACAGGAGCAGGTAGGGAAACATGTAGTTGAGCTGGTCCAGATTGGCCAGGTTGTCCAGAAAGAAACGATCCTGCCAGAAAGCCGCGGCGGTGCTCAGAAGGATGAACAGCGTGATGAAGACATAGCCGGTGGGACTCGTGAAGTACTTCCACAGGTCCCGCTTGACCAGTGCCAGGACGAAAGTGGTGTTGATCTCGGGTCGCTTCACTCTCCACCTCCCGATTCGGACGCTGCCGTGACTTCGGCCTCCTCTGTGGCCGATCCGTCCCCGGTCGAGACGGCGGCCCCGCCGGTGTCCGGCTGAGTCATGCGGTAGAAGGATCTCTCCAGAGAGCCGTCCTGCATCAGCTCCCGGGGACTCCCGTCAAAGATCATTCGCCCATCGTGGACGAAGAGCACGCGGTCGGCCACGGCGTCCACTTCCTGCAGGATGTGAGTCGAAATGAGGATCGTCTTGCGCTTGCCCAGTTCCTGGATGCTGGAGCGGAATTCCCGGATCTGGTTCGGGTCCAGTCCGGCCGTGGGCTCGTCCATGATGAGGACCTCGGGATCGTGGAGCATGGCTTGGGCCAGCCCCACCCGCTGCCGGTATCCGCGGGAGAGCTTCCCGATAGGCTTCTCCAGAACATCGTCCAGAGCGAACTGCCGGCTCACGGCGTCGAGGCGATCCTCCAGTTCGTCGCCGGCCAGGCCGCGGGCCTCTCCGAAGAACCGGAGCAGCTCCGAAGGTGTCATGTCCAGGTACAAGGGCCCGTTCTCGGGCAGGTAACCGAGAATCCGGGACGCTTCGAGCCGCTTCTGGTGGACGTTGAGACCGCCGATGAGAGCGGTCCCGCCACTGGCGGCCAGATAGCCGGTGAGAATCCTCATGGTGGTGGACTTGCCCGCGCCATTGGGCCCCAGGAAGGCGACGATCTGGCCTTCCGGGATGGAGAAACTGATGTCCTCGATGGCGACGAAGGGCCCGTAGTACTTGCTGAGCCCCTGGGCTTCGATCATGGTGCGGGGGGAGCTTTCCATGTTCTCCTTCCTTGTTGATACGTTACCGGCGACACGGACCGATCACTCTCGATAAACGACTGGGCATCCGTCGGGGGTGAGTTCGGGTTCACTTGCCAGCAATCAGCCCACTCGTGCAACTTGCAGCGGGGAAGTGTCCCGCAAGAAAAGATATTCTAGCACCAGATCGTCGGAATCTGTCAATTGCCGTGGCCTTGGCCAAGAAACTTATGCCGGTACTGCCGGCAGGTGATCTGACCGGTTCAGTGGGCGTGGGGAGCGGAACCCATGGGGGAATTGCTCAATTTCGATATAGTTGAGAGATCCTTACCGAAATTCCCAATAGGGAGGAAGAAGATGCTGAAAACTCTGGTGGCTGCCGGTGTCGTTCTCCTGGCCTCGGCGTGCGATGTCACGGACATTGTCACTTCCGGCGGCAGGGTCGGCGATCAAAGCGAAACGGTTCGAAAAATCGGAACGCAACTAGGTGTCATCAGCTTTCCCAACAGCGGTGGCGCCGCCGCCCAGGAGCCCTTCTTTCGAGGCATGCTGCTCTTGCACAGCTTCGAATACGACGACGCGGCGGCGGCGTTTCGCGACGCTCAGGCCGTCGATTCTTCATTCGCTCTGTCTTATTGGGGAGAGGCACTCACGCATTATCGGCCGGTCTGGGGTCGCGAGAACCTGGACGAGGGACGCTCGGCCCTCGAGCAGGCTCCCGGCGGTTCGTCCGTCACTCCCAGGGAACAGGCCTACCTGGACGCTGCCGCGATCCTGTTTGGCGATGGTGAGCGAGATCGGCGCTGGAGACGCTACTCCGACGCGATGGGGCAGGTATCGAGAGCTTATCCGGAGGATCAGGAAGCCGCCAGCCTTTACGCCGTCTCGATGTTCGGCGTGACCGGCGGGGAGCGTGACCATCGGACGTACATGAAGATCGCGTCGATCGGCGAAGGAGTCTTTCGGAGGAATCCCAATCACCCAGGAGCGCTGCACTACCTGATCCACGCCTTCGATGATCCGGTCCATGCCCCTCTCGGCCTCCGGTATGCACACCTCTATTCGAAGGTGGCCTCGGCGGCTCCCCACGCCCAGCACATGCCGTCGCACATCTTCCTGGCCCTGGGCATGTGGGATGAGTGCATCTCTTCGAACCTCGACTCTTGGAATTCGTCCGAGGATCGCATCGCCCGCCTGAGCTTGGGAAGCGACGATCGGGGCTATCACGCCCTCTGGTGGATGCAATACGCGTATCTGCAAAAAGGGATGCTGGCCGAAGCCCGTGAGAAGCTGTCGATCGTCGAGCAGGATGCCGCCCAAGCGGACTCGAAAAGCGCTCGCAACCATCAAGCTTACATGCGAGCGCACCTGCTCATGGACGGGGAACAATGGACCGCCGACGTCCCGGCCGTTGACGGCGATCTGTCCGCGAGGGCCTGGGGTGCAAACGCGCTCGCCGAGGGATTCCGCGCGCTCAAGACCGGAGACGTCTCCGGCGCCCGCGAATGGGCTGCGAAGCTTCGTGCCAAGGCGGACGCCGAAGCTGATGAAGAGACCTCACTGCCCATTGCCGCGCTGGAACTCGAAGGCTTATTGCAGCTCGAAGACGGCAAGCCGGACGCCGCCGTCGCGACCCTCCGCCAAGCGGTTCAGTTCGAAGAGCGGACTCCGTTCGGTTATGGACCGTCGATTCCACCCAAGCCGGCCCCTGAGTTGCTTGGCGAGATACTGTTGGCGACTGACCAGGCCGGCGAGGCATTGAAGGCATTCCAGGCCTCCCTGGAACGCACGCCCAGGCGCGCCCTCTCACTGCTGGGTCTGCGCAAGGCTGCGACCGCCGCAGGCGATCAGGAGACCGCCGAACGTGCGAGTTTCGAGTTGCGGGACTTTGCTTCGAGACGCTGAGTCCGCCCCCCGGGAACGGCGGTTTCCAACCGCCGCACTCCCGAAGGCGCACGGGGGAATGAGGGCACGGGGGAACGTGAGGGAGGGGCGACTGGAAGTCGCCCCTCCCGAGCCGCCGTTCCCAATTCCTCCAAACAGGGAGAGTTTTTACTATTGATAGCGAAAAATGAGCCACAATTTGCTGTCAATAGAAAACACCACCCCGGATATCCAAAGACGACCGTCGGCACCGGCATGGAGTCGCGCCGTTGACTCGGAGCCTGGGCCGGAAACATACTCTGATCCGGTCGCCCTGACCGTCGCTAAAAACAATATGAGGAGAGGATTCGTGGGACAGGGACCGGACTTCGGAAGGTGCATTCGCTCAGGTTTCGTGGCGCTTTGGACCCTGGTGGGACCGATAGCCTGTTCCCCGCCGCCGGAAGGCCCGGAGACGGTTTCCGCCGGCCCGGAGGAGGTGCGGAAGGCCCTGAAACAGGCGGTGGAGTTCTTCCGCACTCAAGTGTCCAACTCCGGCGGTTACCATTTCCGTTACGCCACCGACTTGAGCTACGGGCGGTCCGAGGCGGCCGAAGGTCCGTCTCAGGTCACGGTGCAGACCGGAGGAACGCCCCGGGTGGGAATGGCCTACCTGAGGGCCTACGAGGCTACGGGAGACCCTGACCTTCTGGAGGCGGCTCGAGAAACTGCACTGCTTCTGGTTCGGGGTCAGCACTGTTCCGGGGGGTGGGACTACATCATCGAATTGGATCCCGAGAAACGCCGATCGTATCCCTACCGAGTGGACGGTGATTGTGCCAAGAGGCCGGATCCGGCTCCGCAAGAAAAGAACCCGGGACCCAAGGCAGCCAGCACTTTGGACGACAACGTCACCCAGGGCGCGCTCCGCCTCCTCATGCGGGTGGATCGGGAATTGGAATTCCGGGACCCGAAGATCCACCAGGCGAGCCTTTACGCTCTCGATCAACTGGCCCGGGCCCAATACCCCAACGGCGCCTGGCCCCAGCGTTTTCGAAATCTGGCCGATCCCGGTCTTCCGGCCACCCGGTCCGCCGCATATCCCGACTCGTGGTCGCGCGAATGGCCGGGGCCCGACTATCGGCACCACTACACCCTCAACGACAACGCCATCCTGGACGTGATCGACACCTTCCTGGAGGCGGCGCGAATCTATGGCGAACCTCGCTACCGGGCCGTGGCCGAAAAGGGGGGCGACTTCCTCCTGTTGGCCCAGATGCCCGACCCCCAGCCCGCCTGGGCGCAGCAGTATGACGGCCGAATGCACCCCGCCTGGGGCAGGATCTTCGAGCCGCCGTCGATCACCGGCTCCGAGTCTCAGGCTGTCCTGCAGATGCTCCTGGTCCTGTACCGTGAGACCGGCCGGAAGAAGTACCTGGAGCCCGTTCCCCGGGCCGTCGAGTACCTGCGCAAATCCAACCTGCCGCCCGAAGGGCCCTGGCGCCGGGAAGGAGGACGATGTGGTCCCGAAGAACTCTGTCTGGCTCGATTCTATGAGCTTGGCACCAATCGTCCCCTCTTCATCACCAAGGGGAGCCGGGTCCGGGTGGAGACGGGACCCAGCCGCCTGCTGGACGGGTACGAGCTGAGCTACTCGCCCGAGAGCGTCATCACCCACTACGGCCTCTGGACCGACGGCGGCCGCCTGGAGAAGGCGGAGCAGGAATACCGGTCACTGCTGTCCCGGGATCCCTCGGCCATTCGACGCCCGGAGCGCCTCCAGGGCCTCTCGCCCTGGCGGGGAGAGACTGCGTCTCCGTCAGGCCAGGAACTGTCCCGGCGGGTCCGGAGTCTGGTGCAGAGCATGGACCCGCGGGGGGCGTGGGTCGAGGAGGGATCGGTGGGCAAGGCCGACCCGGTGATTTTCCTCTTTGCGGCCGGGGACATGGTCGTGACCGTCGACGATCGGACGATCCCTCTGAACGAGAACGGGACGCTGACCGTCTTTCGCGGAGGGAAGCCGCCGCTGGAGCGGATCATCAGCTCCCGAACCTTCGCCCGGAACCTCGAGACCATGGCCGCCTTCCTGAGCGAGAGCGGCCGGTGACGAGGAGCCTCCCGTCGTGACCTGGGTCGGGGAACACGGGCTGGTGCTGGCGCTCTTGGGAGTCTACACGGCTCTCATGGTCTACCACGCATGGATCGGGCAGCGCCGGACCCGGGGCTGGCTGGACTTCTTCGTCGGCGGACGATCCCTGGGAGGCGTGACGCTGGGGATCTCGTTTTTCGCCACTTACGCCAGCACCAACAGCTACGTGGGTTTCTCGGGTCAGGCTTACAGCTATGGTCTGTCCTGGCTGCTCCTGGTGCCCTTCGCGGTGGGTTTCACCTGGATGGCCTGGATCTGGGTGGCGCCCCGGTTGCGGGAGCGGACCGCCTCCATGGGCTCGGTCACCGTTCCCGACTTCATCGGATTCCGTTTCGCCAGCACTCCGGCGCGGGTGGGAGCGGCCCTGCTGGTTCTCTTTTCCAGCGTGATCTACATGACGGCGGTCTTCAAAGGCATCGGAAACCTGCTGGAGGCGGTCCTGGAGGTCCCCTACTGGACGGCCATCGGAATGGTTCTGGTCGTCGTCATGCTCTACACAGCCGTGGGCGGCTTCCATTCGGTGGTCCGGACCGACGTGATTCAGGGCGGTTTGATGATCGTCGCCGCCGTGGTGCTCTTCACGGGGACCTACCGGGCCGCCGGCGGCTGGGAGCCGATTTCCCAGGTTGTGGATCAGGTTCCCTCCTCGGTGGCGGGACCGCTCCCGCTGACTCTGCTGCTGGGCGTCATCTTCGCCACCACCATCAAGGCCTTGGTGGAGCCCAGGCAACTCTCCCGCTTCTATGCCCTGGAGAACCGGAAGGCGGTCCGTCAGGGCGCCTGGATCTCCCCGGGGATATTTCTGCTGGTGTTCAGCCTGCTGACGCCCATCGGGCTGTTCGCGCGCCGGATTCTGCCCCCGGGGCTGGAAGACACCGACCGGGTCGTGCCGGCGCTTCTGGCCGGAGGGGAGGTCTTCGGTCCCTTCGTGAGCGCCTTCCTTTTCGTGGCCATGGTGTCCGCCGCCATGTCCTCTCTGGATTCGGTGCTTCTGGTCGTGGCCTCCACCTGCGAGCGGGATCTGGTGGGCCTGATCTGGAAGGGTCGCAGCGAACGCGCCATCCTGCAATCCACTCGCGTCTACGTCGCCCTCTTCGCCGTGGTGACCGCCGTGGTGGCGTTGAACCCTCCGGGGGGCGTCGTGTCCATCACGGCATTCTCCGGGAGCCTTTACGCCGCCTGCTTCCTGCCCAGCCTGCTGTTCGGACTCTATTGGAACCGGGGCAACGGCCGGGCGGTTCTGACCTCCTACGCCATAGGGATCACCTGCCTGATCGTCTGGCCCCACCTCCCGGAGGTCGCCCTGGTCCACCGCGTCTTCCCGGCGGTGGTACTCTCGACCCTCGCCTATGTCTCGGTATCCCTCCTGACCCCGCCGGCGTCCCCCGTTTCCGATCTCGAGGATGCTGGAGCCTCAAGCCGCCGGCGGGCGTGAAAGTCCCGGCGACGGACTGGTAACATCACGGGACCCCAATGAAGGCTCTACTGCTGGAACGCGCCGGACGGCTCGAGGTGGCTGACGTTCCGGAACCGGAATGCGGAGATCACGACGTCTTGATCCAGGTCGGAGCCGTGGGCGTCTGCGGTACCGACTTCCACATCTTTCAGGGCGAGGCCAACTACAACTCCGATGCCGGCGGCCGGCCGATCCCGCTCTCGGTCCAGCCTCAGATCCTGGGGCACGAGTTCTGCGGGACCGTACTCGAAGCCGGTACCCAGGTACCAGATCTGGCGCCGGGGGACAGGGTGGCCGTGGACCAGGGCCTGAACTGCTACAGCCAGCGGATCACTCCCGTCTGCGAGTACTGCGCCGGCGGGGACTCGCACCAGTGTCTCCACTATCAGGAACTGGGCATCACCGGAATTCCGGGAGCCATGCGGGAACGGGTCGCGATTCCGGCAGTGAACGCGGTCCGGCTGCAGGGGGAGATGGGATTTCCGGAGACCGCCCTCTCGGAACCTCTGGGTTGCATCCTCCATGCCCTGGACCGGGTGGTGCGGACCCCCGCCCGCTACATGTTCCATCCGGGACCCCAGGGGTCGCGAGCGATCGAGAACGTCCTGATCCTGGGCGCGGGACCGGCCGGCCTGCTGTTCCTCCAGAACCTTCGGCGGGAAGTGGGATATGAGGGGACGGTGCTGGTTGCGGATCGGGTCCCGGAGAAGCTGAGCCTGGTGAAGCGCCTGGGAGGAACGCCTGTGGACGTGGCCCAATCCGACCTGGTGGAAATGGTTGCCCACCTGACCCGGGGCCGGAAGATCGACCTGCTCATCGAGGCCACCGGAAGCGGAGCCGCCTTCCGGACCATCTCCTCACTGGTTCGAAAGCAGGCCACGGTGCTGCTCTACGGGCACGGGCATCAGGGAACCGATCTGAGCGTCATCAACCGCCTGCTCTTTCTGGAACCGACGCTGGTGGTCTCGGTGGGGGCCTCCGGTGCGCTGAATCCGGCGACCCGGCGGTCCGAGACCACGACCCGCGCCGTAGAACTGATTCAGACGGGACAGGTGGACGTCCAGTCCCTCATCACTCACCGCTATCCGACCCTGGAGACGGTGAAGGGCGCCTTCGGCGGCGACTCCAAAGACGAGGCCTACATCAAGGGCGTCCTGGAAGTCTCGTGACAGCGCCCCCGAATCGCTGGAGGAACCGGGATCAATTCACAGTCTAACACTAAGCACGGGCGTCTAAACGGTCAGTGGAGCCTCGATGGGCTCGTCAGGGTCGTCTTCCATTCCCAGGTCCTCCAGGACAAGCCGGCGGATCTGCTTCAATTCCTCTCTCCCCTGGGGCGCGAGGGTGCTCAACAAGAGCCGGGGCAGATGGTTTCGCAGCCATTGGCGGACGAAGGGGCCGGGGATCCCGAGCCGGCGGCAGGGCCAGACGATCTTGTCGGCCACCATGCGGGTGCGTTCCAGAAGCCCGAACGAGGAGATGACCGGCTCGTTGAGCGTGGTCCGGTTGAACACCACCAGACAGGCGCCGGCCAAGAGGCTCTCCACCGTCACCACCGACTCGCATCCGTGCCTGAAATAGGCGTCCTCCGTTCCCCCGCACAGTTTCGGCTCGGTCAGGAAAACCCGCCGGGCCAGGTCGCGGGTGAGCATCTTGAATCCGGAGTGAAAGTCGGGAAACTCCTCCAGCACCGTGGCGTATTCGAGCCGCAAGGGACACCCCCGGACCGTGGCGGAGTAGGCCAGGGCGTCCAGTAGAATGCGGTCGGCCAACTCCTCCATCTCGCCCCTCATGAGGCCCATGGGCCGATGCCGGCTGATCCTCCTGCCCAACACCAGGACCTCCAGGTCCGGGTCCTTCCGGCGCGCGTATTGGGCCGACCGGATCCCGTTGGCGAGCTCGTGAGGAAAGTGGTCCCCGTCCGCGTCCAGCGAGGCCAGATAGTCATGGCCGCCTTCCTCCAGCAACAGCTCCATGCCCCGGCGCACAGCTTGGAGTTTCCCCTTGTTTTGGGGGCACCAGGTGAGCCGGACCTGGAAGCGGTGGGACAGGACTTCCCCGACGTCTCTCCCGTAGGGTTCGCCGTCCACACTCAAACAGACGGACTCGGGCCGTTCGACCTGGCGGACGCAGGCATCGACGGTGTCCCAGAGCAGGTCGTGACCCACCTGCTGATCCACCCCGGGTGGAAAGAAAACGGGAATGACGATGCCGGTCGACATCCGCACCACCTCCGTGCTGGAGCGGAAGGAGTGCGCTTGGATCATGTCTGAGGTCCCCGGTATGGAGATTACCGGACGATGGCCGTGGCCAATAGTCGTTCAATAAAGATTCACGGTCGGCAGCGGCATTGGCTCCGGCTTCATTCGGACTTGATCCGGAGCAGCTTCAGGAGCCTCCGGTCCCTGTCGTCAAGGACTTTCCCCGATTCGTCGCCGGAATATTCGTAAAAGCCGGCTCCGCTCTTGATGCCCAGCCGACCCGATGCCACCAGGGATTCCAACAGCCGGAGACCACCCTGCGCCGCCGACAGGTGCGGGTTCAAGCTGCGAGTGACGATGTTGAACACGTCAAGGCCACCGAGATCGGCGATCTCCAGGGGACCGAGCAGGGCCCATCGCACTCCCAGTCCCTCCTTCATCGCCGTGTCGATCTCCTCGCTGGTGGCGACTCCCTCCTCCACCAAGTGAACCGCCTCCCGAACCACGGCGGCCTGGAGCCGGACGGAGACATACCCGGGGACTTCTTTCCGCACCACGATCGGCTGCTTCCCGATCCGGCGGGCCAAGCCCATGGCCAGGTCGACGGTCCGGTCCGAGGTTGCCTTTCCCGGGATGACCTCCAACAGAGGAATGATGTGGGCCGGATTCAGGAAATGGAAGCCGGCAAAACGTTCGGACGGGGACGCCGACTCCGCCATCCGGGAGATGCTCAACCACGAGGTGTTGGTGGTCAGGATGGCATCGGTACGGCAGATTCGGGTCAGGGAGCGGAAAAGCTGGTTCTTGGCGTCCAAGTCTTCGGCGATGGACTCGATCACGAAATCGGCCGGGGCCAGGTCGGACAACTCCAGCGTGGGATGCAGGCGGGTCATCGAATTTCTGGCTTCACCGTCGGAAAGGGCGCCGGATTCGATGAGGATTTCCTGGTTCCGGCGGACGCCGCCGAAGCCCCGCTCGATGCCGGCGGCGGAGCGGTTGTACCAGCTGACGTGGAAGCCCGACTGGGCGAAGAGCTGGGCGATGCCCGTCCCCATGGTGCCCGCTCCCGCCACTCCGATTTTCCTGATCTGTTCCAAACGCATACTCTCACCTCCGCCGGGTCGAGGCCCGTCACTTGACATGGAAATCGATCATCCGTTCGATGGCTTCCCTGCAGACCGGACAGAATTCGGGCTCATTGCGGCTGAACATGACGCAAGTCAGTGCGGGGCGGTACAGCCCCGTGGGGGTGTAGCTGGCTCCTTCGAAAGCCCCCACGCCCCCCGCATAAGGCTCCTTCTCCAAAACCTTCGGCGCAGCAGCCGAATTCTCTTCATTTCCGCGCGTCCTGAGCTCGTGCCCCTGCTTGTCCCACGGAGTGGGAAGCGGCGTTCCCACCTGCACCAGATGGCCCCATTTGAGCCGGGCCGGGTCCAGCAGAGCCGTGATGTTCGGCTCCCAAGGCTCCACGCCGGGCGCCATCAGGTCCAGGTAGGCCACGGTCGAGGTGAAGTACTCGTCTCCAAGACCGGCGAAGAGATGCCCGAACTCGTGCACCAGCAGGTGGGAGCTGTAGGAAGAATCCGCAGCCACCGCCGCATACAGGTTGAAAATCCCCCCTCCTCCGTACTCCTCGTTGTTGACCAGGATGACCACGAAGTCACTGGGAGCGGACGCCGCCGCGTTCCGCCAGGCCCGGTCGTCGGTGGTCAGGATGTAGCGCTTCAGCCCGAGGGCATCGTAACTGGCGCCCAGGGGCGAACTCCTGAAAACGCCGGCGCCGGGCCGAGACACGCCTGCGGCCACCGCCGGCGTAAAGAGCCCCCTGACATTGAAGTCGGTCCGGCGCGAGTTGAAGGGTTCGACCCGGAAGAGGGCTTCGGCAAGGCGCCGGGCGTCCCGTTTGAACTTTTCTTCTTCCGGATACCCGTCTCCCAGGAAGAGGAGGTCCACCTTGTCGGAAGTGGGACCGTTTCGCATCAGCGTGGTCTCGGCGGCGGACTTGGGTGGAGACCGGTCGACCTGGTTTGAGCCCGGGTCGATGAGAATGTCCCAGACCGGCTGGAATGCGAGTCGCCGGTCCCGCTGGGAGAGCTCCAACCGGACGGTTCGCCGCGGCTCCGGAAAGCAAACCGCTTCCGGAAAGGTGCGCCAGATTTCTTGCCTGGCCTCCTCCGTCGTCTCCCACTCCCCGTAGATGCTGGAGAACCCGCTGGAGAACAGGACTCCACCCGATTCGGGATCGACCAGCTGGAACCGGTACTTGCCCCAGTCTGTCGAATCCAGCAGGCGGCGCGGATTTCCGGCCCAGGGGCCTTCGACCCGAATTCGATCCAGGCTGAAACACTCCCTCGTGGCCGTTCCGGTGTGGAAATAGTCGACCCGCATGAGGGCGCCGGTGAAATCCCGGCGGTAGGCCTGTTCCACTTCCGCGACCGTCCAGGCCATGGCCGCCAAGGCGATCCAAACCTGCATCTGCTGCACCTTATCAGCCCGTGGTAAAAGTCGTCACGGCACCCGACGCGGAACGCGTTCGGCCGGAGGGTGTGGCGGCCTTCGAGACCGTTCCTTCGCCTGGTCTTCAGCTCGATTCGAAGCGGGCGAGGATCTCCATGAGCGATAGCGGGTCGACCCGGGCTTTCCGGAGCCGAACGGTCCAGTGAAGGTGCGGACCCGTGACCCGGCCCGTGGACCCCACGTGTCCGATCAGATCTCCCCGCTCCACGCGGTCCCCCTTCTTGACCGTAAAGTCATCGAGGTGGGCGAAATAGGAATACAGGCCCTGGCCATGGTCCAGGATCACGGTGTTACCCGCATAGTAGAGATTCTGGGCCAGCACCGTCATCCCGGCGTTGGGACTCTTGACCGGAGTGCCCCTGGAGGCGCGGAAGTCGGTCCCGCTATGGGGGCTGCGAGGTTTTCCGTTGAGGATGCTCCGCTTTCCGAAACTGCTGTTGGCGCGCCCCGGAACGGGCCGGAGGAAAAATCCGGACCAGTGCCTCTCGCTGCCCGCTTCGGCGAAGATGCCGGATATGAGCCGCGACTCCCTTTTGATTCTGGCCAGGGACGCTTTGGGAGGAGTCACGAATTTCTCGGGCAGGTTGAGCCTGCGCGTCGGGAAATTCTTCTTCTTGATCGTGATGCGGTGATCCACCCGGGCAAAAATTCGATCCTGCGCGTAGAGTTCGAACCGGAGCAAGTAGCCCCCCGGTTTCGTATTCAGGTCGATTCCGACGAGGGCCCACCAGTTGGTCGGGACTTCACCCAGGCCGGGTTCCAGAGGCAGCTTCTGCTGGAAGACCCGCAATCCGACCCGATCCACGCGGCGCGGCGCAGTCAAGGTGACCAGCACCACTTCTCCCGGCTGGAAGGCCCTGGCGAGTGGAGTGATCCGGACCCCCTCCGGCGCATCGTTTGTGGCCGGGGGCGGTTGCCCGAAAACCGATACGGCCAGCAACAGCAGCAAGCAAGGGATGATTCGCATGGCGTGGAGGAAGAGTATCACGCCAGTCTGATGCCAAAGGATTCAGCCGCAAGGGTTTGGCCCCGGCGACTCCCGCTGCCACGGGGACTCGTCCCAGGTTCTACGGGTGGTTCGGCCAGTCCCTCCGCGGGAGCTGGGCGCGGCGTCAGAAGTATTGCTTGAAACCGAAGAAAAGGGTCCGGGGCACCCCTCCGTACTCGGTTCCGCGCTGGCCGTCCGCGCCCTGACCAGCACCGAACCCGAGTTGGCTTCCCACCAGGAACTCCGAGTCGTTGCCGGTGGACCAGGTCAGGGAGGGCAACCAGAGGAGGGAGCCGTCGCTCCCGTTGAAGAGTGCGCTGGTGGAGAGAGTGCAAAGAGGGTGCAGCAGCAGAGCCAGCGAGACTCCTCCATAGAGCCGGCCGGTTCCGTTGACCTCCCCCCGCGAGATCCGGTCCGAGTCGAAATAGAGGGGGTACTCTCCGGGCGAACCGGTCCCATAGCCGTTGTAGGCGCCCTCCAGGATCAAGGTCAGATAGGGTGTCAACTGCCGATCGACTCCCACCGAACCCCTCCAGAACGTCTCCCGGTTCCGCTCCGCATCCGCTACGTCTCCGGAGCGCGTCCAACTGACCTCACCCCGCAGGCCGGTCCCGGCAAGGTCGGAAGTCAGGAATAGACCGGCCACGTCATCCCCATGGAAACTGCCCCCCATGACCCCCACGTCCACAGCACCGGCGTTCAGCCTGAGTTGGAACCCGGCAGCACCATCCTCTCCGGGGTCAGGACCCAGTGAGGCGGCCACGACCTCCAACTCGGAGAACTGCCCCAGGCGCAAGACCCCGCGGACAGCGTCGATGCCGGGCTTGTAGTCCCGGTCGAGTCGCTGGGGAGCGAAGGGAGCGAAAAGATCCAGGGCCGGCCAGAAGTAGCTGACGCCCCAGGTGAGCGCCTGCCTCCCCACGATGACGTCCAGCGGGTCGAAGTCCAACTCCAGGTTCAGGCGGTCGAAAGCGGCCAACAGTCGCCCCTCCGGACGGTTCATCAGGCGGTGCTCCAATGGCAGGTAGAGAGCGGCCGGGGAATCGGCCAGATGGGCCGATGTGGACAGGGGAGGAGAAAGGAAATTCAGTATGGCGTGGGATTCCACGCGGACGCGCCGAGAGAGTTCCAGATTGGACGTCAGGCGGAATATGGCCAGCTCGGAATCATTCCTGGCCGCTGGAACCGGCCTCTCTCTCAGGAAAAGATAGGATCGGATCGATCCACCCCAGTCCAGGTCCCGGGCCTGGAGACCAGGCGGGGCCAGAAACCAGAACAGGAGGAGCAGCCACGGCCAAGACCGCGGGTCAGCACCGTTCGTCGGCATCGACTTCCCCATCCACCAGGCGGATGGTCCTCCTGGCCCGTTCCATGACCCTGGGATCGTGGGTGGAGAAGATGAAGGTCGTCCCGTTGTCGCGGTTGAGCCTTTCCATCAGATCCAGCAGGGAGAGGGCCGTGCGGCTGTCCAGGTTGGCCGTGGGCTCATCGGCCAGAATCAGCGGCGGCGCCGCCACCACCGCACGCGCGACCGCCACCCGCTGCTGTTGTCCCCCGGAGAGCTGGTCCGGCTTTCGGCCTTCCAACCCTTCCAACCCCACCTCCTTCAAAATGGCCCGGACCTTTTCCCGCCGTTGGCGCCGGGGCACCCCTCGAAGCAGGAGAATGAATTCGGCGTTTTCCTCCACCGTCAGCACCGGCAACAGATTGTTGGCCTGAAAGATGAAACCGACCCGCTCGAGCCGGAGCCGAGTCAGTTGCTTGCGGCTCCTATGCGCCAGATCGATCCCTTGCATACGGACGCGGCCGCGGGTGGGATGGTCGATTCCGCAGGCGACGTTGAGCAGGGTGGTCTTGCCCGATCCGGAAGGACCGGCGATGGCCACCAGTTCCCCCTGCCGGAAGGTCAGGCTGACTCTCCGCAAGGCGTGGACCGTCTGCTCTCCCTGCTGGTAGACGCGCGAGACATCCTCGAGTTGAAGCAGGTCCGGTTCGCCGGCATGGGGCATGGTCACATTCGTCCCAAGAGCCGGATACTGACCCGGCGTCCGGCGCGCCAAGCCGGAGCCAGGGCCAGGACCAGGGTCAAAAACACGATGACGGCAGCCGAGACAAAGACTCGTTCGGCCGACAACCGCGAGTAGAGTACCGGGTCCATCACCGCGCCGGCGGCGGAAAGCTCCCCTTCTCCTTCGTAGAAGACTTCCAGAGGCAGCCCGGCGGATTCCAGATACAGATGCGCACCGTAGCCGAGAGCCAACCCCGCGGCCGTCGAGAGCAGAGCCAACAGGACCGCCTCGGTGAACATCATGAAGAATCGGCCGGCAGGGGATAAGCCCAGCGCGTCCAGCAGTGCATACTCCCGACTCCGTTCCAAGGCCGACATCAATAGCGTGTTGAGGACCACGAAGGCGATGAGAAGCAGGAAGATGCCGTTGAACACGTAGTTGCCGGCGTCGTCCATGCGTATGAATTCGGTGAGTTCCGGCATGGCCTCCGCCCAGTCGAGAACTTCGGTCGCGTCGGGTAGAACCATCCGTCCGCGCCGCGCCAGCGTTCCGGCTACTTCGACATCTTCCAGAAAGACGGCGACCTGATGGACCTGACCGGGCAGCAGCAACAGCTTCTGGGCGACCTCCAGCGGGATGATCACCAGCTGTTGGTCCAGATCGTCCGATCCCGTCTGCAGGATTCCCCGAACCCGGAAAAGCCGGGACTGGAGTTCGGAGCTTCCCGAGGCCTGGGCGAGGACCACGAACTTTGACCCCATGCCGACGCGGAGCTTTCTGGCGACGCCGGCGCCGACGACAGCCTGGTCTTCGGCCCCGGGGCGCAGGAAATCTCCATCCACCAGCTTC
Source organism: uncultured Acidobacteriota bacterium (assembly GCA_951812665.1). Lineage (GTDB taxonomy): Bacteria > Acidobacteriota > UBA6911 > RPQK01 > JAJDTT01 > JAJDTT01. The sequence goes on from CATOST010000030.1 coordinate 176,796, forward strand.
TCATCGAACTTGGAGGCTTGGCGCTCCGGCTTGGGCTGGGTGCCGATGATCCGGACGCCGGTGGAGCCATCGGCCGAGGACGCGAGGCCGGAGGCGAAGACTCGCTCCACCAGGTTCGGAACCGGCGCGTCGCGGGTCGACTGCTCGATCCAAGCTCGGACCTGGGAACGGGTCCCCTCCCCCAACGCTCGCTGAACACCGCCGTGGGCCTGATAACCCTGGCGTTGGATCAGGACGTGCCCGGACCCCATGCGAACGGCATTGTCGATCATCTGGAGATGGCTGCCGTCTCCCAATCCCAGCGTGACCAGCAGCAGGGCGAGACCCAACGCGACCGTGACCACGGTGAGACCGGTCCGGCGCCGATTCCGTCCCAGGTTTCTCCAGGCCAGCTTGAGGATGATTTTCACGCCGTCAGGCCTTCGACAAATTTCTCAGGGCCAGAACCGGGTTCACGAACGCGGCTCTCAGAGCAGGGATCAGGGAGGCGACGACGGTCGCCAAAACCAAACCCACGGCCGGCCACCACACGGCGTTCCAAGACCAGACGACCGGAATCACGGGATCCATCCGGGTCTCCAGCATGGAGATCTCTCCCATCCAGGAACTCAGATCCAGCCCGGTCGAGCTCAGATGCCACACCAGCAGGCTGCCCAGAGCCAGTCCCGCGCCCAGGCCGGCCAGCGCCAGAGCGAGGCTCTCGGAAAGGACGGTGAGGACCACCCGGGCCGGCCGCATGCCCAGGGCCGAGAGCATTCCCAGTTCGCGGACCCTTTCGAAGACCGACATGAGCATGGTATTCAGAACGCCCAACGCGGCAAAAAGAGCCACCAGACCGATCATGAACACGTAACTGGCGTTCGCCATGTCCAGGTAGTCGCTCAGGGTGGGAAGGAGACTTCTCCAGCTCCGCGCAACGGCGCCCGCGGGGAGAATCCCCGACTCGTTCAATCTGGCCGCAACCAGTTCAGCGTCGCCGGGGTCGCGAAGCTTGAGCGCAATTTCATGGACCCGCCCGGGCGCCAGCGACAGCAACTCTTGAAGATCCGTCAGGTGGACCAGGGTCAGCGACCGGTCCAACAACGCCATACCCGTGTGCAGCGTGCCCCGGTTCCGGTAGAGGTCGTTGCCGATGGTTCCGTCGGCGGCCTGGGTGACCAGCGCGATTTCGGTTCCAATACCGGCAACCAACTCTTGCTGCAAGGCTTCCCCCAGTAGCATGCCCCGCCCCTGGAGATCCTGCGGACTACCCTGCCCCTGCAGCCCGCTGACCGTAGCTTCCCGGACCGGGTCGATGCCCACGATCGCGACCCCGGAGGAGTATTCGCCCGTGGACGCGAGACCGGCGGTGTGAATCCGGGCCGTGGCCGCCACCACCTCGGGCTCGTCGAGCAGCCTCTCGGTAAGGGCCCGCCAGTCGGTCCCCTCGCCGCCTCCCAACGTCTCGTACAGATCCCGGTCGGGCAGATAGTCCTGGTGTTGGATCTGGACGTGTCCCACCAGGAGATCGGTGCCGTTGTTGAGCATCTGGACCAGCATGCCTTCGGTGAGACTGACCAGGAACATCAGGACGGCGTACCCCGAAGCCAGGCCGCCCATGGTGATGAGACTTCGGAGCGGGTTCCTCCAGAGATTCCTCCATCCCAAGAGGAACACCATCATCGTCTCGCCCGCAGATTGGAAAGGGAGAAGGTCTTTTCGGTAATGGGGACGTCAAAGGAGAGGTCCTTGTAGACCATCTCGGTGAACTCCCCCTGCTTGTCCTGGGGAACGATGCTCATGCGGGTGGGAATCCGGCGTCCTCCCATGACGGCGTAGTCCGAGAAGCTCATGGTTCGTTTCAGCGCCTCGTCCTCGCCGTAGTACCGGGCCCAGACCGGCAGCAGGTCCGCCTGACGGACCCGGTAGACGATCCGCCCCCAGACCACCGCTGCCGACGGCTTGGGAACGAGTTCGAACTCCCAGACCGGAATCCCCTCCCGGACGCCTTCGAAGGAGATCCGGATGTCATAGTCTCGAACCAGGCGGCTCTCCTTGACCAGGTCGTCGTTGGTGAGATGAGACCCCATCCAGGAGCCCATCATCATGGACATGGGGACGCGGATGACCCGCTCGATCTTGGACAGGTAGTTCCACATGTTGGAACCCACCCGCAAGGTGGCGGTGCCGCGGTTCTTCCTGGGAGCCAGGATCCGGATCAGGGACTTGTCGGTCCCCTGGGACCAGATCCGGAGGGTCATGCTGCGGTTCCATCTCCGGGTCGCCACCTTCATCTCCACCGTTCCGGTTGAAGACTCTCCGCGCATCATCTGGTCGACCCGGTCCATGATCTCCCGCGCCCGATCCTGCCGGATCGACGGCGAGGTCTGGTTCGAAGACGGTTGGACCAGGTCCAGGGATGTGACGGCGATGAACAGCAGGAGAAGGACCCCCGACAGTGACGGATTCCGCGTCGTGCGTCTCACGGCGGTGGCGGCTTCAAACCTGGGGACGGATCGTATCCAGAAACGCCAGGAAGTCCGGGTGCCACTTGTCGATGGTCTTCCGGGGTCCGGTGAGCTTGAAGAACCAGGGTCCCGATGGCGTCTGGGCGATGGCGGCCAGCATTCGATAGCCCGTCTTGGGATCTCCCGGCCGCATCATGGGCCCCGACGAAGGACGGTAGGTGCCCGAGACGTCGACCAGCAGCAGGGGGACTCCACTCTCGGTCCGACGGGTGACCTCGGCTTGGGACGGGCCGCCGCCGGTTTCGTCGGGACTGAACTGCCCCAACCACCGTTTGATATTGGCCTCGATCGAGCCGCCCTGCCCGGGGAAGTGGAACACGACCAGTTCCCCGTCTTCGGGGTCACCGCTGACGCGGGGAAGACGGTACTGGGCTTTCCGCATCGAGGAGGCCGGGGTCTCCGCGGTCCAGCCCTCGGGGGCCGAAAAGAGCAAGCCGCCGGCAGCGCCCGCCGCCGCGACCGTCCCGGGAGAGACGGGACCGCCGGAGGGGGGCTCCTCCATGTTTCTGGAACAGTGGGTCAAGGCCAGGAAGAGCATCGCCCCGAAAACCCCGGGAACACGGTTCATCTTTCTCATGGAAACCTCCACCTTCCGTCCTTCAATCCTCGGGAATGCGCTTGCGGCCGGCGAAACCGGCGTCGATCTCGTGCCAGTAACGGATGTCCTCTTCGCCATGTTTCCAGCAAAGGTAGACCTCGCGCCCGTCCTTGAGGTGGGGAAAATCGATAAGCCCCTGATCCACGCTCTTGACCACGCAACCCAGGCCCTGAAGCCGGGCGACGCACGATTGCAGTTGCAGGAGACGCTCGATGTAGGCCGTGCCTTCCGGGCTGCCGCGGTTGAGGTCGGCACTCTTGGCCAGTTCCTGGACGGCTTCCTTGTAACGCGAAATCTCGCTGGACAGATTCATGGCCACCGCCACCAGCTTTCTGACCAGAGGCAGGATATTTCTGGCTTCCGCCAGAGTGAAGAGTCGTTTCGCCACGTAGACAGTATAGCCATTCTGAACGCCTTTGGTTCTAGCGGACCGGTGGCGGTATGGCGATCGGATTCCCGGGGTCAGGTAGGATAGTCTGACTCCATGGTGGTATTTTGTCGGCGCGATCGAGAACGCAGGAAGTCTTGGAGTTATGAAGTGCATCCTGTGCAATAGCAGAAAGGGCAAACGCCACTGTCCGGCCAAGGGCACGCTCATCTGCGCCCCCTGTTGCGGCCGCCTGCGGGTGGTGGAGATCCCCTGTCCGCCCGATTGCGTCTACCTGGCACAAGGCCAGGGCCATCAGGCGGGGAAGAAATACATTCGCCAGTTGCGACAGGAACAAGATCCGGACCGCAGTCTTCGACTTTATGAGAACCTGCAGCGTTACAGGCCCCTAATCCATGAGATCGAGATGGAAATCCTCCGCTACGCGCAGGGTCTGCGCAGCTTTCGCGACCGGCACGTGCTGGAGGCGGTCCGGCTGCTGAGGAAGACCTTCCGGTCCGAGGTTCGCGGAGTCATCTATGAGCACACGTCGCCGGACCCGATGGTGTCGGCCCTGATCCGAGTTCTGCAGAAAAGGCTGGACGGGCTCAAGGAAGAGCTCGAGTTGCGACTCCGGGCCTCCGATCTGGTGGACTGTCTGGAGGTAATGGAATGGGAGATCCGATATCACCTTCAGCAGCCGCCCGGCGAGGAACCCTACCTGACCTTCATCCGCAAGAACCACCCGGAGATCACACCGCCCTCATCGGACCAGAACCTGATCGTGCTCTGATCGAAATGGCGCGCGCCCGCTCCCGTCGGACGAACCCCGCTACTCAATGTCCTACTCGCGTCAACAGTCCGTGGTGAAAGTCGCGCGAGCACCGAGACCGTTCCTGCGCCCGCCGGACAAGGCGCTTCGGAGGGAGTATACCGGGAGTATGTGAGCCGAGTCGCAACGCAGTCCGCCGGGATGCAGGGACGGTCGAATGCCGTGACGACTTTTGCCACGGGCTGTCAAGACAAACCCGTAGCGAGGATCACTCACCGACGAGTTGAAGTCCCTCGGCGCGAACTGCATCAGCCAGCGCACGGTCCAACGTAGCGACGGCGACGCTGGCGCGAACGGCAAGATCAAGGTATGACGCGTCGTAGGCGGTGAGCCGATGTCTCCGGGCGAGCGCCAGGAGCGCCCTTTCGTCCGCATCGTGGCGCACGCGGATCGGTAGTCGGGTGAGATCACTCAGGAAGGCGTCCGCGTCGTCAGGTTCGATGCGGCCGCGTCGCTCATTGACGATCAAAATGTTGCGAACCTCAATTGTCCAGAGTGCCGGCGCGATTGCCTCGTCGTAGAGCAGGCGGTCCATGGCGGCGTCCGAGACCATCGCCTGCTCGTCGGGAAAGCACCAACATGCGGTGACCGACGCGTCGAGAACGAAAGGCATCAGGGTCTGCGCCCCTCGTCGCGAGCATAGAGCAGTTCCACGACGGGAACGGATGTTCGTTGTGCCCGTGCGACTTTCATGCGCTCGATGATCGCGCGACGGTCCTCGACGGTATCTTCCACGCCGACAATTCGAGCGATCGGGACGCCGCGGCGCGTAATGGTGAATTGCTCGCCCTGTTCTACTTGACGAAGCAGCTCGGGCAAGCGGGTCTTTGCCTCGTAGGATCCGATGGTTTGCATGGAACCGGCCTCCGTCGGAAATGAGTAGACTAGTCTATTCATTCAACTGGTCGGCGTCAATATCGTCATCGAGGAGTCCCCCATCGTTCCTCCCAATGGACCGATTCTGCCGCTTTCGCAGCAGATCAACTTCCGCGGCGCAGGCTCCTGGCGGCCTCTGACCGCTAACCGTCGGCCTGGAGCCGGTCGATCTTGGCGGCCAGGACGAAATCGCTCTCGGTCAGGCCGTTGATCTTGTGGGTCCAGAGGGTGATTTCCACCTTGCCCCAGGCCAGATAGATGTCCGGATGATGGTCTTCCGCTTCGGCGACTTCACCGACCTGGTTGACGAGAGCCAGCGCCGTTGCGAAATCGGGGAATCGAACCAGCTTGCGCAGGTGATGGTCCTCGACCACTTCCCATCCTTGCAACTGGGCCAGAAGGGGGGCGATCTCGTCAGCTGTCAGCGGCGGGACTCCGCCCCGGCAGGGGATACATTTTTTTTCGGCGAGTTGGGTCACGATGAGGTCTCCTTATCGGTGCGGCAACCCGCGCCACCCGGCCTCAACAGGCCGTGGCGAAAGTCGTCACGGCATTCGACCGGCCATCAAAACCGGTTGCCAAACGCAAAAATGGAGGCTCGCGGCGAACCGCGAGCCTCCATTGGTATCGATGACGGTCGGAACCGAGCCGGCAGGCGCCGGATCAGCCGACATTCAGGGTCACCAAGTCGTTCTTCTTCTTTTTCTTGAGCACCATCTCCTCGTAGTACTCCCGCACCGCAGCCTGCTCCCGCAGAGCCTTGCGCCGCGCCATCTTCTCGTCGCGGGCGGTCTGGGGTTTGTCGCCGCGGTCGCGGACGCGCGCCGCGTCGTCGGACCGGATCTGCAACGAGTGATCGTAACTCTGCAACGGCGCATCCTTTCCGCCGGCGAAGATCTGATGACGGCCGTTCTCCTTGTACCACTGGGCGACGGTCGCGTTCTTGTGCATGTTCTCGATGATCTGCCGCCAGCCATGGCCGGTGTTGTAGGCACAGAAGGAGATCTCTCCCTCTTGGGTGGCGTAGGGGATGATGCACATCTCGGTGCGGCGGAAGTCGTAGTTGAACAGGTCCTGGAACCACATGCCGGCCACGAAGAGAAAGTTCCAGGGATCGTCCCTTCGGTCCTTGCCCTGGCCGTAGTCCTTTCCGCTCAGACCGAAGCTCTTGTCGAACTTCTTGAGGATGTCGAACAGAGTGAGGCGGGAGGGTGCCTTGAAGGGACTGTAGTTCTTGAGCAGGGCCAGACCGATCATGAAATTCGAGAACTTGGTGCCTCGAGCCGAGTCGGTCACCTTTCGCATGTCGTTGACCAGTCCGGGGATGTTCAGGAACCGGGGAACCGGAGCCGCCTCCTTGGTCTCCTTGTCGATCATCATGGCCGTTCCCACGCCGCAATTGGGATGGCAGCCGCAGCTGACCTGTCCCCAATCGGCGTTGGGGCCATGGGCGACGTCGGCAAAGTCGGCAAACGCGCCCATCAGGGAAAGTGGAAACCAGTCACGGGTGGGCTCGGTGAGTCCCACTTGGCCCTTCACGTCCCGGGCCAGGTGAGACAGGGTGTAGCGCTGGCGGAGCCGCCGCTCGTCGGTGATGGACTCATCCCGCCCGGTGAAGGAGACGGGCTGGAAGGCGATGAAGGCCACCTTCTTGGGGTTGTCCATCGCGAAGCGGATGATGGGGCCGACCTGGTCGTTGTTCACGTCGTTGACCAGCGTCGTCACCAGGATGACTTCGATCCCCGCCTTGTGGATGTTGTCGATGGCCTTGATCTTCACATCGAACAGGTTTCCGATGTGCCGGTGACTGTTGGCGTCGTTGCCGATGCCGTCGAATTGCAGATAGGTGTAGCGCAGTCCGGCCTCGTACGCCTTCTTGGAAAACTCCACGCTCTTGGCGAACTCGATCCCGTTGGTGGCCGCCTGGACGCTGTTGTAACCGATCTTACGGGAGTACTTGATGGCCCGGAAGAAATGGGGCGACATGGTCGGCTCGCCGCCGGAGAACTGTACCGACATCTGCCTGCGGGGCTTGATCTGCAGCGAGTTGTCCAGGATCTCCTTGATCTCCGCCCACTCCAGCTCGTGGACGTAACCCACCTGGTTGGCATCCATGAAGCAGGGGTCGCACATCATGTTGCAACGGTTGGTGAGGTCGACCGTCAGGACGCTTCCCCGCCCGTGCTTGATGGTGCTGGATCCGTGGTTGTGGAGCGTGGCGTCGTTGTGGGACCGGATATCCCGACCCGGGAAGTTGGCCTCGATCCAGTTGAGGAACTTGGAGTCGATGGCCATCAGGTCCTCGCACTTCCCGTGGATGGGGCATTCCTTGACCATCCAGACCTGCCCTTCCCGCTCGATGATGGTGGCCTTGATCTCGCCCACCTTCTCGTCGATCAGGATCCGGTAGTCTTCCTGGCCCTCAATGATCTTTTCCCGGGCTTCGACCACGCACTTGGGGCAGAGAGAATCGGTCTTGCGGGGCCAACCCAGAGTCGGCTTGGTCTTCTCCCACGACTTGAGCAGTGGCTTGTCCGACCACTTGGGCGTGAATGAAGGGTTGGGCCGATAGTTGTTGAAGAATTGAATGGTGTCGAAAGCCATGCCGGCGCCGAAGGACAGGGCGGCGTCGAAACACTTCCATGCTTTATGTAGACCGGTCGTTCTTGGCATCGAGAATCTCCCTCCTTAATGCGGGGGCCGGAAAAGGATCAACCGCCAAGCTCCCCGCCAAGCGCCACACAGGACGCGCTACAGCACCCTTGTCACCGCCTATCCTGCGCCCAAGGCGGTATCGGGGTCAACCCGGCAGTCGCGCCAAGTATGGCAAGATTCCTTTTTTTTCCCGAAAGTGATCCGTTTCCGAACACGCCCTGGAGCGAGATTTGGAAGAAACCCTCTTCTGAGATAGAATCCGGGTTGCGGTTCCACAACGCCGATTCCTCACGGGGCATTTTCCAATGATTAGATTTACCAATGAAGCCAAAGAGCAGGTCTTGGCCGTGATTCGGCAACAGCAGGGACATAAGCCGGCCCTTCGAATTCAGGCCACGACCAACGGCACGGCTGAATTTCAATACAGCATGCAATTGATCACGGCCAACGAGCAGAGCCCGGAGGACCTGGTCTTGGATTCCGGTGAATTCCCGGTAATCGTGGATCCCAGGAGCGCCGAGAATCTGAAAGGGGCCACCGTCGACTTCGAGGACAAGATCCTGAGGAGCGGCTTCAAGTTCGACAATCCCAACAAGCCGACGGTTCCAGCCTTGGGCGAAGGTCCGAGAGAGGACCTCACCGGACCGGCCGCGGAACGGGTTCAGAGATTGCTGGATACGGAAATCAATCCTGCCGTTGCCGCTCACGGGGGACAGGTTCATCTCCTCGGAGTTCGCAAGCGCAAGGTCTACCTCTCTTTCGGCGGGGGCTGCCAAGGTTGCGGTATGGCAGACGTGACGCTGAAGGAAGGAATCGAGACCCGCATCAAGGAGGTGGTCCCCGAGATCGTGGAAGTCGTGGACACGACCGACCACACAACCGGGGAGAATCCCTACTACTCGTAGATAGTCGCGGCCAAGGTCCCGCATTGCAGCGAGACCGCCCTCTCGAACCGAGGGCGAGCGGCGGCGGCGAATGGGCACTCGGTAGGGGCGCCGGTTCCGCAGACTCCATTGGGAAACAAGGTGGCCGTCCCCGTTGCCCGGGCCGATTGCCACGAATCGGGTATATCAGCCCGTGGCAAAAGTCGTCACGGCATTCGACCCAGGACTATCCCACGCTCTGACATTGCCGTGAATTGAGTTGATTTTCGAGATCAGGGAGCGCTGCTGTCGGCCAGGGCGTTGGGTCGGTCCGAATGGGGGCGCCACCATGGGGGCCGTCAGGGCCCTGAGCTCCTGCCGCTGAGGGTCCCGAGCGGCCCGGTCGGGCTGCGGACGAGTAGAAGTTCCGTCTCAGGGACGGCGGGAGGGATCGGATCGTCGCCGTCTGGGGATGGGAGTTGGGCCGGTGCTCACGGAGACAGCAGCGCGGTGAAGGCGTCCTGGCGTTGGAGTGCGAAGTGGCGAGTGGCGGAGGCGAAGCTGTCAAACGAAGTCTGGTGAATGATGATCGCGATCGCGAGGTTGGTGCAGGTCGCATTGTTCGCCGGCGCGAATCGGGTGCGGGCGAGACAGTCGTCTTCGGCAAAGAGGGTGTCCCGGAGGTTGTGATTGACTTCGACCGCCCAGTGGCCGCGGTTGTCGGCAAGGAGTTGCCGGGGGGACGCGCGGTAAGCCGGCGCCGAGGTGATGCCGTAGACCTGCTCGCGGCTGGTTTTTCCGGTTCCGTTTTGCCGGGCGTCGGTGCGCCGGCGTGTGATGCGGAAGATCTGGGCGACGTGGGGGTAGTTCAGGAGGCCCTCCAGAGGAGTCATGACCTGGATGGAGCGCTGCTCGATGCGCCCATGGGCCAAGTCGGTCTCTTCCTGGAAAGACCCGGTCGCGTCCCGGTTCCAGTCGATGGTCGAGAGCATCTCATGGGTTTCGGGGGCGTTTTCCTTGACCGTCATGAGATAGTCGGCCCCGTGGGTTTCGACGATGACGCGCGCGGTCTCGCGGGTGGTGTGCAAGGCGTCGACGGTGAGGACGCGGCCCGCGACGTCGACCTTCTCCAGCAGAGCGCGCACGGCGGCGATCTCCGCACCCTCTTCATTGAAGCTGAGAGTGGCGAGGGGCAATCGGGTGGTGTGCTCGACCAGGGTCGCGGTCTCGAAGTGTCCGTCTCCGTTGCGGTTGGCGCCGCGAATCCGCTTCCCGTCCACCGCAATCGCGCGGCCCAGTTGCAGTCTCGGCATCGAGAACCGCCGGAGCACGGCCTCGATCTGGTCCGGATCCACCGAGGAGATCACGCGGTGCAGGGTGGACTTGGAGACCGGAACGTAGCGGCCGGTCCGGGGGTTCTTCCAGGCGCCGATCGCCTCGAGTTCCGGCTGCGAGAGCTTCTGCGCATACTCGGCGGCGGCCACCGGTCCGCGCAGGTTCGCCAGCCTCGCGAGCAGGTAGACGGTGAGCACCGAGGCCACGGAATGCTTGCGCCCCTGGGCGCGCCGGAAATCCTTGATCTCGGCCAATTCCTGAACCAGCGAGCGCAACTCGCTCGCGCCCTTCCGGGTCGGACCCTTGGGCTCCCACTTCGAGGTCAGCGGGCGAGGGTCGCGCAGACGACGGCAGGCGTTGCGCCGCAACGGGGACACGTACAGCTGCTTCGGCTGGCCGTGAGGATCGGTATAGCGACCGTTGTGACGCGCAAACCCCCGCGTGTCGCCGAGATAACGCCAGTTGGAAGCGCGGTAGAGGGCGCCGTCGAAGCGGGCGGGGTCGACGAAGCTCTCGGCGATCAGCACCGGGTGTCCATAGTGCGCCTGCCAGTCGTCGCCGAGACGCCGCAGCATCCGGGCCAGCGTCCAGGAACCGAGACCCGGGAAGACGCCCTTGGAGGCGAGAATCACGAATCGCGTGTTGTTTGCGATCAGATGCAGACGCCGGTACTGCAGGTCGGGCTTCCACCCGATCCAGCGGTCCCGATGCCGACACTTGAAGGCGCCCGACTGCCAGCCGGCGAGCGCCAGCCACTTCCCGCGCCATTCGACGACGTAGCGCAGACCGCGACCGGCAAACCGATTGAAGCCGAGGTAATGGTGTTGGTGAACCCGTCGGTCCCACTTCACCCGCTCGTCGGGGCGGGCCAGTCGCACCTGGGCATCGTTGAGGAAAAACCCTTCCGGGGTTTCCTTGAAGATCACTTCGTCGTCTGCTGGAGCGCTCATACCCCCAGGATGAAGCCTGGGGCGAAAAAAAGCCAGCGGAGAATGCAAACCTCTGCGGTTGTTGGGGCGAATCGTCAGATATTCCTAGCGTGGGATGGCCCTGGCATTCGACCGTCGCTGCATCGTGCGCGGACTGCGTTGCTATCGGCTCAGATACTCCCGGCATGCTCCCTCCGTTGCGCCTGGTCCGGCGGGCGCAGGAACGGTCTCGGGGCTGGCGCGACTTCCACCACGGACTGATATCTGGTATAAATCCTGGTCTCTCGTAAATCCTGGTCTATTCTCTACTTGAGGTTGGTTTAGCAATGAAGAGGAACCTGCTTCCCGTTTTTGGACTGCCCGCCGCGCTGCTGTTACTGGCCGGTTGCGGACCTCCGAGCAGCCTGCTTTCCATCAAGAAGGACAAGGTCGTCCTGGTTGCCACGGTTCCCTTCGAGGCGCCCCTGCTCTATCAGACGGGGGGCGAGGGCCTGGTGGGCCCCGAAGTCGAGGTGGCCGGCCGGATCGTAGAGAAGGTGAATGCCGCCATCGCCGCGGAAGGCGACAGCCCCAATGTGGTCCTGCGCTGGATCATCAGGAGTTACGGATCGCTGATTGCCGCCTTGGAGAACGAGGAGGCGCACGCCGTCATCGCAGTTTTCGGGGTCAACGAAGACCGCAAGCGTCGAGTCGATTTCTCCTCTCCCGTCTACACCTCCAGTTTGGGTCTGGTCATCAATCCGGTCCGCAAGGATTTGAGGCCGGGCGTTCTCTCCACGGCCAAGATCGGCGTGCGGCAGGACACCGAAGTTCAGAGGTGGGTCAAAAGGCAGTTTTCCCAATCGACCATCACTCCGTTCAAGACCTTGGATGACGCCGTCCTGGCGTTGCGTCGAGGAGAAGTGGACTGTCTGATCGCTGACCGGTACATGGCCGCGTACGCCTTGGCCACGCTGCCGGGATCCAGCCACCTGGAAATTCTGCCGGAAGAGGTGGGACGCGTGGAGTGCGCCGTGGCGGTCCGGAAGGGCGATCCGGAAATGCTCAAGATCGTGGAAGAGGCCGTCGCCGAAGTCAGACAGGGCAAGCATTACGAGAAGTGGCTGGCCGAACACGACGACAATCGTTTGGCGCAGGTGGTGGGCCGGCACGGCGACCGGATGAAAAAGGAGTTGGGACCTCGCAAGATTCGGATCCAGGTTTCCAAGGCCGCCGGATATGACTTCGACATTTATCGCATCGCCAACCTGACCTTCCAGCTGGTCGACCAGCAGTCAGGCAAGTCCCATCGCACGTCCAGAATTCGGTTCCGGCGGCGGGTGGGCAGCTGTCAGGCCCAAGCGCCCCCGGGTTCCTATGCGCTGAGGCTCGCTAAATTCAAGTTCCCTCCCTTGAAATTGCAGATCGACAAGGAGGACGGGGACGAGGTGACCGTCAGCATCCGCATCAGCGGTTCCGGGATCACCCTGCAGAAGAGCTGAAGACGTTCGATCGCGGGTTCGCCGCCGTCGTCAGTAGTTCCCTCCGATATTTCACTCCCGTCCGGAGCGACGAACGAGCGGCTCCCATTTCTTCTTGAAAATAACTTTCAACATCATTAGACTGCCCTCCCAGTTTCGGCGAAATGGGACACGGTGTGGGAAAAGAGAACGGAAGCCAAGCGGCTCGTTTACGGAATCTGGGCGGCGTGCCTTTGCTCGACCCTGGTTTTCACCGCCTCGTCGATGGGTGTGCTGAGCCGGGAGGAGGCGCTGGCGGCCGCGTATCCGGCAGCCCAGATCCGGGCGGAACGAGTTTTTTTGACCGATCAACAGCGCCGCCGGGCAGCGAAGCTGGCCAAGGTCGATATTCCCAGTCCTTTGATCGCCCGTTACGTGGCACTGGAGGCGGACCGGGTGGTCGGTCGAGCGTACGTGGACACTCATGTCGTCCGAACCAAGAAGGAGAGCTTGTTGATCTGCCTTGACGAGTCGGGAAAGGTGCTGCGAATCGAGGTGACCGCATTTCTTGAACCTCCCGAATACCTCGCATCGCCGGACTGGTACGCTCAGTACGAAAGTCGCGAGCTCAGTGACGAGCTTTCCCTGAATCGAGCCATACGACCCATCGTCGGAGCGACCCTGACCAGCTTGGCCGCCAACCAGGCCGTGCGCCGGGTGCTGGCCATCGACCAGGTCTTGGAGGCCGAATCGCAGTCCGGGAAGTAGATGTCATGAGCCGCTGGGAAGCCTGGTCGTTTCACATCCTCTCGGTGGTGCTCTCGGCTACGGGGATTTTCCTCTTCGTCATGAAATATCTGATGGAGAGCCATGATCCGTTTCAGTTGGTCAATCATCCCTGGCAACTCTTTACGCAGAACCTTCACATTCTGGCGGCTCCCTGCCTGATTCTGATTCTGGGAATGATGTACGGGAGTCACATCACCGACAAACTGCGCAGCCGAACCAAGAGCAATCGGCGCACTGGAATTCTGATTCTGGTCAGCTTTCCCCTGATGGTGATCTCCGGTTACCTGCTCCAGGTCTTCACCCATCCCACCCTTTCCATCCTGGCCGTCGTCGTGCACTCGGTCACCGGGACGGTTTTCGCTCTGACCTACCTCTGGCACCAGTGGGTGACCTTCCGGCTCTGGCTCCGCCGGCGAAGAAGGCGCGAGATCAGGTCTCTTGCCGCCTGAATCCAGGCGAACTCCCCAGGCACCGGCGTCCTCCTTTCACCGGCTGCTGGCGACAGCCTTCCTCTGCGGCGCGTCCCTGCCCCCGGCTTTGGCCGCTCCCGAGCTGATTCCCGTGCGACGGCAGGTGGTGCTGATGGGAACGCTTTGTACTCTGAACCTCTATGCCCGGGACCGCATTTCCGGAATCGAACGGTGCGAGACCTACATTCGTCTTTTGGAGGAAACGAACCGGCAACTCAGCACCTGGGTGAAGGAGAGTGAGCTCAGTCGTTTGAACCGGCATCCGATCGGCGTCCCCTACCGGTTTTCCCCGTCGCTGTGCCGCCTCTACAGCGAGCTGCTTCATTGGAATCGGGATACCGGCTCCGCCTTCGATCCCGCCATCGGCGCCCTGGCCAACGCCTACCGGAGCCTGTCGACGCAACGGACCGGGTTTCGGGAGAGACTGGAGCGGGCCCGGCAATCCTCGGGCATGAGGCATCTCAAGTTCCGGCGGGAGGATTGCACTGTCGTCCGGGGGGAACAGGTCCTGCTGGACCCGGGAGCCTTCGGCAAAGGTGAGGCTCTGGACCGTGTCTACCAACACGCCCGGAGCCAGGGAGACCCGCCCTGGCTTATCGACCTGGGTGGCCAGGTCATGACCTGGGGCACCCCTCCAGGCGAGCCGGGCTGGCACCTGGAAATGGCCGATCCCAGCCAACGCACGACGCCGGCCCTTGCGCTTCGACTCGATGACGGAAGCCTGGCCACCAGCGGTGGCTCCGAACGGGACACTCGTGTGGGAGACCAACGGATGGCGCATATTCTGGATCCCCGGACCGGGACCGGCGCCTCCTTCCAGGGGTCGGTGGTGGTCTGGCATCCGAGCGCCCTGGTGGCGGACATCGTCTCCACCGCGCTCTACGTCATGGGTCCGGAGTCGGGTCGGGTCTGGGCGGAAGAACGGAACTTGGCGGCCTGCTTTCTGGACCGGCCGCCGAGCGAGGGCAATAGGGCGGAACTCCGGGTCCGGGCCACCCCAGCCTTTCTGCAGAGATTCCCCGAGATGAGATTCACGGAATCGACAGTTTCAGCCGGCCGCTCCCCAGGTTCCCGACGGAGTCCACGACTCGAACCGTGACCAGGTGTTCACCCCGGTCCAGGCCCTTGAATACCAGCCGGTAGCGTTCCAGGGTCCCGTCGGCGATGCCGTCCTCCGGAAACAGGAGACTCCACCGGTCTCCGTCCACGGCGTATTCCAACTGGTGGATGGTGCTGGCCACGGTCCGGACCACAACCTGGAGCCGGACCTCGGCCCCCTCGATCTGGGGCGTGCCCCATTCTACGGCGGGAGCGGTGTTGGCCACGACGAAGGGCTTGCTCATCAACTCGCTCTCCAGGGCCTGGTCCGCCGGATTGGAAGGGGAATCGGAGACGGTGACCCGAACCACATAAGTGCCGTCCGGCAAGCTCTTGCCGTCCAGGGTCTGGTAGGTCTCGGTGAGATCCTTTTTCAGTAGAGTCCATTTCCGGTCAGCGGCGGATCGGTAGTGGATGCTGTAAATCAGATCGTCGCCATTGGGGTCCTGAGCACTCCAGGAGAGACTTTGGGCGCCAGGCAGGTACACCCTCCGCGGCGGAGTCTTGACCGTCGGGGAACCCAGACGCCGAATTTCCGAGGGTAAGGAGCGCCGGTGAGCGCCGCCGGGTCCACCCGGCGAGACCCCCCCTGCGGGATCCGTGGAAGCATAGCGGACAAAGGCGGCACCCGGGGGATGCACCGTAATCGAGGAGAGCAAGGGCGCCAGGTTGTGCTGGAGATAGCTGACGCTCACCATATCCACGGCGTTGGTCTGGGAGACCACGGCCTCGGACCTGCCCTCGGCGGGAAATTCGAGCTTCCATTGAAGATAGCGAGTGGGAGGACTCTCGATGCGGGTCCCGCTGGAGTCGGAATAGGTCGGACTCCACTTGCCCCAGGTGTCGTCCGGAGTGTCGGTGTTCCCGGTCCGGACCGACGCCTTCACCACCGGTTCGACACGGTCGATCACCTCCCATTCGATGGTTCCCCAGGAGGCGACCATTCCGGCGTCGAAGACCCTGGACTCATAGACGCCCTGCTTGGAGGGCTTGGTCTTCAGCTCGAAGCCCTTCCCCAGATTGCTGGTGGCGGCGAAGAGTCTCCCGCGGCGTTCCAGCAGACGTGTGACCTGTTCCTCTCCCGACTCGACCAGGAGGGTCACGAATCTTCGAGGGCTGACGGAAAAAATCCGGCCTTTGTCTCCGGTGGCCACCAGCAGATTGCCATCGTTGCGGATCAGAAGATCGTAGGCCAAGGCACGGTCGGAGCTGTAAAGGACTTCCACGCCGCCGCTGCGCCCGATCCGGTATATCTCCAACCTCTTTCCCGAACTGGTCCCGGCTACCCGAATGGTACGGCTCGAATTCGTGGACCGAGCCGGAGTGGTCCCGGTCTTGGCGCTGGTCTTGACCGTGCTCTCCGACTTCCGGGAGGCAGCGCGCGCGCCCCCGGACAAGGCTGCCGCGAATATGGTTCCGTACCGATCGACGGCGATGGACCTGACCTCCTCCAACGGCGAATCGTGGACCACGGTGGCCCCGCCTTCCGAGGAAAGGCGGAGGATCAAGGCCCGGGCAGACGTCCCGGCCAGGATGTTGCCGTCCAGGTCCCAAGCCAGGCTCACGATGTGGGTGGCCGGACTGTCGTAGAATTTCCGTCCCTTCCCGTCGGGGCCGACCTTGTAGACGACGCCTCTGGAACCGGTGCCCACGAAGACGTTGTTCCGCCGGTCGATGGCCAGCGACCAGATGTATTTCTCATCGGGATCGAAGAAGACCTCAGCCTTTCCCGTCAAGTCCAGCCGGTAGACCTGGCCGTCGGGAGCGGTGCCGGCGTAGACACGTCCCGACGAATCGACCGCCATGGCATAGACCCCCGGCTCGTCCAACTTGGCCCACTCCTTGGATTCGCCGTTGGCGCCGATCCGAAAGACCTTGCCGTCGTTGCCGGTCCCGAGGTAGAAGTTGCCCAACCCATCCACGACGGCGGAGTAGACGAACGGCTCCTCGGTGTCCAGCAAACGCTCCAGGGCGGGGGCGATAATGAGCCGGGCGTCGCTGCTGACGGAGACTCCCCGCAGCTTCCCCTTCAGGAATTCGTCTCGAGTTGCCGACACCCATTTGCGCGGCTGAGTGGCCAATAGAGACTCGCCCCATGAGAGCAGGCACAGGAGCGGCAAAAGCCGTTTGAGAAGACGGAAAGACATGGGGGGACTCACGAGAAACGCAGGCCAGGAGCCTGCGCCGCAGAAATTGATCTACTGCGAAAGCGGTAGAATCGGTCCATATTTCCTCGATTTCTCGGCGAATAGAACAACTATGCACCTCCAAATCGAGAAAATCTGGCCTCGATTCCCCACTTTCTCGCTACGATCATTTCTACCGCGCAGACTCCTAGGACTCCTAGCTCTTGACCTCCACCTGGATGACACGCTGACCTTGGAGAACGTATTCGGTCGCTTGCAGCTCATGCTCCACGTAGACGGCCCGATCCACGGCCCGCACGTCTCCTGAAGTCTTCCGGGAGGTATAGAGAGCCAGGAAGGAGGGCGGCAGATCGGAGAGTCTTTCCCCATCCACGATGGTGCTGGGGCGGTCTCGGAAGAGCCGGACATAAAGCCGGTCGTTCTTCTTCAGGTTGTTGATGGCCCTCACCAGTTGACGCACGTTCTCGGGTATGAATCGGCCCTGCTTCGACTCCGCATCCGACTTGGCCAGAGACAGGCCGTCGCCGATCATGATCTTGAGAGGACCGGGAAGAATGTCGTCGGGAATCTTGACGGGAAACTTCTCGACAATGGTCTCTCCATTGAACTTTCTGAGAAAGACGGTCAGGTTCACTTCTTCGCCGGGCCGGGCCTCCAGTTTATCCTGCCAGACCTTCTCCAGAGTCGCCTCCCAGATCTGCTCCACCGCCTCGATCTCGATGCCGACGCGCTCCACTTCCAACTGCTCAAAACCGCTGTTGAGCAGCAAATGGGCCGGCGCCGCCGCTGCCACCGCCGCTGCGACGGGGTTGTTGGAGGGACGCGCGATGTTGTTCTCGAACACCACCGCGGGATGCTCGGCGATGCTGACGGTGCTCTTGATCCGCAGAGTCTGGTCACCGAGCGCCTTCTCCGACGAGATCAGGCTGCTGTAGACCGAAAAGGTGAGTACGAAGGGGGTCAGAAAGCTGTCCCGGATGGTCTCGTAGGCGTATTCGCGATCCTGGTTCCGGCTGGTCCTGACCTTGAGATGCACCGGGAGCAGACGAGCCTCGCTCCCGCTCACCCCCATGATGCCGGTGGCTCTGTCCTGCTTCACGGCCCCCACCATCCGGGTGGCTGCCGCGACCTTGTGGCTGGTATTCAGTTGCGGAATGATGGTCAGAACGGCGGCCTGGTTCATGGGCATGTCCGTGTAGCCCAGGTTCAGGAAGGGATGGCCGAATGCGTAGATCTTGTTCCCGCTGATATGGGTGACGGTCCCGCTGGCGCTGAGGCTGACGTCGCCTCGAGCCAACTCGACGCTGATGCTGGAACCCGGTTCCAGTGGAGCCTGGGAAAAGTGGCTGGTCTCGGCGCCGCCGGCGCCCTGCACCGGCACCAGGCCCAAGCGGCGAAACGTCTCCCGGAAGTAATCCACCGCCGGCCCCGAGAAACCGGATGTATTGACGGGAGTGGCGATGCGGGTCAGGCGAAACGGGGAGACGCTGGCCAGACCCGGCAGTTCGGCCTCGAACTCGAGTGGCGCGAACGGAGGCAGGTAATCGGGAAGCTTCAGTTGCGCGGACTCCAGCAGAATCTCGGTCCGGGGTCCTTCGGGAGAGGGGGGCGCCTGAAGTCGATGGATCTCCTTGAAGACGTCGACGGTTTCCTGAATCGGCGTCACTCCCGCGATCGGCTCCTTGGCGAAGGGAAAGGAGTAGGCGATGGCGCCGACCAGCTTCTCTTCGATGTAGACCGGGCTGCCGCTCATTCCGGCAAACACACCGGTCCGATCCAACTGGCCTCCCGAGACCCGCACCAGAATCAGGTTTCTTCGGGGCTCGAACTTTTCCAGGACTCCCAGAATCTCGACGTCGAACTTCTCGACTTTGTTACCGTGAAAAACGGTTTTTCCGTATCCCTTCTGGCCCGGTCTGACCTGCTCCAGAGGATAGAGTCCAAGGGGTTGGGCGGCCGCGGAACCGGCCAGGAGAATCCCCGCCAGGAGGCTCCCCAGGATGGCCGCGCGGCCCCTTCCTCCGAATGATCCTTCTATCCCCATGGTCACGTCGAAACCGAGAAGCAAACCCGCATGCGAGTGGACGAAAATAATATCCGCTGTGTCAGGGTCGGCGGTCATCATAGCACAGGTAGAGAGGGGTCATGCCGCGTCTGGATTCGCTGGAAATACTGGGATTCAAGTCATTCGCCAACCGGACCCGGGTGCTGTTCGAAGATGGGATCACCATCGTCGTCGGACCCAACGGCTGCGGCAAGTCCAATCTGACCGACGCCCTCTCCTGGGTTCTGGGAATGGTCGGCGCCCACCGCCTGCGGGGCCGGAGGATGGACGATTTCATCTTCAACGGGACCAGCAAGCGGCGGCCGTCGGGAATGATGGAGGCCACCCTCACCCTTTCCCGGGAAGACGAGACGAGTATAGCCTTCAACGGTCTCGAGGCGGACGGACCCTCCGTGTCCATCGCGCGCAGACTCTACCGGTCCGGCGACAGCGCCTATTTCATCAATGGAAACCGCTGCCGATTGAAAGACATCGAGGCTCTGCTGGAGCGTATGGGTGTGGGGCTCGGCTCCTATGCCCTGATCCGCCAGGGCCGGGTGGAGGCTTTTCTCAATTCCGGATCTCTGGATCGCCGTGCCATCATCGAGGAAGCCGCCGGAATCGGCGGTTACAAGGCCCGCCGTCGAAATGCCGAATTCAAGCTGGAAATGGCTCGCCAGAACCTGCTCCGCATCGACGACATCCTGAGCGAGGTTAAGCGCCAGCTCCGGTCCCTCAAACGGCAGGCGGCCAAGGCCCGGCGGCACCAGAAATTGAAGAAGGAGTTCCGGGAGGTTCAGCAGCGGCGCTTCGGCTTGGAGGCACATGGGATCGTCGTCAGCCTGGCCGAAGTGGAAGCAGCGCAGGCGCGCCTGGGGCCGGCACTGACCGAAGTGACCGCTGACATCCGGAATCGGGAACGGACCCTCCAAGAGATTTCGGAACGAATGGAGGATCTGGAAAACAGGCTGTCGGACCTGAGAGAAAAAAGTACCGGCGCTCGAGTGGAATTGGACCGGACTCGGAATTCGATCCGCTTTTGCGGCCAGCAGATCGAATCGACACGACGGCTCCTGGACACACACGGGCGGAACCGCCGCGAGTTGCTCAAGTCGCTGGAAACGATCGAGTCGGAGCACCGGATTCTGCAAGCGGAAGACGCGAACTTGAAAGCGGAACGGCCGCTCGTCGGCAGCCGCCTCACCCTTCACGCCCAGGTCGCGGACGAGTGCAAGGCTCGGCTGGAAGCCGCAGAGCAGAGAGTCGAGCAGCTCCGGGCCCGCCATCTGGAACTTTCGGCCGAGCTGACCCAGCTCCGGAATGCCAGAGACCGGGCGTTCCAGCACCTGGAATCGATCAAGATCCAACGGTCCCGGCTGGAGCGGGAGCGCGCGGATCACGAATCGGGAATGGAGCAGGCTCGGGGTCGGCTTCAGCAGCGGCAGCTGACCGGTTCCCGCCGCCGCGAAGAGGCGGGCGCAGTCCGGGGCCGGCTGGAGACCAACCAGGATGAACGCCGGAAGCTGGAGCGAGAGCTGGCACAAGTTCGGGGCGAACTGGCTGAGGCCCGGGAAGGATGGATCAGCGGGCGAGGGCGGCTTCAATCCCTGGAAGAATTGGAAGTCAGCCACTCCCTTTACAGCGAGGGAGTGGCCACGGCCCTCCACCATCTCCGCAACAGTTCGGTGCCCGTGTCCGGAACGCTTGCCGATTTTGCCCGAATCAGCCCCGAATTCGAACGCTTGGTGGAACAGTTCCTGCAACCGGAATTGGAGTTCGTTCTGGTGGATTCCTTGCAGCAGGCGGTGGGCGGAGTCTCCGAGCTCAAAGCGTTGGACGGTGGAAGATGCACCTTCTTGAGCTTGAAGGCCAACGGGTTTTCGGAGCCGGCCCGGAACGGCGGAAAGCAACTGGCGGCCGAGAGGGGGGTGGTGGGAACCCTTGGGGATCTCCTGACCCTGGAGCCTCCGGTCCGCAAGGCGTTTCGCCGGGTCCTCCCGGAGCGGGCGGATGCGGTGGTGGTATCCGATCTGGACAGCGCCTTTACATTGTCTCACCGCTATCCGTCGAGAACCTTTCTCACCGTCCACGGCGAGGCCCTTGCGCCGGGTGGGCTGCTCTCGGTGAGCCGGTCCGGACGACCCGGAGGCGGCCTGCTCTCCTTTCGTCGAGAGAAGGCCGAACTGGAGAAGAGGCTGGCCCGGGCCAAGGCCGGAGTGAACCGTCTGTCCCGGCGCGAAGAGGAACTGCGGGAACGTATCCGGGAGACCTCGAGCGCGGCCCGCAAGTTCCAAGAGACGCTTCACCAGACCGAGAAAGACGTCCTGCAGGTGGAGTTGCAGGAGGAACAGGCCCGGCGCGATCTGGAGCATCACCGTCGAGCCTTGGAGGTCTTGGCGTTTGAGGAAACTCAACTTCGAGAAGAGGAATCGAGCGAGGACGATGGCGCGCAGGCTGCCTCCGAGACCCTGACCGGCAAGGAGGATCTGGCTCGGCAGGTCGATGCCGAGCTGGGTGAAGCGACCGAGCTGTTGAGACAGGCAAGAAACCAGTTCTCCGAATCCCGGGAACAGCTGCACCGCAGCGCCGCCGAAGAACGGGTGATCGAGGAGAAGGCAAGATCCGTCGAGGACTCGCTATCCAGATCGGAAGCCCGCCTGAAGTCTCTGGCATTCCGGCTGCGGGAGACGGAGGCACAGAGGGCGGACGGAGAGGAGCGGCTGAAGACGCTGACCCTGGAACTGGAGAACCTGGAGAAAACCTTCGAGACCTGTCAAGCCGAGGCCGTTCGGCTGTCGAGTGCCGAGACGAACGACCGGCAGGAGTACGAGGAGTACCGGAGCGACCGGAGAGGTCTCGAGACCCGGCTTCAGGCGCTGCGACAGCAACAGCAGCAGCTGCAGGAGGAGAGTTCCAACAAGGAGGTCCGGAGGGCCCGATTGGAAACCCGGTTGGAGAATCTGTCCCGGCAATGCCAGGAAGACCTCCAGGAACCGCTCGAATCGATCATGGAGGGGGTGACTCCGGGTGAGGACCGTGCCCGGGTCTCCGACCGGTACCTGGAACTCAGGTCCAAGCTGGAAAAATTCGGGCCGGTCAACATGACGGCTCTGGAGCAGTACCAGGACAACGAGGAGCGGCACAGCTACCTCAGCGGGCAACGGGAAGACCTGGAACGATCCATCGCCGACACCAACAAGGCGATCCAGGAAATCAACCGCCACAGCCGGGAGAAGTTCAAAAAGGCCTTCGACTCCGTCAACACCCACTTCCACAAAACCTTCCGCCAGTTGTTCGACGGCGGAAGCAGCGGCATGAAGCTGATCGACGAAGAGGACGTGTTGGAGAGCGGCATCGACCTCTTTGCCCAACCGCCCGGCAAGAAGGTGCAGTACCTCTCTCAACTCTCTGGTGGAGAACAGACGCTCACCGGCGTTGCTTTTCTGGTGGCTCTGTTCAAGTACCGCCCCAGCCGCTTCTGCGTCCTGGACGAAGTCGATGCCGCTCTGGACGATACCAACGTGGAGCGATTCGTCCGCCTGATCCGGGACATGTCCCAAGAGACTCAGTTCATCCTGGTGAGCCACAACAAGCGGACCATCGAAATGGCCGATTCACTCTACGGGGTCACGATGGAAGAACCTGGGATCTCTCAGGTGTTGACGGTGCGCCTCACGGAAGCAAAGACCCTGGCCGAATAGGAGGGGGGACATCCTTGTCCCCCTTTCCCCCTTCGTCTGGCCCCGTGTTGCTACGCTTGGGACCGAAGAGGGCACCCACAAGGGGCGCCCCTACCGGATATTTTTCGTCAAAGTGCACAAGAATCCGAGATTTAGGAGGGGAGACATTCCTGTCCCCGTTCCCCATTCCCGATAGGGATTTCCTCACCGCGCATCATTTCTTTTTTCTGATTCGATGCTTCCGGATCTTGCTCGCGAGCGTGTTCCGGTGCATGCCCATTAGCCGGGCCGCAGATCCGATCTTGCCGCCGGTCTGGTCCAAGGAACGCTGGATGAAGAGTTTCTCGAACTGTTGCGCCGCCTCCCGCCAGAGGATCCCCTTGGCCACCAGTTCGTCGGCGATCGCTTCCAGCCTGTCCTTGATGGGGATCTGATCGCCGCTGGCCATGGGTCATGCTCGGACCGGGCAGGTCCGCCATGGGTACTGAATGCAACGCCCTAAAGGAGAGTTCTTCACGATTTCTCGTCGGCGCTCCGCTGCAGCCAGTACCGGTAGATGCGATCGTACTCCTTCTGGAATCGCTCCCGGAAGGACTCCGGAGTCGAGAGCTCCACGAGCTTTTGGGTGACCACGAGAAAGTACTCGCCGGTCACCGTGCCGCTCACCAGGTCGTTACTGATCGGAAAAACGGTCAAGGCCAGAAAGATCACGGCCACGATCAACCATCCTCTGAGCAGACCGAAAAGTCCTCCCAGGAGACGATCGATCCACTTCATGTTCAGAGCGGAAATGAAGCGATTCAGGAGGGATGACAGAAGAGACCCGGCAATGATGCAGCCCAGAAAGATGCCCATGAAGGCCAGGAGTTCGGAAAGGAGTGTCCCGATGCCGATCTGTTCGAGCACTGGTGACACCTCGACAAAGTAGTAGACCGCGAGCAGGAGGCCCGATATGGCAGCCGCCAGGGCGATCAGTTCACGGATCAGCCCCTTCACCAACGCGGTGACGAACGAAACGGCCACGATGGCAAGGGCCAGGATATCCAGGATCTTGAGATCACCCATGCGCCACCCTCTGGCGGCGTTCCTTCAGTCGATCCAGCATTTCGGCGGGACTCTCGGGAACGTCTCCGAACGCTACGTGAGGCTTGAGGCGGCCGTGAAAATCACTCCCCGAAGTGACCGCCAGATCCAACCGGCGTCCGACCTCCACATAGTATCGGCAAGTCTCCTCGGTATGATACGAGCTGTACGCCTCGATCCCCTCCAGTCCCAAGTCCCTCGCGCCGCGGGTCCACTCTTCGTCCACCACGTCTCGCTTCAGGCCTGGATGGGCCAGAACCGGGACTCCTCCCGCAGCCCTGACGGTGGCGATCGCCCGCGACAGGGATACGGTCTCCTTGGCAGCGTAAGCCGCACCGCCGGGAAGAAAGAAGAACTTGTAGAAGTCGATCTCCGGACTGTGAGCACTGCCGGCCGGGATCCGATCCATCAGGGCGTGGTTGCGGTTGGCACGCTTGGAGAGGACCACCGAGGCGATGGCAGGACCGGTCACCGGAACCGGCCCCAGAGCTTCCCGCACTTCGTGGTAGTGAATATCGAATCCGAGAGCGTGGAGGCGGCCGACCCGGATCTCGTTTTGCCGAACGCGGCTCAGCCTGATGCGGGCCAGCAGATCCAGCAGCGGGCGGTCGTGCCAGTCCACCAGTGGGGCCAGCAGGTGGAGCCCCACGCCCTGGTGCCGGACGCTGATCTCAACGTTGGCCAGATACTCTCCCGGAAAGTCCTCGGCCAGGGTGAACGCCTCTTCCAGAGCAGCCACCGTATCGTGGTCCGAGATGGAGAAAACCTCGAGGCCCACTCGGCGAGCCTGGGCAAAAATGCGGGGGACGGACCATTCCCCGTCACTGGAGTGATGGGAATGGATGTGAAGGTCGGCAAAAACCTTCAATTTGTCTTCAGATGCTCGCCGGTGAGCCGAAGAAAAGCCTCAAGATACCGATCCGAGGTCGCCGCTCCGATCCGGTCCGGAAGCGTGGGACCGGGCGCAGTCTTGTCCCAATCCAGCGTCTCCAGGTAATCCCGGACGTATTGCTTGTCGAAGGAAGGTTGAGATCCTCCCGGCTGGTACGACTCGGCCGGCCAGAAGCGCGACGAATCGGGAGTCAGCACCTCGTCGATGAGAAGCAGGTCGGAACCGTCCAAGCCGAATTCGAACTTGGTGTCGCAAATGATGATGCCTCGTTCCAGGGCGTAATCCCGGGCGCGGCTGTAGATGGCGAGACTCAGATCCCGAACCCGGCAGGCCAGATCCTCACCGATGATGCCGACACACCTCTCGAACGTTATGTTTTCATCGTGGCCCGTCTTCGCCTTGGTCGCCGGAGTGAAGATGGGCTCGGGAAGCTCGTCCGACTCCCCCAGACCCGGGGGGAGCGGGATACCGCAGATGGTGCCGTCGACCTGGTACTCCTTCCAACCCGATCCCGCCATGAAGCCTCGCACCACGCACTCCACCGGCAACGGATTGCAACGCCGAACCAGCATGGAACGGCCGCGTATTTGATCCTGGAAGGGATGGAGCTGGCGCGGAAACTCCCGGACCGAGATCGACACCATGTGATTGTCCACCAGATCGTCCAAGAGGGAGAACCAGAAGGCGGACAACTGGTTCAGGACCTTCCCCTTGTTGGGAATCACGGTGGGGAGCACCACGTCGAATGCCGATATGCGGTCGGTCGCCACCAGCAGCAGATGGCCGTCCAAGCCGAAGATTTCGCGAACCTTGCCGCGGTTCACCTTGGTTACGCCTTTGAGATCCAGGGTCCTCATTTCAGCCAAAGCCGTTTCTCCTTCAGGGATTCGCGGCCCCGAGGGCCGCCGGTCAACAGTTGCGTTCAGGGGGCGAGCCGGCAAGGCTCCGCCTCCCCGGCGAACACATTCTAGCAGCCCGTGCAAAAGTCGTCACGGCATTCGACCGTCCCCTGCATCCCGGCGGACTGCGTTGCTATCGGCTCACATACTCCCGGTATGCTCCCTCCGAAGCGCCTTGTCCGGCGGGCGCAGGAACGGTCTCGGTGCTCGCGGGGACTTTCACCACGGGCTGCTAGTCACATCTCGACATGCGTTCAAAGGGAACCCTTGCCGAAGGCCATTCGAGCGATTCTCACAACAGACGCGAGTTTGACAATTGTGGAACGCGCTCTTGACGAGCAAACGGCCACCTTGCTATGATTTGGCACTCTTAGATTGAGAGTGCCAGAACAAATCTCCAGACCATAGGGCCTCGAGTGGTTTGAGGCCCGAAATCCGAAAACCAAGGATACACGATTCAACAGGAGGGTACGGATGTCAATCAAGCCATTGCAGGACCGGATACTGATCAGGCGCATCGAGGCGGAAGAAGCATTCCGCGGGGGCATCGTAATTCCCGATACGGCGAAGGAGAAGCCCCAGGAGGGTGAGATCGTGGCGGTCGGTGACGGAAAGGTGCTCGACAACGGCCAGCGTCAGCCCCTGTCGGTCAAGGTCGGCGATCGAGTCCTTTTCGGGAAGTACGGCGGAACCGAGGTCACCCTCGACGACGAGGAATACCTGATCATGCGCGAGGACGAAGTCCTGGGCATCCTGGAGAGCTAGAGTGCCGGAACCGGTCCGTTTCACCGCCAACAGCAACGATCCTCACAATTCTTAGGAGAAGAAGGAGACAAGGAACATGGCAGCAAAAGAAGTCACTCACGGCGAGGAGGCGCGACGAGCCCTGGTTCGGGGTGTCAACATCCTGGCCAACGCGGTCAAGATCACGTTGGGACCCAAGGGCCGGAACGTGGTCCTGGAGAAGAAGTTCGGATCGCCCGTCATCACCAAGGACGGTGTCACGGTCGCCAAGGAAGTCGAGCTCGAAGGACTGGAAAAGGTCGGGGCCTCCATGCTCCGAGAGGTGGCCAGCAAGACCAGCGACGTGGCCGGTGACGGCACCACGACGGCCACCGTCCTGGCCCAGGCTATTGTTCGAGAGGGCGTGAAGACGGTGGCCGCGGGCGGCAATCCCATGGCCATCAAGCGAGGGATCGACAAAGCCGTCGCAGCGGCCGTATGGGAGATCCGAAAGCTCTCTACCGAGATCAAGGGCGAGATGATCGCCCAGGTCGGCTCGATCTCGGCCAACAACGACAGCACCATCGGCGAAATCATCGCCGAGGCCATGCGGAAGGTGGGTAAGGACGGCGTCATCACCGTGGAAGAGGCCAAGTCCATCGAGACCTCTCTGGAGGTGGTGGAGGGGATGCAGTTCGACCGCGGTTACCTGTCTCCCTATTTCGTGACCGACCCGGACCGGATGGAGTCCGTCCTGGACGACGCTTTCGTCCTGCTGCACGAAAAGAAGATCAGCTCCATGAAGGACCTGCTGCCTCTGCTGGAGCAGGTCGCCAAGACGGCCAAGCCCTTCATCGTGGTGGCCGAAGACGTCGAGGGCGAGGCGCTGGCGACCCTGGTGGTCAACAAGCTCCGCGGAACCCTTCACGGTTGCGCCGTCAAGGCTCCCGGTTTCGGCGACCGCCGCAAGGCCATGCTCGAGGACATCGCCATCCTGACCGGCGGCAAGGTGATCTCCGAGGATCTGGGCATCAAGCTGGAGAACGTGCGGATCGACGATATGGGCCGGGCCAAGAAGGTGACGGTCGACAAGGACAACACCACCCTCGTGGAAGGCGCCGGAAACCCGGCGGACATCGCCGGACGCGTGAAGCAGATCCGCAGCCAGATCGAAGAGACCACGTCCGACTACGACCGGGAGAAGCTCCAAGAGCGCCTGGCCAAGCTGGTCGGCGGTGTCGCGGTGATCAAGGTGGGAGCCGCTACCGAGACCGAGCTCAAGGAGAAGAAGGCCCGGGTCGAGGACGCCATGCACGCCACCAAGGCGGCCGCGGAAGAGGGAATCGTTCCTGGCGGCGGAGTCGCCTTCATCCGCGCTCTCGCCGGCCTCAGCAACATGAAGCTGGCAAACCCGGACGAGCAGACCGGCGTCAACATCGTGCGCCGCGCCCTGGAAGAACCGGTACGCCAGATTGCGCAGAACGCCGGACACGAAGGGGCCGTCATCGTCGGTCGAGTCCGGGAATCGGGGGAGACCAACTTCGGGTTCAACGCCGACTCGGGAGCGTTCGTCGATCTGGTGGACGCCGGGGTCATCGACCCCACCATGGTGGCCCGGACGGCACTGCAGAACGCAGCGTCCATCGCCAGCCTGCTGCTGACCACCGAGGCGCTCATCACCGAGATCCCGGAGGAGGAGAAGCCCGCTCCGCCCGCACCTCACGGCGACATGGGTGGCGGCATGGGCGGCGGCATGTACTAGTCCGCTGCAATCCAAGCTTGCGGTAACCGGAAAAGGGGTCCCCTGGGACCCCTTTTTCTTTGTCCTTAGCCCGCATTTCTCAGCAGGGGACGCGCTGATCGCGCAGGATTTTCGCCCTCAGCGAGGGCGCGCCCAGCGCAGTCGGTCCCCGAGAGACCTTGACAATGGACGGATAAATGCTGAAAAACAAATTCTTTTTCAGCATAAGCATAGCGGCCTGGTGAGAACTGCGGGTTTGGTTCATCCCGCCGGTTCGTTATTTAACGGACGGAAAAGTAGAATGCCGCCGTGGGACAGCAACGCCATCTCATCGTCTTCCTCCTGCTGGCCGTCTATCTGACCCTTTTCTTCCAGTTGGGCGATCTTCCCTTCATGGGCGCCGACGAACCCCGCTACGCGCGCATCTCCGAAGAGATGCTTCTGGGCGGCGACTTCGTCACACCCAAACTGGAAGGGTCCCCCTGGCTGGAGAAGCCGCCGCTTCTCTTCTGGATCCAGGCCCTCAGCTTCCGCGTCCTGGGCGTGAGCGAGGCAGCGGCTCGTCTTCCGGTAGCGCTGCTGGGCCTCCTATGCGCACTTGCAGTAGGAGGACTGGCCCGCCACTTGGCCGGCATTCGTGCCGGTGTCCTGTGCATCCTCATCCTGTCGACCTCCACCCTGTTCTTCATCTTCGCCCGGGCGGGAAGCACCGACATGCCCCTTGCCGCCGGTCTCACCGTGGCCCTGGTCTGCGGTTACCGGGCCACCACCAGCCGCAACCCCGTCTGGTCACTGCTCTCTGGCGCCGCCCTGGGAGCAGCGGCACTGGCCAAGGGACCCGTAGCCTTGATCCTGTTCGGCGGAATCTTCACGGTCTACTTCCTCTGGATCGAGAAGCTCGAATGGCACTGGAGACACCTGCTGGCGGGGACGGCGGCGTTCCTGGCGACGTCCATTCCCTGGTACTGGAGCGTCTGGGTCGAGAACGGCTACTCCTTCTTCGTGACCTTCTGGCTCAATCACCATCTGGCCCGCGTCATGTCGGATCTCCACCACCATTCCCAGCCGTTCTGGTACTACCTCGTGGTCCTGGCGATGGGATTCTTCCCCTGGACGCCCTTTCTCGCCGGTTCCTGCGCCCGCCTCTGGCGTGCGCGGGGCGAGACCGGCCTGAACCGCGGCCAATTCTTCCTCTGGATCTGGGCGGCGCTGCCCGTCCTCCTCTTCTCCCTCAGCGCGAGCAAGCTTCCCGGCTACATCCTGCCGGTCGCGCCGGCGCTGGCCCTGCTGGTGGCCCTGGAGTGGGACCGGGACCTGGCGGGTGAAACGGCGGGGAGAAGATCGCTCCGGATCCAATGGCTGGTGCTACAGGGAATGGTGCTCCTGATGGCGGGAGCCATCGTCTATATGAGCCGGACTTTCTACGCATCCGACTCGGGCCTCTGGGTGGCGTTGCCCTTGGTCGGGGCCACCCTCTGGGGAGCCCGCGAATCACGGTCCGGCCGGCCGGAACGGGCCTTTCTCTCGCTGGTCGGCGGAATGGTGCTGGCGACGGCGGCCGCCTTCTCGTTCCTGGGACCCGTGGTGGAGCACTACCATTCGGCCCGGGGTCTGGCCAGGGCGTCCCAGCCCTTGATCAGCGAGGATCGGCCGCTGGTCCTCTACCGCTATTTCCATCACACCGCGCTCTATTACACGGGCTACCAAGCGACCCGGGAGGAGGTCCCGAGTCTGGCGCACTTGCGGGAATATTCGTCCCAGAACCCACAGCCTCACTACTATCTGCTCACCAAGGAGTCGGGATGGACGGAACTGGCGGCCCTTCAGGGATCCCAATCGCTTCTGGAAGAGGGAAATCTGCGCCTGGTCCGGCTGCCGCGGGAGTCCCTTGTCCAGGAACCACCCGTCGCCCCGGCAACGGAGGGCGAACTCTGAGCTTCGTTGCCTCGGTCCCGGTCTTCGACTAATATCTCGCTGCAATTTTTCCATGTCGCTACGTCTGTACAACACGCTGACCCGGACCACGGAGGAGGTCGTCCCCATCGAGGGCCGGGACCTGCGATTCTACGCTTGCGGACCCACGGTCTACGACTTCGTTCACATCGGGAACTTCAGGACCTTCACCTTCCAGGATCTGCTCCGCCGCTACCTGCTCTACCAGGGCTTCGGACTCACCCACGTCATGAACATCACGGACGTGGACGACAAGATCATCAACGGCGCCCGGTCCAGGGGCGAACCCATTCAGGAATACACCAGCCGTTACACCCAGGCCTTTCTGGACGATATGAAAGCCTTGCGGCTCCAGCGTCCGGAGATCATGCCCCGGGCGACCCAACATATTTCGCAGATGGTGGACCTGATCCTGCGGCTGCGCCGGAAGGGTCTGACCTACGAGCAGGATGGATCGACCTACTACCGTATCGACCGGCTTCCCGGCTACGGCAGGCTTTCGCGTCTCGACCTGAATGAAGCGGAACGGGGAGACGCCACCGACGCCGACGAATACAGCAAGGACAATCCCCGGGACTTCGTGCTCTGGAAGGCCAGAAAGCCGGAAGAAGCCTATTGGGAAACGGCACTGGGTCCGGGCCGGCCCGGCTGGCACATCGAGTGTTCGGCCATGAGCATGGAGTACCTGGGAGAATCCTTCGATCTGCATGCCGGGGGAGTGGATCTGATCTTTCCGCACCACGAGAACGAGATCGCCCAGAGCGAGGGCGCCACCGGCAGCCCCTTCGTTCGCCACTGGGTCCACAGCGCCCATCTGGTGGTGGAGGGAGAGAAGATGTCCAAGTCCCGGGGCAACTTCTACACCCTGCGAGATCTGTTGGAGCAGGGATGGGACCCGCTGGCGGTCCGCTACCTGTTGTTGAGCGTCCACTACCGGAAGCAACTCAATTTCAGCTTCCAGGGAATGACCCAGGCCCAGTCGGCCTTGCAGCGGGTCAACGACTTCATACAGCGCCTCCGGGAGGTCCCGGACGACCGGGAAGAAAATCGGGAGCTGACGGATGCGGCCGTCAACGCCGGCCGGAACTTCGAGTCCAGTCTGGACGACGACCTGAATACGTCGGCCGCCCTGGCTTCCATCTTCGATCTGGTCCGGAAGGGCAACCTGCTCCTGCAGCAAAAACGGGTCGGCGGTCCCGACCGCGACGCCATCCTGAGTTTCTTCTCCAAGGTGAACCGGATCTTCGAGACCTTCCAACTGGAGACCCTCAAGTTGGAGGACGACGAGATCGCCCGGCTCATCCAGGAAAGGACGAAGGCTCGCCAAACCCGGGATTACGCCCGGGCCGACCGGATCCGCAGCCTCCTGTCCGAAAAAGGGATCGTCCTGGAGGACACCCGAGAGGGAACA
Source organism: uncultured Acidobacteriota bacterium (assembly GCA_951812665.1). Classification (GTDB taxonomy): domain Bacteria; phylum Acidobacteriota; class UBA6911; order RPQK01; family JAJDTT01; genus JAJDTT01. Next base: position 208,127 of record CATOST010000030.1, read on the forward strand.
AGGTGGAAACGGGCGACCTGAACAGCCCGTGGCAAAAGTCGTCATGGCATTCGACCGTCCCTGCATCGTGCGCGGACTGCGTTGCTATCGGCTCACATACTCCCGGTCTGCTCCCTCACCGCGCCTTGTCCGGCGGGCGCAGGAACGGTCTCGGTGCTGCATGAGACTTTCACCACGGACTGTAAACCTCGACGCCGGCGAGACGGCCGGCATACTCTCCCGCTATCTGCCCGCTTCCGGAGTGGAGCTCGTCGCCGACCTTTCCCGGAGCCACGGGTCCCGCCTCTGCGAGTTCCAGACCAACCGGTTCTTTCTGGATTTCATGGCCTTCTACGCCACCTCGCCCATCGGCTACAACCACCCGCGCATGACGCGCCCGGAAGTGGTGGAAGAAATGGGAGAAGCGGCCCTCCACAAGCCCTCCAACTCGGACCTGTATACCCCCGAGATGGGGGCCTTCGTGGACACTTTCTGCCGCCTCGCGCTACCCGATTCCATGAAGTACCTCTTCTTCGTGGAAGGCGGCGCCCCGGCGGTGGAGAACGCCCTCAAGGTGGCTTTCGACTGGAAGGTCCGGAAGAATCGCGCCCAAGGTCTCTCGGAAGAGAAGGACCTTCAGGTGATCCATTTCAGGGAGGCCTTCCACGGACGGCTCGGCTACACCCTCTCCCTCACCAACACCTTCGACCGGAACAAGACCCGGTATTTCCCCAAGTTCGACTGGCCCCGGATCGAGAATCCCAAATGCCGCTTCCCCCTGACGGGAGACAACCTCAAATCAGTGCTGGAATCGGAGGAGCGGGCCCTGCGGCAGATCCGGCAGGTGCTTGAGAAAAATTCGGCCCGAGTCGCCTCCCTGATCCTGGAGCCGATCCAGGGGGAGGGTGGAGACAACCATTTCCGGCGGGAGTTCCACCAAGCTCTCCGGTCCATCTGCGACGAGTTCGGCCTCCTCTTCATCTACGACGAGGTGCAGACCGGCCTGGGCGGGACCGGAAAGATGTGGGCCCTGGAGCATTACGTGGAGCCGGACCTGCTGGCCTTCGGCAAAAAGACGCAGGTCTGCGGGATCATGGCCAACGGCCGCGTCGACGACGTCCCCGACAACGTCTTCCAGGTGCCGGGTCGGATCAACTCGACCTGGGGCGGGAGCCTCATCGACATGGTCCGGTGCCGAATCTACCTGGAGATCTACGAGCAGGAGGGGATCCTGGAGCATGCCCGCAGGATGGGCCGGGTGCTGTTGGAGGGTCTGCAGGAGTTGGTCGAGGAGACGCCGGCTCTCTTCTCCAACGCCAGGGGAGTCGGTCCCTTTTGCGCCATCGACCTGCCGGACACTCCCACGCGGGACCGGTTCCTGCGGCGCCTTTTCCGGCACCGGCTACTCATCCTGCCCTCCGGCGAGCGGTCCATCCGCTTCCGACCCGCGCTGAACCTGCCGGAAGAGGACGTGCAGGAGGGTCTGGAGATCTTTCGGACCACCGCCCGGGAGTTCTGATTTCCCGTCGGTTTCATCGCCCGCGAACGCCCCGGCATCCAGGCGATTGGCACCGTAGCGACGCACCAGCCTTGCCGTTTCTCGCTCGTCATGCCCCCGGTAAGGCGTCGCGGTAAGGCCGATCAGAAACGGCTCCTTCCTTCGCTGCCAACGGGTCAGTCCGATCTCCTCCATGACGGAGGTGAAGGTAGGCGCAATGGAACGGTGGGCTTCGTCGAAAACGACGAGGGTGAAATTCGAAAGGAAACTGTATTCACCGGGCTGTTTCGACAACTTGGCGTTGAGCGTCTGGATCGTCGCGACAATGACGTGGAGGTCGCTGACCGGCAGCGGCAGCGGCTGGCCAGCCCACATCCTGGAAATGCGCAAGCGTTTCCCTTCAGCGCCCACGCTGGACCAGACTTGCCCCCATGCTTCCACAGCCTGCTCACACAGCTCGTCGCGGTCCGCCACCCACAGGACACCGCCATTGAAGCCGTCACGCATGGCTTCGACAATGGCCTCCACCGCGACGCGCGTCTTTCCCGACCCCGTAGGCAGACTGATCATCCCTCGACGCCCACCGTTTCCCGCGACTCCATTGCAGAGCAGGTCTCGCACCCGCTCCACGATAGTGCGCTGGTAACCATGCAGTTCCGGAAGTGAGTGCGGACCCTCCACATCAAGAAACGGCGGCCGGCGAGAATTCCGTTGTCCGGCCCACTCCGCCGAGAACCCGAGCGATCGGACGAAGTCAACGGCGCGTTGTGATCCAGCCCAGCGTTTCGGCGGGTCCAAGTGTTCCAAAGCCCGCTTGTACGCCTTCAGAGCGGACGTATGAAACGTCGCGATGGCCATTTCCGCCAGCTCCATGCCGGTCAGCGGTGTGCGATCGACTTCAAGCACCTGAAGGAGGGACGTGGGCAAACCGGAACGAAGGGCATCCGCCCCCACGGCTTGGGACAACCTCTCGGCGTCCGATGCCAGACGTCGGATCGCCGCGTGCTGTCTTTCGACTTCCTCCGGGGCTGCGTATCGCCGTATGTTCTCGAGCTGGACGTCACCCAGATCCAGCCCCAACCGTTGCGTGACCAGCCGCAGCTCCCGATCCTCGTCATCCGTCCTGACCAGGTAGACTTTGGAGTCCACCAATGCAGATTCGGGACCGCTGGCGCCGTCCGCGACCAGTTCCAGGCAGCGGATCAGCGAACAAGTCATCGAGTGCGCGCTCAGGTGCGGCGCCAGACCGGGCCAGACGTCGGTCAGCGGCACCGCGTCCTCCTCGCCGACAGGTTCCACCTCGGGCTCGGCAAGATCGAAGTCTCTCCTGATTCGGCTCGCCATCGGGTGCGACAGCAGGACACTCAGCGCAGCAGGATTGGCGGGGTGAGGACCGAGCGCATCCGCCAGGGGAACGATTTCACCGGCGCAGCGGATACGGCCATGCTCCGCCAGCAACGCGACCACCGGATTCGGACACGGAAGCTCCGGATAGATGCGCTGCGTTTCGTGGCGCAGGGTCCGTCCGCCATACGTGGTCTCCAGGGAGAGCAAGGCGTCGGTATATCGTGCTCTGCCTTCATCGGAAAGCCGGGTCAGAACCTGCATGGGACCACTTCCGACCGTCGAGTCGAACTGCAGCCTGCGCCAATGCGGCTTCTTCGGAAGGTCCCGAGCCGTGAACTTCCGGCGACAGGTGTACAAGAACCACTCGAAAGCGGGGTCGCCCGACAATTGCCGATTCGGCCTCGGCCCATCCGTCACCCCGAGTCTCTCCAGCAACTTCAGGTCGGCACGATGGAAGTCGGTGTCGACCGTGACGTCGCTGTCGCGTGCGCCTGCCGAAGACACGATTTCACCGGGCAGGAGGACCGAAAACAGGCCCTGCCAATGGCCAGACCGCGTCCACACTTGAATCTGCCACGCCGAATCCCACCGGGCCTTGATCATTGCGTACGCCCTGTCCGTACCCAAGTCGCGCGAAGTGACCCAGAACTCGGTCCACGCCCTGCCACCCGCTGCTCCGTCCCACCTCAACAACCGCCGCACCAGGGACTGGAAATGACTTTCGGCAGAGACGTACTTGATGCCAAGTTCCTTCAGAGCGGCCAAAGTGCCTGCGTCAGACACGAGCCGCGCATGAACCAGGAGGTCGTCAGCATCCGGGTCCTCTTCGAACGATGACAGGAACACGCCATCCGGGTCAGGCGCGCACCAGTCCCCGCTCTGCGTCGGCAAAATGTCGCCAAGGTATGCTCCCTGCCTCAGCTCCTGCGGAATCGACGCAGCCACTTGGAGCGCCGCCATGGACGCCTCGATCGCCTCAGCTCCGACCGAGCCGTCGACCAGGGCGTTCAGCCACTCTCCTATCGACGAGCGAGGGGCCTGCATCAAACTCCGCCGCTCCGGACAAAACAACCGGTTTATCCTGGCGATCCGATTCGTAACGAGTGCACTGTGGTGAAGCCAGCCGGTTGGACGCTGACTGGCGGCTGCCCACTCCCGGAGCGATTCCGCCCCCGACAGATCTTGAGTCAGCGCTGACGGCGCGTAGGAAATGTCCCCTATCCTGCGCAGAGTTCCGACCTGATCGGGGACCAGGGGCCGGCCGCGCAGTTCCTCATACAACCGATCGCGAAGGCGGTTGCTGTGCTCGGTGTCGCCGGCTTCATAGCGGCGCGGGAGAGCGTCCAGATGTCGTGCCGGATCCCGCTCGCCGGCCAAGTTGGGCAAGCCTCTCGCCACCATTCTCGCCGCGGCATCGATCAACTCGTCGTTGTAAGGACCCGGCAACAGGTTCTGCCGGTCTTCGTTGGTCTTCCAGGGCGCGTTCAGGATCCCGGCCAGAAGACTTGCCGTCTTGGTCGGGAAGAAGTGCCAGAAATAACCGGGTTCGTTCAGTCGGTCCAACGGCGCCGCCCACCAGACGGACACGTCACCGCTGTCGTCGAGTGAACGCCTGTCCTCTTGGGCTTCGGCAGAAAGCTGGTGTGTGATCTGGAAGCACTTCCACCGCGAAGACCCCGCGCTGGTATCGAGGCGAAGCTCGCCGTTGAACCTTTCCAGAATGAAATCCCGAGACCGTTCCTCGCCTTCAAGGGTCAGATACCGGACATGGTCGACAAACAGGAGAAATTCCGGCGGAAAACCGCGGACCTGCTGCGCAAGATCCTCCCCTGCGCCCGGCTTCAGCGGCAGGCGGACGATGTTTGTGGCCCAAGTCATCAGTTCGACCAGTTCAGCGTCTCCTTCCGCCGCTTTTCGAACCTCGATGGGAACCGGCAACCGGAGGACCGGAAAGTGCCCCTCCGGAGCAAACGGAGCCATGCAATCGGCCGCATATTCCCGATCAAACCGAAAGGAGCCGGCGCGACTGTAGAACTCGGGGGCATCCGTAACACCCAGCACCGATTTGAAGCCGAGTCCGAACCGCCCGATCTCACTCGTGTTCCTCTTGCTCGACATGTGGGAGAACATGAGTGCTCGGACCCCGTCCCGACTGATCGCGTCCCCGTCGTCGGCGCAGTAGAGATGGTTTTCCGTCAGGCGGACCAGAATGCTCTTGCCGCAGGGTGCGTTGGCAAGCGCATCCGCACTGTTCTGGACCAGCTCGAAGAGCTGTCGATGAGCGTAACCGCCATGAGCGATATCGTGTTCGTGGTTGGCATGCTCGGTGATGAGATGCGGTTGCTCACGGTACGCCCGGAGCGTGTTCCTCGTCTGCTCCGCGATGAAAGCGCAAATTGGACTATTGGGATCCGCCCAGTCGGACTTTTCGATGGGTTGAGGCAGATTCAGCTTGGCATTCGGACGATGGAATCTACCGCGCTCACCCTTGGAGAAATCGTACTCCTGTCTCATCGTACAGATTCGTCGTCGCGGCGCTCGTTTCGCCTTGCCGGTCGCGCCGAAATGATCCGCGTCGCGGTCCTTTCGTTCAACGGCCAGGGTAGGCCTTCATTTCCGAGGGGATGAATCAATCCGGGTAAGTGCAACATTGAACCGCGTTCGGTCATCGACCATGCTAAAGCCACGCGAGCAATATTAGGGCAGAATCAATCAGGTATCTGTCTGTTTCAAATAGTCGACCATCGACGTCTCAAAGCACGTAGTGCCGGAGCCGGAAGCGAAGCTGGTCGCGGGTCTCGACAGCGATGACGTCCAATCGCACCGGCGATTCCTCCAATTCGTGGCGCCACATGAACTCGTAGGCGAGGCGCTCCAGCCGGCGCTGCTTCTCGGGGTCCACACGCTCCTCCGGCAGAAACGGAGAGGGGAGAAGACTCGTCTTCACTTCCACGAAGACGAGCCAGGAATCGTGCCAGGCGATCAGGTCCACCTCGCCCCGCCGGCTCCTCCAATTCCGGGCCACCACGTCCCATCCCATGGCCAGCAGGTGCCGCAGTGCGATCCACTCGCCCCAGCGCCCCAAGTCGCCATGAGAGGGGTTGAAGCGTCGATTCCAGAGCCAGGCGAGGATCGGGGACACCCGTCCCTCACGCACCCAACCACCGCCCGGTGTCGTGCGAAGCATCTACCGAACAGAACGTCTGGGGGTCGGAAAACACGGGACGGCCCGGCTATTCGCGTGGTTTTTCCTTGAAATCCAGGGCCAACGAGTTGATGCAGAAGCGCAGGCCGGTGGGCCGGGGGCCGTCGTCGAAGACGTGTCCCAGGTGAGACCCGCAACCGCCGCACAGCACCTCGACTCTCCTCATTCCGTAGCTGTCGTCCGTCTCCATGGCGACCCGCTCTTTCTCGACGGGAGCCCAGAAGCTGGGCCAACCGGTTCCGGAATCGAACTTGGTGTCGGAGCTGAAGAGCTCGCTCCCGCAGGCCACGCAAAGATAGGCGCCGTCGGCCTTGTTGGAGTTGTACTTGCCCGAAAAGGGGGGCTCGGTTCCCTTCATCCTGCAGACGTAGTACTGCTCCGCCGTGAGGGTCTGTCTCCATTCCTCGTCCGTGGTGAGAGTAGCCGTCTCTGAGTCTTTCTTCTCTTCCCGGACTGCGTCACGATTTCTTTGCCAGATCGCCATGAGGTCTCCTCTTCGGTCCTGCCCCTCTCGTTCAGAGCGTTATCCTGATCCCATATCGCCTCTGTTTCGGCATTCCCTGACACGGGTCGCTATGCCTGGCCGAGGGGTGTCCACGTCAAATCAATTCGTGTCAGAAACCCCCTGCTCGTTGCAGGTCGGACGTCAGGCTCTCCACCAGCGAGATTGCCGCCAGGACGACCGCTGCTGCGAATCCGATGGAGATCTCCGTTTCATGATACTGCCCTCGATGTTGTCCGAAATTTCCGACAGATTGCAGATGGTCCACCAACAGAGAAGTCGTCTTCGTAACGTATTGGCTTTGCCGAGAAATACGATTCGTCCCAGTTATCAGGCGAAGAACATGGCACTGCCGCCCCGACCCTCGAGGCAGCTTGCCTTGATCCTCCGGCAAGTGCCTTATGTCTGCGTGTTGCCACTCGGAAAGCCAAACTGGGGGTAGCGTCCTTTGAGGCGGCAACTCGGCCTGCCAGATCAGGACCAGAGCACGTTCGACTATGCCCCTGACTCCATTGATTGTGAGTTCCGGATCGCCAATCTCTTTGACCGCCCGGTTGACGAAGTTTTTAAGGATGCTGTCCACATCCTGGCCTGCAATTTGCTTGAGGCGGAGTTCCAGTAAAGATCCGATGTGCGACTCGAAGCCAGAGGCCGTACCGAAAAAGCGCGTGAGGTTGGTGAGAGCCGGCGCCTGTTGTCGAGCGTACCCTTGAATCAGGCGGCAGGAACCTCTGATGCGGTTTCTCGACACGCGGCCGAATCCTCGGTCCTCAAGCGTGCGGCGGCGGTCGGCGGAAATGCCAGTCAGTGGGATGTCGGCGACGGCAAGCGCACTGAGGTCGGCTTTCAAATCGACATCGCAATCCTCCCACAGAGCTGCGAGAAGTTCACGCCGTCCTCCCAATATGGTTTCAGCAACTGCATCAATCTCCGGTTTGGAGACGTGGGATCCACGATGTTGCCCCCATACCTCTTGGAGGAGTGCGCAAACCAGCACCGGAACGCCTCCTGTCCAGTTGATGATCTCCTTTCGAGCCGAATCATCCAGCTCGCACTCCGTGTCCAAGAGCGGTTGCAGGAATGGATCCCAATCATCGGGATCGAGAGCAGCGACGCGAACGGGCGTGTCGTAAAAGATCTCCCAGAAGTCAGAGGTTCGAGACTCCTCAGTCCTGCAAAGCTGGCGAAGCGACTGACGGCTTCCGGTGACCAACCTGAGACTCGTCCTCTGTGCAAGCGACCGAAGTTGACCCCAGAGGTTACGAGTCAATCCCGAACCGGCAAGCACGTAATCGAATCCATCGAGTACAACGAGCATCCTCACGTCCGTGCGTTCGAGATCCTCGAAAACCAAGTCCAACAGCTCATGAACAGCCTCATCTTCGACATCGATTGAGTCGGCAAGCTCCTGCCGGCAGAATTGCAACGCTTTCTTGATTTCTTCCGCCAGACGCCGCTTGAACGCACCGTTCGACACCGGAGTGTCGCGCCGAAGGTCGATGTGCACCGTAGTCATGTAGCTGCCTCGCCCCGCACGATATTCTCTTTCGGCAAGATGGTGCAGAAGCACGGACTTCCCATAATACGCTGGCCCGACAACTGACACGTGGTCAGGCGAGGGTTTCTCCAAGTGGCGCTTGATGCGCCGGAGAACTGCCCTTCGTCCCAGCATGAGAGGGACCGAGGCTCCGAAGACCTGATAAGGATTTGTTGTCATGGTTGAACCTTCACGCCCGCCGAGCACGCACCATGAGGCCTTCGAAATCCACGTTGCTCCGCAACCACTTCGCCATCATCGGCACCGCAAGCCGGTAATCGGATCGACGGTCCCGCTCATCGAGGTCGATCAACTCGAGTTCTCGGAGTTCGTCAATGTCGTCGTTCAGATCACTGATCTGGCGAAACGGAATTCTGCTTTCATTGAGTTTCAACCCGAGTAGATCAAGGTTCACCGGGTCTGAACCTTCCGCCAGCCGATCGCAGAGCGCCAAGAGTATTCGCCGCCGCGTGCTCCCGGCATAGTCCCAAAGCGTCCGGAAGTGCTCGTTGTCCGCTACCATGTCACTCGCCGCGCGCTCCACGATGTCGACCGTGATCGTCCGCCCACCGTCCGACGCGGCGTGCTCAAACACCCGGTTACACAGGGACTGGATCAGGAACGGGTGACGGGCGCACAACTCCACGATCCGGTCACGCGCCTGTGGCAGGTAATCCAACCGACCCTCAACCGGCTTCGTGACAAGACGGCGGGCATCGTCCGCTGGCATTGCGCTGACCCCGATCCGATGACCGAAACCGAAAAGGGCGGACCAGTATTCCTCCCGGAGTCTCTTCAGACGGCGGGAGCCGGTGATGATTGCGGATAGATCTCGCTGGTGTTGCAATAGGTGGCGGATGTTCTCGGGGACCTGAGGACTCGTGATTCCCGAGTCGATTCCTTCCTGGAGCTTGTCGAACTCGTCGAGCATAAGCAGGACTCGCTTCGGTCTTGCCGCCTTCAGAGCCGCTTCGACGTAGAGTTCAAAGGTCTCGAAACTGTGATCGCCAGCGAAAGCCCGATTCAGCGCGGCGCGGAAAGCCAGCTTGAACGGTCGTGCCGGGTCAGGGTCAGGCAGATCCGGAATCCAAGTTTCGACACCGGCATCGTACAGTGCCCAGCCTATTGTCCGGGCCAGCAGTCTGAAAACGTTGCGGGTCGTGATGCCACCGAACCTTTCGTCGCCCTCGGCGTCCTGGAACGAGCAATAGACCGGGAACCATTCGGGCAACACTCCTGGCTTCCCGAGTTGTTTCAGAATTGAGGTCTTGCCGGTTCGACGGTTCCCCTCCAGCAGGATCACGTTCGCCTGCTCGCCGAGCTGCCGCCGGATGCGGTCCATGATGCCGGATCGGCCAAAGAACATCTCCGGCCGATCAACGGGGTTCCCGACAATGTATGGGCTGGCTCCCAACTCCGCGGGCCGAACGGCCTCACAGGTAGAAAGCACATGCAGATGGATCAGCGTCTCACCCTTCACGGGCGTCCAGTCGAGGTGAGACGCCCGCCACGAAACCGCAATCTGAAATGGATGTGTCGCATCGTGCGGGCGCACGGTGAGAGGAACATTGAGCGACTCACGGGCGGCAAAATAAGAAAATGTCTTTTCCCCAACGGGCGGTCGAGTGCTGACCTGCAAGCCCACGAGTGGCACAGGTGACAAATTGGTCAAACGAAGTTGAATCTCACTATCGGTCCCCACGGGCACCTCGTCCGTCTCCAAAGCAATATCGATGCGGACCGAGTCTCGCATCGCATCAATTTCCTGACCGGCAAGATTGAACATGAGACCGATGAATTGCGAGAGCCGACCCACGTACGGGGGATCGAATGCATTGGTAAGCTCGCGCAAAGCCAGCCCCAGCTGACCACGGGCGCGCTCGAGGAGCACGACTCGTCCAGAGCCTTCCGGAACCAGTTGACCCATCGCCAGTGTAAATTGCGCTTGCTTCGCCTCCTGTATCGCGAGCGAGACAAGCGGCTCCAAGTCATCATGCGACTCGTCGGGCAAGGACTTGAAAAGCTTTCCAAGCAGCGTGACACATTCGAACAACGTTCCCCACCCGTCTGAATTAGCGCCTTCTCCCTTCGACACCATTTCTGCCACCATCGGCGTTTCCAACCACGCTGCAATCGGATCCTTCGCCGCACCGGAGAGCACCCGAGCCAGAGTGGCCATCCCGTCGGATTCTGTGAAGTAAAGTTGCTCCTGGGATGTTATGGAGAGGATCCGAGCAGTGCCGAACATCTCGCGCAGGACGGCGTCCTGAACCGGCACCGAAGGCACTGGAATCATCAGCTTGCGCAGACTGCGAATCGAGAGATGTTGTATCGTGCTGCCCCGCGCGTGGCCCGCTAGCCAATTCTGGTAGGTCGATGATCCCAAAATCGAGGATAGAAACTCCGGTTTGATCCCCTTCTTCGCCCGTGCCACAGTCAGGTTTACCGTGGCTCTCGATTCGGTCGCGCCGTCGAAATCGTCTGGGATTATGCTGGTTTTGCCGATTGTGCCTCCGGTCGTGATAAGGACGTCGCCGGGCCGGAGAACGTTCTCTCCCTTCAATAGATCTTTCCTCTCACCTATGAGAAAGAGAGAGGGTGCCTGACTAAGCTCACGTGTCACGTCACTCACTCGGAGCAACCCTGCGACAACATTCGGTGAGTAACGGTTCTCCGTCGTGGCTTGGCGATTGTACGACTGCCCCCGGAAGACTTCGGCAACACACTCCAATTGTTCGATCTTCAACGAAGGGTCCGCTTTACGCAGTCCATCAAGTCCAGTGTTGAGCGCTTCAGCCCCCGATTCCTTAGCGACGAGATCGTGGTTCCGGGCAGCGAGCTCGCCAACGGAAACGTCCCAGGTCTTGATCCCGGACAAAACGGACCCGCCAGACTCGGAGAAGACGACCTTGGCAAGGCTGCGACAGGACCGGTCCAGAACTTGCGATCCAGGTCGCCGAATCCCACGGCCTGAGCTGTGGCTCAAGGAAACAGCTTCCCAAGCCTTGCGCGAGACGACGGCGAAGCGGACGGCGGGAGCAGGGTTCATTCGGCGAAAAGCAACCAGATTGATTCGAATGCCGGTATGGGGAGCGAAAGCACCCGCGGGTAATGAAATCACGGCGTCAACACTGAAATCTGACAGTAATGCCTTCCTCACGTCTTGGTCGGATCCGGAACCGAAAAGCATGGCATCCGGCACACCGACGACGGCCCGTCCCCCCGGGCGCAAGTTGGCCATGACGTGCTGCAGGAACAGATTCTCGTATCGTTTGCTCGGAAACGGGAAGGGGCCTTTTGCTGGAGTCTGCGCGTCGTGCCGACGACCCCATGGTGGAACGGCAAGGATACAATCGAAGCCTTCGGACGAGCGATCCTGGGGGAACGGTCGTTCGAGGGCGTTACCCAATTCCAAGCCGGGACGGTCGATGCCGGCCAGAAGCGCTCTGCAGACACCGGTTGCAAACGAGAACTGATTGATCTCAATACCAAAGACCCCCGATTGCCGGACATGGACGCTATCGTCATTTGAGCCCGCCCGGGAAGTCGAGGAGAACTTGCGAGCCGCCTCGATCAGGATCCCGCCGTAGCCAAAACACGGGTCGTAGATCCTTTCCCCAGATTGAGGCTTCGCCAATTCCAGCATGAAATCAACGACGGGTCCGGGCGTGACGAACTCGCCGAGCAGCTTTCCTTGCTTCTCTACTGCCTTGAACAACACGTCGTCGAACAGACGGGCAGCAAGCGCCCGGCCCTGAAGCGTACCGAGCTCGAGTCGGCGCACCCAGGTCAAGAGTTCCTTAAACATCCACTGGGAATTCTCGACGGCGCGGAGAATTAGCGGCGCGACGGGGGCCACGTAGCGCGCAACGGTACTTGCCGCGCCATCTATTGCGATCATGCCTCGCAGGTACTCGGCGACTGCGTCGGCCTGGTCCGACACCGGTTCACTCCACGCCGACAGACGGAGAGCTTCTGGCAACTCCGGAGCGAAGGACTGCCTATTCGCGGCCGCCACCGCTGCCCGTTCCGACTCGTCATAGCCGGCCCACCTGGCGATGAGTAGCGCGGCCAACGGACCCAACCACGTGTCCATCGGATCACCGTCCGAGACAATTTTGTCGAGGGTAGTCCTGAGGTCGTTTCTCAACTGCATGGATGAAGCGTCCAGATGAGGGTCCGTTCCCTGACTCATCGGCGATTCCTTAGCCATCTCAAGTCCTTCTGCGGAAGCCTGACGCGATGTGGCGCTGCTTCGGCAATGACTGTAGCAATCTCCGTGCCATCATCGCTCGACGCCGTATTTGGACAACCAGTTGGTCAGGGTCTGGTAGCTCGACAAGCCCACCAGCCGGGCGGCCCTGGACTTGTTTCCCCCAGCCTCCTCCATGGCTCGCGAGAGGTAGTGGCGAGCCACGTTGGCCAAGAGACCGGGGAGGCTGAATCCGTTTCCCAGCGTACGGCCGAGGATTTCGCTCTTTCGATCCTCGGGAGCCGGAAGGAGCGCGTCACGCAGATCCTCTGCTTCAAGGGTCGTGCTGCCGGACCAGATGGCAGCTCGCCGGAGCGTGTTCAACAGCTCCCGCACGTTTCCGGGCCACGGGTGTTCAAGCAGGACGTTCCTTGCTGCAGGAGACAGTTGCTTCTCCTTGTAGTTGGGCTCGCCCGCGCTCTCCCTGTTGACTTGCTCAAGCAGCCGGTCGACAAGCAGTCCGAGGTCACCTGGGCGTTCCCGTAGCGGTGGCAGCTTCAGTACGGCCACCGCCAAGCGGTAGAAGAGATCTTCCCGGAACCGGTCCCGGGCCACCTCGTGCGTCAACGTGCGATTGGTGGCGGCGATGACGCGAACGTCGACCTGAGCCGGACGGGTGGCACCGACACGGACTACCTGACCATCCTGCAAGACCCGGAGCAGCTTCACCTGCGCCGGAGCCGGCAATTCTCCGATCTCGTCGAGGAACAGAGTCCCTGCGTCGGCTGCCTCGAAATAACCCTTGCGTCTCCGGTCAGCCCCGGTGAACGCACCCTTTTCGTGGCCGAAGAGTTCCGATTCGACCAGATCCGGGGGGATTGCTCCGCAATTGATGGCGATGAAGGGATGCCCCTGTCGCGGACTCGCCTGGTGGATGGCCCTCGCGATCAATTCTTTTCCCGTCCCCGTCTCTCCCTCGACGAGAACGGGAACCGATCGGGGAGCGACGCGGCGCGCTCGTGCAATTACCCGCCTCATTACCGGACTGCGATGGATGATCTGATTGAACTCCGGCGCTTCCGGAGAGAGACCCGCGTTCAGACGCTCCAACTCCCGGTCCGGTTGGCGCAAGAGATCCGGAACGTATTCCGCCGAAATATCGAAGGGTACGGAGGCGGTCCGGACGCCGTGCTGCCGGGATGACTCGATCAACTCTGCAGGGAAGCGGGTCTTGGCCAGGATGATCCACACCGCCGCCATGGCCGGTGTCCCCGGGCTCAGGTGGAAGGTGAGCGAGGCGTCCGCGGCGCCTTCTTGCAAGGCCGTCTCGCACCCACGGACCGCCGCTGCGTAGATCTCGCCGAACGCCACGGGACTGCTGAGACCCTCCCCGAGAACATGAAACCGGCACCCGTGACTTCGCTCCTCGATCCATGGAATATAACGGTGAACGATATCGTCTTCATGGTCGGTGAGAAGGAACACGTCGTCGTACGAGCGAGCATCCAGAGCTTGGGCGACCGGACCGACACCGACTGCCTCAGATTCCTCTGGAGCCCGAAGATCCGCATGGCCGATCCAACTGACGAGGATTTCACTCATGCCTAGAGTATAATAATAGTTATTGTATAAATAGAAATTTATTTGTTGGACATGGTTCTCTGGAAGAGGGAGTCCGGTAAACCGATCCCCGTCGCTTGATCGCCGGACGTGGCTTTCGGCCGGGGCCGTCTGGAGACCCTCAATCCATGGCGCCCCCGTCCACCATTCCGTGATGTAATCTCGCGGGATCACGCTTCCATCTCGATGGTTGCGTTGACGTACAATCGCCAATCCTTCGACCGCGGCGCATTCTCCGCATTCGCGGCCGGCAGGAGTTTCGTGAAGTTTCGCGCCCGCTCTTGCACCTGCTCCTTGAGGAGCACGGCCCTGTCTCCCGCTCCGACATGTTCGAGCAGGTAGCCCAGACGCTGCGCCCACGGGATCGACGCCGATTTCGAGGCGTCGACGAGGCGTCGCGGTTCCATCCGCTCGCCGAGTTCGGAAAGAAGACCTGCTACCCGGTCCACGCCGCCCGCGTGATGCATGTATCCGACCAGATCGACTGCTGTTGCCTCCACCGTTGAGACCCGAACGGTTCCACGCGGATTGTTGAATCTCTGAACCGGCACGTCGCCCACGTTCCAGCGAGCGACGAATGACACCTTCACGGATCCGCACGAGATTGACGGCCTGTTCTTGCCGAGGATGACCTGGAACGCTTGCGGCCGATGATGCGCGGCGCCGTGGTATCGTGCGGCCGACAGGAGCGCCACATAGTACGGGACCTTCCGGTGCTCCATGAGGGCCGGGATGAACTGGTCCGCCGGCAGGCAACCGAGCCTTCTGTATTCGGGCGGCACGATGACGTAGAACCCGCGCGCGGGGCTGGCGATCTCACCCTTGGCCGCCAGACGGCTCAATGCCTGCCTCGCCGCGGCGGCGGAAACTCCGAGCGCCGAGCGAAGCTCCTCCGACCTGAAGTGATGCCGTCCGCGAGCAGCCAGATCCGTGATGACATCGCGGGCGCGTGGCGCGGCAGATCCATACATGACGCCAGCAAAGTATCATTATTCGTCACATTATAAGAGCATATATGTCGGAATGGGGAGCGAACGCCCTTTTCGGTGCTCCCGTTTCAAGGCCCGGCAGCGCCGGACGCCGCGCCTCCACCCTTGACATCTTGAGGTCGAATTCCTAAGATTCGAGCACGTTTGGCGCGGGAATAACTCAGTGGTAGAGTGCAACCTTGCCAAGGTTGAAGTCGCGGGTTCGAATCCCGTTTCCCGCTCCATTTTTCCCCAATAAATCCAAACAAATTTGAAGAGCCGCTACATTCCGATACTCTTCGGCGGATGCCTCGCCCTGCTCCTCGCGAGTCAAGAGGCCAGGGGACAGGCGGAGAGCGCCACCCTGTCGGGAACGGTCCGGCTGGAAGACGGGACACCCGCCGGGCACGTGGAGATTGCGATTCGCCGCCCGGACACCAATGAAACCTACTCCCTCTTGACCGGCTCCGGCGGCAACTACCGCCGGGACAGCCTGGCCGCCGGGGCCTACGAGATTCAGGTGGCGGCTCACGGGCACGTCGGTCTGCTTCGGCTCGGAGTCCAGCTCCTGGTGGGCCAAGTCCTCCGGGAGGACTTTATCCTGATTCCGGGCGACGAGAACGAAGTTCGGGTTCAGGAGAGCGATTGGGTCCCCAGCGGCTCGGGCCGGGACGACCGGGGGCTGGTCATCAACCAGGAGAAACTGGAGACGCTCCCGGTGGCCTCCCGCGACATCGGCCAGCTGGTGGACATGGCACCGGGGGCCTCCCGCACCAGCAGCGGGCGGCGCCGGGGCGTGAAGGTCATGGGCATGAGACGGAGGGACAACCTGCTCTATATCGACGGGACCCTCTTTACCCATGGCGACGGCGGAACCACCTTCCAGGCCAGCACCGACGCGCTCCAGGAGTTCGACATCAAGAGCGGACTCTACTCGGCCGAGTACGGGATTCGTCCCGGGGCGCAGATCGTGGCGGTGACCAAGAGCGGAACCAACGCCTATCACGGCAGCCTCTACTGGTTTCACCGAAACGACAATCTGGACGCCCGGAACTTCTTCGAGCAGGAGAAGAAGGAGTTCAAGCGGAATCAGATGGGCGCCACCCTGGGCGGCCCCATCCTCCTTCCGGGGTTGTTCAAGGGCACGGATCGAGCCTGGTTCTTCCTCTCCCACCAATACCGGTCCATACGGGAGACCAAGCCGCTCACGGGCGTGGTCCCGACGCGAGACGAGAAGAAGGGACTCTTTTCGTCTCCGATTCCGGACCCCTCCACGGGTGCTCCTTTCCCCAACAACCGCATCCCCGAAAACCGGTTCGACCCGGTGGCGCTGAAGCTGCTTCCCATTTGGCCGGATCCCAACACCGTGGGCCCCCTGAACTTCACCAGCCCCGACTCGGTTTCTCCCACCGACAACCCCCAGATCATCGCCCGCGTGGACCTGAAGACCTCCGACGTCAGCCGTTGGAGCGGCCGCTTCGTCTGGGACTCGCGGCCCATCACTTCGGCCCGGGCCGTCAGCATCTTTTCGTCCACCAGCCCCCTGGCCACCTATGGACAGTCCATCTCCTACAGCCGGAACCTGGGCTCCCGGGACATCAACGTGGCCAGCATTCACTTGTTCCGGCGGCCTTACGAGTCGGTTCCCTCCAACCCTCTGCCCAACCTGGCGGGCAGGCTGGGCATCGACGAACTGCTCCTGGCCGAGGTGGACCGTCACGGGGTCCCCAGGACCCGAATCACTGGGTTTGCCGGCATCGGCGACCAGATTCTGGCCGGCAGGGCGGCGCTGGGAAACTGGCAGGTGAAGGACGATCTGGTCCTTCCCCGGGGCAACCACACCCTGAAGCTGGGTCTGGAATACCGACAGCACTTCAACCAGTATGGCCAGCACCGCCGATCCGAATTCGACTTCTACAATCGGTACACGGGGAACGGCTGGGGGGACTTTCTCCTGGGACATCTGGCCCAGAGCCAATTGGGAGGCGAGATCAATAGGGGCCGTTTCCACCAGAACAGCATCTACGCCTACCTTTCCGACGAGTGGCGGGTGATTCCGGGGCTGGATCTGAACCTGGGTCTCCGGTACGAACTCCGGTTGCCCTGGGTGGACCTGCGGGGCTTCATGGCCAACTTCGATCCGGCCACCGGCCGCCTTCATCCGGAATTGCTGGACCTGGATCTGGCGCCCGGTGAGACGGGACGATTCAGGCCCCGCATGCCCCTCATCCAGTGGAACCGCTTGGGTGGAATCCAGCCCCGACTGGGGCTGGCGCTACGGTTGGGCGAGCGCACGGTGCTGCACACCGGAGCTGGCCTGTATTCCAACGAACCGGACGTGGGCATGGTTTCCCGGCTGGGAAGAAACCCGCGGCCCGGGGCCGAGCGGCTGATCTTCGAATCCGATCTGGAAACACCTCTCCTGTCGCTGTCCGACCCCTTTCCCGAGACCGGCAGGGCTGCGGCCGTCCCGGATCACTACGGCGTCGAGACTCCCCTGCCCCTGGCGACGACCCAGGCGTGGGGACTGAGCCTCCAGCACCGCCTCTTCCGGGAACTCTTCGTCAACGCCGGATACCACGGCTCCCACACCGTCCACCGGCTGGAGACGGTCTCCATCAACGACGCCGAACCGGGACCGGGGGACCGGCAACAGCGCCGACCCCATCCCCACTTGCAGACGGTTCAAATGCCCCAGGCCGACGGCGGGGCCTGGTATCACGGATTGCAGGTGCAGGTGGAGAAAGCTCCGGGGAACCACGGTCTCTCCGTGCTGGCCTCGCTCAGCTGGTCGCGCCTGATCGAGATCGGCTCCAGCGACTTGGGATCTCATTATTTCCCTCTATTTCGTTCCCGGAACGTGCCCCTGGAGGCCACTCGCGGGCTGGCCGACTTTCACGTCCCCCGCAGGCTACTCCTGAGCCTGGGCTACGACCTTCCCTTCGGAACCGGAGGAGCGGGGTCCGGAAACGGGTGGATCGCCGGACTGGTCCGCAACTGGTCGCTCCGGGTGATCGCCAGCGCTCAGGACGGTCCCTGGATCACCGTCCACCTTCCGGGGGACCCGCTGGATGCGGGTTCGGTGGCCTCCCAATGGCCCGACCGGATCCGCGACGCCAACCGGCCCCAGAGTCAGCGAGTCCCGACGAGATGGTTCGACACGGAAGCCTTCCGCCTGCCCCCGCCCTTCCAATACGGGAACGCCGGCAGGTCCACAGTGGAGGGTCCGGGTCTCACCAATCTGGACTTCTCGTTGAGGCGGACCTTCCGATTCGAGGGAGAGCGCCGTTTCGAGCTACGACTCGAAGCCTTCAATGCCGCCAACCGCGCCAATTTCGCCGTCGGCCGGAGTGACCCGGCCATCGAGTTCGGCACCACCGGCTTCGGAAGCATCGGCCGTGCGCTTCCTGGCCGTCAGATCCAACTGGGATTCAAGGCCTATTTCTGATCGCTGGAAGCAATCGCCGATCGTTATTGGCAGTTACTAGTGGAAGTCTTTTTTCTCAATACCGTTACGAGGGCATCAGCTGAATTGGTGCAGGAGAGCCCGACCCACGAAAATTGACGCGAAACGAGCGTTTTTCCTCGACCGGGTTGAAAGGCAATTGAGTCTTTCCCCTGCCACGGGCAGAATGGAGTCATATTGATCGATCTGGACCTGTTCGTCATCGGCACCGGACCCGCAGGTCAGAGGGCCGCCATCCAGGCGGCCAAGTTGGGCAAGAGGGTCGGGATCTGCGATCGGCGCGAGGTGGTGGGCGGCGTCTGCGTGAACACCGGAACCATCCCCTCCAAGACCTTCCGCGAGGCCCTCCTCTATCTGACAGGTTACCTGCAACGGCCCATTTACGGAGAATCGTACACGCTCAAGGAAGACTTGGAGATGGGGGATCTCCTCTTCCGTTGCCAGCACGTCGTCCAACAGCAGATTCACGTGATTCGGCAACAGATGCGCCGCAACGGGGTGACGATCCTTTCGGGCACGGCGTCATTCAGGAACCCGCATGAAGTGGAAGTTCGCGGGCACCGGAGAGCGACGCGGGTCCGTTCGAAATATTTTGTCATCGCCACCGGCAGCGAGCCGGCCGCTCCTGCAGGCGTGGCGGTGGACGGATCTACTGTGGTCACGGCCGACGAGATCCTGAACCTGGAATCCCTGCCCCGGTCCATGACGGTGGTGGGGGCAGGTGTGATCGGTCTGGAGTACGCCTCCATGTTCGGCGCGCTCGACACCGAGATCACCATCATCGACAAGAGACAACGGCCTCTGGAGTTCGTCGACTCGGAAATCATCGACTCCCTGCTGTACCAGATGCGGAACAAGAACTGCGTCTTCCGGCTGGGGGAGGAGGTGGAATCGATCCACCTGAGGAACGGCGGCGCCGAGGCTTGGCTCAAGTCCGGGAAACGGATCCGGTCCGAGGTCCTGTTCTATTCCATTGGCCGGGTGGGGGCCACGGCATCCCTGAATCTGGAGGCCGCCGACCTCGAGAGCGATCACCGGGGACGCATCCCGGTCGGTGTCACCTTCCAGACCCAACAGCATCACATCTACGCCGTGGGTGACGTCATCGGATTTCCGGCCCTCGCCTCCACCTCCATGGAACAGGGACGCATGGCGGCCTGCCATGCGTTCGACGTGCCCTGCGAATCGATCCCGGAACTCTTTCCCTACGGCATCTATTCCATTCCCGAGATGTCCATGGTCGGAAACACCGAGGAGGAGCTGACCCGGAACAGAGTTCCCTACGAAGTGGGCACCGCCCGTTACCGGGAGATCGCGCGAGGCGTCATCCTGGGAGACGATTCGGGTCTGCTCAAGATCCTCTTTCACCGGGACACGCGAAAAATCCTGGGGGTCCACATCATCGGAACCGGTGCCGCGGAACTGATCCACATCGGCCAAGCCGTGTTCGCCCTGAACGGGACCATCGACTACTTCGTCGATACGGTGTTCAACTATCCGACTTTTGCCGAGTGCTACAAGGTGGCGGGACTGGACGGCTTCAACAAGGTCGGCCCTCCGAAGACGTCGCCGTTTGGCTAGGAGCCTGCGCCGCAGAAATTGATCTACTGCGAAAGCGGTAGAATCGGTCCAGATTTCCCCGATTTCTCGGCGAATAGAACAACTATGCACCTCCAAATCGAGAAAATCTGGCCTCGATTCCCCACTTTCTCGCTACGATCATTTCTACAGCGCAGACTCCTAGCAGCCGTGACTCGTCTTCTCCTGCTCCCGGTCCCCTTGCTGTTACTCGCCGCCGCCTGGTCCTGCGGAGAACTGCATCTGCAGGGACGCACCGACGAGGAACTGGTCGAGCTGCTCTCCAATGAACAGTGGCGGACCCGGGAGGAAGCGCGCCAGGAGTTGGTCGCACGGGGACCGGACCGGGTGGTTCGGCTTCTACTGGAGGAATGGGAGCATACGGGGGATCCCCGGGTTCGGGACCGGATCGCTTTCATCCTGCATCCCTGGGGCGTCTTCGCCATCGGAGACCGGTCGGCCCCCGTGCTTAGGGAACTCGTCGTCTTCAACCGCCACTTGAGAGCGGCGCTCCCGGAGATCCGCTCCGCACCCGAGGCGGCCCTGCAGAAGATCTCTCAGGGAATCGTCCGCCGATTCGGAACCCTGATGGAGGCCTTGAGAATGGAGATCGACGGGGAGCTGGTCCGATATCGGGACAATCTCGTCTCTTCGGTCATTCACCTCCGACTGCTCCTGAAACGGGGAGACCGGGCACGGGCCATCGGCGCCGTCGCCGAGATGAGCCGGAAGATCGCCCAACGCATCGAGGCCCACGGCGACTTGGACCAGGACGGGTTGCCCAGCTCCTGGGAACTGGAGCACGATCTGGACCCGCTCCTGGACGATTCGCAAGCCGACCCCGACGGCGACGGCCGGTCCAACCTGGAGGAGTACCGGAAGAATCGGGATCCTGGGGTTTCGGATTAGTGGGAACTGAGGCAACGTGCGCCGCTGTCAACGCTTCGATACCAGATCCGTTTTACCGGTACACCTTGTCGCGGCCACCGACTCTCACCACCAGGACCCGCAAAGCATCGTCCTGAATGTCGCAGATCACGCGGCAGTCCCCTACCCGATAACGCCACAGCTCACCCAGTGGGCCGGTCAGTGCCCTTCCCAGGTTCCGTGGGTCCTCCAGTCCCGCAACCCGCTCGTTCATGTAATCGACAATGCGTCGAGCCATCTGCTTATCGAGCTTGCGAAGCTGGGTCCGGGCGGACGCGGTGTACTCAATCGTCCAAATTAAGAGCATTCATCACATCGGAGGAAGAGTACACCTTCTCTTTGCCTTGGCGAAGGCGCTCCAGTACGTCTGCGGCAAGGTAGTAGTCCTCCATATCCTCAAGGCCACGCTCGATCATCTCACGCAGGTAGAAAGCCTTGGTGCGCCCGGTCTGCGAGGCGAGAAAAGCAAGCCGTTGCTCGGTTTCAGGCGCCAGCCGAATCGAAGTTGCCATGTCGCCGGTCCTCCAGAAGCTTCTGAATACAAGTATTCATCGTATCACATCATCGCGGGCGGCGCGCCCGGCGGCGGCGCGCGCCTTCGGTTGCCGCTGCTGCCGGGAGGAGACCCCTCGATCCCCGTTGTCTGAAAAAGGACGAAAACGTTGCGGCTCTGCACACCGTCGTCGCCAATCTCTTGGAACACAAAGCGAATCCCTTTGTCATCCGGCCGGATCGACCTGTAGGCCCTCAACGTCGCCTTCCAATTCCGCTTCTCGTACTCGTACTGGGCTTGCCCCGTCTCGCTGTAGTGGCGTTCCTCATCCGTCCCGATGGGATCCGCCGTTGAGCGTAGAAAAAGAGTTCCCAGCACGGGGACGACCCAGTTCTTGGTGGTCTTCTCGCCGCAGGGACGCCCGGCGACGACGGCAACCGGTCGTTCCTCCTTGAGAAACGCCAGCGAGGACTGCCCGTTCTCCAACCGCAGTTGCAGGTCGTAATTCCCTTTTTCGAGCACTGTCCCTTTCGCGGTGTAGAGTTTTTTGGGGAGGTGAAGCCGGGTGACGTAGGAGGCCGCCTCTTGGCCGGGTAGGATCGAGGTGAGCAGGGACGCCAACAGAAGCAGTACCGGAATCCTTGCCCGCATCGCGACGGTGCTGTTTCTTCCCTTCGGCACGTCGACCTTTCGCCGTCAGGCCCGGGTGAGGCGCTCGGACAGGTCGTTGTATCCGCCCACGTCCGTCAGCCGCATGTCCCGGCCCTGGGTGAGATAGGTCAGCTTGGTATGGTCGAGTCCCAGCAACGACAGCATGGTGGCGTGCAGATCATGCACGTGGACCCGGTCCTCGATGGCCCGGCAGCCGAGTTCGTCGGTGGCGCCGATGACCTTTCCGCCCTGGATGCCGCCTCCCGCCATCCAGCAACTGAAGCCGTGAGGGTTGTGGTCCCGGCCGCCGTCGCCCTGGACGACGGCAGTCCGGCCGAACTCGCCGATCCAGACCACCAGGGTGCTCTCCAGCAGGCCTCGCAGCTTGAGGTCGGTCAGCAGTCCCGCCATCGGCTGGTCGATGGCGCCGGCGTTATCGACGTGATTCTGGTCGCACTGGGCGTGCCCGTCCCAGTTCCCCTTGTAGAGCTGGACGAATCGCACTCCGCGTTCCACCATGCGCCGCGCCAGCAGACAGACCCGGCCGAACTTGGCGGTCCTTTCCTCGTCCAAGCCGTACATTCTCCGGACCGAATCGGGCTCACCGGCCAGGTCGGTCAGTTCCGGCGCCGCTGCCTGCATCCGGAACGCCAACTCGTAGTTGGCAATGCGGGCGGCCAGACGGCTGTCGTCCCGCCGCGTTTCGAAATGCCGGCGGTTCCAGGACTGGAGCTGTCCCAACATTCGGGATTGGGCGCCATGGCTGATGGCGGGAGGCGGATCCAGATTCTCGAACGCAGTCCCCTCGTGACGGGCTCGTGTGGCCTGGTACACGGCGGGCAGGAACCCGGAACCGTGCAAGGACTCGTCGCTTGCGGTCACGTTTCCTTCGGACATGGCGATGAAGCCGGGGAAGTTCTCACTCTCGCTTCCCAGCCCGTAGACGACCCAGGACCCGAGTGTCGGGTGACCCAGGCGCACGGAACCGCTGAAGAGCAGATTGATGGCGGGCCCGTGAATGAGGGAATCGTGATAACAGGAGCGGATGACCGCCAGGTCGTCGGCGCACTTGCCCAGGTTCTGGAAGAGATCCGAGATCTCGATGCCCGACTGCCCATATCTCGTGAACCTCCGGGGTGAGGCCATCAGCTTCGCTTCATGCGCCTTGACGAATTGCAGGCTCAGGTCCTCGGGCCGGAAGCTGGGCGGCAGAAGCTGCCCGTCGAGCCGGTTCAGTTCCGGCTTGGGATCGAACGTGTCGATATGCGAGGGTCCCCCCTTCATGAACATGAAGATGACGTTCCTGGCCTTGCCCGGGAAGTGGGGGGTTGCAGGTGCGAGCGGGTTGTCGATGCCTGCGGCCTTCCGAGCGGCGGCGAACGCCGCCTCCTCCTCGCGCAGGCAACCCAGGGCCACGGCTCCAAAGCCGAAACCGGATCGGGCCAGGAATTCCCGCCGGGAATGGACCTGTTCGTTCAAGTTACAGGATTGGAAATCCATCATGAACCATGATCCTTTCCACGATGCCGCCCCAAAGACACATCAATAAAATGCAAATATATTATTACTGACGCATCGCCTCAATAGACATATCAATCCGTTGGGTCCTGCTAGTCAATATATACGAACTCGTTCAAATTGAATATGGTCAAACACAGTTGCGTCAAGGCCGCGGCCCGGGCCCGGCCGATCGACGCGAGCCCGGCCGGAATCGCCACTTCATCCTTTGCCGCAGGCTCCTCCCCGGACAGAGCATCAAACAGGGCCAGTGCTTCCCGCTCTTCCTCGGCCGTGGGAGGACGGCTCAGGGCGATCCTCCACGCGTTCTCCACCCAGGCGGCAGGATCGTCCCCGTGCCCGGTTACCAGGCGCTCGGCCAGTTTTCGGGCCTGCTGCAGGCCGACCCTGTGGTTGAGAAACCAGAGGGCCTGTGGCGCCACCGTGGTCACCTGGCGGCGCGGGCAGCTCAACGAGGAGTCGGGCCGGTCGAAGGTCCGGAACATGGGAAAGGTGAAGCTTCTCCGGGACAGGATGTAGATTCCCCGGCGCGTGTGCTCGGCGGGGTCGGCAGAGACCGGCCAGAGGAAGGGGGCCGGCAACACGTCCAGCTCTTCTTCGGTCAACGGTGGAACCGCGGGGCGCCCGCCCATTTTCAGGTTCAGAGTCCCCGCCACCGAGTGCAGGGTGTCCCACATGACTTCCGCCTCCAGACGGCGCCGGTTCATGCGCCAGAGTGCGCGGTTTTCCGGATCCAGTTCGCTGTTTCGCCGGTTGGAATAGCGGCTGGCCATCCGGTAGGTGCTGGAGGACATGATCAAACGGTGCATCGACTTGATGTCCCAACCCCGCTCCACGAACTCCAGGGCCAGCCAATCCAGCAGTTCCGGATGAGTGGGAGGC
Organism: uncultured Acidobacteriota bacterium; assembly: GCA_951812665.1. GTDB lineage: Bacteria > Acidobacteriota > UBA6911 > RPQK01 > JAJDTT01 > JAJDTT01. The sequence goes on from CATOST010000030.1 coordinate 232,490, forward strand.
TCCCCCTGGACCCCGTAGTCGTTGGAGGTGCGGACGATTCCCTGCCCGAAGTGCCATTGCCATAGCCGGTTGACCATTACCCGAGCGGTGAGGGGATGATCGGGACGGCTGAGCCAGAGGGCCAGTTGCCTGCGTGTCCGTGGGATCGGGCTCTCGTAGGGTTCCGGCGCCCAACCGTCCCACTCCCCAAGGTAGTCGAATACGGAAGGGACTCCGGGAGTCACCCGCTCCAGCCGGCGGCCCAGCTCCCCCCGGTCCAGGACGTGGACTTCGGGGATCAGCTCGACCTCCCGGTGACCGAGCACCGAAGCCTTGGGTACGTCGTAGAGACCGTCGAATTTCACCAGGTGCGAAGCGTCCGCTTCGGGCAGGAGCACGACCAGCTTTCCCATTTCCTCCAGGAGCCGCTTCTTCTCCTCCTTCTCTTCGGGAGTCATCCGATCTTCCCAATCCTTGTTCAGGGCTCTCAGCGCCTCGATCAAGGGTGCGGCGAGCTCCGCCTGTTGAGGAGTCTTCTTCTCGTCCGGAACCGCATGGGCCGAGACCACCTCGGGCGGGAACTCCGATTTGACGGCCGTAATCATCCGCTTCTTGATGCCGTCCAGGTACAGCTTGTAGGCCCTTCTGGCTTCGTCCACGGCGATCATCCGGGAATAGGTCTCGTTCCGGTGGAACCTGGACATCCGGGTCACCACCGGGACCTCCATGGCATCGCTGGCGGCAAAGACGGCCTGCAGGCGGAAGTAGTCCCGCTGCGAGACGGGATCGAACTTGTGGTCGTGGCAACGGGCGCAGGCCAAGGTCAGCCCCATGAAGACCGCGCCCGTGGTGTCGACCCAGTCGGTCATCCTCTCGTAGGCCAGCTTGGGGGCATCGAGCAGGGATTCGACGATCTCAGGACCGAAGGTGTAGAGGCCGGTGCCGATACGGGCCTCCAGATGCTCCAGCTTCTCCGGGGAGATGCCGTAGTAGTTGTCGTGGAGTTCCAGATCGTCGGGCCAGAGCTCGTCCCCGGCGATCTGCTCCTGCAGGAACCGGTCGTAGGGCTTGTTCTCGTTCAGCGACTTGATGACGTAGTCGCGATAACGCCAGGAGTTGGGAAAGTACTCGTCGGTCTCGTAGCCGCCGCTGTCAGCGTAGCGCACCAGGTCCAGCCAGTGCCTGGCCCAACGCTCGCCGTAGCGGGGCGAGGCCAGCAGGTCGCGGATGAGCTTATCGTAGGCGTTGGGGGAGGAGTCTTGCAGGAAGCGGTCGACTTGTTCGGGAGTGGGCGGCAGACCGGTGAGATCGAAAGCAGCTCTACGGATCAGGGTCCGCCTGTCCGCCTCCGGAGCCGTTTCCAAGTCCTGGCTCTCCAGCTTGTCCAGGATGAAGGCGTCGATGGGATTCCTCACCCGATCCTGGTTTCTGACCGTGGGGACGGCCGGTCGGCGCGGTCTCCGGAGCGACCACCAAGTGGGCTCGGACGGGGCGGCGGTTGCGGCCGTGAGGTCCCAGGGAGCTCCTCCGTCGATCCAGTCCCGTAAGGCGTCCAGGTCACTGGAGGGAAGCGGTGGCTTCCCCGGAGGCATCTTCAACTCCCCGGCATGAGAGGCCGCCAGGAAGAGGAGACTCTCATCCGCTCTACCAGGGACCAGAGCGGGACCTTTACCGCCCCCCTCCAGCATCGTCTCTCGATGGCGCAGGTCCAAACCGGACATCCGCTGTTCCCCATGGCAGGAAACACAGTTGCGCTGCAGGACTCTCCGGGCGGATTCCTGGATTTGGGATGCCGATTCGACGAAGTTGAAGGACAACGCCAAGCAAAGGATGACAATCATGCGTTTTCCTAAGTCAGCGTACCATCCACACCGACAGCCGGCGACGACCACGATGAGGTCCCGACCACCACAGACGGCCCCGCACCGAGTGTCTTTCGGACGCTGCCGCGTTGATTCCGTCCGCGTGGAAATGCATCAGAGATACTTCCTGCCCGGCGCGTCCACCTTCTCGAACGCCTCAAGGGCGGAATCCAACTCATCCGCTTCGGCCTGGGTCCAGGTCCCGATGAGGTGGTCCAGTGACGATCCCACCGTGCCTGCGCCTTCCGAGGTGGCCTTCCGGCCGGGTTTCTTGCGACGCAGCCGCAGTGCAGTCTGATCTAAAGACGTGCCCTCCCGTTTCGCCAGACGTTGAATCCTGTCCACCATGTCGTCGCCGAAACCTCTGACCACGAGTTAATTGTAACGGGTCAAGCATCGAGTTTGAATCCCGTAGGGGCACACCTTGTGGGTGCCCTCTTCGGTCCGTACCAGCCGGACCAGGCCGACCGCCGGGACGTGGAGCGGGGGTCGGCGGCGGGCGGGCCGCCCGGGTGCCTGAAAACGTCGGTCTCGACGAGATTCATTGGCGGCACGGCGACCGGCTACGAACATTTCAACAGACGCATCGCCTCCGAGACGCCGTGGTCGGGACGGGCGACGTCGAACGGCAGGCAGATCAACTTGAGACCGTCGAAAAACCGGTAAGTCAATTCTTGCGTGAAGCGCCGAGACCGAGGATAGACCAGGGCCACCGTCTTGCAGCGATGGCGTTTTCCGTAGAAGTACATCTGGTACAGGTCCCCTTGATCCAGGTCGTGTCTTGCGTCGCCGTCCCGCGCGCCGGCGCGTTTCCATTTCGCGTCGAGGATGAACCTGACGCGGCCGTCCCCTTCACGGAGCGAAATATCCGGCTTCGTCTGGAATACGGACTTGCCGCCGATGCAGGCCATGGGTCTTTGATGAATGGACAGCCCGGGTTGCCTTGATGATCCCAAGGCTCTCCTGGTCGCCGACACGAGCGTCATCATCAATCTGAACGCATCGCGGCGGTCTGAAGACATTCTCGACACCTTGCCAAACCGGATCGTGGTGGTCGAAGAAGTCCTGCACGAACTCGAATTCGGACGACGCCAAGGATGGAGCGACGCGGACGCTCTTTTGGCCCTGGCCTCAGCCCTATCAGAATGCATAACCGCCACTCTCGATCGACCTGTCACTTCCCCGCTGAATCCCTCCCCCGCCCTCCGGTGACGGCGCGGAGAACGCGATCGAAGGTCATGACCTTGCTCACACCGCGCCTGCGACAACTGGCCAGGTGACAGAGATCCCGGGCACCCAGCGCGGGATATTGCTCATGGAGTTGCCGGGCCAACGTGACATCTTCGTCCTCGAGCGGCCACACCTGCACCCGGGACCGCACCACCAATGCGATCGCGGCATCGAGCGCATCCAGTCTCGCAACCGGAAGATAAGCATGGATCAACTCCTGCAGGACCTCCGCCGACGTACACAGGGGTGTCCGATTCCCGTTGCACGTGAGGAAGAAATCCCGGGCTGCCGTCCGAAGTGGGTGCGGGCGTCCTACCGCGTACATGAAGATATTGGTGTCGACGAAGATCATGTTCCGCTCGTACCGCCTCGCCGCGATTCGTTGATGACCTCCATGTGCTCCTCCCAGTCCGGCTCCACCTTGGGCCCTTCCAATGCGTCGCATTCACGGAAGAATCGTTGCAGGTCTTCTGCCGACTCGAAGGGGACGGTACGCTGCTTGTCCGCGAGCCGTTGGCGCGCGGCGGCTCTCAACCAGGCGCTCAACGACATGCCCTCCATTCGCGCCTGGTGGACGAAACGGTCGCGGTCTTCATCAGGTATCAGGAGTTGAACTCTGGCCATGGAATGAACCTGTAATAGATATAGGTGTGTGTATTTATTATACACATTTTGTTCCTGGGCGACAAGTGCTCGGCGAAGCCTCAATCGCGGACTGGTTTGTCCATAGTGAGTGGCGACCCTCCCCCATAGAAGCGCAACGACAAACCCTCACTTCAATACGGACCCGGCCAATCTCGCAGCGCTATCCCTCGTATCGGCCGGATGTGCTGGCGTCGGCGTTGAGACAGGGTCTGGGGTTCGTCAGAACAACTCGCCGAGTGCGTCTCGAGGGCTGATCGCCGGGATCGGCGAGCGCCGATAGTCCTTCATGTTCCTCGTCACGATGTGCCGGGCTCCGCAGGCGTCCGCGGCGGCGACTTGCATGGCATTCTCAAAATCGGTCATCGGAAGCGCGGCCGCGTAACGAATCGCTTCAGTTCCAGTTTCTGCGACCTCTACGAAGCGGGTCAGTTCCAGGATGAAATCGCGCGCCGTTCTCTCCCCACGTGCGGGAGCCACCATATAGAAGAAGTTCGACACCGAGTGCCATGCGATAAACGCTTTCCGGTAGCCATGCTCGAGCCTGTCGAGAATCTCCGAGGCCAAGTCCGAGTGGGGGCGCTTGTCCAGCGCGACGTCGATGATGACATCGGTGCCAAGAAGCATCAGAGATACTTTCCGGCTAGCTTGTCGTAGCGCAAATCGTCACGGTTTGCCGCCTGAAAACGACCCCGCCACCGCGAGGAGAAGGAGGGTGCGTCCTTTCCTGCCATATCACGCAGAGATTGTTCGATGAGCGACGACAGCGACACCCGGCGAGACCGCGCGTAACGTTTGGCCCTGGGAATCAACTCGGCATCCACCGTGATCGTCAGTTTTTTCTTCATCTCTGATCTTCGTCCTTCCCGGAAACAACTATACGTATGATATCCACTAGTATACGTATTCCACTCTTGGGTACAAAGTCTGGCGAATCCGCGCCTCGTCCAGTAGCTGGCAAGTGTGAGGCATACGGAGGCCGGGGTTTGACCAGTTACTCTATATAACGAAGGTTTCGCAGGAAGGACGATCCAGGGCTCTTTTTCAAGGTAACCACCGTCAGATTCTCATCCGGCATCATTAGATGACTGTAGCGACTTGGCAACTAAACCGTCGAGCCATATAATCCCTGTTATAATAATAGGGAGGTTCAGATGCTCTTTTTCAAGGTAACCACCGTCGGGTCCTCATCTGGCATCATCCTGACCAAGGCAGCAATGGCTCAACTCAGGGTGAAAAAGGGGGACACGCTGTACCTCACCGAAGCACCGGACGGGGCCTGTCGAATTACGCCTTACAACCCCGATTTCGCGCGCCAGATAAAACTGGCTGAAGAAATTATGCATGACGACCGCGAGGTGCTGCGGGCGCTGGCAAAGTGAGCACCGGCGAGACTGCTGCGCCCGACAACTGGCGTTGGGTTGACTCAGATGTCGTCTTTGCCATCCATGACCGCCAACTCGCCGAGCACGGTGGGCTGGACGGCATCCGTGATCGAGGAGCCGTTGATTCCGCTCTGTCCCGCCCCATTAACCTCGCGCAGTACGGCAATCCTGATGCAGCTCAACTTGCAGCCGCTTATGCGTTTGGAATCGCCAAGAACCATGGTTTTTTCGACGGCAACAAGCGGACTGCCTGGGTGACCGCTCGCTTGTTTTTGGCTGATAACGGACTCCGTCTCGATTTCGATCCCGTGGATGCGATTCAGACCATGCGGAATGTCGCCGGCGGACGTGTCGATGAGAAGACGCTGGCTGACTGGTTTCGATCTCGCATCATGAAATGAGCCAAGCGCAGCAAACCAAATTTGTTCGGCTCAGTCTTATGCCAAGAAGCGTCCGGGCGAAGCGAGTTCGAATGAAGATTTCGCCTGGGAACGTACGGGCCAGCAACTGGCCAAACCGGCAAAGATCAGATCAAGACTTCCACCGATTTTTGGTTTAGACTACGCGCCAATGTGCGGCATCGTCGGGTACCTGAACCGTAGCGGCAGCGGGTCCGCCGCTCCCATCGGGTCGATCCTCCTGGGGATGCTCAAGAGCCTGGACTGCCGGGGACCCGACTCGGCCGGCGTCGCCATCTTCGGTCCGACCCGGACGCCGAACCTCAAGCTGCGGATCAAGTTGAATGGCGCGAGCGACCTCCGCGACTCGGCGGACCGGGCGCGCGGCATCGTGTCTCGCCGGCTTCCCGTCCTGGAAGCGGACGTCGTCCACGAATACCTGCAACTCCTGGTGGGACCGGTGGAGGACGCCGAGTCCGTATTACCCCAACTGGAAACGGACCTGGAGGATTACGAACTAGTGAGTGGCGGCCGCCAGTTGGAGATCGTCAAACAGGTCGGGTCGCCGACCCATCTGGACTCCGGCTACGGGATCTCCCAACTGACCGGGACCCACGGTATCGGCCACACCCGCCTCTCCACCGAGAGCCGGGTCGACCTGAGCCACTCTCAGCCCTTCGGAGTCCACGGGGTCGCCGACCTGGCCACGGTCCACAACGGACACATCACCAACTACCACAAGCTGCGGGGCCGCTACGAACAGATGGGCGTCCGCTTCTTCACCGAGAACGACTCGGAGGTCATCGGCGTCTACCTGGCCCACCAGATGTCCCTGGGCCGGACCTTCCGGGAGGCGTTGGAGTCCTCGCTGGACAACTTCGACGGCTCCTTTTCCTATCTGGCCGCCTCCGGCAACGAATTGGCCTACGCCAAGGACCGGTTCGGATTCAAGCCGCTGCTGGTGGCCGAGTCGGAGAACTGGGTCGCCATCGCCACCGAGGAGATCGCGCTGCGGTCCACGCTGACGGGGGATTTCGACGCTCTTGAGCCAGGGGTGAACCAAATCCGAATCTGGTCCCTGCCCCAGCCGGACGCGGAGACGGTGTGATGGGAGCCGAGGTACAAGCCGGCAACCGGAGTTCCCGGGAGATCAACCAACAGATCAAGGATCTGATCGGGTCAGGGGAAAACCGGATCCGGGTCCTCGAGACCCAGGCCCAGCACAACTTGGCCGTGGGGATTCTTTCCAAGGTCTCCATCTCCTTCCAAGGCAGCGTGGGCTACTATTGCGGCGGCCTCATGGACGGACCCGACCTGGAGATCGTCGGCAGTGCGGGATGGGGCCTGGGGGAGTCCATGGCATCGGGCTCCATCCTGGTCCGGGGAAACGCCGGCAACGGGTGCGGAGCCTCCATACGCGGCGGCACGCTGGTGGTCCACGGCAGCACGGCAGCCCGGGCAGGCATCAGCATGAAGGGCGGGCTCCTCGTTATCGGCGGCAATTGCGGCTACATGACCGGGTTCATGAGTCAGAAAGGAACGGTGATCGTCTGTGGGAACGCGGGCCCCGGCCTGGGCGACTCCATGTACGAAGGCCGGATCTTCGTCGGGGGCGAGATCCAGGAGCTGGGCAACGACGCCGTGGTCGAAGAACCGAACCAGGAGGACCGGGACTTCCTGACCCGGAACTTGGAGCCCCGGGGCCTCCCGGTACCCGCCTCCTTCAAGAAAGTCGTCGCCGGCCGGCGTCTCTGGAATTTCAGCCGCAAGGAGCGGGATCTCTGGAAGGAGGTCTTGTGACAGAACCGAGAACGACCCGCCAGAGCGGAATCTACAGCCCCGACGTGATCGAGGACATCCAGACCAAGGCGGAGCTGGGACGCTACCGGATTCGCGGTTTCGGGACCTTGAGAACCCGTCCCATGCCCACCCTGGACGACTTGGTGTTCATCCCCTGCACCCTGACCCGGATCCCGCTGGAGGGGTACCGGGAGAGGTGCAGCACCCGCACCGTGCTGGGGACGCGCCACGCCCGGAAGCCCATCGTCCTGGACACCCCGGTGATGGTGACCGGGATGAGCTACGGTGCCCTCTCCTACAACGCCAAGGTGGCCCTGGCCCAGGGAGCCTCCCGGGTCGGCTCCTCCACCACCACCGGAGACGGGGGCATGCTCCCGGCCGAACGGGAGCACTCCAAGATCCTGATCTACGAGGTCCTCCCCAGCCGCTACGGAATCGACATCCATCACATGAAGATGGCCGACGGCATCGAGCTGACCATCGGCCAGGGCGCCAAGCCGGGCACCGGCGGAATGCTGCTGGGCTCCAAGGTCTCCAGCGAGATCGCGGGCATGCGCGATCTTCCCGACGGGGTCGATCAGCGGAGCCCCTGCCGGCACCCCGACTTCCTGGGTCCCGACGACATGATCATCAAGATCGAGGAGCTGCGGGAGGCCACCGACTGGCAGGTGCCCATCTTCGTCAAGATGGGGGCCACCCGGGTCTACGACGACGTCAAGCTGGCGGCCAAGGCGGGAGCCGACGTGGTGGTGGTCGACGGCATGGAGGGAGGCACCGGCGCCTCGCCCGACATGCTCATGGACCACACCGGCATCCCCACGCTGGCCGCCGTCTGCGAGGCCCGCGCCGCCCTGGAGGACCTGGGCCTGTTCGGAGAGGTGCAGTTGATCATGGCGGGGGGCATCCGCAGCGGCACCGACGTGGCCAAGGCCCTGGCCCTGGGCGCCGACGCCATCTACATGGGAACGGCCTTCCTGATCGCCCTCAACTGCAACAAGCCCATCTACGTGGAGGACTACCACGAGCTGGGGACCGAGCCCTACTCCTGCCACCACTGCCACACCGGGCTCTGCCCCGTGGGGATCACCACCCAGGATCCGGAGCTCGTCGCCCGTTTGCCCATCGACGAAGCGGCCGACCGAGTGGCCAACTTCTTCCAGGCCATGAACTCGGAGATCCAGATGCTGGCCCGGGCCTGCGGCAAGTCCGACATCCACGATCTGGACCCGGAGGACCTCCGCGCGCTGACCCTGGAGTCCTCCATGATCGCCGGAGTGCCTCTGGTGGGGACCCGCCGGGTCTTCGGAGGCGGAGCCGGTTGGAAGGAATCCCATTGAGCGGTCACTCTTCGGTACGACTTGGCCCGACCTTACCGGGATCGAACCTTCAATTCTCTGCCGGGAGTCGCCCGTGTCCTTCCTGATGAACTGTCCCAACTGCGGACCCCGGTCCGCTTACGAGTTCCACTGTGCGGGGGAATACCAGAAGCGTCCCGCGCAAGGGGCGCCGGAGCGGAATTGGGCCCGCTACCGCTATTTCCGGAAGAACCATCCCGGGGAGCAACTGGAGTGGTGGCTCCACTCCACGGGCTGCCGCTGCTGGTTCCTGGCCCGGCGCGTCGTCGCCACCAACCAAGTGATCTCCAGTTTCTGGCCCCACGAGCTGGGCGAGTCCGGGACCGGACCCGGCGGAGGTGGACAGGCGCCATGAAGCGACTGGGTCCGAAACCGGGAGAGGTCCTGGACCGCAGCCGGCGGTTCTCGTTCCGCTTCGACCGCAAGACCTGTGAAGCGCACCCCGGGGACACCGTGGCCTCGGCCCTGCTGGCGTCCGGAGTGAGCATCTTTTCCCGCAGCTTCAAGTATCACCGGCCCCGCGGACTGCTCTGCGTCTCGGGCAACTGTCCCAACTGCCTCATGAACGTCAATGGGACGCCCAACGTGCGCACCTGCATGCAACCCGTCCAGGACGGGGACGAGGTCAAGTCGCAGCACTGCTGGCCGTCGCCGCGCTGGGACCTGCTCTCCCTGATCGAGCGGCTGGATGCCCTGATGCCGGTGGGCTTCTACTACAAGACCCTGATCCGGCCGCGTCTCATGTGGCGCCTGGCGGAACCGGTCATCCGGCGCCTCGCCGGGCTGGGCAGTCTCAAGCACTCGACCGGCAAGCCGCCTCATTACGAGCACCAGCACCTCCATACCGATGTCGCCGTGGTGGGAGCAGGGGCCACCGGAATGGCGGCCGCCCTGGCCGCCGCCGAAACCGGCGCTCAAGTGGTCCTGGTGGAGAGCGAATCCGAACTGGGTGGCCGACTCAGGTCCCAATCCGGTCCGGTCGTCGATCCGGACACCGGCGCCTCGATTGCCGGTTTCGAGTTGGCCCGTGTCTGGAGCCGGAAGGTCCTGGACCATCCCGGAATTCAGGTCCTGACCAGGTCGTTGGCCTTCGGCGCTTACGAGGGGCGGCTCCTGAGCATTGCCCGGGGTAGCCGGCTCATCCATCTCCGCTACGACCAACTGGTGGCGGCGACGGGCAACCACGAGTACCCTCTTCTGTTCGCCGGCAACGATCTGCCGGGCGTGATGCTCGGTTCCGGGGTGCGGAAGCTCTTGAACCTGTACCGGATTCGGCCCGGGACACGGGCCGCCGTAGTGGTCTCGGACGACGAGGGTCTGGAGTTGGCGCTGGAGCTCCACGACTCGGGCGTCGAGCTCTCGGTGGTGGCGGACCGGCGCTCCGACCCGCCCGGAAGCCGCGCCGCACGCCGCCTCGACGATCTGAGCGTGCCGCATCTCCGCGCATCCTACCCGGTAGCTGCCCAGGGAAGCCGGAGAGTCGAGGCACTGAGAGTGGCCACCGGCCCGGCCGACGCGGCTTCGAACCGGCAGCGGGTCTCCACCTACAGCTGCGATCTGGTCTGCCTCTGCTCCCCTTGGTCGCCGGCCATCGAGCTTCCAAGGCAAGAAGGGAGCAAGGCCCGCTTCGACACCGTCAGCAACCAGCACATCTGCGAGTCTCTCCCGGAGCATGTCCATGCGGCGGGCCACCTGGAGGGCGTCCAGAATCTGGCCTCCCGACTCCGCCAGGGCCGGACCGCCGGACTGAGGGCCGCGGCGGCCGTCCGTCCACTGGAAGGGGAGACGGCCCGGCGACTGGATCGGCTCGACCGGATGGACCGGCAACGGCGGGAGGAGGCCCGGTCCGGGAAGGCCCGGGAGGAACTTCCCTTCCCCCGCCAGAGTCCAGGCGGAGAAAAGGCCTTCGTCTGCCTCTGCGAGGACGTGACGGACAAGGACGTGGGCCACGCGGTCCAAGAGGGGTTCCGCGAGATGGAGCTTCTCAAGCGCTACACCACCGCCACCATGGGCCCGTGCCAGGGCAAGATGTGCCAGATGCTGCTGGCCGGCGCCTGTGCCCGGGAGACCGGCCGCACGCTGCACGAGACCGGCCGAACCACGTCACGCCCCCCGGTGGCTCCCGTTTCCCTCGGGGTTCTGGCGGGTCCCCACCACCACCCGGTCAAGTTGACGCCGCTCCACGAGCGGCACCAGGCCGCCGGCGCCAAACAGATGGCCATGGGGGAGTGGATGCGCCCCTTCAGTTACGGCAAACCGGAGAAGGAATGGAGGGCCGTCCGCGAACGCGTGGGGGTCATCGACGTGAGTACCTTGGGGAAACTGGAAGTGCAGGGTCGGGACGCCGGCACGCTGCTGGACCTGGTCTATACCCACCATTTCTCCAACCTGAAGCCGGGGCGAATCCGCTACGGGGTCCTCTGCGGAGAAGACGGCATCATCCTGGACGACGGCACCGTCAGCCGCCTGGCCGAAGATCACTTCTACATCACGACCACCACCGGCAACATCTCCTTCGTGGAGCAGTGGATGGACTGGTGGGCGGTGGTTTCCGGCTTCTGCGCCCACGTCACCGAAATCACCGCGAATTTCGCCGCCGTTAATCTGGCCGGCCCCAAGGCCCGGCAGGTCCTCTCCCGGCTGACCGACCTGGATCTCTCCAACGAGTCGTTCCGCTACATGCGCTGCCGCACCGCGACGGTGGCCGGGGTTCCCGCGCGGCTGCTCCGGATCGGGTTCGTGGGGGAGACGGGTTGGGAGATTCACGTCCCCGCCTCCTACGGGGCGTATCTCTGGGACACGCTGCTGGAAGCGGGAGCCGATCAAGGGATCTCCCCCTTCGGAGTCGAGGCCCAGAGGATCCTGCGGCTGGAGAAGAAGCATTTCATCGTGGGGCAGGACACCGACGCCCTGAGCAATCCCTTCGAGTCGAATCTGGGCTGGGTGGTGAAAATGGAGAAGCCGGACTTCATCGGCCGGCAGGCGCTCCAGATGGCCCGGGAGAAGGGCGCGTACAACCGCCTGGTCGGTTTCGTGACGTCCCGGCGGGTTCAGGAGGGGACCGCCGTGGTTCGGGACCGGCAGCCGGTGGGGCGCGTCACCAGCGCCCGCTGGATCCCCCATCAGAACCGCTGCATCGGACTGGCCTGGGTCCCGGAAGAAGATTCCGCCGACGGCTCGCCGATCCGGATCAGTCATGAAGGGTCGTTGCTCGCAGGCCGGGTGCACGCCGCGCCGTTCTACGATCCGAAGGGCTCGCGGTTGAGAGGTTGACCATGCCGGACGTTTGGACTCCGCTCCGCCGATCGCCAGTGCATGCCCGGCTGCGCGCGGCCGGAGCCGGCTTCGAGACCGAGTCGGGTTGGGCCCTGGCCCGGAATTTCGGGGACCCGGACGCGGAGTTTCAGGCCGGCAGCACGGGTGTCGCCCTCTCGGACCTGAGCTGCACCGGGAAGTGGCAAGCCAAGGGGCGGGATCTGGACCGGGATCTCGGACCCGGCGTTTCCGGGGAAGTCCCGGCGCCCGGCCGGGTAGCCGGCACCCGAACCGGCTGCCTCTGTCGGCTCACCCCGGGAGAGGCCCTGTTTCTCTACCAACACACGGAGCCGGAACACCTCTCGGAATCTCAGGACGGCGACGGGTGCCTCCACTTGCTGGACCGAACCGACGGACTCGCCCTGCTGGCGCTGTGGGGGCCCGATTCCCGGCGGGTTCTGGCCAAGCTCAGCAGTCTCGACCTGCGGGAGCGAACCCGTCCCCATGGGACCTGCGCCGCCGCGCCCATGGCGGGCGTCCGGGTTCTGCTGGTCCGTTGGGACCGGGGCCGAGTTCCCGCCTACCAGATCGTGGTGGGCGCCGAGTACGGCGCCTATCTGTGGGACCTGCTCCTGGATGCGGGGCGGGAGTATGGTCTCCGGCTCTGCGGTCTGGACGCCTGGGAACGATTGGAGGAATAGCGAGTGTCACGCCTGTTTCGTTTCGATCCCATGTGGGAGAGCCACCCCCTGCGGGACCGCTACGACGTGGTGGTGATCGGCGCCGGCGTCCACGGACTGGCCACCGCCTACTACCTGGCCCGCCAGGGGATCACCGATGTCGCCGTCCTGGAGAAGGGCTACCTGGGCTCGGGAAACAGCGGGCGCAACACGGCCATCCTCAGGGCCAACTACCGGACCCCGGAAGCCATTCCCTTCTACGCCGAGAGCCTGGCCCTCTACGAGGAACTCTCCGACGACCTGGACTACAACCTGCTGTTCTCCCAGCAGGGCCACCTGACCCTGGCCCACACCGAAGCCGCCGTCAACGGCCTCTGGGTGCGGGCCGAGGCCAACCGCATCATGGGGGTCAAGAGCCGAATCATCGGTCCGGATGAGATCCGTCGCATGGTCCCGGCCCTCGACACCTCTACCGCCCCCCGGTATCCGATCATGGCCGCCCTCTACCACGCTCCGGGCGGGATCATCCGCCACGACGCCGTCGTCTGGGGGTACGCCCACCAGGCCAGCCAACTGGGCGTCGAGGTCCATCCCCATACCGAGGTCCTGGATCTGGGCCTCGAAGACGGCAGAATCGCCACCGTCCACACCAGCAGGGGGACGATCAAAACCGGCGCCGTGGTCAACGCCACCTCCGGCTGGTGCTCTCTGATCGCCGCCATGGCCGGCGTGGAGCTTCCCGTGGTCAGTCATCCGCTTCAGGCCTGTGTGACCGAACCCATGGAGCCGATCCTGGACAAGGTCATCGTTTCGGCCAACCTCCATGTCTACGTGAACCAGACCCCCCGGGGAGAGTTCGTGATCGGGGCCGAGATCGACCCTTATCCCTCCTATCACCTGGGTTCCACCCTGCCGACGCTCAAGTCGATGGCGTTCCACACCCTTGAATTGTTTCCGGACCTGCACCAGGTCAAGGTCCTGCGCCAATGGGGCGGGATCTGCGACATGACGCCCGACTACAGTCCCATCATCGACGAACATCCGGAAGTCGGGGGGTTCTACATGGACGTGGGATGGGGCACGTACGGGTTCAAGGCGGGGCCGGCGGGCGGCAAATGCCTGGCGGAGCTGATCGCCACGGGAAGGACGCCGGATCTGATCCAGCCCTTCCGCCTGACCCGGTTCCACGAGAATAGGCTGGTGGGAGAGAAAGCCTCGGCCGCCGTCTCGCACTAGTCGTCGCCGTCGGCACAGCTCGACCGGCAGTGCTGGAGGGCTTGAAACCGGAGCCCCAGGGGGCGTACTCTCCGCACTACGCCGGGGGCTTCGACGAACTCGCAGAGACCCGGACACCCCGGCACGATTGAGGTCCGAAACACAACTGAATCAGGGGAGAAGGCATGAGCGGACTGGATGAGACTCGAAGGCTGGTGGACGAGGGCGAACTCGAATTCTTTCTCTGTTCCTTCGTGGAAATGGGGGGCATGCCCAAGGCCAAGCTGGTGCCGGCCAAGTGCATCGACGACATGGCCGTCGGCAGCGCCGGATTCGCCGGGTTCGCGGCCGGGAACATGGGCCAGGGTCCGCACGACACCGACATGATCGCCATCCCCGACTTCTCCAGCGTGACCCGGATTCCCTGGCGCCCCAACCTGGCCTGGGTCGCTTCCAACATCGAGGTGGACGAGAAACCGTGGCCCTACTGCCCCAGAACCATCCTCCAGGACAACCTGGAGCAGGCGCGCCAAAAGGGATACGTCCTCAAGGTGGGAGTCGAGCCCGAGTTCATGCTGCTCCGGAGGGGTGAAGACGGCGGCTACGCCCCCTTCGATCCCTTGGACCGCTTGGACAAGCCCTGTTACGACCTGACGGCGCTCAATCGGAGCCTGGACCTGATGACAACCCTGGTTCGGTACCTGGACCAGTTGGGCTGGGGCCCCTACGCCAACGACCACGAGGACGCCAACTGCCAGTTCGAGATCAACTGGACCTATTCCACGGCTCTCCGCACCGCCGACCGCCATACGTTCTATCGCTGGATGGTCAAGGCGCTGGCCGAGGAACGGGGGTTGACGGCCACCTTCATGCCCAAGCCCTTCTCCCATCTGACCGGCAACGGCGCCCACTTCCACGTCAGCCTGTGGGATGCCGAGACCGACGAGAACCTGTTTTTGGACGAATCCGACGAGAACGGGCTCTCCCAGCTCGCCTACCACTTCATCGGGGGACTCAAGAAGCACGCCCGGGCCATGACGGCGGTGACCGCCCCCACGGTCAACTCCTACAAGCGGCTGATCCGGGGCGCACCCCGCTCGGGAGCGACGTGGGCCCCCGTGTTCGTCACCTACGGGGCCAGCAACCGGACCCAGATGATCCGGATCCCGGGTCCGGGACGAATCGAGAACCGGACCGTGGACGGCGCCGTGAACCCCTACCTGGCCGCGTCCGCCACGCTGGCCGCCGGCCTGGACGGGATCGAGAACGAGTTGCCGGCGGGCACCCGAAACGATCGCAACCTGTATGAGGTCCCCCGGGAACAGTTGAGGGCCGAAGGGATCGGCCTGTTGCCCGAAAACCTGTCGGACGCCATCGACGCCCTGGAACAGGATCCGGTGGTCCTCGAAGCCCTGGGGTCTCCTTACGGCGAGTACTACGTCCGGATGAAGCGGGAGGAGTGGAAGGCCTACCACGACTCGGTCTCGCAGTGGGAGGTCGACCGATACCTGGGGCAGTTCTGAACGACACCCCTTCCGTTCCGTTTACGGATGCCGCGATCAGGTGGTAAACACCCTCCACAGAAGTGAAAGGGTGAAGGCCAGATTGAATCCGACCATCCATTTCACCAGTCTGAGGTCGGATCCGATGCCGGTTAAGCGATTCTCGAAGCCGGCGATCTCCTCCGCCGCCTCCCGGGCCTTGTTTTCTGGCGCACCGGCAGATCTGAGAGCATCGTAGGTCTTCGAAAGCATCATCGCCATGAGAACAGCTTACGAAGACGAGCCGGCGGGTTCAAGACAGGTTCGCATTAGGAAAAGCCATGTCGGAACTCGGTTGCGCCACCCGCTACGGAATCAGAAGACCTCATGCAGGGTCTGACGCTGTCGCTGTTGGCCTGCCTGTGCGTCTCGGTCAACTACATCACCGGGAAGTTCGGCGTCACCGGCTTCGGTCCGGACAGCTTCAGCCTGGTCTGGATCACGGCGGCCACCGTCTACACGCTGGCGGCCGTCCTGGCGACGGGGCGCGCCAGCCAGTTGCGGCTCCCTCGAGCGGTCCGGGGGCGGATTCTGGCCATGGGCATTCTCACCGGGCTGCAGATGCTCCTGTTCTGGTGGAGTCTGGACCTGCTCGACGCCCCGTTCGCAGCGTTCCTCGGGCGCTTCGAACCGGCCCTGACCATCCTGCTGGCCGGCCTCCTGTTGGGCGAGCGGCTCCGGTTCCGCGAGGGACTGGCCATAGGCGTCATGATCGTGGGCGGGTGCCTCAGCACCGCGGGCGTCTGGCGGGAGGTGGGGTTGGGCGTCCTGCTGGTGATGCTGGCCTGTTTGACCATGTCATTGCAGTTCGTCCTGGGCAAGAACCTGGCGGGAAGGGTCCATCCCGGCATCATGGTCTTCTACCGCGCGGCCTGCGCGTCGGCGATGATGTTCCTGTGGGTCGCGGGTCCGGGAGAAGCCCGCTTCGACGTCGCTCCCTTCTACTGGGCGATGACCCTGTTCGGAGCGTTTCTGGGTCCCTTCGTCGGATACACGCTGCTGTTTCACTCCTATCGTTTCTGGGACCTGACCCGCACCTCCATGGTCATGACCCTGCAGCCCATCTTCGTGCTCCCGCTGGGCCTGATCTTCCTTCCGGAGCAGGGACTGTCCCCGCAGCAGCTGCTGGGAGGTCTGCTGATCCTGGCCGGGGCGCTCTGGCTGATCGCGATTCACCGGGGCCACCGGACAGCCGGCCGCAGAGTCCCGGTGACGGTCCCGGAAGATTGACTCTCCCAGACCCTTTGGATAACTTCGATCCAACTAGATAACTGGAAAGGAGCCATGTCATGACCTCAAACAGTGCGGCGTTCCCGACGATTCGAGCCTACGGAATTGCCCTTTTTCTTTGCTTGCTCGTAGGGCCTCAGCTGCAGGCCGCTCCGCCCGGAGACAGTGCCGGCCTCACCCATATCGGCAGTAAAAAGCAGTTGTTCATCGACGACTACATCATCCACCGGATGGACCATGTCAAGCGGGTGCTGAATCCGGCGGTCAAGGCGCCCAACAATCCCATCATCGAAGCCGACCGGCCCTGGGAGAGCAACTACCTGCGGTGCAACCAGGTCGTCTACGACCCCAAGGACGGGCTGTTCAAGATGTGGTACACCTCGTACCAGGAATTCCGGGGCACCAAGGATGCGGGAGACGGCTACCGGACCCAATGGAGCCGGGACGGAGACGGCTACGCGAGGGAAAGAGTTCCGGACCCCTACCACTATTTCAACGATCCCAACGGCTCCAGCCAGGCCTTTTGCTTCGCCACCTCCAAGGACGGATTCAACTGGGAGAAACCCAACCTGGGCAAGGTGGAGTTCCAGGGTTCCCGGGACAACAACATCCTGCCTCCGGGAACCCGCTTTCCGAACATGCTGGATCCCAACGAGAAAGATCCCTCCCGCCGCTACAAGTCCGCGGCCGACGACTATAAGCACCACGGCTACCATTTCGGACGGATCAACCTCCACTACTCACCCGACGGGATCAAGTGGACCACGGCGCCCGAGAACCGGGAGATGGACATCTCCGACAAGCAGGGCCGCTGGGGACCCAACAGCTTCATGGGCTGGGATCCCATCAAGGGAGTCTACGTGACCCACATCGAGAGCTGTCTGCACCGGCGCTGCCCCCTGGGAAAACGGATCACGGGACGGTCCGAGAGCCCGGACTTCATCCGCTGGTCGGAGGTGGAGACCATCATGATCCCCGATGACCGGGATGCGCCGGACGTCGAGTTCTACGCCTTCCCGGCCTTTACCTACGAAGGCGTCTACATCGGCGTCCCCTGGATCTTCCAGACCACCGAGGGGCTTCACTATCCCCAACTGGCGTTCAGCCGCGACGGCATCACCTACCAGCGCCCCTTCCGGGAAGCCTTCGTCAAGCTCGGCGACTCGGGCGATTTCGACGAGACCACCCTCTACCTGAGAAACCCGTTTTTCCAGAATGGGCGGATCTGGTTCTACTATTCGGGAGGCAACTGGAGAGGTCCGGAGCCGCTGTACGACCGGGGCGACACGCAACTTTTCGCCATCGGTCTGGCCACCCTCCCCGAGGACGGCTTCGTCTCCCTGATCGCCGGCAAGCTCGAGCCGGGAAAGGTGTTGACGCGGGTCATCACCTTCACCGGGAACAGCCTCTACGTGAGCATGCAGGCTGCCAAGCATACCTGGGGATCGGGGCCGGCCCAGGTCAAGGTGGAGATCCTGAACTCGGCTCACACTCCCGTCACGGGATTCACACTCCAGGATGCCGACAACCTGGATTCCACGGGTAAGCACCTGGTGACCTGGGGCGGCAATAGCGACGTGGGACACTTGGCCGGGAAACCGGTGCAGCTTCGATTCACCGTGCGCAACGCCAAGCTCAACGCCTTCCAGTTCCTGGAGAAGTGATGCGGGTGAAGAGCACGACTTTCGGAACGCCCACGTTGTTGTCCGCAGCCGCGTTGCTGCTTTTATCGGCATCGGGACAGGCCCAGCAGAGCGAGGCTCCGAAGGGGCCGGCCGCGGTCGTCGACGCCTCCAAATACGACTCCCTTCAAGAGGCTCTGGACGCGGTCCCCGAGGCCGGCGGGATCGTCCGGCTGCCGCCAGGAGACTTCCCTTTGGAGCAGCCCGTGATCCTCGCCCGGGAGAATACCCGGGTCGTGGGTTCGGGCGCCGCGACTCACCTGATCAACAAGAACACCCAGGGCAAGCCCGCCTTCATCGTCCGCAGTCCGAAGCGGGATCTGGAACCCAAGGCGCGACTCTGGAGAGTGCAATTGGCCGACTTCCGGATCAGCGGCAACCCCGAAAGTGGCGACGGCCTGCAGGTGGAGGGAGCCAACGAGATCTACATCGACGGGCTCTCCATCGACCGTAACGGCGGCCACGGCATGAACCTCATCGACTGTTACGAGGATCCCCGGATCGTCAACTCCATCGTCACCTACAACGGCAAGGCGGGGATGAACGTGCTGGGAGCCCACGACATGCTGGTGAACGCCAACCAGTTCGAGGAGAACCAGGACGGCCTGCGCTACATCAATGGCTTCAACCTCTGCATGACGGGGAATGTCCTGGACGACCACCTGGGCGACGGCGTCGTCATCGAGCGGACCTACGGTTCGGTGGTCTCGGGGAACATGATCGAGGAGTGCCGGGGCACGGCCATCATTCTGGACCGGGACTGCTACGGCATCACCTTGAGCTCCAACGTGATCGCCCACAACCAGAAGGGGGGCATCGACCTGCGGGACGCCTGGGGCTGCGCCGTCTCGGCCAACACCTTCACCCTGATTCCGAAACAGGCCGTGCGCGTGGGTCCCAACGCAGGCCGGATCGCCATCACCGGCAACGCCTTCTCCAACAGCTACCTGGGCGGGAAGACCAAATACCACGAGCGGCAGGACGGCGAGTGGCCCAACGTCACTCTGGGAAGCGGGATCCTGCTGGAAGGAACGTCGGACATCGCCATCACCGGCAATTCCTTCACCGGCCTCCAGGAAAACGCGGTTCAAACCCTGGGCGAATGCCAGAGAATCACCGTCACCGGCAACGTGGCCACCGACCTGGGACGTTCCGGGTCTCAGAAGGTCCGGGCCTTCGACCTGCAGAATGTACGTGGGCTCGTCCGCGGCAACAACGCCGTCGACGACTGAGGCCGGACACCAGTCATGGCCTGGTGACGTTGGGCGCCATTTCCGTAGGGGCGGCCCTTGTGGCCGCCCTCCCCGGCCGGTCCTTGGGGTGCAGGGCCGGTCGAATGCCGTGACGGCTCGGGTCACGGGCCGACAATTACAACAAGACATCCGGAGGAAAGAAGGATGGGAGGATTCCAATACCAGGAGATTTTCGAGCACGCCGGCCAGAACGTGGAGTACCGGAAGCTCGGCGATCATGTCTCCACGGTGGAGTTCGAGGGCCGGCAGCTGCTCAAGATCGGACCCGACGCGCTGCCCCTCCTGGCCCAGACCGCCATCGACGACGTCTCCCACCTGCTGCGGACGAGCCACCTGGAGCAACTCGCCGGCATTCTGGAGGATCCGGAAGCCTCCGAGAACGACCGGTTCGTGGCGCTGGAGTTGCTGAAGAACGCCAACATCGCGGCCGGGCGCGTCCTCCCCGGCTGCCAGGACACGGGAACCGCCATCGTCATCGGCCACAAGGGCCAGAACGTCCGGACCGAAGGGGACGACGGCGAAGCCCTGTCCCACGGCATCTACAATGCCTACCAGGAGGGGAACCTGCGCTACTCCCAATTGGCTCCCCTGAGCATGTACAAGGAGAAGAACACCCGGACCAACCTCCCGGCCCAGATCGAGCTCTACGCCGAACCGGGAGACGAATACCACCTCCTCTTCATCGCCAAGGGCGGAGGCTCGGCCAACAAGATGTTCCTCTACCAGCAGACCAAGGCCCTGCTGAATCCCGATTCCCTCATGGGTTTCGTGGAAGAGAAGCTCCATTCCCTGGGGACGGCCGCCTGCCCGCCCTACCACCTGGCCCTGGTGATCGGCGGCACGTCGGCCGAGTTCACCATGAAGACCCTGAAGCTGGCCAGCGCGCACTACCTGGACGACCTGCCCACCTCGGGCAACGAGCTGGGACGGGCCTTCCGGGACCGGGAACTGGAGCAACAGATCTTCGACCTGTCCACCCGGATCGGCATCGGCGCCCAGTTCGGCGGCAAGTACTTCGCCCACGACGTCCGGGTCATCCGGCTTCCCCGGCACGGCGCCTCCTGCCCGGTGGGCCTGGGAGTCTCCTGCTCGGCGGACCGCCAGGCGCTGGGCAAGATCACCCGCGACGGAATCTTCCTGGAGCAGTTGGAGACCAACCCGGCCCGCTTCCTGCCCGAAGTGACCGAAGACGACCTGGACGACAACGTGGCGCAGATCAATCTGAACCGGCCCATGCCTGTAATCCTCGACGACCTGCGGCAATACCCGGTGGCCTCGCGCCTCTCCTTGACCGGACCGGTGATCGTGGCCCGGGACATCGCCCATGCCCGGTTGAAGAAGGATCTGGACAACGGCCGGGCGCTGCCCCAGTACTTCAAGGACCACGTGGTCTACTACGCCGGACCGGCCAAGACACCCCAGGGCTACGCCTCAGGCTCCTTCGGCCCAACCACCGCCGGCCGCATGGATCCTTACGTGGACCTCTTCCAGAGCCAGGGCGCCAGCATGGTCATGCTGGCCAAAGGCAACCGCTCCCGCCAAGTGAGTCAGGCCTGCGCCCGTCACGGCGGTTTCTACCTGGGCTCCATCGGCGGCCCCGCCGCGGTCCTGGCCGAGCACAGCATCAAGAAGGTGGAGGTCGTGGATTACGAGGATCTGGGGATGGAGGCCATCTGGAAGATCCAGGTGGAGGACTTCCCCGCCTTCGTCATCATCAACCACGAGGGCCGCGACTTCTACACCGAGCTCCCCGTCGGCAAGAGCGGCGGGTTGATCTCGCTGAAGTCGTGACGGCGGCGACTTCCAGTCGCCGGGAGCGGCGTGTTTTAGGCGCCGATCCCAGGGGGGTTAGGGGGGACGTCAACAACCCTATTGAATCCAGAGATATCCACAGAGACCCCGGAATACCTATTAAGTGGTTTTATTGCTTAAGTTTATAGCTGTTCTGGCCCCGTTTCGTTCTCCCATAACGTCCCTTGATGTCCAGCTCCATCCCCTATATTATGATGTAATGAGTGATGTAACCATTTCTCCCCCTCCGCTCCGGAAGACCAAGCCCAAGGGGCGCCACCCCCACAAGGCGCTCTCCGCCGCATTCGTGCGCTCCGCCCCGCCGGGCAAACACTGCGACGGCAACGGTCTTTACCTCTTCGTCAAGCCGAGCGGAGCCCGGAGTTGGATCCAACGCCTCGTCATACGCGGACGCCGCCGCGACTTCGGACTCGGCTCCGTGGCGCTGGTCTCGCTCGCCGAGGCCCGCGAGAAGGCGCGGGCGAACCGCAAGCTGGCCCGCGAGGGGGGGGATCCGCTGGCCGAGAGACGCCTCACCCGGAACATGCCCAGCTTTGCCGAAGCCGTCAAGCGGGTGGTGGAGCAGAAGCGGTCCGGCTGGCGCAATCCGAGGCAGGCCCACGACTGGATAGCGAGCTTGCGGCGCTACGCCTTTGGGCGCATCGGCCGGATGCCGGTCTCGGAGGTGACGAGTGGTGATGTTCTTGGGATCCTCGCCCCCATCTGGCACGTGAAGGCGCGCACGGCCCTGGTGGTGCGCCAGCGCATCCGCACGGTCCTGGAGTGGGCCGTGGCGATGGAATACAGGACCGACAACCCTTGCGACCGCGTCGTGTCGGTGCTCGGTCCACAGGATATCGTGGTGCGGCACATGCGGGCCTTGCCGCATCGGGAGGTGGCTCCGGCGCTTCAGAAGGTGCGGGCCTCGAACGCGATGCCCGGCTCCAGGCTGGCCTTCGAGTTCCTGGTGCTCACGGCGGCGAGGTGGGGCGAGGTGCGGTGGGCCGAGTGGTCGGAGATGGATCCGGCGCAAGGCATGTGGACGGTTCCCGAATCCCGCACGAAGTCCAAACGCGAGCACCGGGTGCCGCTTTGCCGCCGGGCGAAAGAGATTCTGGAGGAAGCACGGACGCTGGAGGATGGAGGCGCCCGGCTGATTTTCACCCGAGAGGGCGGGAAGCCCCTCGGCTCCGGTCGGATGCGCAAACTGCTGCGCCGGAACGAGATCGCGGCGGTGCCGCACGGGTTCCGGTCGAGTTTCCGGGACTGGGCGGCCGAGGAGACGGATCATCCGCGCGAGGTGGTCGAGGCGGCGCTGGCGCATGTGGTGAAGAACAAGGTGGAGGCGGCGTACCGGCGCACGGACCTGTTCGAGCGGCGGAGGCGGCTCATGGACGACTGGGCGAGCTATCTGGCTGGCGAGAGTTGAGAAGCGGCGTCCGGCCGGCTCCGTTGATCCGGCGTGGTCGTCCTCCCGACAGGCTTCGTGATCTGGCGTTCGGGCCGGCTTGCAGGAGGTCGATTTTTGCCGCTGAAAAGTGGGGTTCCGCGCCCGTACGGGAGTGTGAATGGGACAAGGGGGGTGGATTCACAAAAAGCGGTCCCAGTCGTTCACAAATACGCTTTCCCCGATCGGTCTGCCTTTCATGCCGTTACGACCCCACTGAAGCGGCCGTTCATGTTGCCACCGGTGGTCGAGGATCGCTCCGTTCAAGTCGTGATTGACGGTGAACGCGCTGGGCAGCCGCAAAGGCTTATGGAGGCTGAATTTAACCGCTGAAAAGCGGGGTTCCGCGCCCGATCCGGGAGTGTAAGTGAGACAACGGGGGTCACTTACATCATGAAGGCTTTCCACCTTACACAGGCGCATTTCCCGATCTCCCTTTCCTGCCTGTGGTTACGACCAGATTCCCGGACGCTGGCGCCCGCACGGGGAAAGCGGAGGTGGACGGGAGCGACCCCCCCTTTTTGCTGCCCGGTGCGGGCGCGGGGGTGCTGCGCAATTCACATTTGCGCAACACCCCCTGGGGGGGTCGCTCCCGTCCAAAATATCCCTGGCGGGAAGGCCATAAATGGCATCCGTGGCGGGCAAGATGGGATGCATGAGCGTCCCCGACATCCACGAGCAACGGCTGGAGATCCTCAGAAAGCAGGCGGTGGAGAGGCTCCGCGGCCGGCGCGCTTACCGCGGTCCGGAGTGCGACTATCGGAGCTTCCAGAGAGACTGTTCCCGCTACGGACGTGATCGGGATTCTGGCTCCGATCTGGCACGAGAAGCCACCCACCGCCCGGAAGCTGCGCCAGCGCATCCGCGCGGTCCTGGAATGGGCCGTGGCGATGGAATACAGGACCGACAACCCTTGTGACCGCGTCCTGCGGTCCTCGGACGCGGTGCCCGTGGCCGTGCTGGACTTCGAGTTCCTGGTGCTCACGGCGACGAGGTGGGGCGAGGTGCGGTGCGCCGAGTGGTCGGAGGTCGATCAGACGCAAGGCATGTGGACGGTTCCCGGAACGCGCATGAAGTCCAAACGCGATCACCGGGTGCCGTTGTGCCGCCGGGCGAAGGAGATTCTGGACGAAGCACGGACGCTGGATGATGGAGCCGCCCGGTTGGTCTTCACCCGAGAGGGCGGGAAGCCACTCGCCGACAGGCAGCTGCGCCACCTGCTCCACCGGAACCAGATCGCGGCCGTGCCGCACGGGTTCCGGTCGGCGTTCCGGGCCTGGGCGGCGGAGGAGACGGATCATCCGCGCGAGGTGGTCGAGGCGGCGCCGGCTCATGGACGACTGGGCGGGCTATCTGGCTGGCGAGAGTCGCCAGCCGGCGTCCGGCCGGCTCCGTTGATCCGCCGTGGTCGTCCTCCCGGCAGGCTTCGTAATCTGGCGTTCGCGCCGGCTTCCGGGAGGTCGATTCTGACCGCTGAAAAGTGGGGTTCCGTGCCGATCGGGGAGTGCACATGGGACAAAGGGGGGCATGTGCACTACGCGGGCTCTTCGACGTGCACGGACACTTTTCCATAACCTCCTGTTCCGGTTGCAGTTACGCCTCCGCTCACGGCTCACACGTGCCGATCGGGGGAGAGTGGAGGTGGACGGGAGCAACCCCCCCTTTTTGCCTCCCGGATTCGGCAGTGCGGGGGCAGGCTGATGTGCACTCGCCGTGCCATCGCCTGGGGCGGTCGCTCCCGTCCAAAATATCCCTGGCGGGAAGGATCCTGCAAAGATTTCCGAAGACCTGTTGTGGTCATCCAACGCCCCCGACGGCGTCTCGGAAAGTCTCGGTTTCAGCGACATCGCACCGGACGACGCCTGGCAGCAGCTTCAAGGTTCCCCTCTAAAAGGTGGTTCGGATGGCGCGGGCTTCGTCACAGTATCGCGGCCCCGCGCGATTCATTCCCAGCCGGGTATCTTGGTTCCGGCTTCTGAGCCGGTCTTGGACCCGGCTCCCGCTTCTTGACGGCCAAAACAGTCTTCTTCCGATCCGAAGTTTCCGGATAGCAGTGGATGGCAAGACGGCCTTCTGGGCCGTGACTCGGGCAAGGGGTATACTGGCGACGGGATGACCAACGAACAACTCCTGACCATCATCGTCTCGCTGGGGGGCCTCATCCTGACGTCTCCCTCGCCCTCGGGGGCCTCATCCTGGCCCAGTCCCGCGCCATCCGGTCCGAACTGCGAGACACGGCCCGAGAACGTACGGAACTCCGGGACCGCATGGGCCGAATCGAAGAACGCATGGCTCGCTTGGAAGGAACCTTGGACGTGCTCGGGGAGTTCTTCGTCGGTTCCGGTCGCGGCACGGCTGCGTGAGCTTCGAGCGGCAGTATGGTGAGGTGAGATTTAAGGAGATGACATGACGAGAATGATGACGGTGGATGTCGCCGCATTGCTATTGGTAGCTTGGATATTCCCTGAGGTGGCCCTTGCCTCGGACGATGACCGCTCAGGATGCATGCCTGACAAGGTTGCAGTGATCCGATGCGTGACAGATTCGGACGGAGGCATCGAGGTGCGCAACTCAAGCGTGACCAGCGCCACCGGAGTGACGATTCAACAGGGAAACCGGTGCGGGGCAGCGGTGTCGAGCCTGCTCCAAGCGGGCTTGAGATTGTCGCACAGGCTGAAAGTGACGACCAGTTCCTCGATGGATGACGAAGTGAGTTTCAACTTCGTTTTTCTGGCCTGCGACGATGATGACGACGACGATGATGATGACTAGGAGCCTGTCCGAGAACAGGGCTGTCACCGAAGTTCCTTAAGATCAGGGCATCTGATCATCAGGAGAGTGTGGGATGCCCCCGCGATTCAAAGCCTACCCGAAAGACTACTACCAGAGTCAGCTGTTTCCGGCCAACGTGTTCGAGCTGTTGCCCGAGGATCACGAGTGTTTCCTCTATCGGGACCTGTTCGCGCAACTGGACACGTCGGAAGTGGAGGCGCAGTACAGTCCCCAAGGTCAGCGGGCCTACCCGCCCCGTCAGGTCGTCTCGATGCTGATCTACGCCTACAGTCACGGGGTGTTCAGTTCCCGGGAGATCGAGAAGCGCTGCCGGGAGGATCTGGGATTCCTGTACATCGCGGGGAGGAACTGCCCGAATTTCCGGGTGTTGAGCGATTTCCGGAAGGACCACGGGGCCTTTTTCCGGTCCTGCTTCAAACAGACGGTGGCCCTGGCGATGGGGTTGGGTCTGGTGTCGTTGGGACATGTGAGTCTGGACGGCTCCAAATTCAAGGCGAACAGTTCGAAGCACAAGGCGATGAGCTACGGACGGCTCAAGCAACGGGAGCAGGAGTTGTGCGAGGAGATCGAAGCCTTGATGGCGCGGGCGAACGCTCAGGACGAGGAAGAGGATCGGGACTACGGGGAAGGCACGGGGGAGGAGTTGCCGGAGGAGTTGCGCGGCCCAACTGCGGCCGGGTCAAGCCATTGCGGACAAGAAGCAGATCAGCTTTGCGGACACGGACGCGCGGATCATGAAGGGAAAAGGGGGGTTCGAGTACGCGTACAACGGCCAGATCAGCGTGGACGAGGAGGCGCAGGTGATCGTGGGGCAGCACGTGAGTCAGCAGGCGAACGATTACCGGGAGGTGAGTCCGGCGCTGGATGAGGTGGAGGCCACGACGGGGGGGCTGCCGAAGCAGATGAGTCTGGATAACGGCTACTAGTCGGGGAAGAACCTGCAGGAGCTGTCGGATCGGTAGGTGGAGGCCTACGTGGCGACGGACCGGGGAGAGAAGGCGGGGAAAGGAGACCTGGACGAGAGCGACCGTCGCTTGGTAAAGGCGGACTTCCGCTACGACGAGGAGCGGGACGGCTTCCACTGTCCCGGCGGGCAACTGCTGACCCTGAAGACCACTCGGGCTCAGGGGCAGCGGGTCTATCAGGGCGAGGTCCAGGCGTGCGCGTCGTGTCGATACCACCGTCGCTATTGCCGGTCCAAATCGGGCGCGGCGCGCACGATCACGAGCGACGGTCAGGAGCCGTTGCGCCGGGCCATGAACGAGCGGATGTCGCGGCCGGACAGCCGAGCGCTGTACGCGCGTCGCAAGACGATCGTGGAGCCGGTGTTCGGTCAGATCAAGAACGCGGGGTTCCGAGGATTCGGGTTGCGCGGCAAGGCGAGGGTGGCTGCGGAGTTCTCGCTGGTCTGCGCGGCGCACACCCTCAAGAAAATCATTCTTGCGACGGTACGGGGAGAGGTGTGTCCGGAGTTCGGGAAACGAGCGGCTCTGGCGTAAAAATGGGGCAAGTGCGGAGGTGTGAAGCCGAAAAACGGCCTTTGCAGGCCCCTTTCGAGTCGAAAATAGCGCTATAAATCGATTCCCTCGGGGTTGGGGGACAGGATTCGATGGTATTCGGAGCTGTGGACCATTGCCCATGACCATTGCCATGGACGAAAGTCGCTCAATGATGAGTTCTCGGACAGACTCCTAGAGGCAATCTCTTCCCGTCTACAATCCCTTCTCCTCCGCCAACGCACCCGCAAATGGAAACTCTAATTTCCTAAACAGCTGCCCGGCTGGCATTGAATTGTATGGAGGTGGAGGGCCACTTAGGAGTACCCTCAGGGCGCCCACCACGACCAAGTTCGGATCACTATCGATTCGCTTGCGAATAGGGTCTGTCTTGGCCAGATACACTTCCACGGTGGCCGCCATATAGGACCACTCGTAATCCATCTTCTTTTTGTCGCCAATACTCCTGGCCGCTTCGAAGCGGCGACCTGCTTCTGCAAGCCGTTCAGACACTTCCATCGCTGTCACTGCGTCTGCTACATGAGCAGACAGCCGAGTGGCTTGTGTATTTTTCCAAATCGTAAACGCTAACGCGAAAAACGCCAGCACTTGAATGACCACACCCAACGCAGTCCAATCGAACTTACCCAACATTGATCCCTCCATTACCAACTGGCCCCGCTGCTTTGTTTTTGGGGCCTATATAATTATTATATAGAGGCTAACGCGCAGTTTCCAGGGTTGCAGGCGATCCAGAATGGGCCGGCAATCCAAACATAGAGAGTGGACTCGGTTGTGGGGGTGGGTCATAGACCTACTCGTCGACGGAGAGTTGAAGGTCAGTGTCCTAGGGCGGCCCGCTCTCTACCTCGTGGGGTTGGCCCCGGCCCGGGGATGATGATTCACTTAATCGTTCCCTGAGACGATCCCAGAGGGTCGCTCGCTTTTTCCTGCCGATGATCCGCCTCTTCCTCCTGGCCCGCGAACCGCGCTTGTAGGCGATCTGTCCCAACCGGGGCTTCGTCCCTTGGAGGCACCGCCGATAGAAGTCCTCGACCGTCACCAGATGAGACTCATTCTTTCGCTTCATACTCTCCGCCCCGGTTCGCAAGAAGAAGAGACACATACCAACTACAAATCCCTGACAGGAGAGCGCCGAGGCTCCCAGGTCGAGCGGTATCCCCCCGTGGAAAATCAGAGATTTCCCACCGGGTGAGCCCTTTTGCTGATGCCTGCATGAGCGCTTTCAAGAGGTTCATCTCCAGCGGCACGGGCCGCTGCAGGGAAACAACAAACGTCATGACGATCGGTAAACCGGTCGCATTGATCCTAGTGCCCAACCGGAGGCTTTTCAGAGTGGGCACCGCCGCCCAGTGTCTGGGCAAGGCCATCGGCACGATTCGCAAACTGGCCGAACTGAACCTCATCAACGCCAGAGCCGAACTCGACACCGCCGGCTGGCCGCCGTTGCACTGGAGGACTTGAACGCCTGCGTTGATTCTCTGGAGCCGTGGTACGATTCGCCCCACGGCGACGAACCCGGATCCAGAAAGGAGGAGATGCATGGGCATCTATAAGGTGAAGGATCGCCGGGGAAAGAGACGATTCGTCTGCAGCAAGTACTGGCCAAACGGATCCGGTCGGCTCCGAATGTACGCCCCCAATTCCAGAAGCGCGCATGCTCTTCAAACATTGGAGTCGAGGCTCGAAACTCGTCCCTGGGGTCCACGGACCTCCAATATGGTCGAATGGAATCCCGTTTAGGACGTGGGACGAAATGAGGGAACCAGCTCGGGAGAGTATATCATAACTCTATTATTATCAGATACTTAAGAGAACGGTTCCGTAAAGGGGACGGCAGTCCCCCCTCGTGTTCTTCCTCCGCCAGTTTAAGTGCTCCTCCGCCGATACCTTCTTGCAGCCACCAGATCTCCCATCGTCCTCGTACCCGTCATCCCGGCATCGTCGTCACCGGCCTGTGCGCGTACCTGGCACACGCCGCGAACAGTTTCCGGCGACAAACGTCGATGTTAAGCTGAGAGGTATGCCTGCCTCATACAGCCCCGTTAACATTCGATTCTTGCTTTTTCTCCTCATCGTGCCAAGTCTCTTCAGCCTGCATTATCCGGCCCGCAGCGAGGGTTCCCATGATGACCTCGAGAAAGGTCGTCAATTCACCCGTGAAGAAGCCGAACTACTCGAGGAGAAACTGAAAAACAACCCCCATGATGTTTCTTCCCGGACGCAGCTTCTCGGATATTACATGCAGCTTCCGCCTGTGAACGATCCATCGGCTTTAGAGGCAAAACGCAAGCACATACTATGGCTTGTACAAAACTCGCCGGAAGCCGAAGTCTTGGGAGCCCTCGAGGCAACGATTTTCGGAATCTTCGACCCGATAGGCTATTCCAAGGTCAAGGAAGCTTGGAGGACTCAACTCGAAAGGAACCCCAAGAACGTGACGATATTGGGGAACGCGGCAAAGATGTTGGGGAACCCCGCAAATGTTATGGCGTTGAACGAACGTGAATCAGCGATCAAATTGCTCCAGCGGGCCCAATCGCTTGATCCGTCCAATGCGAAGTGGGCAACGGAACTTGGGCAACAGTATGGAATGGAAGCACTATTGTATGCATTGGAAACACCATGGGAATCGCCTGAGGCCGTCAAGCATGCCAATGACATGGCGTTGACGCAGTTCGAAAACGCGTACGCACTTGAGAATGAAGATGGAAAAGACGCTCTTCTGCCGGATCTTGCAAAAGCCGCATTCGGAGCGGACCAACTGGTCAAGGCCCGAAAATATGCGGAAATCATGTTGCAAGTTTCGAAATCCGATTGGAACTACGGTAACCGTATTCACCACGGCAACCTCGTTCTTGGTCGAATCGCTTTGCGAGAGGACAATATCGACGAAGCCAAAACTCGTCTGATTGCGGCCGGCAAAATGCCAGGATCACCCCAAATAGATTCCTTCGGTCCGAATATGACGCTCGCCAAAGAGCTTCTTGAGAGGGGCGAGCGTGACATCGTACTGGAGTATTTCCGACTTTGTTCGAAGTTCTGGGCATCGGAAGATGCGCAAGACCAATTGGAAAAATGGGCTGTTCTGGTCAATGGAGGCAGGGTCCCGGATTTTGGCGCAAATCTCCACTACTGAGTGTTCCACGGCACCGACTCTTTCGGCTGGACAGGGCCAAAGAATCCGGTCACGGTGTGTGCATCGTCGACGGATACCCCTCTTGCTCGGAAGACAACTGCAAAATGGGCCGAAGAGACAATGCGTAAGCAATGTCCGACAGGGTCCTGAGAGTCAGGTTTCTACCGCCGCCGAGCACCTGGGAGACGAATCCCGGGCTCTTTCCCAGACGCCTGGCCAACTCTGCCCGCGTCACTCCGGCGTCGTCGAGCGCTTGCGTCAGCGTCTCGGTAACCTGAAGGATCAATTCTTCCTGACGTACGAGTCGAACAAATTCCTTGTCAGGCCGAATCGAAATGTCACTTGTAGCCATTGATCCCTCCGATTTTTGCGGAACGTCATCCAACCAACGTCGCTGGAATTACGCTCGCAACCCAATATTTATATATATGTAAACTCCAGTCAAGTAACCTGACTCCTGGTGAAATCGATGGAGAAACAGGGCTATTCTGCAAGCGGCGGCTTTCCAGCCCCCGAACATCCGGAGTGGGTTGGGCCAACAGCGAATGGGCGACTGGAAAGTCGCTCCCAGCCCAGACTTTCCCACGATCTCCCCGGCTGCTAGAATCCCTCCCCGGCGGGGCGGTTGTTCCGCGACCCGCCTGATCCGGCAGGGACGAGTGGTTCGTCCCCTTGAGTTCAAACGAAAGTGACTTCCTGATGGGCAAAGTCGATCTCAACTTCAAGCCTGCCGTTCCCGTGTTCGATGCCAACGCGGAGTTGGGGCGCCGGCACGACCGGCGCAACCTCATGGACACTCCGGAGCAGCTCTTCGAGGAGATGGCCCGCGCCGGCGTGGATCGGGCGCTGGTCTGGCATCCCAACGGCGCCGCCTACGATTCCATGGAGGGGAATCTGATCCTCCAGGAGTTGATCCACGGCGACTCGAGACTGGTTCCCCAGTTCTTCTGCAATCCTTCTTTCGACGATTTCGACGTCTTCACCCGAAGCGTGAAGGACGCGGCCGTCCGGTCCATCCGCATGGTCCCCCAATACCAGCACTACCCCTTCCGGGAGTGGGTGGTGGGACCCTGGCTCGATTGGATGGAGCGGGAAGGATTGGCGCTCTGGCTGCCCGCGACCTACACGGTCTTCGGCGACACGACCGAGCTCGACGCTGCGGACGTCTACGACACCGTCCGGGAGCATCCCCATCTCAACGTGGTCCTGAGCGAGATCCACTACTCCAACATCTCTTGGGCCGTTCCTCTGCTCAAGAGCCTCCCCAACGTCCACGTGGAGACCTCCAAGCTCACCATCGCCGATCCCATCAACCGCTTCCTGGAGTTCATGGACGACTCGCGCATCCTCTTCGGCTCCCGCTACCCCAACTCCACCATGGGCATCCACATCTATGCCCTGCATCACATGGGGCTGCCCGAGTCCACCGTTCGCGCCATCTGCGCCGGCAATCTGGAACGTCTCCTGGGAATGGGATAGAGGTCGAAGAAATGCAAGACTTTCCCGTCGTCGATTTTCACGCACACCTGGGAAACTGGGGCCGCTTCGGCATGCTGGACACGCCCGAGCTCTTCTTGAGCTGCATGGACAACGCCGGCATCGACGTGGCCTGCCTCAACTGCATCTTCCACGGAGATTCGGACCGGGGCAACGACCGGGTGGCGGAATATGTCCGCAAATGGCCCAAGCGCTTCGTGGGCGCCGCCTTCATCAGCGCCAACTACCCCGATGAGATGGTTCCCGAGCTGGAGCGCTGCTTCGGGAGCCTGGGGATGAAGTTCATCAAGATCTATCCCCACTACGTCCGCGTCGCCCATGACGACCCCCTCTACTTTCCCATCTACGAATTCGCCAACGAGCGGGGTCTGGCGGTCATGTCCCACGCCAGGCACTACTTCGACCCGGCTTCGGTTTCCGTCTACAAACGTTACGAGGGCCTGGTGAAGCGATTCCCCAAGATCAACTGGGTGATGGCCCACGCCGGCGGCGGCACAAGTGCCGAGGCCGCGCGCACGGTGCGGGACTTTCCCACCATTTACGTGGAGACCTGCAGCTCCGGACTGCGCTACGGCGGCATCGAATACGCCGTCAAGAACGGGAGGGCCGACCGGGTTCTCTTCGGCACCGACATGCCGCTGTTGGATGCCTCCCAACAACTGGCCAAGGTGATCGTCTGCCGGATCACCGACGAAGAGAAGAAGATGGTTCTTGGCGGCAACGCCATCCGGCTTCTGAACCTGAAGCTCTGAGCTTCATCGAGCCTCCACCAGTACCTGGTGGCACCAGCGAAAGTGACTCCCTGATGGGCAAAGTCGACTTCAACTTCAAGCCTGCGGTTCCCGTGTTCGATGCCAACGTGGAATTGGGGCGCCGGCACGACCAGCGCAACCTCAAGGACACTCCGGAGCAGCTCTTCGAGGAGATGTCCCAAGCAGGCGTGGACCGGGCGCTGGTCTGGCATCCCAACGGCGCCACCTACGATTCCATGGAGGGCAACCTGATCCTCCAGGAGCTGATCCACGGGGATTCGAGACTGGTTCCCCAGTTCTTCTGCAATCCGTCCTTCGACGATTTCGACGTCTTCACCCAAAGCGTCAAGGACGCAGCCGTCCGGTCCATCCGCATGGTCCCACAGTACCAGTACTACCCCTTCCGGGAGTGGGTGGTGGGCCCCTGGCTCAATTGGATGGAGCGGGAAGGACTGGCGCTCTGGCTGCCCACAACCTACACGGTCTTCGGCAACACGACGGAGCTCGACGCTTCAGACGTGTACGACACTCTTCGGGAGCATCCCAATCTCAACGTGGTCCTGAGCGAGATCGACTACCGCAACGTCTCCTGGGCGGTTCCTCTGCTCAAGAGCCTCCCCAATCTCCACATGGAGATCTCCAGACTCACCATCGCCGATCCCATCAACCGCTTCCTGGAGTTCATGGACGACTCGCGCATCCTCTTCGGCTCCCGCTACCCCACGTCGGCAATGGCCATCCACCTCTATGCGCTGCATCACATGGGACTGCCCGAGTCCACCGTCCGAGCCATCTGCGCCGGCAATCTGGAACGCATTCTGGGAATGGGATAGAGGTCGAAGTCATGCAGGACGTCCCCGTCGTCGATTTTCACGCACACCTGGGAAACTGGGGCCGCTTCGGAATGCTGGACACACCCGAACTCTTCTTGAGTTGCATGGACAACGCCGGCATCGACGTCGCCTGCCTCAACTGCATCTTCCACGGAGATTCGGACCGGGGCAACGACCGGGTCGCCGAATACGTCCGCAAGTGGCCCAAACGCTTCGTGGGCGCCGCCTTTGTCAGCGCCAACTACCCGGAAGAAATGGTCCCCGAACTGGAACGCTGCTTCGGGACCCTGGGGATGAAGTTCATCAAGATCTATCCCCACTACGTCCGTGTCGCCCATGACGACCCCCTCTACTTCCCCATCTACGAGTACGCCAATGAACGGGGCCTGACGGTCATGTCCCACGCCACGCACAACTTCGACCCGCCTTCGGTTTCCGTCTACAAGCGTTACAAGGGCCTGGTGAAGCGATTCCCCAAGATCAACTGGGTGATGGCCCACGCCGGAGGCGGGAAGCGCCGAGAGATCATGCGCGCGGTGAGGGACTTCCCCACCATCTACGTGGAGACCTGCGGCTCCCGCCTGCGCAACGGCGGGGTCGAATACGCCGTCAAGCACAGCAGAGCCGATCGGGTCCTCTTCGGCACCGACATGCCCCTGTTTGACGCCTCTCAGCAACTGGCCAAGGTGATGGTCTGCCAGATCACCGACGAAGAGAAGAAGCTGGTCCTGGGCGGCAACGCCATCCGGCTGCTGAATCTGAAGCTGTGAATTTCTTGGTGGAACCACCCCACTCACCGGGGTAGATACAATTCGAACAGCGTAGGGGCAACCCTTGTGGTTGCCCTCTTTCGTCCCCGCATCCCCATTCGGGAATGGTCCCCCTGAATGTCCGGCAGACAGGACCGGGCGTCTACGCTGCCCCGTCCTCTTCCGTATGGATCTGCTGCATGAGCCCGCCGATCTCCTTCGGAGGCGGGGGAGTCAGGTGGGAGACCACGATGATGGTCAGGAAGGCCACCGGAGCCCCGATCAAGGCCGACGAAGTGGCGGGAATCCACGAAGCCAACGCCGTATCGCCCCAGAAGAGGGCGCCGATGGAGATCAGCCCCCCCACCAGCATGCCGGCGATCCCCCCCTCGCGGGTGGTGCGGCTCCACCAGATGCCCAGGACGAATACGGGAAAGATGGTGCAGCCGGCGATGGCGAAGGCCATGGCCACGATCTGTCCGATCAGGGCGGGCGGTTCCAGGGCCACCACCATGATGGCGAAACCCAGGACCACGGCGCCCAGGCGCGCCACAACGACGCGCTCCTTGTTGGAGGCGGTGGGCTTGAAGAGCCCGAAATAGAGGTCGTGGGCAAAGGCGGCCGAGGCGGCCATCAATAGGCCCGCCACGGTGCTGAAGGCGGCGGACACGGCTCCCGCGGCCAGGAGGCCGGTGAACCATTCGGGAAGTCCCGCGTTCTCGGCGGCGTTGATGATGATCACATCGGCCACTTCCCTGCCTCCGTTCGGATTGAGGATCCTGCCGAAAGCGGAAAAGGCGGGCGAACTCCAATAGAGGATGCCGATGAAGAAGAGTCCCCAGACCACCGACTTGCGGGCGTCGCGGGCGTTGGGGACCAGGTAGAAGCGCTGAATGACGTGGGGCAGCCCTGCCGTCCCCACCATCAGAGTGAAGCAGAGGGCGATCCACTGATAGATCCCTTCATCCCCCCAGGGAAGGATGAACTGGGGATGGGTGTCCTGGAGCTGGGCCACGGCCTCCCCGTAGCCTACCTGGGGAACCAGGTAGAAGAATCCCAGCTTCTTGGCGATGAAGAAGAGTGGCAGCAGGAAAGCCGTGATGAGGACGATGTACTGCACCTGCTGGTTGCGGACCACCCCCATCATTCCCGAGAGGAGCACATAGGAGACGACGACAATGGTCCCGGTGATGATGGACAGCTTGTAGTCCATGCCGAAGATCCACTTGAACATCTCTCCGATGCCCTTGTACTGGCCCACGGCATAGACGAAGGAGATCACCAGGGTGATGATGGCGGCCAGGAATCGGGCCGTCTTGGAGTAGTACCGGTCGCCGATGAAGTCGGGGGCGGTGAACTTGCCGTAATTGCGGATCTGGGCCGCCATCAGGACCAGCAGCAGGACGTACCCGCCGCACCAGCCCAAAACGTACGCCAATCCGAAATATCCCTGCAAGTAGAGGAGCCCCGCCATCCCCAGAAAGCTGGCGGCGCTCATCCAGTTGCTGGCGATGGCCATCCCCGAGGAGACGGGGCCGATCCTGCGGCCGGCCACCCAGTACTCCTCCAGGTTGCGGACCCGGGTCAGGATCCCCACCAGCACGAACAGGAGCAGAGTCCCCGCCAGGATCAGGGCGGGTCCGGTTCTCACCCCGATTTCTTCCACTCTAATCCTGCCTCCGCCGGGCGTCCTTGCCGGAATCGACCACGCGATCGAAAAGCCGGTTGAACCAGATGCAAAGGAGCAGGAAGCCGATGATGGAAAACTGGCCCGTGAACCAGTAATGGAAGGGGAAACCCAGGAACCGGGCGTCGGTGAGGAAACTGGATCCCACGGGATCCCGCTGGACCAGAAACAGGAGGATCTGGAAACCGAAGACCATCACTGCCCAGAGGCTCACGATCATGAATATGATCCGGCGGACACTCTTGAAGTAGCGGCCGCGGGGACGGAGAAGGTTGACTTCCGACATGGGCGTTTCTCTAAGGGCGCCGCACTATACAGGATGGTCGACGGACGGTCAACGAACCGGGAAGTCCGGAAATCCTGGCTCTCTCTTTCTTCTTTTTCTCTTTTCTCTTTCCTCCTTTCCGGTGATAAATTGATCTCCTGGATGTTGCTTAACTTTGTCCCAGGCATTTCGAATCTGGAAGTCCCCTTCTAGCATGCGCTTCCCCTGGAGCGATCTGGCCGACGTCTTCGGCGCGGGGGAACTCCGCCAGAACATCCTCGCGCTCCTTCGCTACATCGTCTTTCTCTGCATCGTCATCCTTCTGTTCGCCGTCCTCTTCCAAGTGATCATGGTTCACGTGGAAGGCCAGTCTCATTCCTGGATCACGGCCGTCTACTGGGTGTTGATCACCATGAGCACTCTCGGTTTCGGTGACGTGGTCTTTGCCTCGGATGTGGGACGGCTGTTCAGCGTCGGCGTGTTGATCTCGGGGGTGGTGCTGATGTTGGTGGTGTTGCCATTCACCTTCATCCGCTTTTTCTACGCACCGTGGCTGGAAGCCCAGGTGCGGCTCCGGGCCCCTCGCCGGTTGCCCCTGGATGTCCGGGATCACGTCATCATCAGCCGCCACGATGAGATTGCGACCGGGATCAGCGAACAGCTTCGGCTCCGAGGGATTCCGTGCTACATCATCGAGCCGGACCCCGAGAAGGCCGCCCGGCTCCTGCACGAAGGTGTTTCCGTCGTTACCGGCGATCTGGACAGCAAGGAGACCTATGCCGGACTGCGGGCGGAACAGGCCCGCCTGCTCCTCGCCAACTGTGAGGACACGACGAACACCAACATCACCTTGACCGTCCGCGAGATGTGCGGGGACCTGCCCATTGTCGGCATCGTCGAGCACCCCGACTCCACCGACATTCTGGAACTGAGCGGATGCACCCACGTCCTGCCGTTGAAAGTGCGTCTGGGGGAGGCTCTGGCCAACCGGGTCAGCGCCGGTCTTGGGGAGTTGGACGTCATCGGAAGTTTTGCAGGCCTGCAGATCGCCGAGTTCTCAGCCCGGGATACTCCACTGGCCGGATTCGAGACGCGCGAGACCCAGCTTCGAGAACGGACCGGGCTGAACATCGTCGGCGTCTGGGATCACGGCCACCTGATTCCCGCTTTCCCGCAGACTCCCATCACCCACAACAGCATCGTGGTGGTCGTGGGCTCGCCGGGACAGTTGTCCACACTCGCCCGAATGCTGCCGGGTCACCAGCCCCATTCCGGTGCGCCTGGTCTCATCATCGGAACTGGAACCGTGGGCACCGCCGCCACCCGCACCCTCAAGCGAAAAGGCCTTCGCGTTCACGCCCTGGATCGGGACCCCCAGGCCGCGGAACAGGTGCAAGGCCTTGCCGATGATGTCTTTATCGGGGACGCCAACGACCGCGAAGTCCTGGAGCGCGCCGGACTGGACGAGATCTCCTCCGTGCTTCTGAGCACCGCCGACGACGCCATGAACGTCTACTTGGCCGTGTACTTGCGCCGGCTCAAACCGGAGCTCCGCATCGTGAGCCGGATCACCCATGACCGGAACCTGGAAGCCATCCATCGCGCCGGGGCCGACTTCGTTCTGAGCTACTCCTCGCTGGGAATGGAAGCCGTGGTGTCGCTCATCGAAGGGCATGACCTCGTGATGCTGGGAGAAGGGGTCGACCTGTTCTCGGTGCCGTTGCCGCCGTCCCTGGAGAACAAACTTCTGTCCGAGAGCCGAATCGGATCTCTCACCGGCCTGAGCGTGGTTGCGATCCAGCAGAACGGCGAAACCGTGACCAAGCTGCGGTCCGAGATGAAGCTCGAGCCTGGAGCCCAACTGGTGATGCTCGGCGACGCCGAGCAGCGCACCCTGTTCAGCAAGGCCTTCGGTGGCCAGTACTCCAGTAGTCCGTGGTGACGGCGCCCAACCGAGGCCGGTAACGCATAAGAATGTCGGCACGACTCCTGTCGGGGGGACCCTCGTGTTAGCCCTTTCTCAACTTTCGCCAATCGACAGCACTGCAGGCTGTTTGTCGTCCTTTTGCCAACGTAGTCCGTGGGTGCCCCCGGTACCCTTCCCGGCGGCAACGTGAAAATCTAAGGGCCAGGTAAACCGGACTCGGTGGGGATTCTAGATCCCCCGGGGATCTCCCCGGCTGAAGTCCGCCAGACATTGGAACCAGCATTCCGTTAGAGCCTAAATTGTGTCGTTGTCGTCGCGTACACTGTGCGGACAGTGAGGCAGTTTTTCAACGTTGGTGGTGGGTGTTTTTCTAAGACGAGAGAGACCCTGTGAGAGAGGTCTACCTGGACTACAACGGGTCGGCACCTCTTGACCCCCGAGTCGTCGATGTCATGACTCCGATCCTCAACGACGGGATCGGAAATGCGTCCTCAGTACATCGTTTCGGTCGCCGCCAGAAAGCCGCAGTCGATGACGCACGAGAACAGGTTGCCGCCCTATTGGGCGGGCGTCCTTCGAATGTCATTTTCACCGGCGGCGCGACCGAAGCGAACAATTTGGCCTTGCAGGGTGCCATCAACTGTGCGCCCATCGGACGGTCCAGAATTCTGATCTCCGCAGTGGAGCACGCCTCGGTTCGCCAAACAGCCCGCTACCTCGACGAACTTGGACTGGCCAAGCTAGACATCATTCCCGTGACCGACGGGGGCTTCGTTGACCTAGATGCACTTGAAGCGGCCATCGGTACCAACGTGGCGCTGGTGTCTGTAATGGCTGCGAACAGCGAGACCGGAGTGTTGAATCCGATCGCGGAGATTTCCGAACAGGCTCACGCCGTCGGTGCATTCTTCCACTGCGACGCTACGCAGATGGTGGGACGGTTGCCGTTCGACATGGAAGAGACGGGTGCCGACTTCGTCTCAACGAGCGGACACAAGATCTGCGGCCCGGGCGGAATCGGCGCCCTCATCGGGACTCGCCGCAGCCTACGACATCTGCGGCCAATAATTCACGGCGGAGGTCACGAACGGGGTCTGCGTTCGGGTTCGTTGAACGTCGCGGGCATTGTCGGGTACGGCGAAGCTGCCCACATCGCCGCCGAGGAACGAGAATGGGAGTCGATACGAGTCGCGACGTTGCGTGACCGCCTGACAGCCTCTTTGAAAACCGCGCTCGGTAGCGTCTATGAAGTTGGAGACATTGGTCACCGCCTACCGAACACAGCCAATATTCGCTTCGAGGGTGCGGACGCAGAGGCCGTAGTAACCAACATGGATCCTGTCGCAGTATCGACAGGAAGCGCATGCAATTCCGGATCGATCGAACCGTCGGAAGTCCTTCTTGCCATGGGCGTTCCCCGGGATGCGGTGTTCGAGTCGATCAGGTTCAGCTTGGGCCGGTTTACAACACGGGAGGACATCCAAATCGCGGTGCAGAGAACTGTAGAAGCCGTCGAATTCGTTCGGGTCATGACGAGGGAGTGTGCGTAGATGCACTTGGTAGAAGCGGCCC
The DNA here is from genome assembly GCA_951812665.1 of uncultured Acidobacteriota bacterium. Taxonomy (GTDB): domain Bacteria; phylum Acidobacteriota; class UBA6911; order RPQK01; family JAJDTT01; genus JAJDTT01. The sequence goes on from CATOST010000030.1 coordinate 271,966, forward strand.
GACCGATGTTTGCACGGCACGAGACTTTTCACCCCCGATATGGGTGGTTTCGTAAGGCCTACGCCTTCGTCGCAGAGGACCCGCACATCTTCCTACGAGATGACGCCTCGGTGGAGATTGGCGTCGGTAAAAATATGGTTCGAGCGATCCGCTTCTGGGGGCTTGCCGCCAAGCTGATTATTGAGAATCCAAATTCACCAAGACCTCGGTCCCCAGACCTGATCACGACCCCCCTGGGAGATGAACTCTTCGGTGCAGACGGTTGGGACCGCTACATGGAAGACCCGGGGACACTGTGGCTGCTCCACTGGCTGCTGCTAGCATCCCGGTCCCGTCTGCCTGTGTGGTGGCTCGCTTTCAACGAGTTTCACGCCGTCGAGTTTAGTGAGGAGGACCTTAAGGCGGCAATCACCACGCAACTCGAAGCCGCCGGAGGCTGGGCCAGGCCACATCCATCCTCGATCAAGAAGGACATCAGTGCCTTGCTACGGACCTATGCGCCGGCAGTACGATCCGGTCGCACCGGGATCGACGATATCTTGGACTGCCCTCTACGCGAATTGAATTTGATAGGACGCTCGGCGGCAACGGGTCGGTACCGTTTCACATTGGGCGCGAAAGCGACTCTGCCGCCAGCGATTCTGACCTACGCCGTCTTGGATTACGTCAAGCGCATCAAAACCAGGGAAAATACGATCACAATCAATCGATTAGCCCACGAGCCAGGTAGCCCCGGCAAGGTCTTCAAGCTCGCCGAGGGTGAAATGCTCGCGTGCCTGGAACCAGTGATTGAACGAATAAACATGGTCGGACTAGCTGTCGTGACGGGAGCACCCCAGCTTTCCTGGTCAGAAGAACCAAGCGAGATCGCACGCGAGATCCTCAACGACTATTACGGAATCTCGCCTATCAGCATTGAAATTAGCAATAACGGTGATCGGTTGTCGGCGACGGCATCGGTTGGGGACTATTGATGACTTTGTTGGCCGACCACATTGCTGTACGCAGCCGCTTCGCGCGTTCGGCAAATCTCGAACGGGATGCCAATCGGCCTGAACCGCTAAACGGTTACATCGTCACCGCTCGTGCCCTTGATGCGGTGGAACGTATTGCCGCTGCCGCTGCCGCTGGACCATCAGGAGGCGCATGGTCGCTGACCGGACCTTATGGTTCAGGCAAGTCGTCTCTCGCCCTGTTGCTCAATGCCATCTTTGGTCCGGCCGGTGCTACGCGAGAGAACGCCTGGAAACTAATCGACGAAGCTTCGCACGGCGTAGCAGAATTGCTTAAGCGTGTCCATCAACGTCACCGGACCCACGCCACCGGTTTCCATCGAGGATTAGTTACAGCCAGCCGGGAACCGATCAGCCACACCGTACTCCGTGCACTCCATTCAGCCGTCATTCGCAGCCACGGACGCATCCCTCCCTCTAGCAGGTTTGCAGCTGCAAAGACACTGAGAGGAGCCATTGAGGATGCCGCGACAGACGATCCTCGCCGAACCGGACCGTCCCCCACGGCAATAGTCGAGATTGCTCAGTGCTTGGCAGAGGATGCACCGCTTCTGCTGATCGTTGACGAGTTCGGTAAGAATCTCGAAGCGATCCGCGACTACGGCGATGCCGATCCCTATCTACTGCAGCAACTCGCCGAGGCTGGCCAGGGTTCAGGGCTACCCATCTTCATGCTGACCTTGCAGCACCTTTCCTTTGGGGACTACCTAGCCGCCACGGACACACCACGGCGGCGGGAATGGTCCAAGGTCCAAGGTCGCTTCGAGGACATCGCCTATATCGATTCGGCCAGTCAAACCCGATCCCTGATCGGGACCGTTTTCGAAGTCCGTGGCGACAAAATGAGGAATCGGATTGCTCGCTGGGCTCAGTCCCAGGCGAAGAAGATGCGACCGCTTGGAATTGCCGACCTTGGGAATCCAGAGGTAGTTGCTTCTTGCTACCCACTTCAACCTCTAGCCGCCACAGTACTGCCGGAGCTCTGCAATCGATACGGTCAGCACGAACGCACATTGTTCTCTTTCCTGACCAGCCCGGATCCAAAGAGCGCCGCGTCCTTCCTTGCAACCAGAAAGCTGCCGATGCGAGGTTCCCTTCCCTCGCTTGGCGTAGACTCCGTCTACGACTACTTCGTCGGTAATGGAAGCTTGGTGGCGCTATCCGCTGGGCAGTCAAGTAGATGGACGGAGATCGTCACCCGGCTCCGCGATGTCCACGGTCTCTCAAGACGCCAGACACGTCTGGCGAAATCCATCGCCTTACTCAATCTCGTATCGACGAATGGAACCATTCGAGCATCACGTCAAATACTTACGCTCACTGGCATCGGTGTGGACAACAGTCTGGCTGATCTTGAGACCGTCGGTGTTGTGACGTACAGGGACTTCGCTGACGACTACCGAATATGGCAGGGAACCGATGTGGATGTCCGACGTCTCCTTGACACCGCTCGTCGACGATTGCAGCGGCGTCCACTCGCGGAGATCCTTTCGGCTATCGATCAACCCCTACCTAGGGTAGCCGCGCGACACAGCGCGGAAAATAACGTACTTCGAGTATTTGTAAGACGCTATACCGACAGTAGCGAGGCTATAGAGCGTCTGGACGCATTCTCCCCCTACGATGGTGAGGTGTTACTTATCGTTGGCGCGGACCACCGGGTACCCGATTTGGTCCGTTCGTCGACGGCCATGAAGCCAATCGTAGCTGCAATCCCGAACGATCTGACCGAAATTGACAGTGCTGCCCGGGAAGTCGCAGCAGTTACGAGCGTGCTGAAGCATCCGGACGTTGAAAGCGACTGGGTGGCCCGACGCGAACTCGGGGAGCGGTTGGCACAAACACAGGTCACGCTTGAACACGCAATCAGTGCAACTTTCAGCGCTGACGCGTGTCAATGGGTCCTACTTGGCGCTTTAGGTGAGACCAAACTGCCCGCAGGTCGAGGTAGCGCCGCTCTTTCGGCGGCGGCCGACCGAGCCTATTCGTCGACCCCGATTGTTCGCAACGAAATGCTGAACCGAACCGCGCTCACTTCTCAGGGGTCCAAGGCTCGGCGTCTTCTACTGGAAGCCATGATCGAACGTGGATCCGAGCGAAAGCTCGGACTCAACGGCTACGGGCCGGAAGTGGCCATGTATCGCGCGTTTCTGGAACGGACCGGACTCCACGGCCGGGATGCTGGTAACGAGATCATGGGTTTTCGTCGCCCAACCGACGGTTCGTTGCACGCAGCATGGGAAGTCCTGGAAGGCGAGTTCACACGTGGTAAAGCCCGCAGAATCAACCTCAACGACATCTATGCCACCTTGCTCTCGCCACCGATCGGAATGAAGGCTGCGGTTATTCCTGTATTCGTTACAGCGGCTCTGCTCACCTTTAAAGACGAGATCGCCATCTACGAGCATGGCACCTTCAAACCACTCTTCACCTCTGATTTGTCTGAGCGCATGGTGCGCAATCCTGGGCACTTCGAAATCAAACACTTTGCCAATACCACGGGCGCCCGGAGGCAAGTCGTCCAAGCACTCGCTAAACGGCTCCGCGTGCGACGAGGGTTTCGGAAATACCGGGTCGCAAATGTTCTCGCCATTGTTGGCCACCTCATCTCCCGAGTCAGGAATCTCGACAACTACACGCTTCGCACCCGTAATCTCGGTTCCGCCACGCTCAAAACTCGGGATACTCTTTTAGCGGCAGTTGAACCGGACGACCTGCTCTTCCGAAGACTCCCTAAGGCTCTGGGATTGTGGTCAGTACCCGCTGATACTGAGTGCTATGAGCAGGCTGATGCCTACGCACAACAGGTCAGTGCCGCACTGGACGAACTCACCGAATGTTACAACCGACTCCTGGGTGACCTTCTTCGCCTTCTACTTGAAACAAGTGGAGAAAACGCACGGCGGGTAGTCAGCGGTCAGGCTGCTGGCCTTGAGAATGAAGTCCTCGACCCGTCGGTCCGCGCATTCATTCTCACCCTTGCCAACGACAGCGTCGACAGCGATATGGACTGGATCAAAGTTGTCGCTACGGTCTTGGCCAAGAAAGTGCCCGCTGAATGGAGGGACGACGACTTGCTGCGATTTCGACACCAACTCCCGCAGAGGATCGCCTCATTCCAGCGCCTAGTAGCACTCCATACGGCGCACCGCGCCGACGGCGGGGGCCCATTCACGCCACTCCGTGCCACTTTCACACGCTCGGACGGCGATGAGTACGTCCGCTTGGTTAGTGTCGATCAGAACCAACGACACCACGTCGATCAGGCCCTCGACAACGTACTGGAGGATTTGACATCCGTCCTCGGCTCGCCGCTTCGCGCTCAAAAGGCACTACTCGCGGTCCTGGGCGACCGACTTCTTCCCGACCGTGCCAAGATTACGAACGTCTCTCAGCTCCATATCATGAACAGGAGAGGACAGCATGGTTGAAACCGTCCGCCATATTAGCGGCATCTCAGGTGGAAAAGACTCTAGCGCCCTTGCCATTTACCTCCAAGACAAGGTGCCCGACGTCGAGTATTTTTTCTGTGACACTGGGGCTGAACTTCCTGAGACATATGAATACCTCACCCGCCTTGAGGTGATCCTTGGCAAACCAATCGTCTATCTCAACTCGCGGCGCGGATTCAACCACTGGTTCGAGGTTTTTCGCGGCACGTTGCCATCGCCCCAGATGCGCTGGTGCACACGGAACATGAAAATCAAGCCAATCGAAGAGTGGATCGGCGACGCCCCGGCAATTTCCTACATAGCAATTCGCGCCGACGAGTCCAACCGAAAGGGTTACGTCTCCACGAAACCCAACATCAAAGCACGATTCCCCTTTATCGAGGACGGAATCGACCACGACGGAGTAATGCGTATCCTCGCGGATGCCGGCGTCGGACTTCCAACATACTACGAGTGGCGTACGAGATCCGGCTGCTACTTTTGCTTCTACCAACGAAAAGCAGAGTGGGTAGGTCTGTCCGACCGTCATCCCGACCTATTCGAACGCGCCGTTGCCATCGAAAAAAAAGTCCTGCACAACGCCGGGATAGATACAAACGCGGATTTCCGCAGCCGCGCCATGCGTGGTCGTCAGTACACCTGGTCCGGAGACGAGACCCTCGTCGAACTCCGTTCACGTCGCGATGAGATTTTGGCGCGCCACAACGCAGCGATCGTCGCTACTTCCAAGAAACGATCTAACCGTCCTTTAATCGAGGTGTTGGCTGACGTACTCGATGATGATGACGATACTCGTCCCTGCGCCGTTTGTGCGCTGTAGGAACGATCTGATGTGCCCCGACCGTCCATTTGTAGCTGAGACTCGTACGGTAGGTAGCCTCCTCACGGGCTCGGGAACGGGATTTTACATACCTCTTTACCAACGTCCCTATCGTTGGAACAAGGATAATGCGGGCCGCTTGATTGCGGATGTCGTTGACGGGATTTCAACCTATCAGGAGACACGTCGCTCTTCGACGTTCCTCGGGACTCTCATCACGGTTCCCGATTCTGATTTATATCCGCCGGCGACAGATCGCCCCCCCACGGTGTTTCAGGTGATCGATGGACAACAACGGATTGCAACACTTCTCGGTATGTTCGGCGAACTAAACCGGGCTGCACACTCTGCATTTAATAGTCTAAACGAGGGTGAGAGACAACACATATTACCTTTCTTCGAACCTATCTCACAGAAACTCAGTAAATCGCTTTGTCTCACTAGTTCCGCAACCGATCAATTCACTCTTCCTCGAATGATCCGCGGCGGCGTCGATCAATGGGGTATACGGCCCGACAACTACAAGTCAGAGATTGGAAGCTATTTAGCCACCTACGATTTGTTTACAGTCCCCCAACTCACTGAAGATATGTCATCGTTTAATGATGTACTCTCCACGATGCGTGATTCTTTTGTAGCAAATATGCCATTCGAAATCGACGCGCTGAGTGAGGATCAGTGGAAGTCGATGTTTGAGCAACGGCGACCTTCAAATATGCCTACGTCTGAAACGGTTGATCGGCTGCTGAAGCTGCTTGCCTTCGCTTCATTTTCGATGAATCGTGTCCACGTGATTTGGGTTCAGGCGAATCATGAGGAATCTGCTTCCGCAATCTTTGAGTCTCTAAATACGACGGGCGAGCGGTTGACCGCCCTTGAGACTTTTGTCCCACTAGTAGTCTCCGCGAAAGGAGGACAAGCGAGTTACGCGGGTTCCTTGGAAGAAACCCAAATTAAGCGCTTCCGGAAATCACTAACCGGTCTCCGTTCGAAGGAAATTACTCCGAGGACAAAGACAACGTTGGTTGGGTTCGCTCTATCGGATACTGGACGGAGATTAGGAGAGCGATTGTACGTCCAGCGAGCGTACTTAAGGGAGTATAAGGATCTCGGTCAGGAAGAGAGACAGACTTTCATAACAGGCTTGGGGAATACGGCGAGTTGTCTCAGACAATTGTGGTACGGGGAACACCCCCTACCCCGGATTATTCATGGGACATGTTGATAAAGGCTTTCAACCCGGCGTTTTCGTGCGGTCGGTGCCCGGTTTCTCTTGAACCTCTGTCGATTCGACGGAATCGGCTCAAAAACAGGACGATTGAACCCATCATAAACCGTCCGGCGGTCCGGGGGACCGTCACCCGCCGACAGGTCGACTTTGCGGTGAGAAAAACCCACCGTTTCGGTCCCTCCCACGGGCCCGATTCTTCCGTCCGTCCCCTATCCCGGCGCCCAGGACACTCGCTCCAGTCTCCGCCACAACCGCTTCCAGTCCGTCTCCCTTCGACTCACCACGAAAATCAGTCTCCTTCCTTGGCGCAGCACCCGACTCGCCACTCGCAACACCCGTTCATGAAAACGACGCAGACTCCACCCCCGTCGCGTCGCTCGCTCCATCAGTACCCGCCCCAGGTGCAGGATCCCGTACGCCAGCAGATTCAGCAGGAACCGGGCTTCGTTGTGGGGCCGAACCCCGGTCTCCGTCAGCGCTTCCGGCTTCGGTTCCGGCGTCAGTTTCTTCCCCCGATAGTGCGTCTTGGGACGACTCACCGACGACAAGGCCGGATCGAGCACGTCCATCAACTCCCCCATGTGGCCTTCCGCCTTCCCCCGCCGGCGATACGTCCTCAGCAACTCTTGGGCGTCACAACGCTTCGGACTCAGGCTCGTCAGCAACCAGAAATGATCCGGATACAACTCCCCCGGTTGCTCCACCACCACCAGCACCACCCGGCGTGCCCGGTCCCAACTCTCCGCCTGGTAGGTCAGCTCATGGAACCACACTCTCGGCGGCTCGTTCGCCACTCGCTCCGCCGGTTGGGTCAAGTACGGTCGCGCCATCCGGTCCAGGACCTCATTCTTGCGGATGCGAGCGATGTAGGGCACGCTTCGCGACTCCAGGCCCTGCAGCAGCCCGGGTTCCGGGAACCCCGCATCCATCCGCACGATCATCGAGCCGCACAGACGCCCTCGGCAGCGGTCCACGGCCCGCAATGTCAACTTCAAAGCCTTGTTGCCCAGGTAGCTGGCACCCGGAAAAAGCTCCCCGTCGATCAGGTCCCCCGTCTCTCCGCAACTCGCCACCAACCCCAAGTACATTCTCTGGCGATAGTACCCGCTCCATTGGCTTCCCGGCTGCCGTCCATGGACCTCGACCGGGAGACCGTCCACGTCCAGGAACATCCTATTTTTCCGTCTCTGCTTTCGTGGCTTCCCCTTTTTTCGCCGCCGACCCTCCATCATCTCGATCCGACGGCACGCCAGCTCCGTCACCGCCTCATGCAGGACCTGAAGGTTCTGCTTCCGGCTGAGCGTGTCCAGGAGCCGGGACAAGGTCGGTTGGGACGCCAGCCCGTGGCCCTCCTCCAAGGCCGCCGTGCCCCGACGCGACTCGCTCGCCACCCGCAAGCTCGGATCCTGACGCAGGCGGTCGGCATCGGACTGGTCGCGCCAGCCCTGCCCCAACAGCAGGAGTCGAGTCCGCAGCAGATCCGACAGCGGATAGCGGATCGAACTCGGGTGTCGCGGATCGTGCAACCGCTCGGTCAACCAATCGATGAGGCCGCACCGATCCATCATCTCCCGCTGCACCAGGGCGCCCGTGTCCGCACTGAGCAACTCGGGGCGGGTCTCGAGGCGGAGGGATCGGTTGAATGAGGGCCGGATCTGCGGTATCGTCTCAGGCATGGCGTGCTCCGTTCTTTGAGTTTGTTTATTAGCACCATAATCATACCATGAATGACGGGCACGCCGCCTCATTATTCTGACCCCGAAAAGGGGATGAAACCTCGCAATTACTTGGGTTTAGGCCCCCCTTGAAACCACTGATCCGACCGCAGTCGAAAACCAAGATAGCGTTTCACCCAAAGGGGGGTTCGGCCTTTTTCTGTGGGTATCCGGCAACCCTCTGATCTGACTCGACATGGCGGACACGCTTGCTCATTTTATGTTTGCGTGATGAATAATCCGGGCCTACCAACCTCTAGTGACCACACCCAAGTATCGATCCAAATGCTCATCCGCGGAAACCATACTATCGGTCGAGGTCTTTTGATACGGGGGCACGAGGAGTTCGGAGAAACAAGTCCAAGATTATTCGATCGACTCGTCCGGGTCGTTGCTGATTTCTGGCTACTTTGGCGGCTATCACGTTCTGGGACAAATAACATCGATCTGTACCATCGTATGCTGATGCGGGGCGGGGACATTGATGGCAGGTCAATTGGTCCATATTGTCGACGTCCAGAAGCAGGTCGGTGCCGGACTCCACACCCTGACGCCGTAGCAGAGGACCTCCGATGGATCTTACGTAAGAAAGGAGGCATTGCTAGCCGCGAAGACTGGATCATCAAGGCCTCAGAACTAGCCCACGGGGCAACGTGCGGGAGACCACTGCTCCAATACGCGTTTTTAGGCGCATATCATGACAGTGTTGTCGCAAATCCTCCAAAGGAATTCATTAGGAAGGGTGCCTCCGGATCGCTGCACACCCTTACACCTGCTCGTTTCGATTCCGGACTTACTGTTGAACATATTGCACCAAAAATACAGCGTGTCGACGATACTAGTTTCGGCGATCAGATCTACAGAGAAGGAAGAGTTCAACGCCTTGGTAATCTTACTCTACTCCCGAAGCGGGAAAACAGAATTCTGAGCAGTAAATCTTGGCGTGAAAAGCAAAAATACTTTAGAGTTTATTCGGAACGTGACCCGGAGGAACGCAGAAGATGGATCGAGAATTTCAGTCTTGATCCAGAGACAGCTAACCTACTAGCCCAACGATTCGTTCCATTCTGCGGTGATCTTGCACAGTTACGGACCCGTGAATGGAATGAAACGCATGTCGCAGTACGCGGGAAGAATCTTGCCGGTTTAATTTGGGAGCGGTTCGCTCCATCTCTACGACTGTGAGGTGGTCCCGGTTCTTTGACTTTCTGTCAGTTATTTCTACTGTCAGATAAGGAGTGTGTCCATGTCTCCAGACGTTTCCCCTCAAGCCCAACTCGAACGACGACGCAAACACTTGCTGCAAGCCTTGCTCGAACTCGGCGACCTCCGTCCCGGTTCCCTGG
>CATOST010000031.1 GCA_951812665.1 uncultured Acidobacteriota bacterium
CCTACCTGAAGCCGAGGGATCTGTCCCGGACGGGTCTTTCCGGAGAACACGAGCGCTATGACATCCGGACCCGAGCTCCCACCTCCCCGAATCTCCTTCAGGAGACGTTGGCCGACCTGGAAGGTTTGCTGGATCGCGTCGACGCGGCCATCATCGAGGATCAGGTGGAAGAACCGGACTTGGGCGTCGTGACCGAAAAGGTCCGCGACGGCTTGGCGGAACTGGCCCGTCGTCACCCTCGGGTCGTCTTCTGGGCCGACAGCCGGGCCCAGATCCACCGCTTCCGCCGGATGATCCTGAAGCCGAACCAGTTCGAGGCGGTGCGGCGTTCCAACCCCGGACCCGGAGAGAAGGTCCCGGTCAAATCCATCCGGCGGATCCTGTCCCGGTTCCGGGCCCAGGTCGGCGCTCCCATATGCGTGACCTTGGGTGATTCGGGAGCCCTGGTGACCGACCCGGAGATGGCGCGGGTGCCGGCCGTCCAAGTGGAGGGGCCGCTGGACGTGACCGGCGCCGGTGACAGCTTCACCGCCGGCGCGGTGTTGGCGCTGTGCAGCGGGGCAAGCTTCCCTGAAGCTGCCCTGGTGGGCAACCTGGCGGCTTCGGTCACGATCCGGCAACTATCGGTCACCGGCACGGCGACACGCCGTCAACTGTCCCGCCAGTTGGCGCTCTGGAAGGAACAGAATGAATTGTAGGGGCGGCCCTCGTGGCCGCCCTGTCCCGCTTCCCGCCGGGATGCAGCACCGGCCGGGTTCGGCGGCGATATCGGCTGCAGGCTGCTAGCAGGAGAGCATGACCATGATCTTGAAATCTCTGGAATTTCTCGACCCTCTATGGCTGGGACTGGTCTTGGCATTTCTGACCGGACTCGCCAGTTGCACGCCTCCCCCCGAAAAACCGGCGCCCGCACCCCGCTTGCTGGTCCTGAAGAATGGACTCTCCCAGATCACGCTGGACCGCTGGGGCGGCGGCATCATCGACATCCACTTCCTGGACCATCCGGTCAATCCCCTGAGCTGGCGAGCCACGGAGGACATCGAACCGCTGAGTCCGGACACACCGAACCTGCAGGGGCATTTCATCTGCTTCGATCGCTGGGGCGCCCCGTCTCCAGCCGAGGAGAGGATGGGGATGCCCTACCACGGCGAAGCGCCGCGGGTGGTCTGGGAACGGCTCGGCCCAGGCACAGATGAACCCTCGGACCACGGGCTCCGCATGGGGTGCACCCTTCCCCTGGCGGGGATGGAAGTGAAGCGGACGGTCCGGCTCCAGGAAAACGAGGCGTCCCTCACGGTGACCGAAGAGGTCACCAATGTCCGGGCGGCGGGACGAGTCTACAACCTGGTGCAACATCCCAGCATCGCCCCTCCCTTCCTGGACGACACCACCATCGTGGACTGCAACGCCTCTCATGGGTTGGTCCAGGAAGAACCGGTGCCCCAATCGACGGACGACGCCGACCACTGGCCCCGGATCTCGATCGGAGGGACGCCGGCGAACCTTCGTTTCTTTCGCAGCACCGAGGATGAGGCCTCGGGACACGACGTCACCGCGTTCATCTTCGATCCCGGAGTCGAGTACGGCTGGGTGACGGCAGCGACGCCTTCGGCCGGTCTTCTGGTGGGATATCTCTGGAAGATCTCCGAGTACCCGTGGCTCAACATGTGGCGTTACCGGCAGCAGGGAAAAGTGAGCGCTCGCGGGCTCGAATTCGGCACCACCGGGATCCACCAGCCGTTCCCCACCCTGCTCCAACTGGGCAAAGTGCTGGACCGAGGAGTCTACGAGTACCTGGATGCAGGGGAGACGGACACCAGGAGCTACATCCTGTTTCTGGCGCAGATCCCGCACGATTTCCAGGGCGTAGAGTCCGCCGAATACGATGGCGCCCAACTCCGCATCCGGGAGCGTCGCGATGACCAACCCCGAAGCCTGACCGTCGAGGTGGGGGCTCTGCCCTGACCGTCCATGGCCTGATCGACTGACTCGGAAGAAGGAGAGGAATCAATGAAAAGGATGTTCGGCCATCCCCGGCTCAGCCTGATGATGTTCCTGCAGTACGCCATCTGGGGGGCCTGGGCTCCGGCCCTGGCCGGGTACCTGGAAGCTCAACTGGGGTTCTCGGGATGGGGGTTGGGGCTGATCTACGCTGCTTTTCCTTTGGCCAACCTGGTGGCTCCCTTCACCGGAGGCCAAGTGGCGGACCGCTGGCTTCCGACCCAGGTGGCGTTGGCCATCTTTCATCTGCTGGGAGCGGGATTTCTGCTCTGGATGGCCTACACCGAGACCCTGAGCGGCATGTTGATCCTGATGCTCCTGTACTGCCTGGTCTTCGCGCCCACCCTGGCCCTGACCAATGCCCTGGCCTTTCAGCATCTGGCCGACGGACAGCGGGACTTCGGCCCCATCCGGGTCTGGGGCACATTGGGTTGGATCGGCGCCAACTGGGCTCTGACCGGGATGCGGGTCCAGTTCGACACCGAGTCGGCCGGCTATATCGACACCTTCGTCCTGGCAGCCGGTTTTTCCCTGATCCTGGGCCTCTTCTCGCTGGCGCTTCCCCACACGCCGCCGTCCCGGGAGGCTCCGGACCCCCTGGCCTTCAGGAAATCGTTCGGGCTGCTCAAGGATCGGAACTACCTCAGCTTTTTCATCATCGCTTTCGTGGTGGCCACCGAGCTCCAGCTCTACTACATCCTCACCTTTCCCTACCTTCAGACCATCGGTCCCGCGGTGGGCATCACCTCGGAGAATTTGCCTGCCTGGATGACCATCGGACAGATCGCCGAGATCTTCACCATGGCGTTGATCCTTCCCTACGCCCTCTCCCGCTGGGGCGTGCGGGTCTCCATGCTGGTGGGCATCCTGGCCTGGCCCGTCCGGTATGTCATCTTCGCGGCCGCCTGGCCGCTGTACGAGAGCGCTCCGGTGCTGGTCTGGGTCGTCGTGGGCTCCCTGAGCCTGCACGGATTCTGCTACGTCTTCTTCTTCGTGGTGGCGTTCATCTACACGGACATGGTGGCGCCGGCCGACATCCGCGCTTCCGCCCAGTCGCTGATCAACGTGGCGGTCCTGGGCATCGGACTGTTCATCGGGAGCCTGTTCTCGGGCTGGCTCAAGGAGGTGGCCACGGTGGGTGAAACGACTCGTTACGACGTCGTCTTCGCCGTCCCCGCAGTCATTACGGCCCTCTGCGCGCTCGTTTTCTGGCGAGTCTTCCGGGAGCCGGGGACGGGTCCCGGATCGGACGCCCAGTCGGGAAGACTCGCTGCCTGAGTCGGAGAATGGATTGGAGCGGCGGTTTCCAGCCGCCGAACTCCGAAATCCCGTCCATGAGCCCACCGGGGAAGGAATGGGCGATTGGAAATCGCCCCTCCAGGCAGCCTACCCGCCGATCCCGGCCAGCGTTACGGTGAGCCAGATCAGGCCTCCGACGGCCACCCAGGCCAGTCCGAATCCGACCAGCCCCACCACGCCCGGACGGGGAATCTCCAGTCCGCCCGCCGAGAACAGTTTTTCGGTCTCGGCCGGCAAGGGGTTCTCCGGGAGGGTGCAAGGCTCGTCGATTTTTTCGCCCTTCCGGACCGGGGTGTGGATGAGACGGAAGAAATGGTCCAGCTTGGCCCGGGCGACGGGCCGGGTCAGAAAGCTGGTGACCAGACCGGCCGCCGCGCCGAATGAGAGATAGACGAGAATCTGATAGGGAAGACGGGTCCGGTAGGCGGCTTCGCCTCCCGCCCCCTGGACCACCTGCATGATTCCGGGAACCTGCTCGTAGAGCCAGCCCCGAACCAGGCCGGGAAGATAGTCGATGTTGAGTTGGAAGAACTGGGAGTTCCCCAGGGCGGCGATGGTCTCGAACGGATTGTGCGTCTGGGTCAGGTACCAGGCCACGGCCGTGGCGATGGTGGAGGCCCAGACGGCCTTGGCCGTGTAACCCCTCCAGGTGATCCCGAACCAGAAGGCCAGGCCCATGAAGGTGGGGATGGGCTGGATGTAACGCGTCAGGACCTGAATCACGTTGTCGAACTGAGTCAGCATCAGCAGGGCCAGGCAAACGATCCCCAGGCCGGTCAGGCGCCCGACCCAAAGATAGTGACGGTCACTGCCGCGGGGACGGATAAAGCGTTTGTATATGTTCTCGGTGAAGAGCCCGGACCCCACCACCATCTGGGCATCGCAGGTGCTCATCACCGCCGCCAGCAGTGAAGCCATAAGGAGTCCCACCAGGCCGACCGATATGGTGGGAAGAATGTCGTGGGCGGCCCGTCCGAAGACCTGGTTGGCGAAGGCGGCCAGCGCACCGGGGTCGGCCTGAACCCGCTGGATCTCGGCGGCCGACAGGTACCCGTTCTCCGGCGTCAGGTAGATGATGATGCAGGCCAGCCCGGTGAAGGTCCAGGCGATGGTGCAGAACCGCTTGATGAAGTTGCCGACGGTGAAGCCGAACCGTCCCTCGAACTCGGTGCGTCCGGCCCCGCAGACCCCCATGATGTGGGGCTGGACCACGATTCCGATGAGCCCGGTGAGAGAGAGCATCACCACATAGAAGAGAGTGATGGGCTCCTGCCCCATCAGGCTGCTGACTTGCTCCGTGACCGTGAGGCTCAACAGCTCGGAGCCGCTCCGTCCCGGAACGCCCTGGTGCAGCGCCGCGAATCCGCTGGAGGTTCCGGCCACCCGGGCCGCGGCGTTAAACGCGAAGGGGAGGAGCAGGAAGGAGAAGACGATGGTCAGGACGCCCTGGATGAAATCGGTGATGATGGCGGCGCCCAGACCTCCGGCCATCCCGTAGAGGACGAAGAGCACCGTCATCCCGGCGACGGCATATTCCATTGGGAAATAAGGCTTTCCCGTTGCCGGGTCGATGCCTCCCGCAAGTCCTTCGATCATCTCCCCGCTGCCGTAGAGGGCGCCCGCCATGAAGACCACGGACATGACGATCCCCAGGCACGAATAGAGCGTGGCGGTGGATGAATCGTAACGGGCCTGGAAGAAGTCGCTGGTGGTCAGAGCCCGCATGCGGCGAAAGACGGGAGCGATGATCCAGTAGAAGGGTGTGGCCCAGAGCCATAGAAACTGGTACCAGATTCCGGCCAGACCGTAGCGGAAGGACCCGGCGGCGACGCTGAGGGCCTGCTCGCTGCTGGTTCCGACTCCGAAGGCGAAGAACATCATGAAGACCTTGCCGAAGCGGCGTCCCCCCATGAAGAAGTCGGTGAGGTCCCGCACCTTCCGGTAGGACCAGAAACCGATGAAGGAGACCGCCAGCAGGTAGAAGATCAGGACGATCCAGTCCACCCAATGGAGCCCCAGCCAGACGGATTGAGCCAGAATCATGTGCTTCCCTTCCCCTCGGTCCTCGGGAAGACGGACACGCACATCCTCTCAGATAATGGTCAGATAGTCAGGACCCGGAGCAGATCGGTTCCACCGGAAAGGCCGATGGGGACGCCGGCCACCAGCACCACCAGGGCCCCTTTCTTGAGACCGGCGCGGCGCACGGCTTCCTCCCGAGCCCGGTCGAAGAAGTCGTCGGTCTGCTCCAGGCTTCGGGTGGTCACCGGCTGGACTCCCCAGGTAACGGTCAAGGATCGGCGCGTCCGCTCGTTGTGGACCAGAGCCAGGACAGGCGTCTGGGGCCGGTACTTGGAGACCCGTTTCGCGGTGCCCCCCGATTCGGTGAATGCCACGATCAGGGAGGCGCCCAGTTGATGGGCCGTCTGGCAGGCATTGTAGGAGATGGCGTCGTCGGTCAGGGGCTCCAGATGGTCTCGCTTGTCCACCAGCATGGCATCGTAGGGAAGGGCTTTTTCGGCCTCCATCGACACTTCCGCCATGACCCGGACCGCTTCCAGGGGATACCGCCCAATGGAAGTCTCGCCTGAGAGCATGACGGCGTCGGTGCCGTCGAACACGGCGTTGGCCACGTCCGCCACCTCGGCCCGCGTCGGAACCGGCAGGGAAATCATGGACTCGAGCATCTGCGTGGCCGTGATCACCGGTTTTCCCAGCTCGTTGCAGAGGCCGATGAGCTCCTTCTGAACGATGGGAACCCGGGCCAGCCGAATCTCCGTTCCCAGGTCACCCCGGGCCACGATGATGCCGTCGCTCACGTCGATGATGGACGCCTGATTGGTGACGGCCCGGGAACGTTCGACCTTCGAATAAATTCCTCCGGCGAACCCCATTGCCCACAGGATCTCGCGGGCTTTCAACACGTCATCGGATGTGGTCACTGTGGAGAGTGCGACGAAGTCCGCCTGCTGCCGAGCGGCAAATCCCATCGCGGCCGTTGCTTTTTCGTCGGGAAAAGGCTGGGAGGGTTCGACGCCCGGAGTCGTGACTCCCCGACCCGGAGTGATTCGACCCGCGGTGAGAGCCTCGCAGAGAACGTCCTTGCCCTGAATCTCCCGGATCTCCAGGGTAATCATTCCGTCGTTCAGAAGGACCCGGTTTCCGGCCCGGGAGTCCCGGTGGATTCCCGCAGGTTTCACCGGCACCACGAGATCTTCCTCGCCCGTCCCGCTCTGCCGGCTGGTGAGCGTGACCCGTCGACCCACTTCGAAGGAGAGTGATCCCGACGGAATATCACCCGTCCGGTACTTGGGGCCGGGCACGTCCACCATGATCCCCACGGGTTGTTTCAGTTCCTCGGCGATGGCGCGAACGTGGCCGAACGCCGTTACGTGGTCCTCCAGGGTCCCGTGGGCCATGTTGAGGCGGGCGACGTTCATGCCGGCCTCGACCATTTGCCGAATGCTGGAACGGGATTGCACCGACGGGCCCAGAGTGCAGACGATCTTGGTTCGGGGCCGGCTCCTGCTGGAGAACATCATATGGGGGTTGGACCGTGTCTGGGAGCCCTGTGGAGTCCAGCTTACTACGGGAGGCTGAAATAAGACCAGATCGAATCCCTCCCAGGACCGTGGACCCCGTCGAATTATTCGACTATTCTCACAATTCATTGAAAATTCATGGTCCGGCCCTGCTGTTCATCTTCCTGCTGGCGGCCACTGCTTCCTGCGAGCAGCGCCGGGAAGTCCCTGCGAAACCAGAGCAACCCAACATCCTCCTGATCCTGGCCGACGACGTGGGACGCGAGGTGCTCGGCAGCTACGGCGGCACCTCCTACCCCACTCCCAACCTGGACCGGTTGGCCCGGACCGGGCTGCGCTTCGAGCACGCCTACAGCATGCCCGTCTGCCACCCCTCCCGAATCTGCCTCATGACCGGGCGCTACCCTTTCAGGATGGGGCATCCGGTCTGGGGAACCTTTCCGGAAAGGTGGGAGGAGAGGACCCTGCCCCAGGTCCTGAAGCGAGCCGGATACGCCACTGCCATCGCCGGCAAGTGGCAGCTCACGCTCCTCCGGGAAGATCCCGAGCATCCGTTTCGACTGGGTTTCGACCAATATTGCCTCTTTGGCTGGCACGAAGGTCCCCGTTACTATCAACCCCTCATTTGGGAAAACGGCCGGATTCGATCCGATGTCCGGGAGCAGTACGGTCCCGACGTCTATGTCCGGTTCCTGACGGAATTCATGGAACGGCACCAGGCGGGTCCCTTCTTCGCCTTCTATTCCATGGCGCTCTGCCACGACGTCACCGATGACCTGAAAGCACCGGTCCCCTTCGGTCCTCGCGGACGATATGACAGCTATCGGGAAATGGTGGAGGCTATGGACCAGCGAGTCGGTCGATTGGTGAGGGCTCTGGATCGCCTCGGATTGAGGGAAAAGACACTGATCTTCTTTACCACCGACAACGGGACGCCCAAGAGGTCCATCATCACGGCCGAGGGGGGGAAACTCGTCCGGGAACCGGTATCGAGCCAAATGGGAGAGCGCACCATCCCGGGAGGCAAGGGGGACCTCACCGACGCCGGCACCCGCGTCCCCACGATCGCGAACTGGAAGGGAACTCTGCCGCAGGGTCAATCGACCGATGCCATGCTGGATCTCAGCGACCTGCTACCCACGCTGGCGGAGCTGGGGGGCACCGAGGTCCCTCCGGGAGAGACCCTGGACGGGACCAGCCTCGCGGCACTGTTGAGAGGAGAACCGGGCCCGGGACGGGATTGGGTTTTTGCGGAACACCGGGGCCGCAGTTGGGTTCGGACCCGGGATTGGAAGTTGTACCGGGACGGCCGCTTTTTCCAGATGACGGCCGATCCCGACGAGACACGACCCGTCCCCGAGGAGGAGAAGACTCCCGTCCACGGACGCCTGCAAACCGTCCTGGACCGCCTCTTCGAGAATCGTCCGCCGGGCGCCGGCCACAACTGATTTGGCGTTCCCGTGGACCGCGGGGCCTCGTTCGGACAAGGATCCGGGGCGGAGCGCGGCCGCGCAGATCCTACCCGGACCAGAGAGGAAGAATCTCCACCATCTCGGCCAGGACCCGGCCGTCCTCGCCGGATATCAGATTGTGCCGTCCGTAGAGCGGTCCGCGGGCTTCCAGTTCCAGAGCCCGGGTGACGACTTGGTCCGGCTCGACTCGGAGGTAACGCTGGGGGTCGCTCCGGTGGGGAACGTTCTCCCGCTTCAAGACGGTCCCCAGCGGGAGCAGGCCTTCACGGATCAGTTCTTGAGCCGACGCCCCGAAACCGTCCAGCCGGATTCGGATCGCTCCAAACTCCACCGGCTTGGCGCTTTCCGTGGTGACCAGGACCACTTCCCGGAAGAGGATGCCGAACCGGGCGTCGCGGCTCATCACCCGGAGCTGGATCGGCTCCCCGTGGAACGCTTCCAAGGTGGGGGTCATGTCCCGGTCGTGGACCAGCAGGTCCCGGTACGGTTGCGGGATCATCAACCCCTCGACCCGCTCGATGGCAGGTAAACGGAGACCCCGTCTGGAATACGCTTCAGCCAGAGGATCCAACTCACGGGGGGTCATTCGGGCTCCAGATTCTAGCAGATGCGGCCGCCTCAACCTCGGGCCGGCGGGTGTACGTCTCTTCCCTCTTCTCTCTTTTCTCTTTCCCGGTTTCCTATTTCCTTTCCGGCGAATGTTAGAATCAGGCCCCATGTTGGATCTCATCGTTCAGGGCGGAATTCTCATCGACGGCACCGGCAATCCACGCTTCAGGGCGGATCTGGGCATTAGCGGGGACCGGATTCAACAGATCGGGGACCTGACCGGCAAGGAGGCCGGCGATCGGATCGACGCCGGGGGGCGGATCGTGGCGCCGGGTTTCGTGGACGTTCACAATCACTCCGATTCGTGGCTGCTCACGAACCCCAACTTCCTGTCCAAGACGGCCCAGGGATTCACCACCGAGGTGATCATGGCCGACGGCATCTCCTACGCCCCCGTCGACCGGGAGACGGTCCACGCCTGGATCTACTACCTGCGTTCGCTCAATGGACTCAGGCTCGAGGAGTACGAGGGCTGGGAGAGTCTCGCCGAATACATGTCGCTCCTGGATGGCCGGACCGTGCAGAACAGCATCCCTCACATCCCCTACGCCAACGTCCGTTCCCTCGCCTGCGGGTTCGGACGGCAGGCGCCGGACGATGTCCAGATGGCTCAGATCCTGAGGGAGATCGAAAAGGGAATGGAGGCGGGCGCCGTGGGAATCTCCACGGGGCTGGACTACATCGCCCAATGCCACGCCTCCACCGACGAACTGGTCCGGGCCTGCCGGGTCATGGCTCCCCAGGGTCTGTATGCAACCCACATGCGCTACAAGATGGGAACCTTGGAGGCCCTCAAGGAGGCCGTGGAGATCGGCCGGAGAGCCGGGGTCCCGGTGCACATCTCCCACCTGAAGGCCGTCGACGAACCCATGGCTGAAGAGATCCTGAACTACGTCGATCAAGTGGCCACCCAGGAGGTGGACTTCTCCTTCGACGTCTACCCCTACCTGCCCGGGTCCACGATGCTCAATTTCCTCATGCCCTACGAGATCTGGGACCGGGGACCGCTGGCGGCTCTGGATCAGCTCCGGACCCGCAGGTTCCGGGACCGGTTGGCCTCGATCCTGGATGTCCCGCCCTTGGATCGGGCGATCATCGCCTGGACCTCCAGCAAGGGCAATCACCACCTTCAGGGCATGTCCATGGGCGACTACATCTCCCAACGCGGACTCCCCCCGGCCGACGCGGTCGCCGACCTGCTGATCGAGGAGAACCTGTCGATCCTGCTGGTGTTTCACCGGGGGGACGACTCGATGGTGGAGCCCTTTCTGAGCCACAGCCACTACATGATGGGCAGCGACGGGATCTACCATGAAGGAGGCCTCATCCACCCCCGGCACTACGGATCGGGCCCACGCCTGCTGGGTCCCTGTGTCCGCGACCGGAATCTCTTCTCCCTGGAAGACGCGGTTCACAAGCTGAGCGGCTACCCGTCCCGCCGTTTCGGGCTGCGGGACCGGGGGATCCTGAAGGAGGGGAACTTCGCGGATCTGGTGATCTTCGACCCGGACACGGTCCAGGATCGGGCCACCTACAAGAACCCCCATCAACTTCCCCGGGGAATCGATCACTTGGTGGTCAACGGCGTTGCCATCCTCCGGAACTCGGAACCGGTCGAAGATCTGTCAGGCCCGTTGCCGGGCCGAGCCCTTCGGTTTCACCAATAGAACTCCTGACAGGAGCGCGATATGAGCATCGACCCAGAGGTCCACGCGCGAGTCTCCGCTGCCGCGGAGGGGCTCTACGACGAGACCGTCCAGCTCATCCGGGAGTTGGTGCGGATCCCCAGCGAGAGCCCCAATTACGTCTACGCCAAGATCTACCAGGAGCGAGGCTACACCAAGCTGTACGACGCTCCCGTGACCTTGGGCGGCGAGAAGAAGGTGGCCGAGCACCTGCAACCGGTCTTCTCCTGGTTGGGCGCGGAGACCTTCATGGAGGCCAAGGAGCCGCTTCGCCCGAACCTCATCGGTATCCTCCCAGGCAGCGGCGGAGGACGGTCCCTGGCGCTCAACGCCCACACCGACACCGTACCCACCGGCCCCCACGAGGAGTGGCGCTGGGGAGATCCGTTCAGCGCGCGTCTCCAAGAGGGGAAACTCTGGGGCCGCGGCTCCACCGATGACAAGGGTCCCCTGGCCTGCATGATCAAGGCCGTGGAGGTGATCCGGCGGGCCGGTTTTCGTCTCCGGGGCGAGCTGCAGCTTCACGCCACGGTGGGCGAGGAGACCATGGACGGAAAGACGCACGGCCCGGGATATTTCCTTCCCCGGAATCCCCGTTGCGTCACCGACGCCTGCCTGGTGTGCGAGTCGTCGGCGCCGCCTCACCGCCATGGCATCTGTCTGGCTTCCGGCGGTGCGTCATGGCTGCACATCGAGGTCACCGGCAAACCGGTCCACGCCGCCATGGGCTACCGCACCTACCGCATGGGCTACGAAGGAGGAGAGGTGGGGATGGATGCCATCGGCAAGGCCCTGAAGATCTACCGGGGCCTGGCCGAGCTCGATGAGGAATGGGCCGCCAGCAAGCTCGATCCCCGAGGACTCACCCCCATCGGGTACCCATCCATCATCACGGCCTGGATCCACGGCCATCCGAAGGGCATCGAGATTCCCTTCTTCGTGGCGGATCACTGCGAGTTGGGGGCCGCCGTGTGGCGGGACCCGCAGGACAGTTACAAGCGGGTCCGGAAGGAAGTCGACGACCGCATACAGGCCATCTGCCGGATGGACCCCTGGCTCCGGGAGCATCCCCCCGACGTGCAATGGCGTCTGGACTGGCCGCCGTTCCGGATCGGGCAGGGCCACCCTCTGGTCACCGCCGCCGGCCGCGCCTACGAATCGACCCTGGGAGAGAAGCCGCGCTACATGACCTGGCAACCGGTGAGCGACGCCCGTTTCTATCAGGAATGCGGGGTGCCCTCACTGCTCATGGGGCCGGGCGACTACCGGCGGGCGCACTGCTACGACGAGTACCTGGAACTGGATCAGATCGTGGAAGGACTCACGATCTACGCACTGACCATCCTGGAGTGGTGCGGATTCGACGCGCAGAGTGCCGTACCAAGCTGTTGACAGTCCTATGGCTGAGATCTCCGAGATCAACTACAAGCTGGGTCAGGACAACGTCCAGTTCCTCGGTCTCGACGTCCATAATCCGGTTTTCGTCGTCTCCAGCCTCACCATCATCGCATTCGTCGCCGGGGTGCTGGCGTTCCAGGCCGAGGCGGCGGTCGCCTTCGAGGCGCTACGCGCGTGGCTCATTTCGACCTTCGACTGGGTGTTGATGGGCACGGGCAACCTCTTCGTGCTCTTCTGCCTGCTATTGCTGGTGACCCCGCCTGGCCGTGTGCGCCTGGGCGGCGCGGATGCCCGGCCGGAGTACTCCCGACCAGCTTGGTTCGCCATGCTGTTCGCCGCCGGGACGGGCATCGGCCTCATGTTCTTCGGGGTGGCGGAACCGGTGGAGCATTTCCTGCAACCGCCGCTCGGCCTCGACGCGGCCGACACGGCGGCAGCGGCGCGCCTCGGCATGGCCAGCGCCATCTACCACTGGGGAATCCATGGATGGGCCATGTACGCGGTGGTGGCGGTGGCGATCGCCTTCGCGTCCTATAACCTCGGCCTGCCGCTGGCGCTACGGTCGGCATTCTATCCGCTCATGGGGGAGGCTGTATGGGGCCGGTTCGGCCACGGCCTCGACACCCTTGCCGTCTTCGCCACGCTCTTCGGGCTGGCCACATCGCTCGGCCTGGGCGCCGAGCAGTTGGCGGCGGGGCTGGCCCGCCTGTGGGGCACGCCGGCGACCGACACCACCCAGGTGCTGCTGATCGCCGGTATCACCGGCATGGCGCTGGCGTCGGTGATCAGCGGCATGGAGAAAGGGGTCAAGCGGCTGAGCCAGGCCAACCTGCTACTCGCCCTGTTGCTGCTGGTGTTCGTGCTGACGGTCGGGCCGACGCGCGCCATCGCCACCGGCGTCGTCACCAGCCTCGGCCAGTATCTCGCGTCGATCGGACCGCTCAGCAACTGGGTGGGCCGCGAGGATTTCGACTTCATGCACGGCTGGACGACCTTCTTCTGGGCCTGGTGGCTCTCGTGGTCCCCCTTTGTCGGCCTGTTCATCGCCCGGGTCTCGCGTGGCCGGACAGTGCGCGAACTGGTCGCCTGCATGCTGGTCATCCCGACGCTGACTGCTACGATCTGGATGAATGCCTTCGGCGGGACCGCGCTGTCGCAGTACGTCGACCGCGGCCATGTCGCTGTAATCGCGGCGGTGCAGGCGCAGCAGCCGGAGATCGCCCTGTTCGCGCTGCTGGAGACGCTGCCACTCGCGACCGTCACCTCGTTCATCGGCCTGGTGCTGGTGGTGGTGTTCTTTGTCACTTCCTCCGACTCCGGATCACTGGTCATCGACACCATCACCGCCGGCGGCAAGCAGGATGCGCCGGTTGTCCAGCGCGTGTTCTGGTGCGTCTTCGAGGGGCTGATCGCCATCGCGCTGTTGCTCGGCGGCGGCCTCGTGGCCGCGCAGGCGGCCACGCTCGCCACCGCCCTCCCCTTCGCGCTGGTGCTGGTCGCCATGTGCTACAGCATCTGGAAGGGTCTGCGCGCGAGCGCCGCGGGAAGGGTCCGTTAATCCGCCCCGTGCATCCCTGCTCATGGGGCCGGGCGACTACCGGCGGGCGCACTGCGACGACGAGTATCTGGAATTGGATCAGATCGTGGAAGGACTCACGATCTTCGCGCGGGCCATCCTGGATTGGCGCAGATTCGACGGATAGTCAGACAGGCACGGCCCGAGCCACCGCGGGTCTTCCGGCGCCAGCATGACTTTCGTCCAACCGATTCCGGTGGAACTACCCCCACAGATCCGGCAAGGGGGTCCCCTTCACCAGCTCACGAGGCTGTCCCAGGTGGTTGAGAACCTCCATGTGCGGATCGATGCCCAGACTGAAATAGACGGATGCCAGCAGATCGTTGGGATGCACCGGCTTCTCCCTGGGTGAGGATCCGGTCTCGTCCGACTCTCCGTAGAGCGCCCCGCGAGCGATGCCCGCACCCGCCACCAGCGCCGTGTAGCAGTAGGGCCAGTGATCCCGGCCGTCGGGGGAGTTGGTGTTCCCCGAGGTGCTCACACCGAGCCGAGGCGACCGTCCGAACTCTCCCACCGTGACCACCAGGGTCTCCTCCAGCAGCCCGCGGTCGTCCATGTCCTCCAAAAGCGCCGAGAGCGCCTGATCCAGGACCGGACAATGCAGGTTCTTCAGGGGACCGAAGTTGGCGGCGTGGGTGTCCCAGGCCGTGGTCTCCGGGTTCCCGTTGGCCACGGAAGGCCAGTTGAGCTGAACGAATCGGGTTCCGGCCTCCACCAAGCGGCGGGCCATCAGAGCCCCCTGGCCGAAGGTGGTGCGCCCGTAACGCTCGCGCACGGCGACCGGCTCCTGCTCCAGATCGAAGGCGGCCCGGGCCTTGCCCGAGAGGACCAGGTCGTAGGCCCGCTCGTAGTACTCGTCGAGTGCGTGCTGGCCCACGGCCTTCTCCAGGTCGGGCATGGACTTGTTGATCCCCTTCAAGAGGGTGAAGCGATCCTTCAACCGCTGGGGCGGGACTTCCTGGCGCAGGGACAGGTCATCCAGGCGGATCGGCTTGTTGGGATCCTGGTAGAGCCGATAGGGATCGTAGGCCTTGCCCAGGAACCCGGCGGCTCCTCCCTTCCCCACCACGTTGGATTCCTGCAGCGGACGCGGCATCTCCACGAAGGGCAGCACCGGTTCATCCAGGGGAAGCATCTTGGAGATGTGAGATCCCGCGGTGGGAAAGTCAGCCGGCGAAGGGGGCTCCAACTGCCCCGACGGCGAGACCCGATCGGGTGGATATCCGGTCAGCATCTGGTAGATGGCCGCGGTGTGGTTGAACAGCCCCTTGGGCGTGTAGCTCATGGAGCGGATCAAGGTGCACTTGTCCACCTGCTGGGCCAGCTTGGGCATGGTTTCGCTGAGCCAGATCCCGGGGACCTTGCTCTTGATGGGCTTGAATTCGCCCCGAATGTTGGCCGGGGCGTCCGGCTTGGGATCCCAGATGTCGATGTGGCTGGGTCCGCCCTGGAGAAAGAGGAGGATCACGCTCTTGGCGGAGCCGAAGCCTTTGCTGGCCACCAGGTCGCCGGCAACCGACGGCGTGGAGGCGGCTTGGGCGGCCTGCCAGGAGAAGAAATTGGGAAGGCCGAGACCGAAAAGGCCGATGGAACCGACCCGTAGAAATTCCCGGCGCGTCGGACCGTCACAGAGAAACGCGCGATGACCTGGTACGACTAGCATTCGATACCTCCGTGTTCAAAAGCTTGCGCATGACGACCGGGAGAGAGCCGACCGTTATGCTCCATTCTCCACTCTAAATGCCCGTCTTGCAACCTCGTACATCTCCACTCACCGATTGAACAGAAACGCGTTGCTGTTCAGCAGTGCCCAGAGCAGATCCTGGGCCGTCCCGGCCCGGCTCTCCCGCTCTTCGAACAGAAGCGCAGCCGAGGCGTATTCGGGAGCCGTGGGCGGCCGGCTCAGGGTGGACAGGTAGAGATCCTCGATCAGCTCGCGATCCGAGGCGCCTTCCAGAATCAGGGATGCGACCCGCCCCTCGGGGTCCGCCACGGCCCGGCCCACGGTGGGGCCGTTGACCAGATTCAGCGCCTGGGAAAGGCTCATGTCGCTCCTGCGCTCGCACTCGCAGGGCTGGTCCCGCTGAGGCCGCCCGAAGAGGTCCAGAAACTCGCCGTTCTCCACGTGGGGATCGGGCAACTGCGCCGCGCGAGAGTCGTCGGGAACCGTTTCGAACTCGACCCGCGAGCCGGTCGCCGCGGAGATGGCGTCGGCCAATTGTTCCGCGCTCAGGCGCCGGGGAATCCGGCGAGAGAAGTTGATGCCGTCGTTTTCATTCCAGGAGTTGGTCCGGATCGAAGCCTGGTAGGTCCGGGACTCGACGATGGTCCGCATCAGATGCTGAAGATCGTAATCATGGTCCTTCAGATCCTGCGCCAAGGCATCCAGCAGGGGAGCGTTGACGGCCGGATTGGAGGCCCGGATGTCGTCCACCGGTTCGATGATGCCCCGGCCGAAAAAATAGCTCCAGACGCGATTGGCCACCGCACGCGCGAAGAAGGGGTTCTCCTTGGAGGTCAACCACTCCACCAGCGCCGGACGCTGGTCGCCCTCACCCTTCACTGCGGGAGCTCCCTTGACCGGAACCAGATACTCAGGCTCCACGACCCGCCCATCCTTGGGATGTTTCAACTCGGCGTCCCGGCGTTTCTCGTAGACGATCTCTTCTCCGCTCTTGAACCCGGGCCGGATTCCGATGGCGGAAAAGAAGGCCGCCATCTGAAAGTACTGGTCCTGGGTCCATCGCTCGAAGGGATGGTCGTGACACTGGGCGCAGACCATGCGGACTCCCAGGAACAACTGGGTGGTGGTCTCCATAGCGTCCTGGGGAGTCCTCGCCACGCGGAAGTAGTTGACGGCGGGGTTCTCTCCCGTGCTCCCCTTGGAGGCTAGCAGTTCCCGGACCAGCTCGTCATAGGGCTTGTTCTCGGCCACCGACTGCCGGATCCACTCCTGGAAGGACCAGATGCCCTTGTGGCCCAGGAACTTCCGGTTGTTGCGCAGGAGATCGCCCCACTTCAGAGTCCAGTGATCGACATAGGCGTCACTGCCCATGAGCCGATCGATGACCTCCCGGCGCTTCTCCTGCGGGCCGGCCGGATCCTCCAGAAAGGCCCGTACCTCCTCGGGCCGGGGAAGTCGCCCCGTCAGGTCCAACGAGACCCGGCGCAGGTAATCGCTGCCGGACGCGGGAGGCGAAGGCTGGACCCGGATCCGCTCCAGTTTCCCGTCCACCAGACGGTCGATGTAGTTGTACTGAGGCAGCGGACGCCACTCGAAACCGGTACTGGGATTCAGAACCGTGACCGGGACCGTCACGAACTTTCCCTCGTAACGGACCAGCAGGGCCCCCTCACCGACCCGCTCACCCTCCACCACAGCTCCGTCCGTCACGGCGATGGCCTCGGTGTTGCTGCTGCCCAGATGAGCCTCCCGGGTAACGTCCCGAAGGCTGCCGTCCACATATTCCGCCAGCACCACGACACTCTGTTTCTGGCCGGGCGCCGACAGGAAGACCTCCTCCGGCAGGACCTCCAGCCGCCGCACCCGATCCGTCGACTCCTCGCCGAAGGGCACTCCATCGGTGATCCACTGGAGGAGGGTGTCGTAGTACGGTGAGTCCGGCTGCAGTATCTGGCCGCCCCCGTGGGCCACCTGATGGGTGGGCTTGGCCAGCATCAGGCTGCGGGCCGGATCGGCGCGATTGAAGCGGCGGCCCGACATGTCGTAGAGGAGCGACTGGTAGTCGAAGCGGGGATCGTAGCCCCGCAACGAGAGCTTGAAGCCGTTCTTCCCCTTGGCCGCACCGTGGCAGACGCCCTGAGTGCAACCCACCTTGTTGATGACCGGCAGGACGTCCTTCAGGAAGGTGGTCGGCCGTTCCCGCACCGGCTCGATGCGGACCGGCAGGTCCACGCTGATCGCTTCAGCCGTGACCCGGAGTGTGGTTTCTCCCGATTCCTTCGGGTGAAGGAAGCCTTGACCCTGAACCTCCACCAGAGCGGCCGGATCTTCGTAATCCGCCGTGGCCGTCAGGTCCCGTTGTTCTCCCGCAACCGTGATTCCAGTGACCAGAATCCGTCTGACCGAACCCGGACCGGAGAAGACCAGAGGGGAGGGCTCGACCCGAATCTCCCGCAACTCTTCAGCGGCTGCCGCAGGAGTTCCAGCGCCGGGTGCGGCGGCCACCATCATGGCCCAGAGCACACTGGCGACCGCGGCTCTCATCAGGATCAACTGCATCGATATGCGCATCGTGACCATAGACGCCCCCGATCCATTCTTCATTCACTCGTCCGGAGAGAAGCCACGCCCGTATCGTCCTCCGGCGACTCCTTGCCGACGACGATCAAACGGGTGGCCACCGACGGAATCCGATAGGGAACCTGCGTTTCCGTCCGGGTCGCCAGAGTCGAGGACGAGGACAACTCCATGGCGTACTCACCCGGCTGAACCGATTGGCCGGCCGTGCAGGGAATCTGAAACTCCTCCTGATCCAGGCTCACCTGAACCGGCTCGCAGAGAACGCCGCTGGGGAAATTCTCGGGTTGAACGTTCACCGGCCGGTCGAAAAGCGGGTCGCGTTCGACCCGGCCCCGCAAATACCCGCTACCCCCCGGCTGGAGCGTCAGACCCGTTTCCTCGACCCGGATCTGGTAGCCCTGCACCACATCGAAGGTCAGGGCGCGGCTCCGGATCGTCTGCTTGCGTCCCCGGATCTCCACTTCCCCGTCCGCCAGGAAGTTGAATTTTCCATGGACCGTGCCCATGGTGGTGGCCACGATAATGGCGCCGGTGCCCGGTTCATCCTGCCCGCTGCCCTTGACGGCCCGAATCCGCAGTTCGCGGGTGATCGCCCTATTGGTCTTGAGCTGCCGCGGCAGGGTCACCACTGGATCGGCGGCCACCATGCGCCAAGTCACCCGCTGGTCCATGCCAGGCAGCAGGCGCTCCGAAGATACTCCCGCCAATTCCAGTCGAACCGGAACCTCCGGGCTCACGTTCACCGGCAATCCAAGACCCAGCCAGGGAGCCGTGAACGGCTCTTCACGCATCCGCATGGAGGGTTCCGGCAAACCCGTTCCGGGCTTCACCGCGGTGATGAGACCCGGCGCCCGGGCCCAACGTTCGATCCGGGTGCCGTCGGGCAACGCGGCCGTTCCCCGGACCGAGACCCGGCGTACTCCCAGGGAGGCTCCGCTCTTGGCCGTGACGGTCAGAATCCCGGGGGCGGAGCGGAAGGGACTCTCGGGGGCCACCAATTCGGAAGGCACGTCACCCCCCTCGACCAGCAGATCGTCTCCCGCATCCGGGATCTCCAGCCGGACGGCACCGGCATACCCGCGTCGATCGATCCTGGCTTCGATCCATGCGGTTCCATTTCGAGGCACGTTCAGGTACGGAGTCAACAGGGAGACGGTGAAATCGGCGGCGCCCTTCCAGGCCGAAAGCCGGTAGGCGTAATCCGGCCCGCCGCGGCCCACCAGATCTTCCACGGTGACGGTCACCTCTCGCGCCCCATCGGGGACCTTGAAATTCAGATGGGGATCGCGGCTGACGGCGCCGTGAGTCCGGAACGAGTCGTTCCTCAAGGGCACCTGATCGCCGCCGGAGGCCAGGAGTTTTCCCTGGGAATCCAAGACCGAAACCCGGCCGAAAAGGCGCGTCGTGCCCAATCGAGACCCGCCCAGATGAACCGACCATTCCTCTCCCGGTGCAACTTGGAGCCGGTAGCGGTCCACTTCGCCGGGCGCCGAGATCCGCCCGTTGACCACCGTGGAGGGCTCCAGCACTACCAACGGCTGTGCTTCCGGCTCCAGACGCTCGGGAAGGTCGCCTACCACGAAGGGCAGCGGAAGCGCGCCCGGGGCTCCGGGGACCTGGAGCATCACGAAGTCCCGGTCCACGCCCGACAGGTCGAGAGGGATCTCACGGGGACCGGCGGAATGTCCCCCCACCATCTGGACCGGTATTTTTCCGCCTCTTTGCCAACCCAGGGGAAAGACCCCCTCGGCGTAGTCGAAGGCACCGATCTTGAGCCGATAGAAGTTCCGGTCCTGGCGGCTGAACCGGGCGTCGTGGACCACTGCATAGTAGTCGCCCTCGGGCAGCGAAAGGTCGAGGCGCGAATCGACGCCGATCCCGAAGGCGTCATCGTTTCTGGCGACCTGTTTTCCCTGGGAATCGAGTACCAGAAGCACGGGGTCCAGAGCCGAGGCGACCCGGCGGCCCTCCACCTCCAACACGACCCGCTCCCCTTCCCGGGCCCGGAACCGATAGACGTCCCGGTCGGGTCCCTCCAAGGTCCCGTTCACCGTCACCGGAACCGGCACCGCCTGGCTTCCCGCAGGGGAGTCGTTGGCTTCCCCATTCTCCTCATTGACTTCGGGGAACTCACCCACGGAGAAGAGCAGGAGGTTGGAGATTCCCCGGTCGCTGTGGACGCGAATGGGGTAGAGGCCGGGGGCCGCGTCTTTTCGGACCTCCACCAGAAAGGTCGCCGATTCCACGTCCTGAGCTGGGGCGTCCGGGGCCTGCGCCGCCAGCGGGGTGAAACTTGCCGGAAGCGAAGAGAGGACCTTCAGGGTCCCGCCCAGTCCCGTTCCCGATACGGTCAGGGTCACGGCCGACCCCTTTTGGGCGCCCGGGGGATGCATCTGTTCCAGCAACGGTGCCTCGGCCCCCAGCAAAGACCCACAGAGCAGGGCCAGCAACGCCGTCATACTGCGAATACGCGATCCTGCCGGGATCTGGAAACGGGAGTCGTTCATGGTTGGATCCATGGACTTTGGATTAAAGATGTAGTTCCCAGTTTACTACGGACGAGTGTCAGAATCCCGCGTTACCGGGACGAGACCAGCGTCTCCCGGATCGGCACCGGAATGAACTCGGAGACGGTCCGGCCCGAATCCAACTCACAGATTCTCACGGTGCCGTCAAAGCCGCCCATGGCCAGACGGCCACCCTGGGGATGAAAGGCCACGGCGTAGACTCCCTGGTGGCCGGCATCACAGACTCCCGAGGCGGCACCGCTCTCCACGTCGTACAGGGGCACGCGGCTCGAGGCGCCGGACACGGCCAGCGTCCTCCCGTCCGGACTGAAGGCCAGATCGAAGATCTCGCCGTCCTGCTTCTCCAACTCATGGAGCAGGTTCGTGTTGTCCGCGATCAACATCTTGGCGGCCTTGTCCACCCGGTAGAGAAAGGGCGTCCGGTCCTCGCCGCCGATGGCGACGGTCTCCCGGCTGGGATGCCGGGCGATGGCCGTCAACTCTCCCTTCAGCAGATTGACGTTCTCGATGAAGGCACCGCTGGTGGCATCCACCAGCTTGGCCGCCCGGTCCCGGCCCACCGAAATGACACGCTTGCCGTCCACCCCGAAAACGGTCCCCAGGACCCAGTTCTCGTGATGACTCATCTTCAGCAGCTCTTTGCCTGTGGCCACTTCCAAGATCCGGACCGTGTGATCGGCGCAGCCGAAGGCCACCCGGGTCCCGTCCGGAGACAGAGATGCCCCGAAGAGCGTGTCGTGACAGCTCCGCACGGCCCGTCGGAGTTGTCCGGACTCCACGTCCCAGAATTGGACTTCCCCGAAGCTGGCCGGCCTGCCCCCTGCCGCCATGAGGGTCTTGCCGTCGGCGGTGAAGCCCAGGGACTGAATCCGATCGGCGGTCCCCACCAACCGGGCATCGGGTTCCGAGTCCGAATCCCGGTGCAGCAGCACTTCCCGGTAGCCGGACACCGCCAGCGTGCCGCCGTCGGGGGAGTAGGCCAGCGCGGTGATGACGGGCGGCTGCCGGTACACGGGCGGCTCCCCGCCGGCCAGCCGGGTAGCCATCTCCGAGGAGTCGTCCCGGGCTCCCGACGCGATCCATTTCCGGAAGAGGGCGATATCCGAAGGATCGAGGGGCGGTTGCCCCAGCGGCATCCGAGGTTCCCGGTCCCCGGTGAGGTGGGACAGGAGAAGGCTCTTGTCCGGGGCTCCCGTGACGAAGGTCGCGCCGTGCTGACCGCCGGTCCGGAGATTCTCGAAATTGGTGACGTCCAGTCCCCCCTGACGGCTGGAAGGCTGGTGGCATCCCTGGCAACTGCGTTGAAGAAGGGGCTGGATGTCCTGGGAGTAGCTTACGCCCGCGGCGGATTTGGACTCCGCCCCTCCCCCGCCGAAAAGGCTGGAAGCCAACAGAACCGAAGTACTCAGAAAGGCAATCAAACGAGTCATTTCGCGCGTTCCGCCATCATAGGATGCGGGTTATTCGGGGTCAAGAAAAGGGGCGCGGTGCGGTGCGGTTTTCCGGTCGCCGGGCTCCCCAAAGAGCGTACGGCCGTAGGGGCGACCCTTGTGTCGCCCTCCCCCGTTGCCACCCTTCTCAGCGGGGTCATAAGAGGGCACCCACAAGGCGTGCCCCTACGGTGTCGCAAAAGAGGGCACCCTACGGGGCCGGGTCGTTTTTCTCGGGGTTGAGGACGCCCATGACGTAGCGCTCGGGATTCAGGTATTTCTGCAGCGTGTCCCGCATGCGGTCGGAGGTCACGCTCTCGACCAGGGGTTGGTAATCCAGGATGAGGCGGGGATCGGTGCCGTAGCGGTAGTGGCCCGCCAACCGGTTCAACCAGAATCCGTTGCGTTTCAGGGACACTTCCCGGGATCGGACCTGGCCTTCCCGGACCTTGACCAGGATCTCGTCGTCCACGCCGTGCTCGCGGATCTTCTCGATCTCGTCGAGGGCGGCCTTCACCAGCTGATCCACGTTCTCCGGGGCGCAGCCGAAGGAGATGGTGAAGTTGTACGACTCGGTGGGCCGGCGGCGGAGTCGGCTCCGCACCCGGACGCCGTAGGTGCCTCCCATATCCTCTCGGAGCACCTCTCGCAGGCGGATGCTCAAGACCCGCGCCAGGGACGTCAGGTCGTGCTGGCTCTGGCGGCTCCAGCCGGCTTCGCGCAGGAACTGGATGTGAACCCGGCTCTTGGGCTCAAGCCCCTTCTTCACCTCGAAACGGACCATTTCCTTCGGGGACTGGACCCCTACATCCCGCCATTGCTCGTCACGCCGGCTGGAGGGCAGCCCGCCCAAATAAGTGAGCAGAGGTCCCCGGAGAGCTTCCGGATCCAGGTTCCCCACCAGGACGAAGGTGAAATCGCTGGCGTCCTGAAACCGGTCCCGGTAGATCTCCAACGCCTTTTCCGGGTCCATCCGGCCCAGGCTCTCTTCCGTGGGGGGCCGCCGCCGGAGATGATTCCGGCTCAACACTTCCTGGAGCCGGTCGCCGAAAACGGCCTGGGGCATGACCAGGCGGTTGCGCACCGATTCCAGGGCGTTGGCCTTCCACGCGGCGATGGCGTCCGGGTCCAGGCGGGGAGCGGTCAGCCGAAGGTAGACCAGTTGGAGCATGGTCTCCAGGTCCTCGGGTGATGCCCGCCCCCGCACCGTTTCCTCCAGCTCGAAGATGGAGGTGGAGACCCGGACCACCTTGCCGGCCAGGGCCTTGTCCAGCTCCACGGCGCTGAAGCCTCCCGCTCCACCCGTCCCGACCACCGAGTCGGCATAGAGGGCCGACGGGTAGTCCTGGTCGGAGGCCAGGGAATGGCCTCCCGGGCTGAAGCCGGAGAGCAGGACCTCGTCGTTCTTGAAGTCGGTGGGCTTCAGGATCACCCGAACCCCGTTGGAGAGCTTCCAGACGGTGACCCCCAGCTCCGGGATCCGGGATTCCTCGGAGATGCGGCCCGGCTGGGGCGGCTCGGGCACCAGAGGGCCGGCCTTGGCCTGGTCCTGATAGGCCTCGACCTGCCGGTCGCCACGGTCCATCAGGGCCAGAAGCGCCTCCTGCTTGGGAACCTGCGTTCCCTCCAGGGCGGTAACCGTGACGACCCGGCTTCCCGGCCGGCCCCACTCCCGAGCCACGGCGTTCAGGTCATCGGCGTCGATTCCGGGAAGGAGCTCCTTCAGCAACTTCAGTTCATAGTCGATCCCGGGCATTCCCTCGCCCACCAGGAAGTGGCGCAGGACCTCCGAGGTGTAGCGCCGTGACCGGACCTTGTCCTTCTCCCGGGCGCTGGTCTCGTAGCCGCGCAGCATCTCCTTCTTGACCCGGTCCAGTTCCGAGGGCTGGAAACCATGGACGGTGGCCCGCTCCACCTCGGTCAGGAGGGTCTCCATGCTCTCGGCGATCCGGTCCTGCTTGGCCATGGCCGCCTGGACCAGGATGTCGGCGGACCGGACCATGGAACGGACGGTCTGAGACATGGAAAAGCGAAACGGGGCGGTGGCGGTGCGCCGTTTTTCCTCCAGGCGGGCGTTGAGCATGGCGTGGAACAAGCGTTCGATCACCATCTGCCGGTAGGCGGCCCGGCTGTTCTGAGGCAGCGTGGGCAGCTTCTTGAGGAGAGAGACGGAGGTGCCGGGAACCTCGGGATCGGTGACGATGCTGACCAGGGTCTCCTCATGAGGCGGAACCGGATACACGACCCGGGGACGCGGATTCTCGGGACCCTTCAGGTCGCTGAAACGCTCCCGGATCGCTTTTTCCACCTCTTTTCCGTCGAAGTCACCCACCGCGATGACCGCCATCAGGTCGGGCCGGTACCAGTCTCGGTAGAAGCGCTGCAGGGTCTCGGGCTGGGCCGCCTTCAGGATCTCCTCGGTCCCGATCGGGAGCCGAGTTGCATACCGGGACCCCTTGAAGATAACGGGAAACTGCTCGTCGCGGATCCGCGACTGGGCCCCCAGGCTGGCGCGCCTCTCCTCCAGGACCACGCCCCGTTCCTTCTCTACCTCCTCCGGGTCCAGGACGATCCCCTGGGCCCATTCATGGAGAATCAGAAAGGCCTTCTCCATGTATTCGGGGTTGTCCGTGGGCACCTCCAACATGTAGACCGTCTCGTCGAACGAGGTGTAGGCGTTGACGTCGGGGCCGAAACGCATCCCGATGGTCTCCAGGTAGTCGACGATCTCCTGCTTCTGGAACCGGCGCGTGCCGTTGAAGGCCATGTGCTCCAGGAAGTGGGCCAGGCCCTGCTGATCGTCCTCTTCCTGCATGGACCCGGCGTTGACCGCCAGCCAGAGGGCCATCCGCTTCTCCGGCTGACGGTGGACCCGGACGAAGTAGCTGAGACCGTTTTCCAGACGCCCCTTGGTGACGGCCGGGTCCAGGGGCAGCGCGTCGGCGGCCGGTGTTTGATGCGACTCCAGGGCCAGAACGGGTGCGGAGCCCAAGCCTCCCGCCAGCAGCCAGAAGGCCAGAATCCAGACGATGCGCCGCGACCTGCAGATCATGGAAATACTCCTCCTCGGCAACCTTTCAAACGCTCGTCGAGACGTAAAGCTCCAAATCGAAACTTTCGGCGCCGACGCGGAACCGGTCCGGGAAACCGGCGGTCTTGCGGAATCCCGCTTCACGCGCCAACTTCACCTTTGCCTCGTCGCAAGAGGCGAAGCGGGCCTCTACCATTCGGACGCCCCCTTGGCGGGCCCGGTTCAAAACGGCCGCCAGCAGATCATGCCCCTGATCCAGAAACTCGGGCCGGATCAGGAAATCGAGACGCCCCACGTGCGCCTGGAAGGGAGCAGGTTCGGGAAGCAGCGCGGCCAGCCCGACGATACGTTTCCGGCTCGTCTCCAGCACCTGCACCGATCCCCCGGGCCGCTCCGCCCGGAGCATGAGCGCGGGGAAGATGGAAAAATACCGGAGTTTCTTAAGGGAGGGATGGATGATGAGGCCTTCCTGGTAGTCCTGGACCAGCCCGGGATGGGGGGCGGCGTACAGGGCTGCGACCCTTGAGGCATCTGACCAGACAGCGGGCCGGACGGCCGCCGGTTCGGTGCGGGAAAACAGCCTCTGCTCGAAGTCCTCCGCCTCGGCGCCGGGACTCAAGCGCCGCATCACGTGTCCGTTGTAATCCCGAAACCCGTATTTCTCGTAGACGTGATGGGCGATGGGATTCCCGGTCCCCAGCAGCATGCAGACTCCTCCCCGGTCCTGGAACCACCGGACCGCCAGCCGGGTCAGGTGCGAGCTGATTCCCTTCCCCCGCTGGGCCGGATCGGTGAAGACCCAGCCGAGGCTCCCCACCTCGGGGCAGTCCCGGGAGACTTGGCAGCCGACGTCCCCGACGATCCTCCCATCGAGGCGCCCCAGGAAGAGGGGGTCCAAGCCGGTTTCGGCGAACCGGCCCTGGAGGCACCGCTTCAGGTAGAGGGACTCGGCCACCGAGGCCCACGAGTCCAGGGTCTCCACCTGGATCACGAAGCGGGTGATCTCCTCCGCCAGGGAGGCGGGAACCTGGAGTCCCGGCTCGAAATACTCGACCGAGAGCGTCTCACCACTCTTCAACTTGCAAGTTGGGATGGTCTTCACGGATCCCTCCGGCCGGATCGACAGGCACGATCGGGCTCGACTCCGGGACCTTCAGCGCCGTTTCTTGGGTGGTAGCCACCGGACCACACCCATGTGGTAGCGGCGGTGGTCATGAATTCCGTCGCTGTAGTACGCCGTCACCAACATTTCATCCGCCAACTGCACCGTAGCGGGATAACCCCCGTCGCCGGTTCCCTCCAGATGGAGCAGATGTTCGGGGGCGCCCCAGGTCCTGCCGTCATCGGAGCTGACGCGGTAGCCGACTCCCTTGTGGCCGGCCTCCCGGATTCCGTAAGTCAGGATCACCCGCCCGTCGTAGAGCTGCACCAGGTGAGCCGGGTGGTGACGCGACGGCGTCAGCGTTCCTCCAGGCGCCCAGCTCCTGGCCTCGTCTTCCGAGCTGAACAGTTCCAGGTGACCGTCTCCATGAGTCCGGATCGCCGCCAGCCAACGGCTGCTCTTGAGGCGGATCAGGGCCGTTTC
The DNA here is from genome assembly GCA_951812665.1 of uncultured Acidobacteriota bacterium. Classification (GTDB taxonomy): domain Bacteria; phylum Acidobacteriota; class UBA6911; order RPQK01; family JAJDTT01; genus JAJDTT01. The sequence goes on from CATOST010000031.1 coordinate 26,421, forward strand.
GTTGAAGTCGTCCTTGGCGATGACAGCGTTCTCCGTCCAGGTCCGCCCGTCGTCAAGGCTGAAGAGCACGTAGGCAGTCGAACCGGCGGGCGGGACATGCGGCAATCTCCAGGAGTAGCCGGGAGCGACCAGAACGTTCCCTGGAGCCTGGACGATGTCGCCAAAGGGGATGAGGTTCTGGACCCCGTCGGGCAGGGTGACGCCGGAACTCTGCTTCCAGGTCCTCCCGCCGTCGCTGGAGCGGCAGACCAGGGACGGCAGAATCCGCTCCCGGAAACCGGCACCGCCCCAGCCCGAGGCCAGCACCACGACCGAACCGTCGTGGGCCGCGCCGGCGGCCACGTTCATGCGGTTCGAACCGTCCTCGTGGGGAGCCACGACACCTCCCAGTTCCCACATCCGGCCTCCGTCGGTGCTGACCCACGACTCCACGTCTCCCTCTCCCTTGCCGTGATGGGGTTTGTTGAAGATGGTGGCGGTCAGCGTGCCGTCCTTGAGCAGCGTCAGGTTGGGCCAGGCGCAGACGTTGTCCACCGACACATATCGTTCGAGAGGCTCGGCCGGCAGAAGGATGGACACGCAAAAAACCAAAATGCAAATTGGGAGAATTCGGCTCACGATGGACCTCGCTATCGGTTGAATGATCTCAGATTGAAATCGAACTCGGCTGACGACGGGTTCAAGTATGTCAGCCCGGCACTGGGTCATTGGTAGGCGATGTTGCCGTCGGGCTCGATCACGAAGGGCCGATGCCATTTCTTCAGGGGATTCCCGGCAAAGGCCTTCTCGTTGAGTTCGACTCCCAGTCCCGGATCCTGCGGCAACTCCAGGTAACCGCCCACCCGTTTCATGGGCTCCAGGATCAGGTTGCGCATGGGACCCTGGCTGTCGTCCCGGTACTCCAGAATGATGAAGTTGGGCGTCGAGGCGGCAAAATGGGTCGAAACGGCCGTGGAAACGGGACCCAGCGGGCTGTGCGGAGCGATGGTCAGATATTCGGCCTCCGCCATGGCGGAGATCTTCTTGGCCTCCATGAGTCCGCCGCACAACAGCAGGTCCGGTTGCAGAATGTCGGCGGCTTCGGCCGCGATCACGTCCCGGAATTCGTACTTGGTATAGAGCATCTCCCCGGTGGCGATGGGAATGGGGATCTTCCGGTGCAGTCTCCCCATGGCCTCGATGTTCTCGGGCCGGAGCGGCTCTTCGAAGAACATGGGATGGTAGGGCTCGACCGCTTCGGCCATCTGCAGGGCCCGGACCGGCTCGAAGATCCGGGCATGGGGATCCAGCCCCACGTCCAGGTCGTCGCCTGCGGCCTTGCGAACCGCCTCCAGCCTCGCCGCCGTCCCCCGGAGCACCTGGTCCCAGGGGAGCTTCTCGGCGTGGGGTGGTTGCGGAGCCATCTTGACGGCGGTGAACCCCTGGTCCACGGCCCGCTTGGCCGCGTTGGCCACCTCGCGCGGTGTGCTTCCGCCGATGCCCAGATAGACCCGGACCTTATCCCGGCAGCGGCCGCCGATCAGTTCATAGACGGGAACCCCCAGGGCCTTGCCCTTCAGGTCCCAGCAGGCGATCTCGATGCCGCTGATGGCAGCGTTCAGGATGGAGCCTCCCGGGAACCGGGAACCGTTGTAGAGGAGGCGCCAGATGTACTCGATCCGAGTCGGGTCCTGGCCCAGGATCCAGTCCTTGAAGTAGTGGACCGCCTCCTCTACCGCATGGTCCGGACCGACGCGGTAAGCCTCGCCGATCCCATGCAGATGCTCGTCGGTCAGGATCTTGACGAAGACGTGGTTGCCGTCTCCCAGGTTCACACCGAAGGTCTGGACGTCGATGATCTTCATGGTCCTCCTCGACTACAGCTTCCGGATGGTGTCGCCGATCCGGAATTCTTCCCGCCTCCACCACGTCAGCGAAGCATCCACGCAGCCGGAGGTCCTTCGAACCGGGCCCGTTGACGAACTTCAGGGCGTCGGCACCGTAACGGGTCGAGAATTTCTTGCCGCCCCGGTGAGGAACCTCCGAAACCTCCGGAAACGCCCGTCCGACCTGGAACCAAAGGCATCACCAAGTTCTCGGTGGGGAATTGTACATCAAATATTCCATGGCCCGTTGACACAGGGAAAGTCTGTCTGATTGAGTCACTCGATAAATCCAAGTTTTTGGTTTCTTGCCTTTTTTCCCTCTTGGAAATTCAATTTATTGGATCAAGAGGGTTGATCGCGGGGGCTGCCCAGTGGACATAAGTAAAGAAATGACTCCACTTAGTCAGCTTCTTGAGTAATGTGGCACCATTCTTGCTGAATTTGCCGGTAATTATTAATATTGCTAGTAATTTAGCAATTTCTTTTCCAACAGCCCGTGGTAAAAGTCGGCACAGCATTCGGCCGGGGGTGCATCCCGGCGCACTCCATTAGCTCCTCGATCGCATACGGTCGAGTATGCTGCCTCGCCGCGCCTGGTCCGGTTGGGCGCAGCCTCCGTCCCGGTGCTACGCGGGACTATCACCACGGACTGCAAAAACAGGGCAAAAATCGGCTCGTTGTCTGACTGAGCCTGTCAGGAGCGTGATTTTGCCGTCTGGGCGGACATTTCAATCCGCCAAAGGGAGGACGCAAACGATGTGGACCGCAAATCACAGGACCGTGATCGCAATCTGTGTGTTTTGCCTGATGGGTGCCGGCGCGGCGTTGTTGGCTCAGGGGCACCGGGCCATTATCTCGGGCCTGGTCGTCGACGCGAGTGGCGCCAGTGTCCCGGGAGCCGAGGTGAGGGTCATCCATCAATCCACCAACATTGCCCACAATACGATTACCAGCGACAGCGGTTACTACGAGGCCCCGGGACTGCTGCCCGGCCAGTACCGGATTGAGGCCGCACTCGAGGGTTTCAAGACCACGGTGGTCGAGGACATACCCGTCGCCAGCAACGAGCGGGTGCGGGTTGACCTCAGTCTCGACGTCGGGGAGGTCGAAGACAGCGTGACGGTGACCTCCGATCCCACGCTTCTCCAGTCGGCGGATGCCGATCTGGGCGTCGCCTTTGGGCAGAAGCCGCTCACTTCCCTGCCCATCGGCCAGGGAAACCCCACTTATCTGTTCCTGCTTTCACCCTCGGCCGACTCGGCTGCAGGGTACGGCAACTTCAGTATGAACCAGGAGCCCTATCAGCGGGCTGGATCCGGTCTGGTCCGGTTCAACGGAATGCCCACGGGAACTGCAGAGTTTACGATGGACGGAACTCCCAACACGCAGCGGAACAACGCTGTCGACGGAGGCGCCGTTTCCTTCAATGCGACGACGGAACTGGTGAAGGAAGTGCGCATCCAAACCACGACCTTCGATGCCAGCGTGGGGCATACGGGCAGCACAACCGTTGATGTCATCATGAAAACGGGCACCAATGACTATCACGGTGAGGCCTTTTACTTCGGGCGCCATGACATGTTCAACGCGAACAGTTGGGTCCGCAACAGGGCGGGACAGGAGAGAAGCAGTTTTCCCTACAAGCGCTTCGGTTTTACCGGAGGAGGTCCGGTTTTCAAGGACAAGACCTTCTTTTTTCTGGGCTGGACCCATTGGGAACAGGTCAGGTTCGGTGATTCTCAGGCCACCGTACCCAGCGCGGCAAACAAGTCCGGCGACTTTTCGGGCCTGCTGGCACTGGGCCCCGAGTATCAGCTCTACGACCCGATGACCGCGGTTCTGAACGAGGCGGGGCGAGTCGAGCGCCAACCCTTCCCCAACAACATCATTCCATCGAGTCGCATCCACCCGATTGCGGCACCCCTCCTCGGGTTCTTCCTGGCTCCCAACAATCCGAGTGGGGCGAGTCCGGACGGCTTTCGCAACTATCTTTACGACAAAGGCTATACCCCACTCCCCAGAACGGACCGGCACACGGTTCTTCGAATCGACCATGACTTGAACGAGTCGCACACATTATTCGGCAGGTATCTCAATTCAGACGGTCCTTCCAGCGGGTGGACCATGTTTGACAACCACCCCGGAGGTCCGGGCTGCGAGTGCGTCGACGTGCACGGTACGCGACACCAGATTTGGAATTTCTCGGTCGGCGACGTCTGGACCATCAACCCGACTTTCGTGGCCGACTTTCGCGCCACCAACAATCGGCATACCTCAATGGCCCGGAACAACGCGGGCGGACTGAGCTGGGCGGATCTCCCCACCAACATGTCCCAGTTCGTCGACGTCGAGTTTACGGGTTTTCCCTATGTTTCAATCACCGGTTACCCCAAACTGAGTAACCTTCCCGGTGGCCACAACGGGTTTACCAATTTCGATCCGGGCCTGCAGGTCGATGAGATTCGAAGCGCCTCCGCCCACTTCACCCAGATTTCGGGGAACCACAGTTTCAGGTTCGGGGCCGACTGGAGGGGCTATGTCTACAACTCGGTTCGAAGCGATCAAGCCCGAACTTTCTTCACGGGTCAATTTTCCAGTGGTCCCTTCGACAACTCCCCGTCCCCCCCGCGGGGCCACGGTCTGGCAGACTTCCTGCTGGGCCTCCATTCCTCTACCAACAGGAACGTACGTGCGGATTATGCGAATTATTCCACCTATACAGGCATCTATCTCCAAGACGACTGGAAAGTCACACCCAGACTCACCTTGAACCTCGGGCTCCGGTGGGAGCGCGAAGGTCCCCCCACCGAGATGCATGACCAGGCACTTACACGATGGGCGGCTGAGGTGGAGAATCCTGTCTCGGCGGCGGTCCAGGCAAATTATGCCAGGAACCCGATTCGGGAACTCCCGGCGGATCAGTTTCGGCTGATGGGAGGCGTGCTCTTTGCCGGAGTCGATGGAGAACCCCGCACCGTCTACGACGCTGACAATAACAACTTTTCTCCGCGGGTCGGCGCGGCCTACCGCTTGAATGACAAGACGGTCCTGAAAGGCGGCTACTCGCGTACGTACATTCCCCTGAACCAGCGTCACTTCGCTGCCCGTTTCCCCATAGCCGGATTCGACACCAGCACATTCGCCTTTTCCAGCACCGACGGAGGCTTGACCTTTCCAGGCTCTCTGGACGATCTCTTCCCGGGTGGCTTGAACCAACCCAGGGGGTCCAGCGATGGACTGATGACCAATCTGGGCCAGCTCATCTGGATGAACCACGGGCTCGATCGAAGTACCACAAACCCCTATGCTCACCAGTTTCAGTTGGGCATCCAGCGCAGATTGTCGCCCAACGCCACCCTGGAAGTGCGCTATGTGGGGAACCGGACGAGGGACTTCGGCATTTCCAACAACGACCATAACCGGCTGCCGGGGCAGTACTTGACCAGATCGATAGAGCGGGACCAGGCCCATATCGACTACATGACGGAGCGGGTCCCGAATCCGTTCCAGGGAGTCGAGGGTGTGGGTGGCTCTCTGGGAGTGGCGTCGACCATCCAACGCCAGGCTTTGCTGCGACCCTATCCCCATATTACCGGGCTTCGCTCGTGGGCCGACAAGGTAGGCTCGACCGACTACGATGCCATGCAGGTAGAATTCCGGGCCCAGGACCTTGGGGGCTGGGACGTTCAGAGCAGTTACACCTGGGGTAAGACCATGGAGGAGCTGCAGTTTCTCAATGGTTTCGGAATTGACCCGGGGCCGGAAAGGACGATCGGCATCAACGACCGTCCCCATGTCCTTCGCTTTGCGGGCACCTTCAGCTTCCCCTTCGGCAAGGGCCAGCGTTTTGGACCAAAGTCGGGCCTTGCCAGTCACCTGATCAGTGGGTGGAGTGCAACCTTCATTGGGTTCGCGCAGAGTGGAATCCCCATGAAATGGGGGAATATTATTTTCCGGGGCAACATCAGGAACATCTCGGTTGGCCAGCATGAGGCGACCCGAATGTTCAACCAGAATGCCGGGTTTGAGAGGAGCTCCGCCAAACAGCCCGCCTACAATCTGCGCACCTTTCCCCTTCGTCTTTCCGGGGTCCGGGATCAGGGGCCCACGGACGTGGGTTTGACTCTTGTCAAGAACACTTACATCGGCGAGCGGTTTCAGGCCCAGTTTCGGTTGGAAGCCTACAATCTCCTCAATTCGCACTACTTCTGGGGCGCCCACCGCAACGCGGTCAATACGAACCCCACGAGCAGCGGGTTTGGGACGCAAGGCTTCTCCTCGGGTCCGCGAATCGTCCAGTTTGGCGTGAAGTTCATTTTCTGAACCGGGATCACAAGGTTGTAACTGGCAAGACAAAAGCCGGCTATCAAATTTGACGGCCGGCTTTTTTGGTGCGCCCAGCCGGGCCCGCTTCTGCGATTGAAGGACGGACGCGGGCCCTGCCTACCCAGAGCCCGTACCTTGGATTGGAAGGAGACTTGGAATGCGAACAATAGGGTTTGTCCTGCTGGCCATGCTGACGGGTCAGACGGCCCTGCCTGCCCAGAGCAACCCTCTGGACGTCTCCAGCCGAAGGCAGGTGTTCATCGACGAGCGTTTCCTGGAGGTCTCGGAGGGCATCGAGCTGGTCGTTCACCAGCCGACCAAGACGAACGAACTCACGATTGCGCCGGAACACCCCTGGGAAACCGTAATTTCCGGCTCCTCCACCGTCATCAAGGCAGGGGATGTCTACCACCTCTGGTACAGCGCCAGGGCTCCCAAGAAGAGGGACCCCGACACCGGCGAACCGATCTGGAACAAAGGGAGGTTTCAGAGTCTGGCTTATGCACGCTCCCAGGACGGGATTCACTGGGAAAAGCCCATGCTGGGTCTGGCCGAGATCTTCGGAAGCAAGGAGAACAACATCGTTCTTGGCTACGGTGCCGGAGGCGTCGAAGCGGGACTCATTGGCACCACTGTGTTTCTGGACCCCAACGCAGTTGCCGAAGAGAGATTTCGCCAGTTGGCTTACGTCAGAACCCCCCCTGCGCTCCCCGCTTCCGCCCTGCACCTGTTTTCTTCCCCAGACGGAATCCACTGGAGCCTCACCCGCAAGTCGGTCATCGTTTTCGAGTCGAAGAAGCACCACCTGGATTCCCCAAACGTGATCTTCTGGGATGATCGCATCCACAAATATGCGGCCTACATCCGCCGAAATCTGCGTCCTCCCGGATCCCAGGGCAGGGCCGTGGCCCGCAGCGAATCGGACCATCTCGAACGGTTCATGAATGCCGAAGTCACGCCCGTCGTACTGGCTGTCGACCACTTGGATCCCCACCACTACGATTCGAGGGAAGACCGTAATGTCCAGGTCATGGATTTGTATACGAATGCCACTGTGAAGTATCCCTGGGCCCAGGATGCCTACTACATGTTCCCCTCGGCCTATTACCACTACCACAGCAGGTTCCTCCGCGAATTCGAAAACGATTCAGTCTTCGATTTCGAATCTTTCTGGGACAAGAAAGGAGAGACCATGCCTCGGGAAGGTCAGACGGCTGCCAACACGGGACCACTGGACATCCGTTTTGCAGCAAGTCGGGATGGTGTTGACTGGCACCGATACGACCGCCGCGCCTTTGTGGACTTGGGCATGAAAGGCGAATTCGATTCAAAGTCCAATTACATGATTCTCGGCTTGGTTCCCGCTCTCAACGGGCGCGAGATGTACATGTACTACAGCGGCAGCGATCAGATACATGCCTGGGGCTTTCAGCCTCAAAGCGAAGCGGTTCGAAGGGAGGGGCTGGGTCCCATTCAGAATATTCGAGCCCTCAGTCGGCTGGTTCTGCGGAGGGACGGATTTATCTCCGTTCGAGCATCGTACCCGGGAGGGCAGTTTACCACCCCCCTCCTGAAATTTGAGGGTAGGGAGCTGGCCTTGAACGTCGACACCTCAGCCTTGGGCACGCTCAGGGTAGAAATACTGGACGAGTTCGACAATCCCCTGGAAGGTTTTCGACTGGCGGACTGCGACCGTATTCACACCACCAACGAGATGAACCGGATCGTCACCTGGCACCGGCAGTCGGACCTGAGTCGTCTCGCCGGAAAGCCGGTCCGACTCCGGTTCGTCATGAATGATACCGACCTGTACGCCTTCCAGTTCAGGCAGTGAAAGGGCCTCCGGCAAGAAGTCCGAGCGGTAGGTGCATTGCGTTCAAAGCCGCGAGCAGATTCATTCCCGGCCCAGACGCGAAGCCAAGTGCTTGAGCGCGGTTCTGGTTTCACTGATCTGCCGTTCCAGGTTCTGTTTGTGCCGGACGGCCTGGTTGTCGTTTCTTTCCCCTGGATGGGCCAGATCCTCTTCCAACTCCTTCAGGTAGCTGCGACAAAGCTCGAGGTAGCGATCAGCCGTTGCCGGGTTGTGGAAGCTCGCTCCGTTCACTCTGACGTAGACGGGCGTCGTATGGGCGACTTGGGTGTGGGCGGCATCGGTCCGGGCGGCGACCCAGATCCCACGTTGCACCGGCAGCTCCATCTCGATCGAGAGCAACTCTTCACTCTGGCCCGGCTCCCCTGCAGAGACTTTCTTCAGCGTTTTGGAATGTCCTACGATTTCCAGTTGACGTAAGGGGATTTGAGACGCCTGCCCGTAGGCTCTGGCTGAGATCCTGACAACAGTGCCCGATTCGACCTCCAGCGTCTCGCCGGGAAGCCGGTCGTTCACCGTAAACTCCAGCATCGGTCCGCTGGTCACGAAGGTCCGGCCTGCCTTGACGCCCTGCAGCCAGCGGTCAAACGAGAGGCTGTCGCCGGTATAGGTGTAGAACCGGGCGTCGCCGATCTGCGAACACCCCTCTTCCAGGCCGAAGCGAGGTCCTCGCCCACACCAGGGAAAATCTGAGCCACCTAACGCCGTAAGCCGATATCCAAGATCCAGGAAATGATAATAGTGCTGCAGCGCCAGCGGCCCTTCCTTTGGACAGAACTGCATCACCTCGAGAAAGTCGAGCTTCCCTCGCAATACGTTGAGCGTCATTCCACGATAACCGTGAAAGGTCATCGCTTGATGGGCGAAGCCGGTAATGCCTCCCAGCTCGTGTACCTGGTCGAAAACACGGCCGTAGTTGTAGTAATCGTCCCGAAATCGAACGAATTCTTCCGCACCGAGCGAAATCGTGTGACCGATCTCGGGCGTCCGGGGGCCTTCCTGACCGGGCGAGAGGATGTAGTCCCCTTCGCGGTAGCGGCCGCTGCCGCCCCAAGCATATTGAGAGTAATAAGTCGCCCAGAAATCCCCATTTGGAGAAGATGCGCCACGTGCACATCCTCTGCCGCCGTCCAGCGAAGAATGGCCGGATCGTCGCGCGGCGACCGCCGCAGGTGAATGTGATCGTCCCCCGAGTACCAGCCACGCCGGGGCATGTCGATCCATCGCTCCAGCTTGTACTCTCGGGAAAGGCTCTTGCCCGGGTCGAGATCGAACTCCACGGTTTGCGCAACGAACTCATATCCC
>CATOST010000032.1 GCA_951812665.1 uncultured Acidobacteriota bacterium
ATGCCGATGGGGAGGTGGTGAACGATGTAGTGGGGGAAGATGCGGTCGGCCCCGATGCCCGGGGGAAGGAGATCGGGACGAGCCTCGAAGTATCCCAGCAGGGAGAACGCCACCAGGGCCAGCACCACGTTCACCAGGATGCCGGCCGCCGAATTCAGGAGAAAGGAACGACGGGCCGACCTCACGTCCCGAACGGACATGAAGCGTTGCACCGCCGTCTGATCGCCCCCGGCGGTGCAGACCCACCAGAGGGTTCCTCCCAGAATGGATCCGAATACCGTGAGCCGGACGTTCGGATCCAGACTGAAGAGGGGCTGAGTGTCCCAGCTGGAACTCCACTCGGTTGGAAACCAACCGAATCCACCGAGTCGAATCGTCACCGTGATCACGACCAGAAGCGCCCCGCCGCACAAGAGGCAGAACTGCACGAAATCGGTGATGACGACGGCTCTCAGGCCACCGAAGGACGCATAGGTGATGGCCACGGCCCCGATCACCAGCGCGACATAGGGAAGCTGGTCCTGCTCCAGACCCAGCATCAGCAGCATGGCTTGCGCGCTCAGGTGGATGAGCAGGGACATCCAGGTCAACCGGAGCATGATGAAAAGGATGGCTCCCAGCAGGCGCACACTCAGGCCCCGCTTCTGCTCCAGCAATTCGTAGGCGCTGATCAGCCGAAAACGCATGTAGGCCGGGACGATCAGATAGCCGACGATGAGGTAGTAGAAGGGGATCGAGAGGGACGAAGTCAGGATGAAGGGCCCCTTTCCATAGACTTCGCCGGGAGTCGCCAGGAAGGAGATGGTGCTGAACAGGGTCACGAACATGGAGACTCCGATGAGCCCCGGGTTCATGGTCCGGTTGCCCACGAAGTACTCGTTCAGGCTCTTCTGGCGCCTTCGGTAGTACCAGCCCAGAGAGATCATCCCCAGGGCATAGACGGTGATGATGACGCCGTCGATCCAGTGGAGGCCGCTGCTCTCGAAGTCAGCCGCCGCGGTGCCGGTGTCGGCCGGGACCTGACCCAGGACTTGTCCCATGGACATGGTTGCGGCTGCCAGGAACCATAGCGTCAGTTTGGATGGACCCGTCATATTTCTGACTCGCGTTTCCCACCGGGAACGCACCCGGGAGGTTTCGATAGTGTACCCGCAAGGAACCGAGGAAAAAGCTGTCTCAATAAATGGCTTGATTTGTACGGCGCCCCGGTCAGAAATACGAGCTAGTCGGCCACCCAGTGCCGGTAGAGCGGCTTGACCTGCTCCGGCAGAGACTCGTAGACCGGCGCTGGAATCGGGACCTGCTCGTTTTCGTGCCCCCCGGTCTCGTCCACCATTTGCGTGCGCTCGATCGAGCCGGGCCTCAGGATATCCAGGTTGAGCCACCAGGGGGCGTAGCGGACCGCCATTCCAACCCGGGGACGGTCGCTCCGATTGGGGGCCGTCGAGTGCCAGAGCCGGCTGTCGAAGATCAGCACGCTACCGGCCCGTCCGGCGGCGTGTATCTCGGTGGGATACGGGCGCGAGGGATCGACGCCGTTGTCACCGGTGGGGTTGTTGGAGGACCGGTGACTCCCGGGCACGACCAGAGTGCCCCCCGTCGCGGCCGAAAAGGACGACAGCATCCAGATGGTGGTCAGGTGGGCGACCATGTCCGGATAGGGCACGGGAATGTGGCCGGCGCTGTTTTGATTGAAGGGCCAGTCGGCGTGCCAGAGACCCCGGTTGTTCCCCGGATAGTTGATGATGGCCGTGGTGAAGGAGATCCGCACCGGCTTCCCCAGAAGAGCTTCGGCGATATCCAACATTCGGCGGTCTGCGAGATAAGGGCTGAAGGACTGATCGAAGGCCAGCAGCCCCGTCCGGGCGCCCACCCCCTGGATCCTGGCCCTGCCCCCACTGGACTCGACCGCCGATTGGACGCTCCGGCGGATCTCTCCGACCTGGGATGGAGGAATGATCCCCTCCAGTACGCACCACCCGTCCAACTTCAAGTGGTGCAAGGAATTTTCCAGATTCATGATGCCCGCTGACCTCCAATTTCAAATATCATACGCCGATACCGATCACAAGGAGACGGCCGATTACCCCCGCAGGTCTCACCGTCGACGAGGATCGGACCCGTGGCGCCGGATTGGTTCAGCGTGTCGGCACGTACTGAATATGCCGGATCCTGGGCGTAAACGAGTACAGCTCCGCCCGCTCCAGGTGGAAACGCAGGCGGATGGGCCGGCCCTGGATCGGGTGGCAGTCCCGATTCCCATTCCACTCCAGGATCTGCCGGACGCTGTCGCCGGTGAGGGGCTTGCAGTCCATCCGGCCGAATCCCTCGATGACTTTTCCGCCGGGACCCAGGACTTCCACCCGGATCGTCCCGCCTTCGGCGTCGGCGTTGACCTCCAACTCGTCGCCGATGAAGACGAGGGGCCGGGTGGTGAGGGTTCCGGTCTTCGCGGCCTGGACCGCGACGAAGCCGTCCAGCCGCAGCGTGGCCAGTCCGACCCCGCTCGACTCCGTGTCGCCGTGGTAACGGAGTCCTCCGTGGCGGGTGGTGCTTCCCAGGTAGTAGATCCGGATCTCGTCGTCGACCACCAGGGGAGGTTGAAACGCGTAGACGCTGCCCCAGTCCCAGTCCTCCTCATGCTCGCCGTAGGGGAGGATGGTGGATTCCCGCGCGATCCTCCGCCAGTCGCGCCCTGCCAGTTCCAACTGGTCATGGGGGATGGCGCCCTGGGGGCCGACCCGGGTCCAGGTGAGACCATTGCGGCTGAAGGTCAACTGGGTGTCGGCCTTGTCCATCCAGAGCTTGTCCGCCGGGATCGGTTCGTTGGTCTGGCCGTGGTAGGCCTCCAGCAACCCGATGTAGACCCCTTCGTAGGGCATGATCTTCATCCCGTAGTGCTGGGTTGCGAACGGTTCGTCCATCCTGGTCCGGCGGATCACGGTGAGCTTCGGCGACCAGTGGACGAAGTCCTCGCTCTGGGTCCTGGCGATGAGCCGGATGTTGGGCGGCCCGAAGCGAAGGTAGCTCACGTAGTTGCCGGATCGCGGGTCCCAATGGACGGAGCAGATGGTGTCGCTGTGGGGAACGACCGGGTTCAGGGCCTCCGGCGTCCAGCGGATGCCGTCGGGCGAGTAGGCGACGAAGGTGGCCCAACCGTTTGGGACCTTGGGGTCCACGCCGCCGTACATCATCTTGTAGCGGCGCCGGGGATCCGGATCGACGGGATCCTTGAAGACCGCCGGAGGATTGGCGTGGACGGGAGCGTCGGTGAGGTTGTTCCCGTCACGGGTGTTGATGATCGGTTTTTCCCAGACCAGACCGTCCCGGGAGGTGGCGTAGCCCAGAACGCCTTCGATCTCCCAGCCCTCGGCCGTCTTCTCCTCCTTGATGAAGTAGGGGTACCAGATCTTGAAGATCCCCTCCGCCTCGTCGTAGAGGACCGCGCCGCGGTTGAGCTTCTGGGTCTCCCAGGGCCGGTCCGGAACCATCAGTGGATTGTCCGGGTGTTTCACGGCCCGCTTCAGGACTTTGCGGGCGCCCTTGAGCTCCTGGATGATGTGATCGTCGATAAACAGCTCTTTGCCGACAACGATGACGGCGTCTCCCAGCATCGCGTCGTCCAGATCCCGGAACGGTCCTGAAGCCGGCGGCTCGGGGATGCTATCCCTTGCAGGAATCGGATCCCGTCCCTTCAGGTTTCCGGCATCCGGCTGCGGCCGCGTGTGCTCCCCACCCTCGTTTCGCCACCAACGCAGTTCCTGGCTCCCCCGCTCGGCGCAGGCCACGATGTCGAGAAGCCCGTCGCCGTTGAGGTCGGCCAGCAGCACCTGATTGGCGCTGGGCCAATCGTCCTTCAGGACGTGGGTCCGCCAGAGACGGCCTTGGACACCCGGGTTTTCGAACCATGCGACACGACCGGGGGAACGCCAGGACGTGGCCGCGGCGTCGGGGTCTCCGTCCCCGTCCAGGTCACCGGCCACCACCTCGAAGGCGTCTTGGAAACCCTGGGCCAGCACGTGCTTGGGCCAGACACCCGCCGCCGGTGCCCCGGTGTTCTCATACCAGGCGATCTGATGCGTGGTCCGGTCCCCCGGCTTCCCGTGCATTCCCATGGCCATCAGGATGTCCAGGTCGCCGTCGCCGTCCATGTCCACCGGCTGGCCGTGGATGGGATAGCGGGTCCGGTCGTCCACGACGTGCCTGGTCCAGACCACGGGCGCCGTCCTCAAGCGCGGCCAGGACGCCTCGGTCGCCGTGGAGCGCCGGTTCTCATACCAGATGATGAGATCGGCGTCGGGCGCCGTCCCCAGAAGATCCAGGTCCCCATCCCCGTCGAAGTCGCCGGCGCGAATGGTCCGGGTCCTGGAGGGTCCGTTGTCCCGGCCGCGAATGTTGCTCTCGATCCCGTGCCTGGGCCAGCCTCCGCGCCCCGGCCACCCCGTATTCTCGAACCAGTAGAAGTGGCTGCCCTTCCAGCCGGAAGCGGCCGCGTCCAGGTCCCCGTCGCCGTCCAGGTCGCCCAGCACCACGTCGTAGGCGTAGGGCATGCCCTGGGTGATGACGACCCGCTGCCAGAGTCGACCGTCCTGGGGTGTCCCGCTGTTCCGGAACCAGAGCAGGTCGCCGTACAGGTTCTTGACGATGACCACGTCCAGGTCCCCGTCGGCGTCGACGTCCCCCAGAGCATGACGTTCCAGCCGCTCCGGATCGTCCTTCTGGATGAGAAGTCTGGTGAAGTTTCCGGTCCCGTCGTTTTGGAACCAGTAGAGGGAATCGTGCCCGAAGGCGTCGGCGCTGGTCAGGTCCACGTCGCCGTCGCCATCCAGGTCGCCGGCTGCGACTCCGTAGGTGTAGGTGTAGCCGTCCTGGATCAGGTGCTCCGAAAATCGGGGCGCCTGCGCCCGGAGCGGTCCCGCCAGGACGGCGGCTGTAACGACGAGGACGACGACGCCATTCATGGTGTCTCCTTTGCCGACAATCTGTCACAGTCCGGGCAGCGTTGCAACGGGCGGAACCTGATATGACCGCGAATGGGTTTTGACCAACACCGGTTCTCCCTCACCGAACCTGGAAGTTGAAGAAACTGCAGGGGGCAGCGGGTAAAATGAAGACGAATGATTTTTCCCGCTATCAATTGCCTCAACTTTGACCGCGAAGCGGCCACCCGGGCCAAGGCGATCCGATCAGCATAGACAGATGTGGAACGTGTTGACGGCGTCCATGTTGTTCGGATCATCACCTCCGAACCGCACCCTGTGCATACATGGGACTCCATACGCGGATGTGATCGTTCAGCGGGCGGTTCGGCGGTGCCATCAGCGCCGCGAATCGCGCTAGTAGGCCATGACGGTGTTGACCTCGTTCCGCAAACTCGTGTCGGAGCTTCGCCAAGACACCGTGTCGGCGAAGGCCGTTCCGGCGCTGGTGGCCGGCTTCACCTCGGGCCTCGGTCTGCTCGTCGCCCAGATCGCCTTCGGCAGCTACATCTTCTCAGGGCCGCTGGCCCCGTATTCCTCTCAGGGCGTCGGCCTGGTGCTGTTCGGAAACTTCGCCGCCTGCCTCGTCATCGCCCTCGCGGGCGGCTTTCGCGGGGCGATCGCGGGGCTGTCTCCCGCGCTGGTGATCGTGATGGCCCTGATCGGCTCCACGACGGATGCCGAGGGCGATACTCTGTTTGTCAGCACCGTGGGGGTGCTCATGATCGGCGCAGTCGCCACCGGCGGGGGCCTTCTCCTGATCGGGCGATACCGGCTCGCCAATCTGGTCCGCTTCGTCCCCTATCCGGTCGCGGGCGGGTTCGTGGCCGGAATCGGGGGAGCCGTCTGCTTGGCCGCCATGTCCCTGATGGGGGTGGGTACGGACTGGCGGTCCATTCCTGCTCTTCTGGAACCCTCCATGCTGTGGAGGTGGTGTCCTGGCGTGGTGTTCGGGATCGCCCTCTATCTCGCCATGAAGCGCTTGCGCAATCCGCTCATCCTGCCGGTGAGCGTCGCCCTCTTCGTCGGAGCCTACCATCTCGTCCTGGCCGCACTCGGCATCTCCGGCGGCGAAGCGAGGGAGGCGAGTCTGCTGCTGACGAGCACCTCGGAAGGCAACCTGTGGCCGGCGCTGCGGGCCGCCGACCTCGTGAATGTGGACTTTGGCGCGATGGCGCTGCAGCTCCCGAACCTGTTGATGCTGATGCTGGTTGCGCTCATCGTCGTGATCATGAATATCGCGGGCCTCGAAATGGCAGCTAACCAGGATCTGGACTGGGACCGCGAGTTGAGCGCGAGCGGGCTCGCGAGCGTGGTTGCCGGCCTGGGCGGCGGCACGGTGGCGAGCCTGATCGTGCCGGCCTCGCTGCGCAGCAAGCTGTTCGGGGCCGCTACCCGCCTGACCGGCGTCGCCGCCGCCCTCGTCATCGCGGCCGCCTTGTTCCTGGGCGACGGGATGCTGGAATTGGTCCCGGTACCGCTCGTGGGAGGCATTCTGTTCTTCGCCGGCCTCGGCATGCTGGATGAAGGGCTCGTGAGAACCAGGAAGCGGCTTCCCGGGTCGGAGTACGGCATCATCGTGTTGATCGTCGTCGTCATACTCGCCTTCGGGCTGTTCGAGGGTGTGGGCGCCGGGATGCTGGTCACCCTCGTGTTCTTCGCCGTGCGGTTGAGCAGCGTGGATCCGATCGAATCGCGCTTCACGGCGGGCGAGCGCCGAAGCACCAAGGCGCGTCCCGTACCGGATCGCGCCATCCTGTTGGAGGAGGGCGAGCGCGTGCTCGCGTACCGGCTGCGCGGCTATATCTTCTTCGGAAGCGTCTGCCCTCTGGCCGATCATCTCAAGAAGTCCCTGCGCGGTGACTCGCGTCCCACCTGCCTGTTGCTGGACTTCACGGCCGTCTCCGGCTTCGACTTCTCGGCGGTGAACGTCCTGGCGAGATTCCTGCAATCGGCGAATGCGGCCGGGGTGCAGGTTGTCCTGAGCGAACCGTCGGAGCAACTGAGGACCCATTTGGAGCGCAACCTTCCGCCGTCGGACTTGGCGGCGTTGCGAGTCGAACCGAATGTGGACCGCGCGCTGGAGCGTTGTGAGGAGATCGTCATTCAGGCGTGGAACGCGAATGCAAGGATGGTCGACGAGCACCGCGCCTCGTTGCTGGAGCGCGCCGCCGCCGACCTGGAACGGCACTTGGAGCGGCAGATTCGTTTCGAGGACCTGATGGACGAGCTTCGAAGCTGGTTGAACCCGTGCACCTACGCCGCCGGGGAAGCTCTCGTGGGGCCGGGCGCACCGAGCGAGGGACTGCAACTACTGACGTCCGGACGGGCTTCCGCCCATGAAACCGAGGGCACGCGTTTCCGTCAGTACAGCCCCGGCGACGCGATCTGGCCGGTGGACCCATCGAAAGCGAAGGCGCCCTCGGTGAGCGCGGACGTACCCTGCGAGACGATGGTGCTGACGCCGGACGCACGGCGCTGGCTGGAGGAGCATGAGGAGCGGCTTGCGCTGAGGCTGTATCGATACCTGCTCTCCGGACGCTTCGAGGCCGAGCCGGGCGCTTCCCTGCCAGGAAACGCCGCGGCACCAGGGCCCGATTCCCAGTAGGATTCCCCTTCATGAAGAGATTTGTTGCGACAGTTGCCCTCGTGTCTACTGTCCTCGCGTGCGTCCGGGAACCGGACACCATGATCGAATGGCCGTATGTCGGCTCCGACCGGGCGCACACCAAGTACTCCGCGGCTGAGGAAATCACGGCCGCAAACGTCGGCGAGCTGGAGATCGTCTGGCAATGGGAGCCGAACGAGATGCCCTTCGAGGAGACCGGCGCCCGGCCGGGCCCATTCCAGGCAACGCCCATCATGGTCGACGGCGTCCTGTACCTCTCCACCATGTACACGCGGGTGGCGGCTCTCGACGCGGAGACCGGCGCCGAGCTGTGGAGCTTCGATCCCAGGGCCTACGAAGGTGGATCCAAGGGTGCCTCGCCGACCGGCTTCAAGCACCGCGGCGTCGCCTACTGGAGCGGCGGGGACGGCGCGCGCATCTTCCTCAACAGCCGCGACCGGCTGTACGCGATCGATGCGGCTACCGGTGAGCCGGATCCGGGCTTCGGCGAGAGCGGGAGCGTCCTTCTGACCGAGGGCCATGGCCGGCCGGTGAGCCGCCACGAGTTCGACCAGACCTCGCCGCCGGTGGTGTTCGAGGACCTGGTGATCGTGGGGAGCCGGGTGCCCGACCGGGTGCAGCGGAAGTTCGATCCGCCCGGAACCGTGCAGGGGTTCGACGTACGCACGGGAGAGCGCCGCTGGGTGTTCTTCACCATCCCGCAATCGAGCGGCGACTTCGGCGCGGACACCTGGGAGGACGAGTCGTGGCGCTACACGGGCCACGCCAACGTGTGGGGGCTGATGTCGCTCGACGCCGAGCGCGGGCATCTTTACGTGCCGACGAGCACGCCGAGCAGCGACTACTGGGGTGGCCGCCGGGTTGGGGCGAACCTCTTCGCCGAGTCGCTGGTGTGCCTCGACGCGCGTACGGGCGAGCGCCGGTGGCACTTCCAGACGGTGCACCACGGCGTCTGGGACTACGACCTTTCCGCAGCGCCGAACCTCGTGACCATCACGGTGGGCGGGCGCGAGATCGACGCGGTGGCGCAGGTGGCCAAAAACGGCTTCACCTACGTGTTCGACCGGGTGACGGGCGAGCCGGTATGGCCGATCGAGGAACGTACGGTGGACACGACGACGGACGTGCCGGGGGAAGTGCTGAATCCGACGCAGCCCTTCCCGGCCAAGCCGCCGCCCTTCAGCGGGCAGGGAGTGTCACTCGAGGATGCGAACGACTTGACGCCGGAGATCCATGCGCTGGCGGTGGAGGAGATGCAGCGATTCCGGCTGGGTCCGCTGTTCACGCCGCCGAGTCTTCAGGGAACGATCCAGCGCCCGGGCTCGAGCGGCGGCGCGAACTGGGGCGGGGCGGCGTTCGACCCCGAGACGGGGTTGCTGTACGTGCGGACATCGGAAGACGCCGACACCAACCAACTGTGCGTGAATGCGGGTGACGATCCGGAGGTCGACGTCGAGTACAGCAACAACTGTCCCTACGGGGCGACGCTCGTCATGTATCGGGAGGCCGGCGGACCGGGCTCCGCACAAACCCCGGAGAGCGAGCTCGGCCCGATTCCGCTCATCAAGCCTCCTTACGCGCAGTTGGTGGCAATCGACCTCAATGCGGGTGAGATTGCGTGGAAGGCGCCGTTTGGCGAGGGCAGCCGCGCCCTGCGCCAACACCGGCTGCTGCGCGGAGTCGAGTTGCCGGATCGGCTGGGCACGCGCGGCAACGCCGGCCCGCTGGCGACGAAGGGGGGCCTCGTGTTTCTCGGCGGCGGCGCCCCGTATCTGTATGCGTTCGCCAGCGCGACGGGCGCGGAGATCTGGCGTGGCGCGACGCTGTTTCCAACGAGCGCGAACCCCATGACCTACCGCACCCGGTCGGGGCGGCAGTTCATCGTCATCGCGACGGGTGCCGGACCGGACGCTTCGCTCGTCGCGTTCGCGCGGCCCGGGTAGCCAGACAAGTGCTGAACCTGGACGTCGGACTGCTATTGAGCGGGTCCTGTCGCGCCACCGCCAGTACGGGGTGAGTACGTCCTGCCGCCCATCTTTCGTCCCTTGATGAGGAGGGGTTCGAGCTTCCCGCCTTCCTTCAGACGGTAGTGGAGATCGGCCGCGACCCCCTCGAAATGCTGAACCGTTCCGCTTCGCCAACGGACGGTCAGTTGTTTTGCCTCCGTCAACTTTCCCAGGCCGAAATGAAGCCGAAAGTCGTTGGTGGCCTGGTAGCTGGATCCCCCCTGGACCTCCTGCAACTGGCTCCAGTCCCCGGCCTGAAGGATGACCCGGGTGCCGATGGCGCTCCGGTTGGTGGGTCCTCCCTCCAGAGCCAGGTTCAGCCAGTGTCCGGCGTTTGCGGCACCCTCGTTGCGAAAGAGAGAGGGGCGCGCGTCCAGGTTGTTGACGGCCACGTCAAGATCGCCGTCATTGTCGAAGTCTGCGAACGCCGCTCCCCGGCTGGACCAGGTCCGCGACAGATCTTCGCCCCATTCCCCGGCCGTTTCCCGGAATTTCCCGTTCCCTTGATTCCGAAACAGCAGCTTGCGCTGGGCGAAACGGGTGCCCGTTTCGTAGCCGTCCACCTGCGGATAGATGTGCCCGTTGGAAACGAACAGGTCCAGCCAGCCGTCGTTGTCCAGATCGGCGAAGTGGGCGCCCCAGCCCAGGAACTGCCAACTGGGAAAGGCCACCTCCGCGGCGTAGGTGACGTCCCGAAACAGTCTTCCCCGCCGGTTGCGGTAGAGGGTGTGGTAATCGTCCGAGAAGTTGGTGACGTACAGATCCGGAAAGCCGTCCCGGTCGTAATCGCCGAAGGTCACTCCCATCCCTGCCTGCTCCCGGCCGTCCTGGTTGTAGGCGACCCCTCCCATCGCTGCCACGTCCAGGAAACGTCCGTCGCCCCGATTCCGGAACAGGAAGTTGGCCATGGAGTCGTTGGCCACGTAAAGGTCCGGGTCCCCGTCGTTGTCGTAGTCGGCCCAGACGGCGCCGAGACCGTAGGCGGGCGGCACCGCCATGCCGGCCTCGGAAGTCACTTGGATGAAGATCCCGTCCCCGCGGTTGCGATAGAGGGCGTCGGGGGCGGCCGTCATCTCCTTGGGGCCGCAGTGGACCGTGATTCCGCGGTAACCGCACTCGGGCGGACGCGGGGAATGGGGATCGAAATCCACGTAGTTGGCCACGTAGAGGTCGATCCAGCCGTCCCCGTCGTAGTCGCTGAAGGAGGCCGTCGAGCTCCAGCGAGGGTTCCCGACCCCGCTGGCGGCGGTGATGTCGGTGAAGGTTCCGTTGCCGTTGTTGCGGTAGAGGACGTTGGGACCGAAGTTGCACAGGTAGAGGTCGGGCCAGCCGTCGTTGTCGACGTCACCCACGGCGGCTCCCATGCCCCAGTGGGGACTGGTGAGGCCGGATCCGGCGGTGACGTCGGTGAAAGTACCGTCGCCGTTGTTGCGGTAGAGGGCGTTGGAGACGGTCCTCGCGCCGGACAGCAGCTCGTCCCACTTGCCCCCGTTCACCAGATAGAGGTCGGGCCAGCCGTCCCGGTCGTAGTCGATCCAGGCGACCCCCCCGCCGATGGTCTCCAGGATGTACTGCTTCTCGGGACTCCCGCTGTGGTGCCGGAAATCGAGACCGGCCTCAGGGGCGACATCCAGGAATCGGATGCTCAGCAGGAGAAGAATGCGGAGCATGAGTCATTTTCGCCGCAACAAGGATTCGGCGAGCGCGCGGCCCGTTCTCCGGGCGCGTCCACCCTTGCTCTGAATGGTTCCAGTGACATCGATCACCCTTGCATCGAGTCGATCTCCCAGGATGAGACGGCAACGTTTCTGCGCGTCCCGGCGGATGATGCTGGAAACCGAATCACCGCTGATTCGTGCCGCCTCTTCCAGCTCGGCTTCCATCCGTTCACTCAATCGCACGCTCTTCATCCTGTTCCTTTCGTATCATAATCACCAATGCAATGTCTGACGTCTCAGGACTTTCCCCATTTTTCTGGGGGTTCGGGAGAACAGGGGAAGCAGGGTTGAAAGCTTTCGCCACTTACGGATCGGTCCGGGGAGGGCGACCACAAGGGTCGCCCCTACGGGTGCTTCTCCCATTCTTGGTCAATTCGACCGATTCCAATTGTCGAATCTTCTGACTCTCGTGCTTTCAACCACTTGCTGAGTTGTCCAAGTTCCATGCCACCTTCATAATGGATTTCCAACACTCACCCAATGGCCAAGTCAATTCGCACAGAATGGCCAGATGCTGATGGAGAAGGAACAATGACGAACCAGTGGAAGCGACGGCGTTTTCTCAGCACTGCGGGCCAGGCTGCGGCGGGGTTGGTGATTCTCCGCAACAGCCGTTCGGTCTGGGGCTACCCGGCCAACGAAAGACTCAACATCGCCGTGGTCGGAGTCGGCGGCATGGGGGCCTGGAACCTCGCCCACATGGCCGGGGAGAACGTGGAGTACGGGTCGGGTATGAGAGTCAAGCCGTCTTCTCAGCCGGAGATGACCGGAGAGAACATCGTGGCTCTCTGCGACACTGACGAGCGGTCGGCTTCGGCTTCGGCTCCCAAGCGCCGGAATCCTCCGGGGGCCGCCTTGGCCCGCTATAAACAAGCGAAGAAGTTCCACGATTACCGGCAGATGCTCGACGAACTGGACCGCGAGATCGACGCGGTGGTGGTGACCACTCCGGACCACACCCACGCTCCCGCCAGTGTTGCGGCGATGCGGCGCGGCAAGCACGTTTACTGCGAGAAGCCGGGAGCCATCTCGGTCTACGAGGCCCGCATGCTGGCCAAGGTAGCCGCCGAGCAGAAGGTGGCGACCCAATTAGGAACCCAGATCCACGCCTCGGACAACTTCCGCCGCATCGTCGAGCTGATCCGCGGCGGAGCCATCGGCGAGGTGGAGGAATGCCATATCTGGGTCCGCTCGGGACGCAGCACGATCGATCGCCCGACGGAGACGCCACCCGTCCCCAAAGGGCTTCATTGGGATCTGTTTCTGGGGTCGGCGCCTTACCGCCCCTACCATCCCACCTATTCCCGCGGTTGCGGCGGCAACTGGCAGCGCTGGTGGGATTTCGGGACCGGCAGTCTCGGCAACGCCGCTACCCACTACTTCAACTTGCCCTTCTGGGCCCTGAATCTCCGCTATCCGATCTCGGTGGAGGCCGAGGGGCCGCCACCGCACCCGGAGACGGTTCCCGAGCGGCTTCAGGTCCGCTACCGGTTCCCGGCCCGCGGAGGGATGCCGCCGGTCACCCTGGCCTGGACGCAAGGCAGTCAACCGCCGCCGGTTTTTGCGGAGAACGCCTTCTCCGACTGGGCCTGGGGCGTCTTCGTGGGCAGCGAGGGAATGCTGTGGGTGAACTACCCCCAGCGGATGCTCTCGCCTGAAAAAAAATTCGCGAACTTCGAGCCGCCCAAGCCGAGCATTCCCCCGTCCATCGGTGCGGAAATCGGCCGTCATGCCAAGTGGATGGCCGCCTACAAGCATCACCCGGAATGGCGTCGAACGGCTGAAGTCGGCCATCGCACCGAGTGGATCGCCGCCTGCAAGTCAGGGAGCCCGACGAGCAGCCACTTCGGCTATTCCGGCCCCCTCTCGGAGACGGTCAACTTGGGCGCCGTTGCCTACCGCTCCGGAGCCAAGCTCGACTGGGACGCCGAAAACCTGCGGGTCACCAACTCAGCGGAGGCCAACGCGCTGCTACGGCGGGAATTCCGGTCCGGTTGGAAGCTGTGATCTCGATTGAGATTCCGGTTCAACGGAAACGCAACGAAAAGAGGTCGGCGTCGGTCATGACGAACCTCAGGCGCACGGGCATCCCGGCCACGCGCCGGAGCTGATCCCGGTCCCGGTTGCCGGCCCGGCGCCAGCGGGCCACACCCTCGATCTCGTCTCCCCAGATCGGGATCGCGTCTTGGAGTGCAAAGCCGGCCAGCGGTTTTCCGCCCGCATCCTGGATTTCCACCTGAATGCTTCCCGCCGCCGCCGTGGCGTAGTTCAACACCAGGTTCTCCCCTTCGAAGACCAAGGGCCGGGTCGTGAACTCGCCGCCGGGATGACCGGCGCTGACCGAGACGAATCCGTCGAGCCTCAGGCTCATTCGCCGGAGGTGGACACTGGGATAGGTGTAGTGCCGGGTCACGTACAACGAGATCTCGTCATCCGCGCTCCGGATGATTCCACGGCCCACGAAATTGGTCCGGTGGATCCAGTTCCGCCGTTCCCGTCCGGGCCTGATGAAGGCCTCCAGGAACCGGTGCCAATGCAAGCCGTCACGGCTGCTCATGAAGACCCCTTCGGAGAGTCCCGGCCGCTCGGTTGCGCTCGCGTAGTCGTAATGCTGGGGACCCCTCCAGGGCACGAACCGCTTGGGAAAGGCCACGTAGATGTGGGGCGCGCGAAAGTAGGGGACCGTCGCGTTGGTGTAGAGGTGTTCCTGAGGCGCGTCTCCGTAGTCGACCCACTGTCCCGGGGTCCATTGAACGAAGTCCTTCGAGGTGGCGTATTTGAGTGTGCGCACCCCGTGGGCGAAGTCCCGGTACAGCGCCACGTAATTCCCCCGGACGCCGTCCCAGAAGGCCACGTTGTGGGAATCGAAATAGCCGTCGGTGACGACCGGCTCCGGCGCCGTCCAGGTCCAGTGCACGCCGTCGGAGGACTGGAGGGGGACCAAGCCTCTCTGCTTTGAGTGGGGCGGGGCGCCGGGGACGGTCCGGTAGAAGGCGACCCCCTTGTAACGGGCTGAATCGGGAGCTTCGGGATTCTCGTCGCGAAAGGGATTGAACTTGGTGGCGCCCCCCAGGTCCAGAATGTTGTTGTCCCGGGACCCCTGAAACTCCACCTGGCCCAGGTTGGGGCGGGTCCAGTGGATGCCGTCCCGGCTCTCGGCGTAGCAACTCACTTTCGGGTGCTGGGGAACGATCTTTTCTCCCGGAAGCAGTTCCTCCCGGATGATGTAGTCGTTGTTCGCGCTGCCCCGGTAGTACATCCGGTAGACGTCGCCGTCCCGGAAGATGGCGATATGGGCCGGCGTGTTGCCCTCCCAGGGCTGGTCGAACCGGAATACCTTCTCCCGGGGCTGAGGTTGCCCCAGCTCCAGTTCGACATCGTCCATGACGTCGATGAGATGCCGGTCCACGAAGAGCTCCAGGCGGCTTCCAATCTCCAAAACCTCCTGGGAGCTCCCTTCCGGTTGGGACGCCGGGGCGCCGGTCGTGTAAGGCGCAACGGCAGCCGCCAGAAATGCCCAGAGCAGCGATCGAGTCGAGAGATCCTTCATGGTTTGGAATTCTACATGCAGCGCCGCCTTTCTTCCCGTATTCTGTGCCGCGATGAACGAGATGGTCCGATTCCCGGGTGGTCCCCTCAATCAACATCGTCTGGATGGACGACCCCTGGGCCGACTCGGAACAGCGGAATCCCATGGCGGTCTTCAAGGACACCAACCCGGAGGCCGCGCCTGACGCCCGGTACAAGTCGATCGCCCGGGGCGACGACGGCGTCTACGCCCTGAAGTCGCCCGACGGCATCCGCTGGTCCCTCCTGGCCCAGGAACCGGTGATTCCCAAGGGGGACATGACCCTCGACTCCCAGAACCTGGCTTTCTGGGACAGTCTGAGGGGCCGGTACGTCGGTTATCTCCGGAGTGCACGCACTCATCCCACGGGGCAGCGGGTCCGTGACGTCAAGACTGCCGTCTCCCACGACTTCCTGACCTGGACCGAGCCGGTCTTCCTGGAGTATCCGGGAGCCCCGGTGGAGCATCTGTACACCAACCAGATCCGCCCCTACACCCGGGTGCCGCACATCTATCTCGGATTCCCCAAACGGTTCGTTCCCGAAAGAAACCAGGATCGGCAATTCCCGGGAGTTTCGGATGGGGTCTTCATGAGCAGCCGCGACGGCATTCGGTTTCACCGATGGGGCGAAGCCGTCCTCCGCCCCGGGCTTCAGCCGGAACGATGGGTGACCCGCAACAACATGATCGGCTGGGGAATCCTCTCGCTTCCATCGTCCGTAGCGGGTGAACCGGATCAGCTTTCCATCTACGTCACTGAGGGATACTACACGGGACCGGCCAGCCGCCTGCGGCGGTATACCTACCGTCTGGACGGCTTCGTCTCGGTGCGGGCGCCTCTGGCCGGCGGCGAAATGACCACTCGGCTCATTCGCTTCACCGGCTCGCGCCTGGTCTTGAACTATTCGACCTCGGCCGCCGGGAGCATCCGGGTCGAGATCCAGGACGAGGCCGGCAACCCGATTCCGGGCTACTCGCTGCAAGATTGCCCGGAGCTGTTCGGCGACTCGGTGGAGCAGGCCGTGGCTTGGAAGGACGCGAAAGATCCAGGTTCTCTCTCCGCCACGACCGTGCGCCTGCGGTTTCTGCTGAAGGACGCCGACCTGTACGCCATCCAGTTTCTTCCCTGATCTCGACCGGGCCGCTCCCGTGCCGAATCGTTACGGGACATCGTCGGTCATTCCGGCTGGTCCGGTGAAGGCAGAGGCGGATGGGCGGCGCGCGGATGGGTGCAGTAGACGATCATCCGGGGATCGCGGGTATCCTCGAGACGGCTCCGGTCATAGACCGGCACCCACCCCAGACAGGTGATGACCTGATGCAGCGGCGCGCGAATGCCGTAGCCGAGGCGGCCGACGGGGCTCTTGAGGTAGGGCTCCAGATCCTCCGACCGGACATGGAAGCGCCCTTCGTAATAGTTGGACGGGATCTCAAACCTATTCCAACTGCCGCCGGCGCCGGCGGCGGGAACCTTCAGCACCAGCTTCGGGCCCGGCGGTAGCGGTGGCTCTTCCTGGTAGAACCAGGAGAGGGGCAGCACCCGCATCCGCCTGCCGGTGGCGTCCCCTTCACGGGGGTTCACCACCGACCGGGACCAGGTGACGAAGACCGTCTCGTCGACGATTCCCAGGGTCGGATAGCCGACATGGCCGAAGTCATCGGGCAGGACCCCCACGTAGTCCAGACCCCGCGCCATGCGGGGCTCGGGATCCGGCGCCACATGTCCCGTCGGCGGGAGAACGACCTGGTCGATGGTGCGAAAGTTCCCCCACGTCTTCCCGTCGTCCCTGCTGATGGCCGACGACAGCCGCCCGCGGCGATAACCGGCCCGCATCTCCTCGCCGGAGACCTGGTTCCAGACGATGAGCCGGTCGCCTGTCTTGGGGATGCGCTGAATGGTGCATGGGGAATAGGAACCGGACAGCGGCGTCGGCTGCGGTTTGTCGAACAGGTCTCCCGGCTGGCGCCGCACCGGCCGCCCGCGGTCGTCGACGTAGTCCGCCGGGCGGCTGCGCGAGGTGTACACTCGGCCGATGCTGGTTCGAAAGTAGAGCACCACGTCGCCGTTGGCCGCTTCGACGATGGTCGGTTCATCCACGGGCCAGAGGCCGCCGGTGCGAAACGGTCCCCGATCAGCATCTTGCCGCGTGCTTCCCAGGTCCGCCCCTCATCGCCGGAAACATGGAAGAGGCCCTCGGGTCCGGGGCCGGCGAGACTCCCCGAACTGAGGCGGGTGGCAAAGGCGACGGGAACGGACAACCCTTGCGGTTCGGTCCAGGTCCGCCCGTTGTCCTCGGAGTAACACACACGACCCGACGAGAGCATCATCAAGCGGCCGTCGTCGACTTTGAAGAAGGAAGGGGCGTTCAGTGGCGCCGCCATCTCCACTCCCACCTCGAGCTGGCGCGTCCCGACCGAGGGCGGTGGGGGGACCCGTCCCTCGATGACGTCGACCGGCGCCTGCCGTTGAGCCGGCAGAAACGACGTCACGATCGCCAGGGTCCCGAGACCCAGCCGGATCGAGCCGAGGGTTCGCCCCCGCCCGGTTCCGGCTCCACCTCTCCAATTGGCTGCGTTTTGCTCCGGTCCGGACCGAAGAGGTTGCCCACAAGGGGCGTCCCGACCAAAATTTCTTCGCCCAATTGCACCAGGTGTTGAGAACAAGGAACTAATCCTGGAATTGAAAGGCGTACAGCTTCACGTCCCGGAGCTTCCAGTGGACGCGCACCGGCCGTCCCGAGAGGGCCGATAGATCCGATCCCTGCTGCCAAGTCACGAGACGCCTGACCGAATTTCCGCCCAGCACCTGCGACTCCTCCAAGGTGTAGCCCGGGATCGGTTCCCCTTCCGGATCCAGCAGCGCGACCCGGACCGATCCGCCGGCGCCGGCATCCATATTCAACTCGAGGCGGTTGCCCTCGAAGCGGATCGGCCGGCTGACGATCTCTCCTCCCAGGTAGTCCGCGTCGGCGGACACGAAGCCGTCCAGCCTCAGAACCAGCCGGCTGATCACGCCGTTGCCTCCCCGGTCCAGTGTGTCCCTGTCGCCATGGGTGTAGTCGAATCCCACGTAGTACATCCACAACTCGTCGCCTCGACGCAGCAGGCCCCGGCCCATGTACAGGTGACCGCTGTCATGGGAACCGTCCCGGCCTCTTCGCACGAAGGGACTCCGGGAGGGGCGCGAAAAGTGGACACCGTCGCGGCTCAGCGCCAATTGAATGTCCATAGGGCCGTCGTTGCGCCGCGCCGACTCGCCCACGAAGTGATAGTAGGCGCTGGGAAAGACGAAGTAGGCCCGATCGGCGTAGGGGTACCGGATGGCGGCGGAATTGTAGAAGTCGGCGTCCCGGCGGTCCCCCGCGTCCATGGCCAGGACGATCCGGGCGGGAGGCCACCGGTCCAGGCGATCGGTCGTCATGCGCCAGATCTTCCGGCCCTTTCGGACTCCGGTGGGGAGCTCCGGCCGAACCAGCACGCCCCGGGAATCGAACTGGCCGACGTACTTGGTGTAGGCGACGTACTTGCCGATGACCGGGTCCCAGAAAGCCACGTCGTGGGTGTCGCTGATCTGGCGCGTGGCCGGCCTTCCGTACAACGGTACAGGGATAAGCTACCCGGACCGCCTCCCAGGGACGATCAGGATCGGGTACGAGGTTCCGCTCCCGGGTCTTGTACGGAGGGTTCACGGTCAGCCGGACACCGTGCCAGGATGCGACGAACAGGTCGTCGATGAAGAGCTGTTTCTTCGACCCCACGTCAATGACGGTCCCGGCAGGAGAAGGGTTGGCGTAACCGGACGGGGAACACAGGAACAGCAATGGAATCAGGCTGAAGATGGTCCGGCTCATGACGTCACTTGTGCCAGATGCCTCGAGGCACTTGGCGGGAGTCACCGTCCAGTGTACCGTTCGGACTGGAACTTGCCCATGATTTCAGAGCCTCGATCCAGCCCAAACAGTCCCTCCTCCGCCAGGAACCGGTCTCGCCGGGAGATCTTGAAGACGGCCGCTGCCGTGACGGGCGCCGCCCTGGGCGCCCCAGCCTTGCTCCGGGGCCGGGATCGGCGTCCCAACGTCCTTCTCATCGTCGCCGATGATCTGGCCGCCTGGATGACCGGGTGTTACGGCAACCGGGTGATCCGAACTCCCCATATCGATCGGCTGGCGGCCGGCGGCACCCGGTTCGAGAACGGTTTCGTCTGTACGCCCATCTGCTCTCCCAGCCGGGCCACGCTGATGACGGGACGGATTCCGCCCCAGACCGGGATCCACGACTGGCTCACGCCGCGACCCATCGCCAATCCGCCTCAAGGACAGGCTCGGCTTCCCCGGAGCTGGCGGGACGAGATCTTCATCTCCGACCTTCTCAAGGACTCGGGGTACGAGTGTGGCCACAGCGGCAAGTGGCATCTGGGAGACAACGGCCGTCCCCAGCATGGATACGGGTTCTGGTATACGCAGGACCGTCCCAACCTGTACCAGGACCCCAACATGTTCCGGGGGACGGAGCCCGTGACCGAAAAGGGCTACATCGCCGACCTCATCCACCAGGAAGGGATCCGTTTTCTGGAGCAGGTGCGGGACCGGCGGGAGCCTTGGTTTCTCACCCTGTCGCACTTCAATCCGCACACCCCGTACGCGGGTCATCCCCAGCAGTACTATGACCTGTATGCCGACGAGGACTTCGAGTCGGTGGGTTTCGAGCCCAAGCGGCGAGACGCCCTGCGGGAGGCGGATTTGATGGATGATCCGGTCACCAACATGCGGGGCGCCGCCGCCTCCACGACTGCCCTCGACGACCGGATCGGCTGGATGCTGGACTACCTGGATGAAAATGGGCTCGCCGAGGACACGCTGGTGCTGTTCGTGGGCGACAACGGCTACCTGCACGGCCGCCACGGCCTCTGGAGCAAGGGAGAGGCGGCCTGGCCTCCGGTCATGTACGAGGAGGTCCTGAAGGTCCCCACCTTGTGGCGCTGGCCGGGAAGGATCGAGGCCGGCGCGGTGCGCCGGGAACTGGTGAGCCTCTACGATGTCCTGCCTACCCTCTGCGGCCTGCTGGGCATTCAGCTGCCGGGGAAGGGCAACTACTGCGGACGGAGCTGCCGGCCGCTTCTGCTGGGACGACGGCCGGACGGCTGGGTGGACCGGGTCTACGCCTACCTGGGCAACACCTATTGTGTCCGGGAACCTCGATATAAATACGTGATGCGCAACCAGGGGTTCGGTCCCAATGAGCTGTGGGACCTGGCAACCGACCCCACCGAGCATCGCAACCGCATCGGCGATCCGACTCTGACGGGGGTGACCGATCGGTTGCGAAGAGAGCTGGTCACCTGGCTGCGGCGGCATGGAGAGAAATGGGGCGTTCTGCCCTTTGAGGAAGGCAGGGTGTGAAAATGATACGAGCGCCGGCTGGACTCCGAAGCGTGACTTGCGTGCTGTTGCTCTGTCTGGCGGCAGGATGCCGGCCGCCCTCCCGTGTGGACCGGAGAGGTTCCGATTCAGGGCGGCCGGGAGCCAAGCTCATCCTCTACAGCGGTTTCGACAGCCTGGGCAAGAGCGAGGGCTGGCACAGCTATGACTACGACGGCGGGATCGAGAGCGGCCCCGACACTTTCCATCCGGTGAGCTGGGAACCCAAGGGAGGCGCCTTCGGCTCGGGGTACATCTGGACCGACGACTCCCGCTGGCGAATCGACACTCCGGAGCAGCCCAACTCCATTCTGGCCCTCATCTTCTACCGCAGGTGGGTCGGCGGCCCCAAGCTGGATCTGCGCGGGGCGCGGATTTCCGTGAACCTCCGGGGAGACGACCTGGACCTCAAGGGCGCCCAGTGCTACTTCTGGGCTCACATCGGAAACAACCGCTGGCACTTCACGGACCGTCCCATACCCGTTTCCCAGGGATCCTGGGGCAAGCGCCACACCTTCGTCCTGGAGAACGACGAGTCCAAATGGACCCGAACCTGGGCTTGGACCGGCCCGGCCAGCCTGGACCGGGTGTTGCGAGAATGTGTGAGCTACGGGTTCTCCTTTATCGGGTTTCCCGAAGGAGAAGAGGTGACGGGCCGGCTGTCAATGGACGTTTTCCGGATCGAGGCCCGGGTCGCCGACATGCGGTGACCGGAATCGGCCGGCGCCGCGACCGACGGAAGGCATTCGCTAACGTTCTTCCATGACCGACCGGTAACTGTAGACGATTCCGGTCACGGCTGGCTCCTTCTCGAAAGCCTCCGCGAGGCTCTTGCGGGTCTCGGGCGTCTGAGAACCTCGTCCGTAGGCGGGATGTTGGAAGCTCATGCGGAAACCTCCGGGCGCCAGGTAGAGGCCGACTCCGAAACGCTTGCAGAGCGGACCGTAGCTCAACCGCACGGCGTCTTCGATGGGCGGAAGGCCCATGTCCTCTTCCTGGTTCTGGATGTACCCCATGGCCCGCTGCGTGCGATTGGGATAACGGGCTCTCTCGTTGGTGATATGACCCACCACCAGGGAGTCGATGATCCCCTCGGAGATCCATCGGCGCCACTGCAGTTTCATATTGCCGAAGGGGGGCCCGATGTAGTCTCCCTGCGCCACACCGATGGAAAGAGTTTGCCTCTTCTCGCGGAGGTGCTCCTTCACTTCGCCCAGGAATTGGGTGAAGTACTCGCCCCGGAGTTCTCTCCATTTCTCCAGATCGAAGCTGGTCTGGAGGATGTTCCGACCGTACCTGTGCTGATACTCCTTGACGATGGGCTCGTTGTACCCGAATTGGTCGGCGTGTTCGGCAGGCGGCGAATGGGAGCGCACGCTGAGGAAGACACCATCGAAATCCAAAGGGTCTGAGAAGGCGCGGATGACGCTCAGCATGTAGCCCCTCGCCTCGGGGTAGGCATACTCCATCACGCCCCAGTGGTACTTTCGTTGATTGGCGGTCAGAGACCGGTCGGTGGAGAGGACGTGCGGGTTCTCCCGGGTGAAATGCGATTGCCAGGAGAAAAAATCGGAATCGCTGTAGAGAACGTGCTCCGGGCATCCTTCATCGAAAATGGTGATCCACATGTCGACCTTCATGCCCTGCTCGTGGATCGCCTTGACGGCGACCTCCAGCAAGTCTTGCTCCCAGGCCCGCTTGGTCGTCTTCAACCACTCCTGGATGTAGGGGTTGTTGTAGCCGGGCCGGATGCGGTGAAAGAGGAGGACCCGGAAGTCGTCGGCCCGGAACAGGACCCGGTCCACTCCCCGCTCCTTCCAGATCCGGGCCGCCTCGGCCACCTTCTCGGGAGTGTCGAGCTGAGCCGTTCCCTCTCCCTTGTGTTGCCAGATGACGTCCCCCCAGCTCAGGATCATGACCTTCTCCTGGGCTTGGGCAGACAGGGCGAGAAAGAGGAAAGGAAAGGCGATCAATAGTGTTCTTTTGGCCATATTTTGGTTCCAGGCTTGATTTTTTCCGGTCCTCCGGGAGGTCATCTGCCCGCTGAGCGGGGGGCTACCAGTCGACGATGGACCCATCGTCCGCATCGTAAATGGTCCGGCCCTCGCGAGGTTCGCCGACCCTCGCCATCAACTTTTCCTCGTCGATGGTGATGCCGAGGCCGGGGTCCGTCGGCAGCGGGCGGTGTCCATTCCTGACCGGAGGCAGCGGTTTGGCCAGCAGGTCGTGCTCCATGTCGCCGCGCTCCTGGATCATGAAGTTGGGGATACAACCCGCGATCTGGAAACTGGCTGCCATTGACACGGGACCGCTGGGATTGTGGGGCGCCAGAGGCGAGTAGTACGCCTCGGCCATGCCGGCGATGAGCCTGAGCTCGGTGATTCCGCCCGCGTAGCAGACGTCCGGCTGCAGGATGTAGGCGGCGCGCTTTTCCAGGATCTCGCGGAATCCCCATTTGGTGAAGATGCGCTCGCCCGTCGCCAGCGGGATATGGGTCTTGGCGGCGATCTCGGCCATCACGTCCACGTTGAGCGCTTGCACGACTTCCTCGTAGAACCAGGGATTGTAGGGTTCCAGCGCCTTGACCAGCAACATGGCCGTCGGCGGCTGAACGGCGCCGTGGAAGTCGATGCCGATGTCGACGCCGTCTCCATATTTCTCCCGCAACGCCCGGAAATTTTCCACCACGGCGTCCACAAATCTCTGGCCTTCAATGTATTTGATCGGCTGGCGTCCCATGGCCTTGGGACCGACCTTCATGGCGTTGACGCCGGTCTCCTCGCTGACCTCCCCGTAGACTCGGACGCGGTCCCGCGTGGGCCCTCCCAGCAACTTGTAGACCGGTACGCCGTAGACCTTTCCCTTGATGTCCCAGAGCGCCTGGTCGATTCCGCTCAGGATCGCCGTCTTGATGGGACCTCCGCGGTAGAAGGCGCCGCGGTGGATGGCCTGCCAATGGTGCACCACCCGGCATGGATCCTGGCCCACCAGATAGTCGCCCACCTCCAAGGCCCCGGCGGCGCACGCCTTGGCGTCGTCCTTGAGCATCTCGCCCCAGCCCACGATTCCGGCGTCGGTGGACACCTTGACGAAGACCCAGGTGTTGGTCAGCACGAAGGTCTCGATCTTGGTGACCTTGATCTTGTCGTTCGGACCGATGGCCGCCGCGCTCGTGGGACGAGTCGTGAAAAGAGAGTCGAGACCAAAGAAGGTGCCTGCGGCAGCCCCGATGCGGAGCCATTTGCGACGATTCATGGTACGGACGATGTTAGCGTCAGGAACGGCCGTTTCCAACCGCCGAACTCCCTATACTCACGCGAAGGCTGTCAACGGGAGAAGAACCATGAAAGTTTACCAACGTCTGGGTGTGAAGAAACGGATCAATGCCGCCGCCAACGGTACCTCCATCGGCGGGTCCATCATGCTTCCGGAGGTGGTGGCCGCGATGCGGGAGGCCGGCCGGTCCTACGTCAGTATCCCGGAGTTGCTGGAGAAGGCGGGGAACCGGATTGCCGGGCTGGCGGGGGTCGAAGCCTGCTTCGTCACCAATGGAGCCGCCGCCGGCGTCGCCCTCTCGGTGGCCGCATGCATGGCGGGGTCGAGCAACGCCCGGGTCCACCAATTGCCCGACACGGACGGGATGAAGGACGAGGTCATCGTCCAGCGGATGCAGATCAACTTCTACGAGCTCATGATTCGGCTGGCGGGAGCGCGTGTCGTGTCCGTCGGCCTGGCCAACCGGGTCTACACCTGGCATCTGGAGGCGGCCTTCAGTCCCCAGACGGCCGCGGTCGTCGACTTTCCCGCTTATTCGCCTCCCACCGATCTCCCCCTCGATCAGGTCATCGAACTGGCGCATGACCGCGGTGTCCCGGTGATCGTCGACGCGGCGGCCGAGTTTCCTCCCTTTTCGATCTTGAGCCACTACTGGAAGGCGGGAGCCGACCTCACCATCGTGAGCGGCGGCAAGGGCCTGCGGGGTCCCCAGTCTTCGGGGCTGATCCTGGGACGGAAGGATCTGGTGGAGGCCTGCGCCATGAGCAGCAGTCCCAACCACGGAGTGGGACGTCCCATGAAGGTGGGCAAGGAGGAGATCGCGGGTCTTCTGACCGCCGTCGAGCTCTGGTCCAGTCCCGACTTCGAGCGGGAGATGTTCGACGGCTACCGGCGGCGTTCCGACACCATGATCGAGATCCTGTCCCAGGTTTCGGGTGTCCGGGCGTGGAAGGGGGAATCTCCTCCCGCGTCGACCGGATTGGCCGTGCATCCCGACGGACTGCCGTTCACGCTCGTGGAGTGGGACACTGAACGAATCGCCAAGAGCGTGGGACAGGTGATGGCGGAATTGTGGGAGGGAGATCCCAGCATTATCGTGGCGGAGACGCCGTCCGGAATCCTCCTCCACCCGGCGACACTGGAACCGGGGGAAGCGGAGATCGTGGCGGAACGGGTGTCGGCGGTATTGGGACCCTAGATCCGGGTCAGGCTTGGCCCACGGTCGTGAAGGGGGACGGTTCTCGGCGAGTGGGCCAAGTCAGTCCACGGATCCGTTCCGGATCCCGGTTGGGGAAGACGAAGCTCAGCAACCAGGCCGTCCCCAGGCTGGCCGCGGTGGATGAGGGGATGATCCAGGTGAAGCCCATCCCCTGGTCCGCCAACCGCTGTGCGAACTCCGGACTCACCCAGATCCCAACCATATCCACGGCCGAAGGGCCCAGGTACCGAAGCAGTTCTCCCAAGTAGGCGACGGCGAGCGCAGTGCCGACACCCACCAGGGCCGCGGGCCAGACCGCCCGGCTGCCGGCCCGGGGGATCAACATGCCCGCCAGGAAGAGCCCTCCCAACCCGCCTGCCAGCGAGTTGAAGGTCTTGGGGAGGATCGTCGGGATGTCGGCCGTGCCGGTCAGCCGGTCGAAAAAGACGGCGAACAGGGTGACGGCGAGTCCCACCACCAGCGTGATGACGCGGGCCTGGCCCACGTGGTTTTTCGTCTGTCTCCGGCGCAGCCGGCCGAAGTCGACGGTGGCCACGGTGGCGAAGGAGTTGACGCCCGAATCGATGGTGGACATGGAGGCCGCCAATAGGGCGGCAAAGATGGCGCCTGCGAGTCCGGCGGGAATCCTCGTGGCGACGAAGAAGGGAAAGATGCCGTCCCGGTCCCGGCCGCTGGCCGGGTCCAGGTCCGGAGGAAGCATTCCCGGACCCTCCGTGAAGTAGTAGATCAGGCTGCCGCCGATGACCGTGAGCAGCACGATCAGCAGGACGTCGACGGCGGCGCTGGTGAGATAGCTTCGCTTCGCCGCCCTCACGTCCTCCGTCGAGAAGTAGCGCTG
Source organism: uncultured Acidobacteriota bacterium (assembly GCA_951812665.1). GTDB lineage: Bacteria > Acidobacteriota > UBA6911 > RPQK01 > JAJDTT01 > JAJDTT01. The sequence continues at coordinate 25,651 of CATOST010000032.1, forward strand.
CAGGATGGTCTGGTTGGCGGTGTGGGCCATCAGCGTCCAGAGGCAGCCTCCCAGGATGAGGGTGACCACCGTAGCCGGTATGGTGGGATCCAACGAAGCCAGAGGCATGCTCTCGTTGTCCCTGGCGTTGACGGCCTGAATCCAGTCCAGCGGACCCGACCCGGTGGACATGGCCACGTACCCGATGGTGAACAGGCCGCCCCCCACGAGCAGGGCCACCTGGATCACGTCGGTCCAGATCACGGCCCGGATTCCGCCCATCATGGTGTAGAGGGTGGCCACGGTCCCGACGCTGGCGATGATGAGCAGCAGCGGCAGTCCGGTGGCCACGGCCAGCGCCCGGGCGGACAGAAGCACGATCACTCCCATGTAGATGGTCATGAACAGAAGGAACATGGAGGCTCCGAGGAGTCTCACCGAGAGGCTGAACCGATGTTCCAGGTATTCGTAGGCGGTGGTGAAGCGGAAGCGGACGAAGAAGGGGATGGTGACGAACAGAACCAACACGATGGTGATGGCGATGCCCACCAGTGTGTTCAGGGCGATGGCGAATCCGAAGCGCCAGACCACCCCCGGGGTCCCCAGATAGGCGACGCTGGAGAGGAGAGTGGCGATCAGGCTCACGCCGACGGCGAACCAGGGCATCCGGCGCCCGCCCAGGAAATACTCCTCGTCAGTATGCTGCCGCTTGGAGAGCCTCCAGCCCAGCAACATCATGCCGATGAGGTAGGCGACCAGGATCAGGTAATCGGCAGGATGGAGCCTCACCGGACGGTTCCTCCGTGCGCTACTGTTCGGGAAGACGATCGTATCGGTTGTATTTGCATCGGATTGAAAGGATCTTGGAGTCTGTCCTGGGGGGATGAACTGCTGGTTCCGGTCTCTGAGATAATAACCCGGCCCTGGCTCGGGCGGGAGGTCGAATTTGATTCCACTCTGTGCGCGGGAGACGCGAGAACATGCCTGAGAGACGACGCCGAGGGATCCGGTACGCTCACACCAACCTGGTCGCCGCCGACTGGCGAGCGATCGTGAAATTCTACGTCGAGGTCTTCGACTGCCGTCCGGTGGGGACCGAGCGGGATCGGCGGGGCGCCCACATCGACGCCCTCACAGGTCTGCAGGACATCCACATGGAGGGCATCCATCTGAAGCTGCCCGGATACGGCGAGGACGGACCCACGCTCGAAGTGTTTCAATTCGACGAGAACGCCCGGCGCCCGATCCCCGCTCTCAACCGGCCCGGTTTCGCCCACATCGCGTTCCAGGTGGACGACCTGGAAGAGAAGCGCCTTCAGATCAAGGATTGGGGAGGCGAGGATCTGGGGAGCATCACCACCCTGAGCATCCCGGAGGAGGGCCGCCTCACCCTGATCTACATGACCGACCCGGAGGGCAACATCGTCGAGCTGCAGTACTGGCACTAGGGTGTGGATCAGCCTCGTTCAGGTTCAGAGAGCGAAGGACTCCCGTGCTTGACGGCTTCCCGGGTAAGTCGATATCTTACCTGTCATGAAGACCACCATTTCTTCCAAGGGGCAAATCGTGTTGCCGGCCGAGTTCCGGAAACAGGACCAGATTGAACCTGGTCAGGAGTTCGACGTCGAGCGTCTGGACCGAGGTGAATATCGATTCGTACGGCGGACGAAACCACCGAATGAGGGTCTCGTCGATTGGTTGCTCAGTTGTCCCGAGAAGGGGTTCTTCACCTCCATCGAATCCGAATCGACGGACACTCTGTGAAGTACCTCGTCGACGCAAATGTCCTGAGTGAGCCGACGAAGCGAAGTCCCCACTTCGGCGTCGTCGAATGGCTCAAGCGAAACGAACGGGAAATCGTGGTCGATCCCGTTGTCCTCGGTGAGGTCAGATTTGGAATCCTCTTACTGCCTCAGGGGCGTAGACGCCGGCGGCTCGAACGTTGGTTCCGAGCGGGCGTACAGCGTATTGAATGCCTTCCTTGGGAAGCGGAGAGCGGCCTGCGTTGGGCGCGGTTGCTGGCCGAGCTTCGTGAATCAGGCCAAGCCATGCCCGTTAAAGACAGTCTCATCGCTACCACGGCACTGCTTAATGGCCTGACAGTGTCCACACGCAACCGAAAAGACTTTGAGAAGGCCGGCGCCAAAGCCCTCGATCCGTTCCTCAATCACTAACCCGCGGAGTCTACTGGATGCGGATCCGACTCTCCTCTATTTCCCGTCCGGCCGGATGAAAAAGACGTATTCGTTGGTGTCTCGTCCCTTGTAGACGATGCTGTAGATCACCATCAGCTCGTCCGCGACCGAGTCGTCGTAGGTGTTGATGACGCAGTTCTGACCGTAGCCGTCGGGATGCCCCTCATCGCCGCTGACGATGATCCCTTCGCCCCAATTGACCCCGTCGTCCGACTGGTAGAGGACATAGCGCCGGCTCCCCTCGCCATGGTGCCCCGATCTGCCGTGCAGATAGTACTTGCCGCCGAGATAGGCGAGCTCGGGATCGCGAATCATCTTGTCCAGGAAGGCTTTCTTCTGGGGACCCCAGGTATGACCCTGGTCCTCGCTGATGCAGTAGTAGAAGTGATTCTCGTCGTGATGGATATAGGCGCCGGCCAGCAGCCGTCCGTCCGCCATGATGGTCATGGTTCCGTACCATTTCTCATCGTCCAACGACATGGTGCTTCTCTTGCTCCAGGTGCGCCCGTCGTCCCGGCTGACGTAGAGGACGTGGGGACCTGCGTTGCTGTCGACCATGACGTAGTTGGTCTCTCCCGAAGCGGCCGTGGAGCAGGGATAGCCGATGAAATTGCCGTCCAGGGTTTCGTAGTCGGTCCAGGTGGACCCGTTGTCGTAGCTTCGGATCGTACCCAGTCTGATCCGGCTTCTGTCTGCACCGATGGTGAAGTGGGTCAGAAACAGGACAATGGTGCCTTGCTCCGTGACCATACCCTCCTCGACCCAGACCGGATGCTTCTGATCCCTGGCGTAAGCTTCGAAGGAGTAGGGGAGTTTGTTGTACCGGTTCCAGGTCTTGCCCCGGTCACGGCTGACGGCGTACTCGCTCCAACCATCCAGATTGTGGTCGCTGGTGTTGGCGTAGAAAGCGACGACGTCGCCGTTGGGGTATTCCATGCACACCGGACCTCCGTGGGAGCATCGCCCGGGTGCATCATTCTCGAAATCTGCGATGACGTTGCCGAAGATGTCGTCGCCTACCTTGGTGGACGGGTCGTGATCGTAGATCACGGCGCCGTCGATGGGGTGGTGCTGTCCGGACTCCTCCGCCAGCAGATGCCGGGGCATTGGACCGAACATCCACCCAAGGGCCAATACCAGAACTGCAATCAGATCCACTCGCCGATTCGTCATCCTCTATCCTCCTCTGCTTCGGAAATAATCCGGCCAACGTTACCCTCTATGGCCGCTGCACCGCAACAGTACGTTGGTGGCTTAGTCACTTTCGATTACGCCAATAGAAAGGGCGGCGTTTCTGGTGTGCAAGTGAAAGGATTCGGATGGTGCCAGGGAGCACTATGTACATGATGTTGTAGGGAAATCGCCGTAGGCTTTTCCGGCGGACGAGTTGGCTCACGAGAGGAGCTGACTCTGGATATTGAATGATTTGGCCGATTGCCAGCTCGAGATCCTCAAGAAGAGTTTGTCCAATACCTGGACTCTCGATCTCGTAGTGGCGTGTGGCATCTTGCAACTCGTCCTCTGCTTCGGGGTGGAAAATAACCCGGCGGTTCACTCCAATCGCGCCCTGGCATCCCGGATCACATCTTCTGCGCGTCTCGCCTCAACAACTCCTCGTTCAATCTGGTCGTTCCTTCGCTCCGCCTCTTCCACCCACAGACGTTCGACCTCCGCCTCGGAGAGCGTGTCGAGGCTGTTCAAGAGTTTCTTGGCCAGTCTCGCTCGGGCGGCCGGATCCAGTTGGAGCGCTTCGGTTTCGATTTCTTTGAGTGTCATGGCTACACCCCTTCGTTCTGGTTTCGTTCATTATACGCGCCTCGGATGGTGATCACGGGTGCCCCTGCAAACGGCAAAGTAGTACCATGCTACGAAACTTCCAAGTCTCATATCGGAGGAGAATCGAGATGAAAAAGACAGGCTCCCTACTCGTCGCTGCAATCCTGGTGGTCGCTCTCGCCGCGCTTCCGGTGTCGGCTCAGAACGCAGACTCCAAGATGAGCTTCTTCATCGTCAGCTCGGGTCCCGGGAACGGAGCCGATCTGGGAGGGTTGGCCGGGGCCGATGCCCGCTGCCGGATGCTGGCTCGCGCCGTGGGGGCCGGCGGCCGAACTTGGCGCGCCTATCTGAGCACGACCGCCTCCAGCGGACAGGCTGCCGTCAACGCCCGTGACCGGATCGGCAGCGGACCGTGGTTCAACGCCAAGGGCGTCCAGGTCGCTCGCGACGTCGGAGATCTGCACTCGGACAACAACAATCTCACCAAGGAGACACAGTTGAACGAGTACGGGCTAATGGTCAACGGCCGGGGAGACAGTCCCAACCGGCACGATATCCTGACCGGTACGCAGTTGGACGGCACGGCCTTTTCAGGCAGCGACGACACCACCTGCGGGAACTGGACGAGTCACGGGGAAGGCAGCGCCCAGGTCGGACACCACGACCGCACCGGCGGCGGCAAGAATCCCACCTCGTGGAATTCGGCGCACGGCTCCCGGGGCTGCAGCCAGGAGAATCTGCAGGGCACCGGAGGGGATGGGCTGTACTACTGCTTCGCCATTGATTGAAGCCTCCGACTCTTCGGGCCAATCGATCGAGTCTCCGAGCAGTCCCAAACCTGGGCGCGAGTCGGCCCCGCAGTCGGCGCCGGGGTCCTCATTGCCGGACAGACGAACCTTCTTGAGAAACGCGTCGCGACTCGCCGCCGCCCTCGCTTGGGCACCCGCGTCCGCGATTCCCGCGACTGCGCTGGGAAGTGCGTCAATCGGCCCGGGGCGACTGAAGAAGGTGCGGGACTTCGATCTTCGGAAGAATCTCCATTATTACTATGGGCCCGGACCCTCTCCCGTCATCTTCCCGGACGGTGAGATCCTGCTGGCGTTCCGGAGGCATCCCGCCGCCGCCCGCAAGCACACACACATCGAAACGGAGAATTTCGTCGTAAGTTCCGGTGATGGAGGGGCGACCTGGGGAACTCCCGTCCCCATCGACTACGGAGGAGTTCACAACGTCAATCTGACCCTGCTCGCGGACGGATCCGTCCTCTACTGCACTTCGGTCATGGAGCCCGTCACCAGGGCCGCCTATGAGCGGGTTCGGGCCTTGCCCCAGGAAAGGGTCCCGGGCGGAACCGGACGCTACCGCCTCTCCTACAGCGCCGAGGAGCTGGGGACCTACGCCGTGATCTCCGGCGTCAGCGTGAGGCGGTCCCTGGATCGAGGCCGAACCTGGAGTCCGCGCTACTGGGTCTCTCCCATCGACGGCGTTCCCTCCCTGCTGCCTGGGGCTGCTTCGCCCGCGAACCTCCGGAGTCCCGTGATCCAGCTCCGGAGCGGACGGCTCGTTCTTCCCCTGTACTCCTATCCCAATCCCTGGCGTGTGGCCCTGATGGAATCGGCGGACCTGGGCAAGAGTTGGTCGTTCGCGGGAGAAATCGCGGGACCCTCGGATCCGTTGGAGCTGCCGTCCGGCGCCCTGGTCGACGGCGCCATTGCCTACAACGAGACCTTCGTCCAGGAGACGCTCTCGGGCAAGCTGGTGGCCTTCATCCGAATTCACGCCGGCGCCACCGAGCGCCAGAGCGAAAATTGGGGCGGCCCCGTGAACCCGGCCGGGCGGCTGGTGACTGCGGTTTCGGACGACGGTGGGAGGACCTGGAGCCCACCGGCCCGCCATCGGCTGTGGGGTTACCCCTATTGGGCCACGGCGATGCCCAGTGGGCGGATCCTCCTGGCCTACGGCTACCGGCAGGAACCCTTCGGGGTCCGGGCGCGCCTGCTGGATCCGGAGTGCGAACAGATCGACGAGGCCGAGGAGTTGGTGGTGAGAGACGATGGATTCATGCGCGATCTGGGTTACCCCCAGGGTGCTCTGATGCGGGACGGGCGGGTCCTTCTGACCTACTACTTCAACCGGAAGCAGGAAGCGGGAAGGCACGTCTATTTGGCAGCCACGATCCTGGAGGAAGTCTGAGCCCCACCCGGCTCGCGGCCCCCTTGCACCTAGGAGCCTGCGCCGCAGAAACTGATCTACTGCGAAAGCGGTAGAATCGGTCCGGATTTCCCCGATTTCTCGGCAAATAGAACAACTATGCACCGCAAAATCGAGAAAATCTGGCCTCGATTCCCCACTTTCTCGCTACGATCATTTCTACGGCGCAGACTCCTAGTCGGAACTTCACTTCCCCTCAAGCCACATTTTTACCCTTCAAATCATTGAAGTAGCTCAAGTTACGGCTCCGCAGGTGGGGGTCTCCATCTGGATATTTGTTTCCATGTTCAGGACATGTCACATTATCTATATATAATGTTTCTGTGGTTATTTATATTACTTGTATTGTTTCCATGTAAGAGGCCATTTCTCCATGTCCTATCACGTCGATGTCATCCCCAACCGCTCCAGTCCTCCCGCCATCCTCTTCCGCGAAGCCAAACGCGAGGGCAAGCGCATCCGTCGCACTACCCTCGCCAACCTCTCCAAAGTCCCTCCCGAGATCGTCGACGGCATCCGCGCCCTGCTCAAGGGCGGGCAGGTCTATCGCCCCATGGAGGATTCCCTCTCCATCCGCCGCGCCCTGCCCCACGGTCATGTCGCCGCCCTCCTCGGCCTGGCCCGCCAACTCGGTCTGGAACGCATCCTGCACCGTCAACGCAGCCGCCACCGCGACCTTGCGCTGGCCGCCATCCTCTCCCGGGTCCTGCAACCCCTCTCCAAGCTCGCCACCGCCCGGAGCCTCTCCCCCTCCACCGCCACCAGCAGCCTCGGCCCCCTGCTCGGCCTCGGTCCGGTCCACGGCAACGAGGTGCTGGCCATGCTCGACTGGTTGCTCCGGCGGCAGGTCTGGATCGAGAAGAGTCTGGCCCGTCGCCACCTCGAGGGCCGAACCCTGCTCTTGTACGACGTGAGCTCCTGCTACCTCGAGGGGCGCGACTCTCCTCTGGCTGCGTTCGGCTACAACCGGGACGGCAAGAAGGGCAAGCAGCAGTTCGTCTTCGGTCTGCTGTGCGCCGGGGACGGTTGTCCGCTGGCCGTGGACGTGTTCCCGGGTCACACGGCGGATCCCACCACGGTGGCGGCGCAGGTGAAAAAGATCCGGGGGCGCTTCGGCATCGAATCCATCGCCTTGGTCGGGGACCGCGGCATGCTCACCACGGCGCGGATCCGCGAAGACCTCACCCCGGCCGGATTCGACTGGATCTCGGCCCTGAGAACGGACGCCATCCGCAAGCTGCTGCGGCCGTCCCCATCGGATGGAGACGAGGAGGAGGCTCCGTTGCGGCCGGGCGAGTTGGTGCCGGACGGGATCGCGGAGATCGTGAGTCCGGAGTTTCCCGGCGAGCGCTTGATGGTCTGCCTCAATCCCCGGTTGCGGCAGGAACGCGCCCGCAAGCGCGAGGATCTGCTGCGCGCCACCGAGAAGATCCTGCAGACCATCGCCGACGCCGTGCGCTCCCCCAGATCCCGGCTGCGCGGGCAGCAGGCGATCAACCGCCGGGTGGGGCGCGACGTCGGCCGCAAGAAGGTGGACAAACACTTCCGGATCGAGGTGACCGCCGACGACATCCGCTGGTCCAGACGCCAGGAGAAGATCGACGCCGAGGCGCAGTTGGACGGGATCTACGTGATTCGGACCAGCCTGGAGGCCCCCGCCCTCGGAGCCGGCGAGGCGGTGGAGGCGTACAAGTCTCTGTCCCAGGTGGAACGGGCGTTTCGCTCCCTCAAGACAACGCAGCTGGCGCTGCGCCCGGTCTACGTCTACAGCGAGGATCACGTGCGCGGGCACGTCTTCCTGTGTCTGCTGGCGTATTACCTGGAATGGCACCTGCGGCGCCGTCTGGCGCCGTTGCTGTTCGAGGAGGAGGACCGGGCGGGGGCGCGAGCGTTGCGGAAGTCCCCGGTTGCAAAGGCGCAAGTCTCGGAGCGCACGAAGGCCAAGGCTGACAGCAAGCGAACGGCGGAGGGGTTCCCGGTGCACAGCCTCCGGACGTTGCTCGCGGATCTCGCCACGCTCACCCTGAACCAGGTGACTCTGCCGGACGCCCCAAATCACCCGTTTCCGATGTTCGCCCGGCCGACGCCGCTGCAGAAGAAGGCTTTCGGCCTGCTGGGCGTGGATCCGACTCGATTTGTTGCCAGTAATTTGGCAGGTTGATTTCTTCTATCTGCCTGAATTACAAACGGATTAGATCAATTTCGGAAGTGAAGTTCCGGCTAGTGGTCGGCAAGCTGCCAGATCCACGCTTCGTGGACGATCTGTGCAGGTTTGTGACTGAGGCTGTACGGGTGAAAGAACGGTATAGGGAACGATAATTTCCTTTCTGTCCGCGCCGACGCTCGTTAACTGAAATTAACGGAACTGAACCGGGAAGAAAAATAGCGTCGGGACCGTGGCGTCAGTTCTCTTCGCCCCGCAGCTATTCAGGATGACGTGTAAAGAATAAACAGCGAATCTTCGAGACCGGGGTCTCTTCCTTACACACTCGCCCACCAGGCCGACGAGTCGTCAACAGTGTGGCCTACGAGCCGGAACTCCTGCTCCTTGCTGTTATCGAAGATCCGACGCAAGGGAGGCCAGCGTCTCATCGGCGGCTTGCAGCGTCTTCCGGACGTCGGCGTCGGAGTGGGCGGCCGACACGAAGTTGGCCTCGAACTGGGAAGGCGCCGTGTAGATGCCACGATCCAGCATCCCGCGGAAAAAGGCGGCGAAACGCTCCAGGTCGCAGGCCTTGGCTTCGGCGAATCCGGTGACCGGTCCCTCCCGGTGGAACGGCGTGAGCATGGAGCCGCAACGCTGGACCTGTAGGGGGATTGAATGGCGGGCCGCCGCCTCTCGCAATCCCCGGCAGAGGTTGGACGCCCTTTCCTCCATGGCGTCGTAGGGGCGGTCCCGTTCCAGGATTTCCAGCGTCTTCAGGCCGGCGGCCACGGCAATGGGGTTCCCGGAAAGTGTCCCCGCCTGGTAGACGGAGCCCTGAGGAGCCATCAGGTCCATGATTTCCTTGCGCCCGCCGTAGGCGCCGATGGGCAGTCCGCCTCCCACCACCTTGCCCAGGCAGGTCATGGGAGCCGTCAGCGAGAATTTTTCCTGTGCTCCTCCCAGCGCCACCCGGAACCCGGTGATCACTTCATCGAAGATGACCACCGCGCCGTGAGCTTCGCCCAGCTCCAACACGCCTTGGAGAAATCCCTCATGGGGGAGCAGCACCCCCATGTTGGCGGGCACCGGCTCCAGGATGACGGCCGCGATCTGATCGGGATAGGCGCCGAATGCGTCTTCCAGTCGGTCGAGATCGTTGAAGGGAAGAGTCAGCGTCTCCCGGGCATAGCCTTCAGGGACGCCGGGGCTGTCCGCCAAACCCAGGGTCAGGACTCCCGATCCGGCCTGGACCAGCAGGCCGTCGGAATGTCCGTGGTAACAGCCGTCGAATTTCACCACCAGGGAACGGCCGGTATAGGCCCGGGCCAGCCGCAATGCGGTCATGGTGGCCTCGGTGCCAGAGTTGACCAGTCTCACCTTCTCGATGGAGGGAAACAGATCGCAGATCTTCTCGGCCAGGAGCACCTCTCCCTCGGTGGGCGCTCCGTAGCTGGTTCCCCGTTGAGCGGCTTCGGTCACCGCCTGGACGACTTCGGGCCGGGCATGTCCCAGGATCAGGGGACCCCAGGAACCCAGATAGTCCACGTACTGGTTGCCGTCCATGTCCACTACCTGCGACCCGTGCCCCGACCGCAGGAAGGGAGGACTCCCCCCCACCGCCTTGAAGGCCCGTACCGGACTGTTGACGCCGCCCGGCATGACCTGCCGGGCCCGATCCATCAAGGCAGTGCTTTCGGCGTTGGCCTGGAGCCTGCCCGCTTCCGACGAGTCGTTCCGGTAATTCAAGGATGTCCCCCCGGTTTCTCCTATTCGTTCCAGTCGCCGCGCCGAATCCTCTCGGCCACCTCGCATGCAAAATAAGTCAGCAGGATATCGGCGCCCGCCCGGCGGATCGAAAGCAAGGTTTCCCTCACGGTCTGGTCCCGATTCAACCAACCCTGGGCGAAGGCCGCGCAGAGTGCGCTGTATTCTCCGCTCACCTGGTAGGCGGCCACCGGAACTTCGGACATCCGGCGGACTCGATGGATGATGTCCAGGTAGGGCAGAGCCGGTTTCACCATCACCATGTCGGCCCCTTCCTCCAGATCCAGGCGAACCTCCCGGACGGCCTCGCGCGCATTTGCAGGATCCATCTGGTAGCTCTTCCGATCGCCGAAACTGGGGGCCGACTCGGCCGCTTCCCGAAAAGGCCCGTAGTAGGCGGAGGCGTACTTGGCCGCATAGGAGAGTATGGCCGTTTCCTGGAAGCCTTCCGAGTCGAGGGAGCTGCGGATGGCCGCCACCCTTCCGTCCATCATGTCCGACGGAGCCACCACGTGGGCTCCCGCCCGGGCATAGGCCAGGGCCGCTTTGGAGAGCAGTTCGAGAGTGCCGTCGTTGTCGACGCGGGGAGGATCGTCCAGCAGGCGGCCGCAGTGCCCGTGGTCGGTGTACTCGCAGAGGCAGACGTCCGCGATCAGCAGCAGGTCCGCCACTTTTTCCCTGGCTGCCCGAAGAGCCCGGCAGATGAGCCCGTCCTCCCGGTATCCCGGGGTTCCCAGTGCGTCCTTCTCCGACGGGTCCGGGACTCCGAAGAGCATCACTCCGGCGATCTCCAACTCCCGGACCCGTTCCAGTTCCGGGACCAGAAGGTCCACCGAGTACCGGAACTGGCCCGGCATGGAGGGGATTTCCTCCCGGACGCCCCGCCCCTCCCGAACGAACATGGGATAGATCAGCTGTCCCGGCTCGAGGCGGGTCTCCCGGACCATGCGACGCAATCGGGGACTGGTTCGAAGGCGGCGGGGGCGAATGGTGAGTGTCATGGGAGATCCGGTTTCAACCCGACCGGGGGCGGCTTCTGGAGTGGCGGTGGAGGGACTCGAACCCCCGACTCGGCGGATATGAGCCGCCTGCTCTGACCACTGAGCTACACCGCCAGCGACGATCGAATATAACTGAACGGACGGCGCCGTATCAACGCGGCCGGGATGGTCGGTTCGGCGCTCTTGCGGACCGGCCCCGGCTCAGACGGCGGCTGAGGCCTCGGTCAAGGCTTCTTCCCGGGATTCGTACCACTCCCGGAAGACCAAGAGGTTCGGACGCATCACCGTCGCGATCTGGGCGCTCTCCATGAAAATGTCCTGGCTCTTGTAGCCGTTCCCCGTGATCCCCACCACCACCGATTCGTCGGGCTGGATCCGGTTCTGACGGAGAAGCTTGATGGTGACCGCCAAAGTGGTCCCTCCGGCCGGTTCGGTGAAGACTCCCTCGGTCTCGGCCAGAAGGCGGATGGCGGCCAGGATTTCCTCATCTTCGGCCATCTCGCCCCAGCCGCCCGAATGGCGAACGTGTTGCAGCACGTAAGGGCCGTCGGCCGGGTCGCCGATGGCGATGGATTTGGCCACTGTGTTCGGTTTCTCGGGATTGATGTAGTCGAGTCCCTGATGGAGGGCCCGGATCACGGGCGCGCATCCGGCCGCCTGCGCGCAGTGGATCTTGGTGTGTCCGTCGGCCCAGCCCAGTTGCACCACCTCGTCAAGAGCCTTGACGACGCGGGGAAGAAGGGTTCCTCCGGCGGTGGGAAGGACCAGGTGGTCGGGGAGTCGCCAGCCCAACTGTTCCACGATCTCATAACCCAGGGTTTTGGCCCCTTCGGTGTAGTAGGGCCTGAGGTTCACGTTGACGAACCCCCAGCCGTAGTGGTCGCCGATTTCGGCACAAAGGCGGTTTACGTCGTCGTAGTTGCCCTCCAGGCCCACGAGTTCGGGCCCATGGATGAGCGATCCCAGGATCTTGCTCGGTTCCGTCGTCGTGGGAATGAAGATGAGGCAGGGAAGACCGGTCCGGGCGCAGTGGGCCGCCACCGAGTTGCCGAGATTGCCTGTGGATGCACAGGAGAAGACCTCGTATCCCAACTCCCTGCCCCGGCTCAGGGCGATGGAGACGACCCGGTCCTTGTAGGAAAAGCTGGGATGATTGACCGAATCGTCCTTGAGATAGAGTTCCTTCAGGCCCAGCCGGCGGGCCAGCCGGTCCGCCCGAATCAGAGGAGTGAAGCCGGAGTGGAATCCGGTCACAGGCGCTCCATCCAAGGGCAGCAACTCGCGGTAGCGCCATAGATTCGGGGACCGCCCGGCGATCCTGCCGGGATCCAGATGGGCCCCGATCTTCTCGTAGTCGTACAGGACCTCCAAGGGACCGAAGCACTCCAGGCAGATGAAGCTTCGATCCGCGGGGTAGCGGTGTCCGCACTCCTTGCAGCCCAAACCTGTCAAGTAACTCATGCTGCTTCGCCTTTCCCCTGTCCCGGCCGTTCGGAGGGCCCAACAACAAAAAAGCCCTTTCCCGCTGAGAAAGGGCTACCGCGCAACCGGGCTTATCTTTCAGACAAGCGGGCAAAACCGTCTGCGGGAATTGGCACCGTACCATTCAAGGGCCGGTTGCCGTGACATCCTAGGGCCCGAACCCTCCGTCACTCTGGATAAGGACAAGAAATGAAATAATAGGCTCGCGCCCACTTGATTGTCAAGAGCCGCTTCCGATGGTTGGTGAGGGGATTCTTGCTTCCCGGCTGCTCTTGATTCGGGCCGCAGCAGTCGTCGGGCAGCGCGATGGACCTCTTCGTGTCGGCAGTCTGGGACACCATCAAACGGTTTTCGCTGCTGAAGCCGGGTGATTCGGTGCTGTGCGCGGTCTCGGGCGGGCCCGACTCGGTGGCACTGCTCCTGGCCCTCAAGGAATTGAGGCTCGAGTGGCCGCTTTCGCTCTCGGTCCTGCACGTGAATCACGGCCTTCGAGGAGCCGAATCCGATCGGGATGCGAGCTTCGTCGGTACGCTCTGCCGGCGAATGGAGATCCCGCTCCACGTCCGATCGCACCGGCTGCAGGTGGGCCCGGGTGAGAATCTTCAAGATCGGGCCCGGAGCGTCCGCTATCGGTTCCTCTTCGAAATCGCCGTGGCCGGCGGGTCGGTCGTGGCCACCGGGCACAATCTCCAGGATCAGGCCGAAACCTTTCTGTTGAAGCTGGCGCGCGGTTCCGGTCCCGTGGGTTTGTCTGGGATTTTCCCGGCGCGGGAGATTCTCCCCCACGGACCGGAAGAGAGCCCGGTCCGCATGGTCCGCCCGTTGCTGGAGAGGGCCCGGGAAGATATTCTGGGCTTCCTCGAGCGCCGAGGGCAGCCTTACCGGGAGGATTCCAGTAACCGGAACCTCCGATATGATCGCAACTGGGTCCGCCACCACCTGATTCCCGACATGAGAAGCCGTCTGAACCCAGCCCTGATTCCGACCCTGGGACGGTCCGCCCGGCTCTTCCGGGAGGTGGCAGAGTTCCTGGAAGACGAGGGGCGCAAGGCCTTTGAGTTGTGCCGGGAGACGCGGGACCACCGCGCCGGGGAGGTCAGGCTCAAGGTGGAGACGCTTCTCGGTCTGGCCCCGGCTCTCAGGAAAGAGGTGATCCGGCATGCGGTGAGAACCTGCAAGGGGGATCTCCGGGATCTGGGCCTGGATCACGTCGACCGGGTTCTGGGCTTGGCCTCCGGACGAAGCGGGAGGCGGATCCAGCTGCCGGGGGAAATCGAGGCCAGCCTCGAATTCGACCACCTGAGACTGGCAAGGCGGGTTCCGCCGGTCCGGTTCAGTCACCAGCTTCCGGTTCCCGGGGAGGTGGCCATTCCGGAGACGGGCCGGCACGTGGTCTGCCGCCGTCTGACGGCGCCCGCCGGAAAACCGGGCCAAGTTCTGCTTCGTTTCCCAGGCTCCAGTCTGACGGTGCGGAACCGTCTGGAGGGGGACCGGTATCCGAGTTCGAGGGGGAAGAAGCTCAAGCGGCTCTTCCTGCAGCACCGCATCCCCAGGAGCGTCCGCGACACCCTGGTGGTGGTGGAGGACGAAGGCCGTCTGCTCTGGGTGGAAGGTCTTCCCGCGGACCCCCGGGTCCAGGCCGGTCCCGGCGAGGAGGGGGCCGTCCTGATTCAGGTACTGGATGAACCCCATTCCGTGTCGAGGGAACCCGGCAGAAGTCGCCGTCGTCTATAAAAGGAACGCCGGCAGGAATGCTCCGGGCCATGATGAAACAATCGGCGGACGTATTCAGACCCCGGGCATTTCCCTATAATGGAAGGGTGTCTGACATAGTTACGCCGCTGGAGGTCCAGTCTTGAACACTACCGCAAGGAGCATCTTTCTCTGGGTGGTCGTCATCGTGGCGGTGGTCGCGCTCTGGCAGTTCCTGGCCCAGGTCAAGAGCCGCGACGTGGACCAGTTCAACTATTCCGAGTTCACTCAAAAGCTCACCGACGGCGAGATTCAGCAGATCACCATGACCGGCAACAAGGTGGAGGGGGAGTATCTTCCCGCCGGATCCGAAATACTCCGATCCTTCCGGGTCATTATTCCCAAGGGCTCGGAAGAGACCATCGCCAACCAACTGGACGCGAAAGGCGTCATGGTCGAGGTCAACGAGAGCGAGCAGAGTTCGTGGATCTACGTGATCTTGACCTCCTGGTTTCCCATCATCCTTTTCCTGGCTTTCTGGATCTTCCTGATGCGTCAGATGCAGAGCGGCGGGAACAAGGCCCTGTCATTCGGCAAGAGCCGCGCGCGTCTTTCCACCAGCCAACAGAAAAAGGTGACGTTCAAGGACGTCGCCGGCGTGGAAGAGGCCAAGGAAGAACTTCAGGAGATCATCGACTTCCTCAAGGAGCCCCAGAAATTCCAGAAGTTGGGGGGGCGAATTCCCAAAGGCGTGCTGCTGATGGGACCTCCGGGAACGGGCAAGACCCTGCTGGCACGGGCCATCGCCGGCGAAGCCAGTGTACCCTTCTTCAGCATCAGCGGTTCCGATTTCGTCGAGATGTTCGTGGGCGTCGGGGCCAGCCGGGTTCGGGACCTCTTCGAACAGGGGAAGAAGAACGCGCCTTGCATCATCTTCATCGATGAGATCGACGCCGTGGGCCGCCACCGCGGCGCCGGTCTGGGCGGCGGGCACGACGAGCGGGAGCAGACTCTGAACCAGCTCCTGGTGGAGATGGACGGGTTCGAGTCCAATGAAGGCGTCATCCTGATCGCCGCCACCAACCGCCCGGACGTGCTGGACCCGGCCCTGTTGCGTCCGGGGAGATTCGATCGTCAGGTGGTGGTCACGCTGCCGGACATCAAGGGCCGTGACGCGATCCTCAAGGTCCATATCCGGAAGACCCCGCTGGCAGAGGACGTGGACCTCTCGGTGCTGGCCCGGGGAACCCCCGGGTTCTCGGGCGCCCAGTTGGCCAACCTGGTCAACGAGGCGGCCCTCAATGCAGCGCGATACGATCGCAAGGCCGTCAACATGGAGGACTTCGAGCAGGCCAAGGACAAGGTGCTCATGGGCAAGGAGCGCAAATCCATGATCATGAACGACACGGAGAAGCGGACCACCGCCTACCATGAGGCGGGGCATGCCCTCGTGGCCTACAAGCTGCCCGACGCCGATCCTCTGCACAAGGTCACCATCATTCCTCGTGGACGCGCCCTCGGCGTCACCATGCAGTTGCCCGAGGAGGACAAGTACAACTACACCAAGGAATACATGGAATCCTCCATCACCATTCTCATGGGTGGACGGGTGGCGGAGCAGATCTTCCTGAGAAGTTGCACCACCGGAGCATCCAACGACCTGGAGCGAGCCACCGACCTGGCCCGCAAGATGGTGTGCGAGTGGGGCATGAGCGAGGCGATGGGACCGCTCACCTACGGCAAGAAGGAAGAGCAGATCTTCCTGGGCCGGGAAATCGCGCAACACCAGGACTACAGCGAACAGACCGCCGTCAAGATCGACAAGGAGGTCGAGCGGATGGTTCTGCGCAGCTACGACAAGGCCAAGAAGATCCTGGAGGCCAATCGGACGCCGTTGATCCGGTTGGCGGAGACGCTGTTGGAGTTCGAAACCCTCGACGGGGACGAGGTCAAGACCGTGGTCCAGGGTCGAAAAATCCGGATTCCCGCACCGAAACCCGCACCTCCGGCCCAGGTTGACGCGGAGGAGCCGGTCGAGCCGCAGGAGAAAGCCGCTTCTTCCCTGCCTCCCTTGGTGAAGCCGGAAGAGCGTCCGGCGCCGGCCTGATTCCTTCCATCCGCTGTCGGCGAGGCGACGGTGGAGGCCGGAGGGAGCGCCGGTTCTTTGCTCCAGCCGGCCCCAGCCCCATTCTTCTTCCATGCAGGAGAGCCACCCAGGAAGCGCACTCGGAGACGGCCGGAAAAGCTTCACCCTGCGGGCCCGGGACAGGAGTCTGGAGTTGGGTCCGGTCACCCGGACCATGGCGGTGATCAACGTCACTCCCGACTCCTTCTCCGACGGCGGCAAGTTCCTCGATCCGAACCAAGCCGTGGACCGTTGTCTGGAGTTGGCGGCCCAGGGCGCCGACATCCTGGACATCGGCGGCGAGTCCACTCGTCCGGGCGTGTCTGCGATCCCGGCCGAGGAAGAGCTGGACCGAGTGCTGCCGGTCCTGGAGGGAATCCGAGGCCGGACCTCTTGTCTCGTCTCCATCGACACCTACAAGTCGCAAGTGGCTGGGGCGGCCCTGGACGCAGGCGCCCATATCGTCAACAACGTCGGTGCGCTGCAGTTGGATCCGGAGGTGGCGGAGATTGCGGGAAGGACCGGCGCCGCCATCGTGCTCATGCACATTCGAGGAACACCGCGAACCATGCAGGCCCTGCCTCCCAGCCGGGACATTCTGACGGAGATCGAGCAGAGCCTGACCCGGGCCGCGGACCTTTCCGGCAGCCACGGAATTGCACGTGATAGAATCATTCTCGACCCCGGAATCGGGTTTGGCAAAACAGTAGAAGACAACCTCAAGGTCCTGAATCGGTTATCGCGGTTGGGCAAGCTCCAGTTTCCGATTCTGGTGGGCACGTCCCGAAAGAGCTTTCTCGGCAAAATCCTCGGCATCCCGGTGCAGGAGAGGCTGCTGGCTACGGCGGCTTCGGTGGTCATGGCGGTGGTCGGAGGAGCCCACATCGTGAGGGTCCACGATCTGACTGAAATGCTCCATGCGCTCCGCATAGCCGACTCGATACTGGGCGAAAGGAGAATCTGCTGAAGTGGACGCTTTCTCCACTCTCTTCGACCTGGGCATTCGGGATCTGGTCGACATCCTGGTGGTAACCGTCCTCATCTACCACATCCTGCTGTTGTTCAAGGGCACCCGCGGCTTGCAGATCACGCTGGGGGTCATGGGACTTCTGGTGGTCTACTATCTGGCCCGGAGTCTGCAACTCCAGATGGTGGAGACTCTGTTCTCCAACTTCTTCATCAACTTCATCCTGGCCGCCATCATCATCTATCAGCAGGAGATTCGCCGGGGACTGGCGGCTCTGGGAAGAGGAAGATTCTTCCTGCCGTTGTTCACTTCGGCCCGGCAGGGCAACTTGAACGGATTGGTGGCGACGGCGGCGCGCTTGGCCCGGGAAAAAACCGGGGCATTGATCGTCCTGGAGCGGGAAATAGGGCTCCGCAACTACATCGAGACCGGAATCAAGCTGGATGCCCTGCTCGGAAATGACTTGTTGCGGAGCATATTCACCCCGGGCTGTCCACTCCATGACGGGGCCGTGATCATTCAGGCCGACCGCATCGCCGCGGCGGGCTGCTACCTTCCCCTGACCACCAGTCCGGACCTGGGTCGCCGCTGGGGAAGCCGTCATCGTGCCGGTCTCGGGGTCTCGGAGGAAACCGACGCCATTTCCATTATCGTTTCCGAGGAGACCGGCCGGATCTCGATTGCGTTCCAGGGAAATCTGATCCAGGACCTGGAGGGTCCGAAGCTGCTGGCGCTGCTGCGGGAGTTGATGGGAACTCGCCGGAGTCCATCCGCTCGAGCGGCCCGGAGGAGTCCCAAGCCCGCATGATTCGTCCGCGCCAGTGGATCCTGAAAAATCCCGGCCTGAAGTTGATCTCTCTGGGCCTTTCCTTCGTGCTCTGGAATCTGTTGGGGGTCAAGGACGAGGTCATTCGGGTGGTGACGGTCCCGGTCCAGTTCGTCAACCTGGCGCCGGACCTGGCCATCTCCACGGACTATCAGCGGCAGGTGGAGGTGACCATCCGTTCGCGGCGCCGAATCGCCGTCGAGGAGGAGGCGGGCGGAATGTCGGCTGAAATCGATCTCCAGACCATGGTGGCCGGCAGCGTCCAGATTTCCCTGAACGAGCGCAACATCAGCAACCGTCCGCTGAGTGTGGAGGTCTTGAGCATTGCGCCCAACCCGCTCCAGTTGGAGTTGGAACAGATCCACCACAAGATGGTGGAGGTTCGGCCGCGGTTGGAGGGTGAACCGGCGGAAGGGTACGAACTGGTTGAAGTTCTGAACTCACCCCAGCAGGTGCGGATATCGGGTCTGGAGGCAGAGTTGTCCAAGGTTTCCGCCATTTCGACCGAACCGTTGGACATCTCCGGCCGTTCCTCGGGGTTCGACGCGGAGGTCGACGTGGACCCACCGAGTCCGCGCCTCAGGATCGATGATGGTTCGGCCGTAGTCCTGCAGCTCCTGATCGAGGAAAAAAGGCGCGAGCTGGCGCTGACCCGTGTCCCCGTGGAATTGGACCCGCCGAGAGACGGGACCAGCCTCATGACCCGCACCTTGAAACTGGTCGTATCTCTGCCCATCTCCTTCGAAGGCGAGGTTTCCAGCACGGATTTTCAGGCCCGGGTGGCGGCGGACGACCTCCAGCCCAGCCGGCAACCCTACGAGATTCTTCCCGAAATCGTGACGGTCTCCGAGGTGGAAGACTTGGAAGACCTCTACCGGGTGGAGTCGATGGAGCCGGAACAGGTCAAGGTCCGGGTCAGGCGTTAGTCTGCATTTCCCGCCGTACGCTCAGGGTCCGGGAGACTTCAACGAATCACCGGCAAGGGACTGAAGATGAAATGGGATTCGTCATCTGGCCGGCGATCCGGAAAGTAATGCGGACTAGTTCGAATGTCCAGCCTCTTCGGGACCGACGGAATTCGAGGGATGGCGGGCGAGCCTCCTCTCGACCCCGCGACCGTTTTTCGAATCGGGCGGTGCTTCGCCCGCCAGGGATGCAGGGCCGTGGTGGTGGGACGAGACACTCGAGAGAGCGGCCCCTGGATCGAAGAGGCCCTGATCCGGGGTCTCTCGAGCGCCGGCGCCCGGGTGACCTCTGCTGGAGTGTTGCCGACTCCCGCCATCTCCGTGCTCTGCCGGGATTCGGAATTCGACGCCGGCGTCGTCGTCTCGGCCTCCCACAACGTCTACAGCGACAACGGTCTGAAATTTTTCACGGGGCGGGGGCGGAAGCTGTCGCGGCGTCAAGAGCTGGCGTTCGAAACGCTCCTGGAGGCGGACAATACCTCTTCCGCCGTGCCGCGGCCTAACTCTTGGAATCCGCCGGCGTTGATCCGAACCGATCCCGACTGTCTCGAGAGTTACTCCGGGTTTCTGCGGTCGGCCCTGGAAGTGGAGAGTCTGGAGCCCCTGAAGCTGGTTCTGGATTGCGCTTCCGGCGCCGCGTCCCAGGTGGCACCCCGGCTCCTCAGTGACCTTGGGGCTGGGGTTACGGTGATCGATGCCCCACCCGACGGCCGAAACATCAATCGAGACTGTGGTGCGGTCCATCCCCGGCGGATGGCTCGAGCCGTGATCAGAACAGACGCCGACTTCGGCGCCGCCTTCGACGGTGACGCAGACCGCGCCATTCTTGCCGATGGCCGTGGGCGGCTCCTGACCGGGGACCACATCCTGTATGTTCTGGCCAGGCACCTGTTGGAGCGAAACCGCCTGCCCACCCGACGCGTCGTCGCCACCGTCATGTCGAACCTGGGTCTGGAGGTCGCCCTGGCCAACCTGGACGTGGCTCTGGTCCGTACACGAGTCGGAGACCGAAACGTTCTGGATTCCATGTTGGAGGAAGGAGACTCTCTGGGTGGTGAGCCTTCGGGCCATATCATTCTCGGAGAGCACTCAATGGCGGGAGACGGTATCCTGACCACCCTGAAGATCGCTCAGATCGTGCTTCTGGAACGGCGTTCGCTGGCCCAGTTGAGCGCAGGCCTGAGACTCCGCCCGCAGCTTCTCCGAAGCGTACCCGTGGGAGGGCGGGGGCGGGACCTCCTGGAAGATCGGAAGGTCCGCGGTCGAATCGAATCCGTTCAAGAGTCCTTGCAGGGCAGGGGCCGGATCCTGGTGCGCTGCTCCGGGACCGAACCGGTGGTCAGGATCATGGCGGAAGGAGAGGATCGGGAGCATCTGGAGGAATGCGTGGCAGGAATTGCCGCGCAGATCCGGCGCTCCCAGGCGGGTCTGGCGGCACCGGCCCACACCAGGCAGCAGGAGCGGCAGTGAATCCGGAATCGTCTCTGCAACCATCCTCGGCGACCTCGAGCCCAGAGTCTCCTGCAGCTGCAAACCTGTTCCGGACTCTGGCTGAGAAAGCCCTCCGAAACCGGCGGCTCGAGGGCCTGCACGGAGCCGATTCGGCCTTGGTGCTGGCCTCGATCTATCGAAAGAATCCCGGCTTCTATCTTTGGTTGTGTCCGCGCAATCGGGATCTGGAGACCATGGCGGAGAATCTTCGGCTGTTCCTGCCCCAAGAGTGCCGGAATCAGGTCCTGCTTCTTCCCGGGTCCGAAGCGGACCCCTATCGCGGGCTCTCTCCCCACCCCGAGATGGCGGTGGCGCGAGCCGTCGCTCTCTGGAGAATACTCCGCTGGAACCAGGGATTGATCCTGACGACCCTGACCGCCCTGGCAACCCGGCTTCCCTCTCCCCAGACCTTCATGAGCCAGTGTCTCGACCTGGAGGTGGGAAGGTTCTTTCCCCCGGACCACCTGACCCGAACCCTGGACCAAGTGGGCTATGTGCGGGAAGATCCGGTCAGCGCCGTGGGGGAATACTCCATACGGGGTGGCATCATCGACGTCTTCCCTCCGTCGGGATCGGCTCCGGTCCGCATCGAGTTCTTCGCAGACGAGATCGAATCGATTCGCGAATTCGATCCGACGTCACAGCGCTCGGTAGCGCTGGTGCCCGGATGCCGTCTGGTCCCCATGCGAGAGCTGGCCGTCACGGCCCGGGACATCTCCCGTTGGCACCGTGAAGCTCCGGATCACTGGTCGGAAGTTCGATTCGCACAGGCCCTGGAGGAAAGACTCCAGTTCACGGCCAACGGCGAGATCTTCAACGGGTTCGAGGCGTTGTTTCCCCTCGTGGTCCGGACCCGGCATCATCTGCTGGATTTCGTCCAAGCGGAAGGCAGATCTTCCCCGACCCTGGTCCTGTCCGACTGGGATGAACTCCGGAATGAGCACGGGAAGATCCGGGAACGATGGGAGCAGAGCTATCGAGAACGGACGGCCGACGGAGATCTCGCCCTGCCGCCGGACGGGCTTTATTGGTCCGCGGAGGTGGTGGAGGGCTGGGCGAAGCAGTACCCGACCTTCTACCTGAACCGGCTATTTCAGGATCGGGGAGAGACCGAGCGTTTCGATTTCCGGATCGAGCGGCAGTACTCGGGTCAAATTCGGGGTCTGTTGGCCGACCTTGAGAAGTGGACCAGGCGAGAACGGGTCGTCTTTGTGATGAAGACGCCGGGGATGGTCGACCGGCTGGTCGATATCTTTCGCGAATACGATATTCACCTGCATCGTGCTTCCGGGTTCGGTAGCGCACTGGATCACCGGACCGCCGTGATCCAGGGACGATTGTCGCAAGGGCTCCACTCGCCCGGTCTGGGTCTGCACCTGTTGGGCGAGGAGAACCTCTTTGCCGAGAGCCCCCGGACATCCGTGCCTCCCCGGACCAAGTCCGACCTGGCCGCCCGCTTTCTCTCCGACTTCCGGGATCTGAAGTCCGGCGACTACGTGGTTCACGTCGATCATGGAATCGGCCTCTTCCAGGGACTTCGGTCGCTGGGTGTCGGCGGCGACGCCCGGGAGTTCCTGGTGGTCAGTTTCCAGGGTGACGACAAGCTGTACGTCCCCGCGGATCGGCTGGATCAACTCCAGAAATATCGCAGTTCCGGAGAGTCCAGACCGCGGCTGGATCGATTGGGGGGCGCCTCCTGGCACAAGACCAAGAAACGAATCAAGAAATCCATGCGGAGCATGGCCCAGGATCTACTCAAGTTGTACGCGCAACGGGAGCTGGCCCGGGGGCATGTCTTCCCGGAAGACGACGCCCTGGTCAGGGAGTTCGAGGCGGCGTTCCCCTATGAGGCAACCCCCGACCAGGCTGCCGCCATCGAGGCCGTCAAGAAGGACATGATGGCGCCGCGTCCCATGGATCGCCTGATCTGTGGAGACGTGGGATACGGAAAGACCGAAGTGGCCATGAGAGCCGCCTTCCGGGCGGTCAACGACAGCAAGCAGGTTGCCGTCCTGACCCCCACGACCATTCTGGCGCTGCAGCACTACAACACCTTTCGCGAGCGCTTCAAGGGGTTTCCCGTCTCCATCGGGATGATCAGCCGCCTTCGCACCCGCAGCCGGCAACGAGAGATCCTCGGGCATACGGAATCGGGGAAGACCGACGTCCTCATCGGAACCCACCGGCTCCTCTCCCGGGACGTCCGGTTCCGGGACCTGGGTCTCATCGTGGTGGACGAGGAACAACGGTTCGGAGTCGCCCAGAAGGAACGGCTCAAGCAGTTCAAGACCCGCGTCGACGTGCTCAATCTCTCGGCAACGCCGATTCCTCGCACCCTGAGCATGTCGCTGACGGGTGTACGCGACCTCTCCATCATCGAGACGCCTCCCAAAGACCGTCTGTCCATTCAGACCGCCGTGGTCAGGTTCAGCCGGTCGCTGATCCGCAACGCCATCGACCTGGAGCTGAAGCGCCAGGGACAGATCTTCATGGTCCACAACTCGGTGGAGACCATCTACACCATCGCGCGCATGGTCCAGGAGACGGTGCCCGAAGCTCGCGTCGCGGTTGGACATGGCCAGATGAGGGAGAATCAGTTGGAGAAGGTCATGCTGGATTTCCTCGACTATCGCTACGACGTGCTGGTCGCCACCACCATTATCGAAAACGGTCTGGACATTCCCCGGGCCAATACTCTCCTGGTGAACCGGGCCCACCGGTTCGGACTCGCCCAGCTCTACCAGCTCAGGGGCCGGGTCGGCCGCTCCAATCGCAGGGCCTACGCCTATCTGCTCATTCCCTCCAAGGAGACTCTGAGCACCGACGCCGCCAGACGCCTTGCGGCAATCCGGGAATTCAGCGAACTGGGTTCCGGATTTCGCATCGCCGCCATGGATCTGGAGATCCGCGGCTCCGGCAACCTGCTGGGGCAGGAACAACATGGGCACATCAATGCCGTCGGCTTCGAGCTCTACCTGAAGCTGCTGCAGGAGGCGGTCCGGGAGTTGAAGGGAGAGGAGATCGAGGAGGAGATCCGAATCAGTATCGACCTCGGTCTGGACATCCACATTCCGCAACATTACATCGGCGACCCGAGTCAGCGCCTCTGGCTCTACAAGCGGCTGAGCATCCTGTCGAACCGGAGATCTTTGGAAAACCTGAAGGAGGAGGTCGAAGACCGGTTCGGCAAGTACCCACGTTCCGTCTCCAATCTCTTCGAGTACGGAGCTTTGCGGCTGCGCGCGAATCGCTTGAGAATCAATTCCATCGACCTCAGGGGCCCGAGGGTTTCGTTGAGGTTCAGGGATGACACGCCGGTGTCTCCTCATGACATCGTCGCTCTGGTCCAGGGGAGGACCGATCTCACCCTGACTCAAGGCGGGGTCCTCAATCTTCGAGTCCCCTCTTCTGATCCGGCGGCCCTCTTCGCTTCCGTCAGCGCCGTGCTGGAGAGCATCAGGGAGAGGATGGAGAACCGAGGATTCAGGAGGCCGGAGTGAGGTGACAGCCCGTGGCGAAAGTCATCACGGCATTCGACCGTCCCTGCATCGTGCGCGGACTGCGTTGCTATCGGCTCACATACTCCCGGCATGCTCCCTCCGAAGCGCCTGGTCCGGCGGGCGCAGGAACGGTCTCGGTGCTCGCGAGACTTTTTAAGGAAAGAGATCGTGACGAGCGTGTCGGGCTGTGAGTTTGTGAATTCGATGCGGCCGGGGGGACCGGCACGGCGATATCGGGTGCGTGCTGATAGAATGGACGGCGATGCTCTCGAGTCTGAGACCGATTCGTACCGGTGGGAGGCTGGTCCGGAGTGGGATCGGGACGGCGATGCTGCTTCAACTGGGATGGGCAGCGTGCGGACTTCCGGCCGGAGACGCCCGTTCGCCGAAACCGGAGACTTTGGTGGCAGAGTTGGACGAGGAGCAAATAACTCTTCGAGAATTTGAAGCCTACTTGGTGACGGAGTCGGACTCGGGGCAGGACCCGCTTCGAAAAAGCCGGTTTCGTGACTTCGTGGTGGAGAGAGTGCTTCTGCGCCAGGCTCGCCTTGACGGCATCAGCGTGGCCGACGAGGAGTTGAAGGAGCAGATGGGGAATCTTCAGATCGAAGCCGGAGAATCGGAGTTCTCCGAACGCTTGCGCCGATTCCTCACATTTCAGAAGCTGCTGAAGCTGAAGGTCCGGGATCAGGTGGAAGTGACCTCTTCCCACATTCGCGACTTTTATGGGAGCCACCACGAACAGTTCCGGGTCGGCGATTCGGGAAGGGTGTTGGAGATCCTGGTGGCCGACCGGGATCGAGCCCAGGAAATTCGAGAAATGCTGGAGCCGGGAGAGGTGCGGCAGTTCCAGGAGATGGCCCGATTGCACTCCAAGGGTCTGACCGCAGAAACCGGCGGAGCCCTGGGGACCTTCGAGCGGGGCCAACTGCCGAGCGAGTTCGAAAAGGCCATCCTGTCGCTCGAGCCGGGTGAGATCAGTAACGTATTTCGATCCCGGCATGGGTACCACCTCTTCATGGTGGAGGAATGGATACCGCGGCACCACAAGAGTCTCTATCATGTCCAAGAGGGGATCTTCTCGACTTTGATTGCAAAGCAGGAGAGCGCCGCAGTGGATTCCTACATCGAGGGTCTGCTGGCCGGGGCCTCGCTCCGGATCTACGACAGGGAACTCGACTTCCGGGAGAGCGATGATCATGTTTCCGCGCCAAATTAAGGTGATTACGATTGCTGGAGTCCTGCTGTTGTCCGGGCCGGTTCAAGGACAGGACCAGGGAGTGGTGGGAGACCCGCCCCGGCCGCCGCAGCGGAAGCAGCAGGCGCCGCCTCCGGAACCGGTTCTCCTGGATGAGATCGTGGCCCGCGTCAACGACCGGATCATCACCCGCAGGGACCTGGACCACGAGTTGTACGTCGTCCAATCTGATGTTCGGCGGCGGATACAGGATCCGGAACGAGCCATGCGGATCTGGCAGACTCAGAAGAAAAACGTATTGCGTGAGATGATCGACGCTCGGCTGCTCCTGCAGAAGGCCGAGGAACTGGGCGTCGCCCCCAATGTCGACGAGGACGTCTCGGCTCACATCGAGAATATGCGCAAGGAGAGTGGAATTCCCAACCTGGAGGCCATGGATCAGGCCATGCGCCGGCAAGGTTTGAGCCTGGGTCAAATGAGAGAGCGTTTGAGACAAGGGTATGTTCAGCGACAGCTGATTGGGGTCATGGTTGATTCCAGGATCACGCTGCTTACTCCGGAAATTCAGGAATACTATGACCAGAACCGTGAACAGTACACCGAGCCCGAGGAGGTGGAGTTGGCCGAGATCCTGTTTCTCACCGAGGGCAAGGAGAAGAACCAGGTTCATTCCAAGGCTCAGGGAGTCCTGGACCGGCTCAAGGCGGGAGGCTCGTTCGAAGAGTTGGCCAAGGAGGATTCCGAGGGTCCCACCGCCAATCGGGGAGGGTCGATCGGGTCCTTCAAGCGGGGGTCCATGCAGCAGGTTCAGGAAACCGCCGTGTCCAAGTTGAAAGAGGGGGAGTACAGCGACCTCATCGAGGCCGACTACGGTTTCCAAATTCTTAAGCTGTTGAAGCGAAAACCTGAGCGGCAGTTGGATCTGGAAGAGGTGCGGCGCCACATCCAGGAGCAACTGTTCTTTAAAAAACGCCAGCCTCAGCTTAAAAAGTACATGGATGGCCTGCGGGAGGAAAGCTACATCTACGTCGATCCCGAGTACCAGAAAGAATACGACGTGGAAGAACTGGGACTGACGTCGATCGAATTTTAGGTTTCAAATATAGCCGCGTTTATCACACCTGCCGACGGCTTCCGCCGCCGTCCGTCCACGCCGCTTTCGAGTTTACATTCGGGCCCGTTTCTCGGCTCTCCGTTTGAATATCCATGAGATGACGATGCTCACCAGGTAGAGCAGGACCATGGGCCCGCTCCAGAGGAACAGGTTGATGGCGTCCGTGGTCGGCGATACCACGGCTGCGACCATGACCATGAGGAGGAAGGCATAGCGGAAGTTTCTCCAGAGAAAGCCGGGAGTGATGAGTCCGAACATGGACAGGAAGGCCACGATCACCGGAAGCTGAAAGATGGCCCCCATGCCCAGAATGATGATCACCTCGAAATTGAAGTACTCGATGGCGCTGACCATGGGCTGGAAGGCTCTGCCGAACTGGTTGATCAGAAAGTCCAGCGCCGTGGGGAGGATGATGTAGTAGGCGAAAGTGCCGCCCAGCAGCACCAGCGCCGTCGACGAGACCAGGAAGGGGATGATGTAGCGCTTCTCCCGCTGGTACAGGCCCGGGGCGATGAAGAGCCAGACTTGCGTGAGAATTGCCGGAGCGGCCAGGAAAACGGCCGCGACGAAAGAAACCTTGAGGTAGATGGTGAATGGCTCCGTGGGCTTGATGAAAACCAACTTCTCGATACCACTGTTCTTGATGGGGATGGCCAGGAATTCGAAGATGGGCTCCCGGAAAATCCAACAGGCGCAGAAAGCGACCGAGACGGAGATTGCGCTCCAAAGGATGCGCTTTCGAAGCTCGTCCAGGTGCTCCAGGAAGGTCATCTTGGCGCCCAGTTCCTCCTCATCGGGAGAATCCGGGTCTGCTTCGACGTCCGCGGAGGTCACTGGCGGTGGCGGATCGGATGGGGGCGGGGAGGAACTGGAAACCGGGACGATTTCCTGCCCGGCGTCTCCGGTCGGCTGAGTCTCGGACGCGCTTGGATTTTGGGGAGGAGGGGAACCCGGGGAGTCATTCATGAAAGACGGTCGATTGGCTGAGCGGGAGCCACCGGGAGTCGATCATGACGCATCGATATCTCTCTGGATCTTCTTCAACTCTTCTTCCTCGACCCGAACCTCGTCTTCCCAGGTTCGTTTCAACTCGTTGGAAGCCCGCTTGAACTCGGCCAGGCTCTTGCCCAGAGACTTGCCCAGGTCAGGAAGCTTCCGCGGGCCGAAGATCACAAGAGCGATGATGAAGATGATCACCACTTCCTGAAAGCCTAGAT
This sequence comes from uncultured Acidobacteriota bacterium, assembly GCA_951812665.1. GTDB lineage: Bacteria > Acidobacteriota > UBA6911 > RPQK01 > JAJDTT01 > JAJDTT01. The sequence continues at coordinate 53,300 of CATOST010000032.1, forward strand.
TCCACATGATTGCCTCGTCTCGCTGAAATGAAATAGTAAGTCACCGCGTCAAATCAAGTCAACCGGCAAGGACCCGAGCGGGCGGAGAGGTCGCCGTCATGAAGCCTTCCCGGGCGGGATGGCAAGCGGGGATAACAGTCCGTGGTGAAAGTCCCGCGCAGCACCGGGAACGGGGCTGCGCCCGCCGGACAAGGCACGACGAGGGAGCAGGTTCGACCCTATCTGACCGAGGCGCAACGCAGTCCGCGCACGATGCAGACACCGGTCGAATGCCGCGACCACTTTTGCCACGGGCCGTTGATGTTATACTGCGCGGCAACCAACGCCATTCGGCGGTCTTGGGGAGATCTGGACGGAAAGGGCTCGGAAACTTGGATTATTCTGGAGACCGTTCGAACAAGGGACTCGGAGTTTTTCTGGTTCTGGCGATCCTGGTCGTCACCCTGCTCGGCGGATGGCTGGGCGAGAAGGTCAGCGCCGGCGCTCCGCTCGAAGAAGACACCCAGAGGCTGCTGAAGGCCTTCACGGCCACCCTGGATCGTATCCACTCGGACTACGCCCGGGAGGTGGACGGGAACCGCCTGGTCGAGAGTGGCATTCGCGGTCTTCTGAGATCCCTCGATCCCCACAGTTCTTTTTTCTCCCGGGCCGACTACAGCAAGCTCCAGGAAGAGCAGAAGGGCAAGTATTACGGGCTGGGAATCAGCATCAAGGCGGAATCTCCGGGGAGCGGGCGCGTGGTGGTGGAAAAACCTCCCTCCATCGGGACCCCGGCGTACAAGGCGGGCATCCAGGTCGGCGACGTGATCTCCAAGATCAGGGGCGAATCGATCGAGGATTGGGACCTTCTGGAAGAGGTCATCCCCAACCTGAAGGGTCCCAAGGGGACCACGGTTCAGATCACCATCGAGCGCCCGGGTGTTCCCGAACCCATCGAAATGACCGTGGAACGGGACGAGATCCCCATGTACACGATCGAGTTCGCTTTCTACCTCCCGAACGAGATCGGCTATGTGAGGATCAAGAAATTCTCCGAGACCACGGGGGAGGAATTGAACGACGCCCTGATAAGATTGGACGAATCCAAGCTCCGGGCCTTGGTATTGGATCTGCGGGACAATCCCGGCGGCGCCCTCAACCAGGCAATCCAGGTTGCCGACCGGTTTCTTTCCAAGGGACAACTGGTGGTACGGACTCGCATGCGCAAGGGTCGAGGCCACGAGTATGTGGCGCCCAAGGGCCGAGTTCATGGTTATCCCATGGTCGTCCTCATCGATCGCAACAGCGCCAGCGCCAGTGAAATCGTAGCCGGCGCGCTGCAGGACCACGACCGCGCCTTGATCGTGGGCGAGACCAGCTTCGGCAAGGCGCTGGTCCAGACCATCTACCCATTGGAACAGAACCGAGGTCTGGCCCTGACCACCGGCAGGTATTACACGCCGAGCGACCGGCTCATCCAGCGCAGCTACTCTGAAAGCTTTTATGAATACTTTTCGGGAAGGCGTGATAGTTCTTCGTCGGAACGGACCGAGCACAAGACCGACAGCGGGAGGCCCGTCTTCGGCGGAGGCGGCATCACTCCGGATGAAGAGGTCTCCCGGCCGACGCGTCCCAAGATCCTGCGTCAGCTGGCTCGCAAGGACAGCTTCCGTCAATTCGTGGAGAAGCTGTCCAAGGGAGATCTCGATCCCAAGTTCCGTTTCCCCAACCAGTTGGAACGTTGGAACAATCTTTCGGAGAAGGAGAAGGGCCGGCTTCGCCAGCAACATCGGGTAACCGAGAAGATTCTCGGCCGGTTCCGGCAATATCTCGACGACAAGAAGATCGTCTACAATCACGCCGATTTCGACGAAAACAAGCACCTGATCAAGACCTATCTGGAACAGCAGCTCATGACCCGGGTCCTGGGTGAGGAAGAAGGACAGAGGATCCGTTTGAGCATCGACGAACAACTCCGAAAGGCCATCGAGCTCCTTCCCCGGGCGAAAGCCCTCTTCGATAACGTCGTTGCTGTCAAACAGGGCGACACCTAGACCGAAATGGCTCGGCCGGCAGCTGGAACAGACCGGGACCGGGTTTCTGTGTGGAGGTTTGAGCCTTCCGCCGGCTCGGCGCCCGGAATACGGCAACGCTTGGTCAGGAACGTGGCTGCCCTGGCTGGCTTGGCCTTGCTTGCCGGCTGTAGTTCCCAGCGTCGAGTCGCCGTACCGGTTCCCTCCGACAGTTCAACCGTAGCCGCTGCACGCTCGCCAGCGAGAATCGGCGACCAGGCTCCGGATCAGGACCTGCAGATCAAGCGGGAGGTGGCCGAGAGCCGGGTGAGGGGACGCATACGGTCTTCGTTGCAGCTCTACCTGGAGGGCGAGTCGCTGTTCAATCAGGGGCAGCGTGACCAAGCCGGGGACCATTTCCTGAGAGCGCTGGATCAACTGCTGGAACCCGAGCAGGAACCCGCTCTGAACCGGCAGCTGGAACGGGCCTATTTCTCTCTGTTGGGCAAGATCGAGGATCTGAGGTTGGAAGACCTGGCCAGCGACCGGGAGGAGGACAGTCCCATCGAATGGCTGGCCAACCGCAATGTCTTCACCATTCGGGTGGACCCGAAGTTGAAGCATCTGGCCAGCGAGGATCTGCTCACGTCTCAGTTTGACGTCCCCGTGGTCCTCAATGAACGGGTGCTCCGATTCCTGACCTATTACCGTACGCGTGGCCGGGTCTTCATGGAAAGGGGCCTAAGGCGGTCGGGACGCTACCTCACAATGTTTCGAGAGGTGTTTCGCAGGGAGGGAGTGCCCCTGGATCTGGTCTACGTGGCCCATATCGAAAGCCTCTTTCGGCCGGATGCCCTTTCCCGGGCCCGGGCCAAGGGCCTCTGGCAATTCATTCCGGGAACCGGGCGCCTCTATGGCCTCAGACAGAACTGGTGGATCGACGAGCGCTCCGACATCCTGAAGTCCACCGTGGCTGCCGCCCGGTTCCTGAAACACCTCTACGGCGAATTCGGAGACTGGTACCTGGCCTTGGCCGGGTACAACTGTGGCCCCCGGAGAATCGAGCGTATTTGGCGGCGCTACGGCCGCATCGACTATTGGGAGATGTCCCGCCGCCGGCTCCTGCCCCGGGAGACCAGGAATTACGTGCCCTCCTATCTGGCGGCGACCATCATCTTCAAGAACCCGATTCGCTACGGCTTCCAGGTCGCACCGGATCCGGAGCTGAGGTTCGAGCTGATACCCCTGACGGAGCAGGTGGACCTGGAAACCATGGCCGAGCTCATCGAGGTTCCGACCCGGCTCCTTGACGACCTCAATCCCGAACTGAGGAGGCGGGTGACCCCGTTCAAACTTCCCGGGTACCAGATGAAGGTTCCGTTGGGCACTGGAGAACTGGCACGGAAGAAGGTCGCCCAGCTCCCCCCCGAAAAACGGATCAAGCTCCGCCACCATCGGGTCCGTAAGGGAGAGACGCTGTCGCTGATCGCCAGCCGCTACGCCACCTCGATTCAGGCCATCGCGCAGGCCAATCGGCTCCGGAGCATCCATCGGCTCCGGATCGGACAGGAGCTGGCCATTCCTCTATTCCCTTCGGGGAGGGCCGGCGCGGCTCGCCGCGGGGCCTCGAAGGTCCCCCGTTCCACCTCGTCGGGGCCGCACGTCGTCAGCCGGGGAGACACGCTCTACGCCATCGCCCGAGTCTACGGGGTGAAACTCAAGGACCTGCTCCGCTGGAACAATCTGAGTCCAAGGCAGCGGATCTTTCCGGGTCAGAAGATCCTGGTCTCGCCGTAAAGTCGTTCACAGCCGGTCGTTCCGGACCCGATGCTCCCGGCTTCCTCCCAGGCAAACCAGCGGTAAGAAAAACTCTACGAGAATGATGCGTTGGGGCCAGTCACCGGCCGGACCCGACCAGCTTCGCGGTCTCGCGGGCAATGACCAGTTCCTCGTTGGCCAGGATCACCAGGACCTGGGCCGGTGACCCGGGGGCGGAGATGCAGCCCTCCCGGCCCCGAGAGTCGTTGGCGCCGGCGTCCAGGTGGATTCCCAGGAACTCCAGCCCCTGACAGATCTTCTGCCGGATCGCGATGCCGTTTTCTCCGATGCCGCCGGTGAACACGAGGGCGTCGAGTCCACCCAGAACCGCCGCATAGGCCCCCACGTACTTGCGAGTCTCGTGCACCAGCACGTCCAGGGCCAAAGCGGCTCTTCGGTTCCCCCGGCCCGCCGCTTCCTCCAAATCCCGTACGTCACCGCTCACCCCCGAGATTCCCTTCAAGCCGGAGTCCTTCACCAGCCGCTCCCGAAGCTGTCCCGGGCTGAGGTCCTCATTCTCCAGCAGGTAGAGAAGGACGAACGGGTCCAGATCCCCGTTTCTGGTGGCGTTGGGCAGGCCGGACTGGGGAGAGAAACCCATGCTGGTCTCCACCGAGACGCCCCCTTTGAGAGCGCAGACACTGGAGCTGCCTCCCAGATGGCAGGAGATGATTCGCAACTCGCGATCCGGGTTTTCCAACAGTTGCGGCGCTCGCAGGGAGACGTACCGGTGGGAGGCGCCATGGAACCCGTAACGGCGAATGGCGTGCTTCCGGGACCATTCGAAGGGAATGCCGTAGGTGCGGGCGGCCTCGGGGATGGTCTTGTGGAAAGCGGGCTCGAAGACCCCCACCAGCGGCTTCTGGGGAAGTACCTCACGAAAGATACGGAACGCCTGGATGTAGGGGGGATTGTGAGCGGGGGCCAGGGACGTGTACTTCTCCATGGCGGCGATGACCTGGTCAGTGATCAATACCGAATCGGCGATCCCCTTGGCGTGCACCGGCTTGAATCCCACGGCGTCCAGTTCTTCCAGGCTCTTCAGGACTCCGGACGCCGGTTCGGTCAGCAGCTTGAGTGCGTGCTCTACGGCCGCTCGCTGGTCGGGACACTGCAGATCTCCCGTCAATTCCGGTTCCTGGCCGCGCCGATAATTGAAGGGAGACGATGGACTGCCCACCCGTTCCACCCGGCCGGCGGCCAGAATCTCTTCGTCCTCCATCCGGAAGAGACGGAACTTGAGTGAGGTGGATCCGACGTTGACGACCAGAACCAGCATGGCGGGAGTCCGATCCCGGTCAGCCGGCGGCGTGTTGGGCAACCAGCCGACCGATGGCGATGGAACGTATCTTGGTTTCCGGGGTTTCGGCCCGGGAAAGGAGTATCAAGGGGACCCTGGCTCCGACCACGATTCCACCCGATTCTCCGCCGGCCATATAGAGAATGGCCCGGTAGAGGATGTTGGCGGCTTCGATGTCAGGAGCGATGAAGACGTCCGTGTTCTCGACCAGGGGAGTCTCGATCCCCTTGCGGTCGGCCGCGAACCGGCTCATGGGGACGTCCAGGGCGATGGGACCCTCAATGTAGGCGCCCTTCAGCTGCCCCCGGCGATTCATCATGGTCAGACCCGCCGCGTCCACCGTGGCCGGCATGGCGGGATTGACGAATTCCAGAGCGCACAGGATTGCCACGTTGGGCTCCTCGATGCCCATTGCGTGGGCCACCTCGATGGCATTCCGGCAGATCTCCGCTTTCTGAGTCAGATCGGGGGCCAGATTGATGGCGGCGTCGGTCATGATCATGAGACGGTCGATGCCGGGCACCTGAAAAACGATGACCTGGCTCAGCTGGCGGCCGGTTCGGAGGCCCTGCTCCCGATTCAGGACCGCTCGAATCAGCACGGAGGTGTTGATCTTCCCCTTCATCAGGAGATCCGCGGCGCCCTCTCGGACCAGCTCGATGGCTTTGAGGGCGGCCACGCTCTCATCCGGCTGGTGGATCAGGTATCCCGAATCGAGGCGGAGCCCGGCGGCATCCGCCATCGGCTCGATTTTCTTCCTGTCGCCTACCAGAAGTCCCTCGGCCAGACCCATCTCACGAGCCAGCTGGAGCGACTCGATGACGTCCGGGTCGTGGCCTGCGGCCACGGCGATCCGGGCTGGACCCAACCTGATGGAGGCATCGACCAATTCATCCAGATTGCGAAACATTTCTCCTCGCTCCCTTGGTCGACCCGGGAATCGGGGCCGTGCTCGATCAGCGGCTCAGGAGCCGATGACCTCAGCGGCGATGGATTCGAACTCCTGGTCCGTCAGCAACGCCTTGTTCCGGATTGAAACCTGCTTCACGCGATCCACGATCTCCTTGGTCTGATCGGCGGTCGCGCTCATTCCACGCTCCTCCAGCGCCTCCTCCACGTTGGCCAATCCGGCACCCTTGCCGAGGGCGATCGAGACGCCGGGACGGCCGGCCACCCGGGGAAGGAAGGGGATGTATTCCAAGGGCTCCACGTTCTTGCAGCGCCGGTGGAACATGGCCACGATTCCCGATTCGATCTTGTAGAGGGAATCGCCCACGATGGGCCGGTTGGGCGGCAGCTCGACATTGGACAGCTTCTGCACCAGCTTGGAGAGTTCGTAGAATTCCTCCGTCCTTACGCCGACATCAACTCCGTAGAGTACCTTCAGAGCCATGACGGTGTCCTCCAGGGGCACGTTTCCGGCCCGTTCTCCAAGGGCCGAAACGGTGACGTGTGCCACCGAAGCACCGTTGGCGAGGGCGGCGATGGTGTTGGCGACACCGAGGCCGAAATCTTCATGGCAATGAATCTCGATGGGCTGCTTGAAACGGGCCTTGAGCTTCTTGAGCACCATGGCGATCCCCTCGGGAGAGCAAGCGCCGAAGGAGTCCGCCAGCGTCAGAGCGTCCATGTGCCCTTGGGTGGAGACTTGCTCGATCAGATCCAGGTAACGGTTCAGGTCCGAACGAGTGCTGTCGATGGTGAAGAAGACGGTGTAGAGTCCCGCCTCCTTGGCGGCCAGAGTGGTCTCGATGGAAGCCTTGACGGCCCAGTCCATATCCTTCCCGTAGGCGTTGGCGATGATGTGGTCACTGGAGGGAATCTCGGTGATGATCCCATGGACGCCGCAGTCCTTGGCCTGCTTGACGTCCGCAGGCATGCAGCGGGCGAAAGAGAAGATCTCCGAATCCAGGCCCAGAGCGACGATGTCCTTGATGGCCGCTTCGTCTTCGTCGGAGACGGCGGGCATGCCGGCCTCGATTCGATGAACGCCGGCTGCCGCCAGCTTCTTGGCGATGGCCACCTTCTCGTCCCGCCGGAACACGATTCCCGTTTGCTGCTCGCCATCGCGGAGGGTGACGTCGTGAATTCGGATCTGGTCGGGAAAATTGAGTTGCTGCCGGGCTTCCGGAGAAAAATTCCAGGGGCTGGCAAACCAGCTGTCCGTCTTCCACTCTTGACTCATGCGAAATTCCTCCTGGACGAGACACAGGGAACGAGCCCTGAAACGTTTCTGTTCGGTTGCTCGAGGGACGGAACAGCGCCTGCCGCATGCGGGGTCCGGGCCATCCTCCGTCTCGAAAGAGCATGTATCATAGCACGGACGAGGAGGGAGGGAAGCCGGGGGAGAAGTCGCGGGACCGGATCCAAAGGTGTGTAGTCGTCGACGATCTCCCATGGTGGAAACGGTATGAGCAGGCAGGGCCCGGATTGGCTCCTGGGCGAACTTCCCGATCTGGTGTCCCGCGGGATCGTGAGCCAGAATGCAGCCGATCGACTATGTGCCCACTACGGAGTTGGCGGTCGAGACGCAGGACGCCAACTTGGCCTGACCGTAACTGCGGTTTTCGGTTCCGCCCTGATCGGTCTCGGGATCATTCTGGTCCTGGCATACAATTGGCAGGAACTTTCGAGGACGCTCCGCGCTGGAATCTCCTTCTCGATCCTGCTGGGCGCCCAGGCCGCGGCCGGCTGGGTGCTGTTGCGATCCGTTCCGTCCCGACCCTGGCGCGAAGGGACGGCTTGCCTGCTGTTTCTGGCCGTCGGGGCGGTTATGGCCCTGATCGCGCAGACCTATCATCTCCCGGGCGACGTCAGCCGGTTTCTCCTGACCTGGATGTTGCTGGCCGTTCCCGTCGTCTATCTCATGAGGTCCAGTGCGGCCGCGGCCCTTTACCTGGTCGGGGTGACGGCTCTGGGCGGTTCCGAGGCGGCCGGTGGGGAAGGCTCCCTCCTCTACTGGGGGATGTTGGCGCTGCTTGCACCTTATCTCTGGTCTCTGCTGCGGCATGACCGGCAGAGTACCGGCCCTGTCTGCCTGCTCTGGCTCGGAGCCGCCTCTCTTGGTTTCGGTTTCGGTTTTTCCATCACGGAGTATGGGGAACGGCTTTATCTGGCCGTGTACGCCGGCCTGTTCTCCGTCCTGTACCTTACGGGCCGGATCTGGTTCGGACAGGCGCCCCGCGTCTGGCGGCGTCCTCTGCAGAGCATCGGGGGATTGGGAGCATTCGGTTTGGCCTTGCGGTTCTCCTATCACGACTCCTGGCAACATCTGGAACGCTTCGGCGGGAGGGAGTGGGATTGGGCGGACGGCCTACCGGGAGTCGTTCTGATCGGGATCTGCCTCGCTCTGTCCGTCATCCTGGGTTGGCTCAGCCTGGTCCATGGTCGTCCTCAGAGGCTGCTCTGGGGTTCGTTCGGCGCGGTGGCGTTTCTGGCACATGTTCTGCTGTTGGCAATGGAGTCGACCCTGGTTCCCGTGTTTCTCATGAATCTCTATTTGTTGGCCGCCGGGGTTTCGGTCCTGGTTCGAGGCCTCCGCCGGGAGAGGATCGGGACTGTCAATCTCGGCATGCTCATCTTGGCGGCCCTCATCGCGGCCAGGTTCTTCGATAGCGATTTGGGACTGGTGGTCCGCGGAATCGGATTTATCCTTGTGGGTGCCGCCTTCCTGTCGGCCAATGCATATCTTGGACGCCGCTTCCGTGGCCTCCAACCGCCGATAGAAGGTTCAGGGCAACCATCCGGGGAGGAGCCATGATCCAGCTCAGGACATTGGTGTTCGCCTTGGTGGTCCTCTGTCAGCTTGGCGTTCCCGCTTGGATGATCCTGCATCGCGAGTGGACTCTCCGCGACGGGGTAAGAGTCAAGTTCAAGGTGGAGCCCATGGATCCCAAGGACGCGGTTCTGGGGCGCTCGGTTCGTTTCCGGATACCCTCTTCGGAGGTCACCCTCGAGGAGCCGGTCCAACGGCCGTCGCAGGTTTGGGCCTATGCCCTCCTGGAGGTGGACCCGGAGGGATTCGGCCGTTTTGCAGCCGTTCGGGACGACCCGCCCGAAGCCGGCGTCTACCTCAGGGTCCGGGTCCGGCGGAGCGGAAAGAAGGGCGCCATTCAACTGCCTTTCGACCGTTTCTACCTGCCTGAAGACCTGGTGGCAGACACCGAAGAGGCGACCGGAAGCACTCTTGGCTCCGGGATGAAGGAGGCTCATGTCCTGCTCCGTGTCCACGAGGGATTCGGAGTGGTGGAGGATCTTTATGTCCAGGACACCCCGATTCTGGACTATCTCAAGGTTCCTCCGGAGCCACAGATGAGAGAAGGAGAAACGTCATGAAGAAACAGAACCGGCGAGGTTTTCTGACGCGCTCGGCCGCCCTCACGGGCGGGGCGGCTCTGGCCGCGGGGCGCCCTGCGTCCGCCCGGTCCTCGGCCCGCACGGCGGGGGCCAACGATCGCATACGGCTTGGAGTGATCGGCTGCGGCGGCCGGGGGCGAGGCGATCTCCGGCGGTTTCTCGAAATCGACGGGATCCAGTGCGCGGCCATCTGCGACGTCGATCCTTCGCAGCTGGACCGGACCCAGTCCGAGATCCTTGACCCCGCCGGCCAGAAGGCCGAGTTCCGGACCCGAGACTTCCGGCGCCTTCTGGATCGGCAGGACCTGGATGCCGTCCTGGTGGCCACTCCCGATCACTGGCACGCCATTCCCACCGTCATGGCCTGCGAAGCGGGGATGGACGTCTACGTGGAAAAGCCCCTGTCTCTGTCCATCCACGAGGGCCGGGTGATGGTGGACGCCGCCCGCAGGCACGGCCGGGTGGTCCAGATGGGGACCCAGCAGAGGAGTGCTCCCCACTACACCGACGCGGTGGATTACGTGAAGAGCGGGAAGCTGGGGAAGGTCCGGCTGGTCCGGGCCTGGGCCTACCTGGACTGGAAGGGGGAGATGCCGGCTCAGCCGGATGGGCCTCCTCCCCCGGGGGTGGATTACGACATGTGGTTGGGACCGGCTCCCGAACGTTCGTTCAACCTGAATCGCTTTCATTTTTCGTTCCGCTGGTACTGGGACTACTCCGGCGGCCTCATGACCGACTGGGGCGCGCACATGATCGACATCGCCAACTGGGCCATGGACGTGAAGGCGCCCCGGGCGGCGGTCTCGGTGGGAGGAAAGTTCGGCTATCCCCGGGACGCCATGCAGACGCCCGACACCCAACAGGTCATCTGGGAATTCGACGATTTCAGCATGGTCTGGGAACATGCGCTGGGCGTGGGGCGCGGCCCGGAGGCGCGGGAGCACGGTGTCCAGTTCCACGGCAACGACGGTGTGCTGGTGGTCGACCGCAATGGCTGGGAGGTCCATTCTGAAACCGACAGGATCGACAAGTCCGTGCGCGAGTTCCGGTCCCGCGGCAAGCCGCGGCACAACATTCGAGGCCGGGGCGCCTACCACCTGGGACACGTCCAGGACTTCGTCGACTGCATGCGCTCCCGGGAACGCCCCCGATCGGACGTGGAGATCGGTCACGATTCCATGATCGCCTGCCACCTCGGCAACATCGCCTACCGGCTCGGCCGCAGGGTTCAATGGGACCCGGACCGGGAGCGGATCGTGGACGATCCGGAAGCCGGGCGCATGGTCCGGACCAGCTACCGGAAGCCCTGGAAACTGTAGCCGTGGTAGGCGCGTGAGGCGACCCGCAGGGGCGACCCTTGTGGTCGCCCGCCGCAAGCTGGCAACCTTGCGCAGGCGGTGGTTCCAGTGATCCTCATAAAGGGCTTGGTGGCGGTCCTGCCTGCAGCGGCGAAAGAGGGCACCCACAAGGGGCGCCCCTACGGGTTTCTCAGAAGTGAGGCGTGAACAGAGACCGAGGAGCAGATTGGAGGGGAACGAATCCCATGGAGCATGAACCCGTGCGGTATCCGGAGCTCTCGCCTCAGCTCCGTGATCGTTCCCTGATGGGAATGCTCAGGCTCTTCGGCCCGGGCGCCATCATCGCTTCGGTCACCATCGGAAGCGGCGAGACCGTTTTCGCTTCCCGGGGCGGCGCCGTCTTCGGTTATTCCCTGTTCTGGTGTTTTCTGGTCGGCTCCGCGTTGAAGGGTCTCCAGGTCTATACCGGCGCCCGGTTCATCACCTTGACCGGTCGCCATCCCCTGCGGAGTTGGATGGAGCTGCCGGGTCCCCGTGGCTGGTTCGTCCTCTTCGTCTCCGTCATGACCATCGTCTGGATGCCCTTCTGGGTAGGTGGGGGACTCCCCAAGATGCTGGGAGAGTTCACCAACTGGGTGGTCGGTTTCCCGGACCCGGACAACGCGTCCGACTTCATCTTTTTCGGTCGCCTCTGGGGGACCTTCTTCATTCTGGTGGCGGTGGCCTTCACCTGGATTCAGAGCTATGGCTTCCTGGAGCGGGTTCAGACCGTGCTGGTGGGTCTGCTGCTCCTGTGCATGGTCATGGCGGCTGCCGTTTCCAATCCCGATTTCGTGGCACTGTTGGGGGGCACCCTGATCCCCACCGAGCCCCGGTACGACGGCTGGGTCCTGGAACGCTATGCTGAGTTCCGGGGACGGAATCCCTGGGTGGAAATGGTCACCTACCTGGGGGCCGTGGGGGGCGGAACCCAGGACTATCTGGGATACCTGGGGATGCTTCGGGAAAAGGCCTGGGGGATGCTGGGCAGTCGGCGTGAGGGTCCCATCGAATCGAGCCGGCAAAACTTGAAGCGGGGCTTGGCCTGGCTTCGGGCCCCGCGCACCGACGTAACGGTGTCGTTACCTGCATCTTCATCTTCACTCTCTGTTTCGCCGTCCTGGGCGCCACCATCCTCTATCCCCGGCAGGAGATCCCCAGCGGGTTCGACCTGTTGACCCTCCAGTTGGGTTACCTGGTCCGTCCGGACCAGTCACCCCTGGTTCAGACGCTGCTCGCCTGGCTCTACAAGACCGGCATCTTTTTCGCGTTCTTCGGCACCATCTACGGTGCCTACGAACTCTACAGCCGGACCACCCGGGAATGTCTGGTCGCGCTCTTCCCGTCGTTGCGGAAGGTTCCCCTGAAGAAGTTCCGGCTCTGGACGATTCTCTGGTGCGGGCTGCCCGGCCTGGGCCTGCTCTGGTTTCTGGAGCGGGACCCCGTCTACATCGTGACTCCTGCGGCCCTGGTGGGTTCGGGTCTCATCTGCGGCCTTTGGTGCTTCGCCATGCTCTGGTCGGACCGAAACCATCTCCCGAGGGAACTGCGGATGAGATGGCCGCTATGGCTGGGCACACTCGTAGCCGGGATCGGACTGACGGTGATCCCCCTGATCGGAATCGTGAAGTACGTGCAGAGCTTTCTCTGAGTTCTCAGTTCACGCGTTACCGCGGGGGCAGCTGGTAGCCCTCCCGCTTGACGTGGATCCGGTAGACACTCTTTCCGGCCGTAATGTAGAGCGTCCTGCTCTCGGTCCCGCGCCCGAAGCCCACGTTGGTGGGAAGCTCGGTGGGAATGAACGCCAGCTCCTCGCCTTCGGGGGAGTAGACGGCGACTCCGGGGCGCGTCGCGTCGCGCACGGTCACATAGAGATTGCCGTCCACGTCCACCACCAGACCGTCCGGTCCATCCTGGGGAGAGTAATCCACCAGGACCTCCCGAAAGCTGGCCGAGCCGTCGGGAGCCAGGTCGTACGCCAGCAGAGCCATGCGGTTCTTGAGGGTCGGCCTGCCCTCGCCCATTCGGAACATCCCGGTGGCGCCGTTGTCGTTGCTGACCACGTAGAGGGTCTTCTGATCGGGAGAGACGGCGACTCCGTTGGGCTTGCCGGCGTCGGTGACGATCCGGTGCACCGACCCGTCGGTGTCGATGCGATACACGGCCATGACGGGTTGGTCCAGCGGTTCGTGGCCCAGGTAGCGGGGGTCGCTGAAGTAGATGCGCCCCTTTTCGTCGATGGTGATGTCGTTGGGGGCATTGAAGCGCCGGCCGTCGTACAGGCCCGCGACGATGGTGCTCTTTCCGGTCTTCATGTCGGTGCGGATCACCCGCCGTCCGCCGAAATCGGCGCCTTCGGCGATGACCATGTCGCCTCTGGCATCGAACTTGATGCCGTTGGACATGCCGCTGGGGGAGCGGAAGATGCTGGTCTCTCCGGTCCTGGGATCGTACTTCCAGATGTGTCCGGCTTCGGGTTGACCCTGTTCATTCTGACATTTGGCCGTGAAGGTGATGTCGCTGAAGTAGATGGCGCCGTCGGGAGCTGCCGCGACGCCCTCGGTGAGAATGCATCCCCCTTCGAAGATCTTCTCCAGGGTGACTCCGGCCGCAATGATGCTGGGATCGCCGGAGGGGAACTGGGCCAGGGCCGGCTGGCTCAAGACCAGGCAGGCCAGGGACCCGAGGATCAGGTTTTGGATTCTTTGAACCATCGAACTCTCCTTTCACTGGGTGTCGTAAGAGACACCGCCTACTCTCCGCAGGTTAGCACCTGGGAACCCTCGGCAAAAGTTATTGCCGGATTCGGCCGGCGCAGGGTAGGCGTGCCCAGGAGGGGCGATTTCCAGTCGCCCGTTCCTCCGGTTTGCCCGTCGTCGGGACGAAAGATACAATCCGCCGAGAGATCGAAGCAGTGATACCGGGGAGGAGCCGCAGATGAGACAGCCCAACATCCGGACCAGGATTCTATTGCCGCTTGCCGCTGTTGCGCTGTGCTCGGGGATGGTCGCGGCGCTGATTTCTTCCGAGTCGGGATCGCTGGTGGAGCTGGCGCCCGGAGTCTATTTTCGCGAGGGGGATCTGGAACACCAGGGCCATTGCAACAATGGGATCGTGGTCTTCGGGGAGTTTGTGGTGGTCATCGACGCCAACTTCCCCAATGGCGCCGAGGCTTGTCTGGCAGACATCCGCAAGGTCACCGAGAAGCCGGTCCGGCTGGTCTTCGACACCCATCATCATGGTGACCACGCCTATGGGAATCCGGTCTGGGTCGCCAACGGAGCCTTGACGGTCGCACACGAGAACGTGGTCCGGGAGATGGATCGTTACGAACCGCTCCGCTGGCAGGATGAAGCCGCCAAACGAAAGGACGTCGCCGCGTTGGGGCTCAGGAATGCCCAGCCCCCCATCGTGACCTATCCGGACCGGTTGGTCATCGACGACGGGACCCAGCGCCTGGAACTGCTCCACTTCGGAACGGCCCACACCCGCGGCGACGGTTTTGCCTATCTCCCCCGGCATCGGATCATCTTTACCGGGGATGCCGTGGTCAACGGTCCCTACAACTACATGGGGGACGGGGACACCCACTCCTGGATCGGCGTCATCGAAGCGCTCGAAAAGCTTCGGGTCGAGACCGTCGCTCCGGGACACGGCCCCCCCACGGACCGTTCGCTTCTGGGCAAGCAGAAGGCCTTCATCCGCGCGCTGCACCGCGAGGTGGCGCTGGGACTGTCGGCCGGGAAGAGCCTCCAGGATCTGCAGAAATCCATCCGGCTCCCGGATTCGGTCAGCCTCCACGTGGGAAGTTGGTTCGAGTCCCAGATCGCCAAGGTCTACAGCGAGAAGACGGCGCCCTGACCGGTCTTCCCCGTTGGGTGGAATGTGTTCCTCCCCGGATCAACCGCCCAACACCTTGACCGCCGAGAAGTATCCGCTGACCGCCGCCACGGCGAACAGGAATCCCACCAGTACGTTCTCCCACCAGCGGTTGCAGTGCTCGGCTCCGATGTGGACTCGTCGAGCCGTCAAAATCCAGACCCCGATCACCAGGAAGGGAAGGACCACCACCTGCGCCGCGTTGACCGTCACCGTCAGACCCACGAAGTCCGAGTACCCCAGGAACACCCAGATCAGGGGTGAGAGGATCACCCAGTAGGTGGCCCAACGGAAGCTGGGATGCCGCTTGTAGTCGCCGGCGCAGGCCTCTCGGGCCGACGGCCGAAGCTGAATATAGGCGTCCGCGATGAGCAGGGCATACGCGGTGCCGTTCCCCACCATGGAACTGAACAGGGCCGCGAACACGCCGAGATAGAAGAGAACGGAGCCCAGGTCGCCCATGGTTTCGCCCAGGAGTCGCGAGAGGCTCTCCAGGTCCACCACCTGGATGTTTCTGGGGTGGAGAATCTCGGCTCCCACGACCCAGATGGAGAGGTCCAGGACGATGAGAACGATGATGCCCAAGATCAGGTCGTATCGCTGAACCCGGCGGTGGTCCGGAGTCGTCCATCCCTTTTCCCGCATGAAGTAGGGATACAGGAGGTTTCCCAGGCTGCCGGCGATGGCCCCCACCATGGCCACCATGAGGAATACGGCGTCGAAGCGTCCCAGGGTCTCGGGAACCTGCAGTCCCAGAATGCCCCTGGCGATACCGCCAGCCGACGGACCGGACCACCCGGCCAGTCCGATCAGGGAAACCGACAGGGCCCCGGCCAAAACGAAAAAGATCGCTTCGATTCTCCGGTAGTCGGGCCGGAACACCAGCAGCAGAACGGTCAGGGCCAGAGCCGCGCCCCAGGCCGGAATGCTGCCGATTCCCGTGACCTTGATGCAGATCTCGGCCGTCCCCACCAGTAGAAAAACGCCGATGCCGTGGGTGAGCAACAACGTCCCCGTCAGGACCATCAGCGCGAAGAGGGGATGCAGCCGCCCCAGGCCCGCCAATACCGTCTCACCTCGCCGGTTGCAGAGCTGGTATTTGGCGATGATGGAGACGAACAGGTAGCGGAGGATCAGGCAGAGGGCGAAGGCCCACATGAGGGCGTAGCCGTAATTGCCTCCCGCCATGGCCGACTCGACGATGTCCCCGGCTCCCAGCCAGGTCAGGACGACCACGATCCCGGGTCCCATGGACCGGACGTATTCCAGAAAGGAGCGGGGAATGGGAGCCGGTTTATAGGCCGAGCTATCTCCTCCTCTCACTTTTTACCTCTCTCCTCTTTCCATAGGTGCGGAGTTACCCTCGCAGCAGCAGGACCAGTATGCCCATCACGACCAGCAGGACTCCCAGCACCTCCCGTCGGGTGACTCGCTCACGAAAGAAAGCGGCAGTTACCACGAAGGCGAAGAGCAGCTCCACTTGGCCCAGAGCCTTCACATGGGCGGCGTTTCGAATCGTCATGGCCGTGAACCAGCAGGCGGACGCGGACATTCCGGCCAGACCGACGGCGCCGGAAATCCTCCAGGATCTGAAGACCAGGGTCAACTGTCCCGGCTCCCTCACCCGCAGGTAGAGGCCCATGGTCACGGTCTGCAACAAGAGGGCGACTGCGAGAGTGCACGCTGCGGAAGCGACGAAGCCGCCGCCCAGGGAGAGGCTGGCGGCCCGATAGGAGACGGCGGCCAGACCGAATCCGGCGCCACTGGCCAATCCGATTCCGGCCGTTCTTCGGAACAGTGAAGAGATGAGCTCCCGGACGCCCAACTCCCGTTTGGCGAGGGCCAACAGCATGACGCCGGCCAAGCTCACGACAATGGCCAGCAGCGCCCATGCGGTAATGGAGTCCGAGAGGATGAGCATTCCGGCGATGGCCGCCTGGATCGTCTCCGTCTTCGAGTAGGCCGTGGCGACGACGAAGTTCCGAAACGAAAAGAGATGTATCAGGAGCGCCGTCGCCGCGATCTGGGCCGTGGAGCCCAGGACCACGAAGAAAAGAAACCGTCGGTTGAACTCCGGGAAGTCATACTCGGCGCCGAATCGGAGGATCGCCAGATAGAGGAGGACAAAGGGAAGGGCATAGAAAAAACGCACGTACGCCGCCGACGACGTGCTCAACGATCCCTTGAGGTGCTTCTGCAGCGACGACCTGACGTTCTGGAAGAATGCCGCCGCGATGGTGATGGGGACCCATGTTTCGAACAACTGCTCAGGTTCTCCTTGCCCGCGCAACGCCTCCGCGTCACGTGGTCATTGGATCTTGGGCCAAAGCTCGGCAACTCTCAATCTTATTGGGCCCGTTCCCTTGAGTCCGAACCCGAGCCGGAATCCTCGAGGCAGAGGAATCAGGGAGTCCTGACTCGAACTTGCTCAGGGTGGGGTGTCACCCGTCACAAATGTATATTTGATTAGGTTCTGAAACGGAGGAGGACAGATGTCCAGATTCGAAGGCCGGGTGGCCATCGTCACCGGTGCGGCAGAGGGTCTCGGTTTTGGTGTCGCACAATGTCTTGGAAGCGAAGGGGCTCGAATTACCGTCGTCGACGTGAACGCCGATCTCGCCCGGCGGGCGTCGCGTACCCTCGCCGGGCAGGGAGTGTCATCAAAGGTTGTGATCGGCGACGTGGGGGACGAGGCGACAGCCCGTGACGCGGTCCGGACATCCATCGACCTATGGGGGCGCATCGACATACTGGTCAACAATGCAGGTGTCGGGAGCCCTGTTGCCAGGACGTGGGAAATGCCGGTGGAGGAGATGGACCGCATCTACCGGACCAACCTCCGCGGCGTATTTTCGTTCTGTCATCATGTGATTCCGAACATGATGGAGCGGAACTATGGCCGCATCGTCAACGTCTCCTCCGCCTCCGGCAAGGAGGGGGTCGCCGGGGCCGTGCCCTATGCCGCGACCAAGGCCGGCGTCATCAGTCTCACCAAATCGATCGGCCTGGAACTGGCGAAAACGGGCATTCGCGTGAACTGCGTCACTCCCGGCGCGGTCATGACCCGTTTGCTGGAAAGGCTGACGAAGGAGCGGATTGCCAGCATGATCACTCGGATTCCCATGGGACGCACCGGGACGGTGTCCGAGGTCGCGGCGCTCGTCGCCTGGCTGGCATCGGAGGAGTGCTCGTACAGCACCGGAGCGGTCTTCGACGTCAGCGGTGGCCGGACCACCTATTGAGCAGGAGTGTTAACAGGCGGAGGATGCCGACACTCGGCCGAAAGAGCGGAACCTCGTCGGAGATGACCCGGCTGCACGACCTCGACGCGTTGCGCGCCGCAGCCATGCTGCTCGTCGTCGTGTTACACGCGTTGTGTTTCCTGATGCCCTTTTCCGACCTCTGGCCGGCGAAACATCCGTACGCCGAGGACACGGAACCTCTCTACAACCCCTACGCGTACCTGGGCAGCGGTCTGGTGGGGTTTCTGATGCCGCTGTTCTTCATCCTGAGCGGATATTTCTCGGCCCTGCAGTGGCGGCGGCGAGGGCTGGCACAGATGGTTCTGGTTCGCCTCAAGCAGATCGGCCTACCCTTGCTGGCCGGACTGTTCACAGTCATCCCGATCACTTACTGGGCGTTCTCGGAAAGTGGCGTCGAGTCGGTCGCCTGGCCGGGGCGCTTCTACCATCTCTGGTTTCTCTGGTACCTGTTGCTGATCGTGGGAGCTTTCGCCATCGCCGCCAAGCTGGGCCTGCGGTTTCGTCATCCCCTGTGGTGGCTGCTCGTCGCGGTGCCTGTCGCACCTCAGTACTTCATGCGCCAGATCCTGGGTGCCGACCTTTCCACCGTCATTGTGCCCGTACCCGCCATACTCGGCTACTACCTGGTGTTTTTCGCGTTTGGAGTCTGGCTTTACCAACGGCGTGTCGTGGTGCGCCGGTGGTGGGCCACGATGCTCCTCCCGGCTCTTCCGGTGATGCCATTGGCGCTGGTGTTCCTGTATCCCGAGAGGATTGAATTCGTTGACCCGGAAGGGGCCTGGGTGCCGGTAGTCGCAGCAGTCTTACAGGTTGCGTATACCTGGCTGGCGTGCTTCGGCATGATGGGACTCTTCCGATGGTTGGCTTCGCGAGAGCGGACCTGGGTGCGGTATGTTTCGGACGCATCCTACTGGATCTACCTGGCTCATCTCCCGCTGGTGATCTGGGCGCAGATGCTGGCCGTGGAAGGGTTGGTCGATCCTCACCTGGCATTCGTGTTGATCTGTGTGACCGTGCCGGGTCTCCTCCTGGCGGTGTATGAATGGGGCGTACGCTATACCTGGATCGGGACGATGTTGAACGGCAAGCGAGTCCGCGTTCGCCCCGTGCTTTCAGACGGGTGACTTTCTGAGAAAGAAGGTAATCGCTACGGCGACCGCCATCACCACGGAGCTGACCGCAAACACGTCTCCCACCGCTCCGGACAAAGCGGAATTCAGGTCGGCGAGAAGAGTGTCGGCCATCCGTACGGCGTCGACGCCGGCATCGGTGAATTCGGATCTGAGCTCGCCGATGGAGGACGGATCGATCAGCGCCCTTGGGTTGTCGGTTATGGCGTCGAGCCGCCCGGGAGTGAGGGCAGACTTTGCCGTGTCCGAGACCGTTTCTTCCACCCGCAACGAGAACCTGTGCCTCATCACCGCACCGAGCAGGGCGAGGCCCGTCGTCCCGCCGATCAACCTGAAGAAGTGAAGTGCCGAGGTGGCGGTTCCCATGAACCGGTCCGGCACCGAATTCTGAACGGCCACCGCAAAGGTGGACAGTGTCCCTCCCAACCCGAGCCCCATGAGCACGATGTATCCCACTGTCCAGGCGAAGCTCGTATTCTCGTTCATGGTGGAGACGAAAACCATGCCCGCGGCCATGCAGCCGGTGCTGGCCAGACCCTGCCGGCGGTATTGTCCGCCGGATCGGGAGAGCCGTCCGCCGGCCACAATGGAGCCGATGACGATTCCCAGCATCATGGGGGTCAAGAAGCCGCCG
This sequence comes from uncultured Acidobacteriota bacterium, assembly GCA_951812665.1. GTDB lineage: Bacteria > Acidobacteriota > UBA6911 > RPQK01 > JAJDTT01 > JAJDTT01. Next base: position 73,008 of record CATOST010000032.1, read on the forward strand.
CTTCCGGTCGCGGAAGCGCCCAGGACTGCCTGGAAGAACAGGGGCAGGAAGATGACGCTTCCGAACAGCCCGAACCCGGTCAAAAACGCGACGATCGCCGAGATGGAAACCATCCGGTTTCGATATATTTCCAGGGGCATGATGGGGGAATCGGACCTGGATTCCACGACCAGGAATACCGCAGCCATTGCCAACCCGAATCCCAGGAGGCCCAGGACCTGCGGTGAAGCCCAATCGTACTGAACGCCTGCCCACGACAGGGCCAGCATCGCGGTCACTACGGAAAGCACCAGAGCCATCATGCCTGGGTAGTCCAGCTTTCGATCTCCGGCCTCGGGCCTGATGTTGGGGAAGGTGCGAATGATCAACAGGAGCACAGGAATCCCGACTGGAAGGTTGATCAGAAAGATCCAGTTCCAGGAGAGTTGGTCCGTGATGAATCCCCCCAGACTCGGCCCGATGACCGAGGCCATTCCGAACACGAGGGCGATCAGTCCTTGAAACCTGCCTCGTTGCCGGGGTGGAAACAGGTCCGGAATGGAACGGAGGCTCATGGTTATGAGGATTCCTCCGCCGATACCCTGCAGGGCTCGGGAAGCGATCAGCTGATTCATCGACTGGCTGAAGCTGGCCGGTACGGAGGCCACGATGAAGACGACGATTCCCAGAACCAGGAATCCCTTGTGCCCGTAAATGTCGGTGAGTCTCCCGGTGATGGGGATGGCCACGGTGGACGCGACGAGATACGCGGCCGCCACCCACGTATAACGGTCGAATCCGCCCAGATCGGCGACGATGCGCGGCATGGCGGCGGCCACGACCATCTGGCCCAGTACGGCCAGAAAGGCCGCAGACATCACGCAGATCATCGTCAGTACGATCTGTCTTCTTGGAGGTTGCACGAAATCGCTTTCCGGCGATCGACGGGTGGCGCCCTGCTCTTCTGAACCGATGCCGTCGTTCATTTTTTGCTGCTCGCTTTCCCTCCCGCGGAACTCCGTTGCGGGCTATCACCATACCTTTGAAGACCCGGTTCTCACACGGGTACAGGGGAGAGAATTTGTCTGCAAGACTCAGGATCGGACTGCGCGGCAGTTGGCGACAGGGTCCGACGATGGCGCTACATCTTCTCGGCGACGATACCGATCACGGGTGGGGCAAACAGGAACGTGCCCGGATCCCGCTCCCGATCCCGCCACTCGGCTTCAAACGCAAGACGTTCCGACTCCGTCAAGAAGCCGGTTTCGACCAACTGTGGCAGGTAGTTGGAGAAAAACTGCGTCGGCCATTTCCAGAAACTTGTGCCGGGCCTGATGAACCGCACGAGCGGGACCAAGTCGACCAAACGGCAACCCGAAGCCGCGACCAGTCCCGGCAGCCGGTCGCCGATGTTGAGATCACCGCCGCTGCTCGCAAAGCTCTCGTAGACCGCCGCGCGGGCGCGTTCGAATGCCGGGCTCCGTGGCAGCAGCGTCATCGCGTCGTAGTTCAGGAAGTCCCAGGCCACCAGGCGGCCACCGGGCCGCAAACCGGTTACGATCCGGTCGATGACGGTAGCCGGATCGGACAGAAAGCAGAAGAGCCAGCGCACGAAGGCGCCGTCCAGTGAGGCCGGTTCCAGCCGCAGCATCTCGGCCCGCTCCACGCGCGCGGTGATTTGCTCGAATCCGAGCCGTTTCGCTTCGCGGGTCAGCCTGCCGATGAAACGCACCGACTCGTCGACGGCGAGCACCCGGCCTCTTTCGCCGACCCGCTCCCCCAGCTCGAGGGTGGCGAATCCCGGTCCGCAGCCGAGATCGAGCAGCCGTGCACCCGGTCCGAATCCGGCACGGTCCCAGAGGTCGCGCGCCGCCCCTGCCCACAATCGGTGTTGAGTCTCCAGGCGCCATTCCTCCGCCGCATCGGTGCCAAGCAGATACGGTTCGTCCGACTCGAGGTGCTTGTCCATCATTTCCTTCACGGTGCTTTCATTGTTCTCGCGAGGTGCACGTCGGAATCGCGAGCCCTTCGGATCGTCCGGCGGCGCTGAGCCGACGGTCCAGGGTTGCAAGAGGCAAATGCAACCGGACCGCCAGTTCGAGATACGTGGCATCGTAGACGGAGAGTTGGTGCTCCGTCGCCAGTTCAAGCGCAACATTCCAGACGCGGGACGTGGAAATCGGATCGATTTCGATCGGCAGTGCATCGAGAATTGCGTGAATTCGGGGCCAATCGCCCCTGGTGATCCGGCCCCGACGAGTCGCGATGAGGAGCACGTTTCCAACTTCGACGGGCCAGAGGGACGGAACGAACGCCTTCCCCTCGATCAGCGATTCCCTTAGCTGATTCGTCGATTCCGTGGCCTCGTCGGGAAAGATCCACGCCATGGTCACCGAGCAATCGAGTACGAACGCCATCAATACTTGCGTCCCTCCTCGATCATCTGACGGACAGAGAGGCCAGCCAAGCTATGGGTCTCCTGAAACGCCTTCATACGATCGATCGCATCCCGGATTTTTCCGGCGTCACGTGGTCTGAACGGAATCAACTCCGCCACCGGGCGATTGTGCTTCGTGATGACGAATCGTTCCCCCTCCTGCACGCGTTTCAACAACCGCGACAGGTTCGTTTTGGCTTCGAATGCGCCCACTTCAGACATTCGACAATCCTCCAATATTCGCCCGGCAAGGAAATAAACTATACTCAGACTAGTTTATATGTGTGCTGTTTTCAATCCGCCGTCCGGAAATGTCGGCTATTTCCTCTGCGGACCCGTCACGTCCCACCACATTCCGCCGTTGTTCGTCTTGAGCACGCCCCCCTCCCCCCCGTAGTAGAGGGTCGGTGGAGTGGTCTTCGGATCAAAGACCAGCGTCCAGGTTCGGTTGGACCATTGCAGTCCGGCCGGCCGGAAGCGGGAACCTCCGTCGATGCTTCGGTAGACGCCCTTAGTCGTCCCTGCGTAGACGTGACCCGGTGCGGTGGGGTCCACGGCCAATGCCAGGATGTGCTGAGTGAGAGGCTCTTGCCCCGAATTCCAGCTCTGTCCCCCGTCCGTGGATTTGAAGACGCCGGCAGAGCGGGTCGCTGCGTAGAGGACGGCGGGATTCGACGGATCGATGGCGATGGCTCGAACGTCGATGTCGTATAGGCCGTTCCGATTCGCCGACCAGAATTCCCCGCCGTCCGTCGACTTGTAGACTCCGTGCCAAGTGCCTGCGTAGAGTACTTGCGGCTTCGACCTGTCCAGGACGATGGCGCGCGGGGAAAGCGCCTCGAGGCCGCGCGAGGGCCAGTTGTCCTTGCCGCCCGAGGTCGTTTTGCAGAGGCCCTTGGCGGCGCCCGCGTACAGGGTTCCGGGATTCGTCGGGTGTAGCGCGATCACCTGCGTCTCGCCGCCGCCTGGCGAACCCATCTGCGCCAAGGCCATGACCTGGGACGAAACCGCTGCAAGGGCGAGCAGCAGAACTCTCATTGGAGTCACTCCCACCCATCCCACGGAAAGGAATATCGAGGTGTCAACGCGAATCGATCGAGTCCGATCTTGAGAGTGATTCCCGTCCCGGGTTCGAGGTCGAAGTAACGGACGTACGAATGCAACATCTCTCCGCGCTTGTGTACCGGGAGTCCTGCAATTGTGAGCCGCACCAGGTTCTCCGTCGGCAGGGGCTCGAGTGCGAGCCAGTGCGCGTCGTACCAGGTTTCGGGGTCCCCGTGCTCATTGAGGATCCGCGCAAGCCGGTGCTGGACGAATTTCAGGTCCCGGCGGAAGGCGTCGACCGGAAACTGCGGATTGTTTCCCTGAACGAAGCATGCCCACCCCAGGTCGGGGTCGTTGAGTTCGCCGCGCCCCTTTTCGAGCTCGGCGAGGCGCTCGACCTGATCCCAATCCTGCTCCGACTGTGACATGTGCCAAAGCTGTAGGTACGGGGATGGCGGCTCTTTCGTGAAGTGGTGCCACTTGCGGCGGCTGTCGTACCGGATGGGCACCATGGAGACGCCGTCCCGGATCTCCCCGCGTGTCCGCATCACTCGCGCCTGGCTCCGGGGCAGGTCCAGCCAACGCTGCTCACCTGTCATCAGGAGAGCCACCTTGGATGCGGTCAGGGTGGCCAGCACGATGTCGGTGCCGCCCCGCGGCCATTTCCAGCCATAGTACCCACCCCACCAGTGGCCTCCGGTGTACTCCCCGATCTTCCCGCTGAGGCCGACGTTGTCAGGGGTGATCCCGTCGTTCAATTCTGTGAGCTCGATCCATTTGCTCACGTAGTCGACGATCCACCGGCGGTACTTCTCGTCCCCCGTATAAAGGAATGCGTTGGCGACCAAAGGCACTGCTGTGAGATTGATGGGAACGTCTCCCCGTGCCATGCGGTCGCTCATGGTCTCGACGATCCGCCCGAACTGGTCGTCCCCGGGACCATCGTTGATCCATCCAGTGGGGGAGCTCACTCCCGGGATGTCGTCGAAGGGCAGGTGGTAATAGACGAGGTTCGCGTTCGTCGGAATCCAGTCGCGCTTGGTCCATTGCAGCTTCGGACCACGGCTGCCCGTCATCGAAGCCCGCATCAATCTTTGCTCAGGGTCGTAGTTGGGCGCTTCGGGGTCCTCGCCGGTGTACATCGCCGCGAAGCGGATCGACCGGTCCCGAAAGGCTCTGTCATGCGGGTCCGCCATCCCCAAGGGGTAGAAGGACACGTAGCCCTCCCCGTGGTGCATCCAGTCCCAGTTGCCGTCGAATTCGCGGTAGATCTGGCCGTACCGTGTGAATTGCCGCGTGATGCCTTCCTAAACCCGGCGGTGGAGGATATCCAGCTCCTTCGAGCCTCCGAGCACGTGGTGGAGAGAGAAGCCGCGGAACCCCTCGTAGGCATCGTCCGAGGAGTTCATTCCACCCTCGTACCGTTCCTTCCATCGCAATCTGCCGTCGGGGCGGGTGTAGGCCTTGACGAACTCGACCCCGGCGCGATCCAGCGTTTCGATCAGGTGACGCTGCAAGACAGCCCAGGTGGGGGCCGGACGTGGCACGTCAGCGCGGATGACGGGAATTCCCGAAAGGGGCTCGCCGCTGCCGGCGGCGAACGCACCCGATGCGAGGACAGCAAACTGCATCGCCGCGGCAGCCTGTAGCAGGAAGCGTCGCCGACTCGTCATAGCGGGAATCGACAGTCAAACTACCACTTTTGCAATTCCTTTTCCGGGTGCAGCCCAGTGGCACGCCCAGCATCGCTCCGCTTCGCGACCTTCCGGATGCCGTGTGTGGCAGCGTCCATTCCATACTCGGCAATCCAGGATAGATTGACTTTGATTTCGGTAGGGCGAGGGCGCCGTGCTCTCGCTTCGTAGCCAATTCTTGCGGACCGGGCAGCGCCCTTGGCCAGTCCGGCTTGGCTCAGCTTCGCCAGAATTGCGACTCCCGGGGGGCTTGGTAGCTCACCGACAAGTGGGGCGTCTCGAGAGTTTTTCCGTCTTGGGAGAGTGACCGAACCCCGGCCTCGACCATGCCGGAAGTGAGCAGCGTCCGTTCCGCCGGATAGGGGGCATTTCCGGTCAGCACCATTTCCTCCACCTTGGACATCAGGGCCGCTGAATAAACGACGTTGGGACTCGGGGGAAGGTAGAACAGGGTAGAGAGAAGCTCCGCGCGATCCGAGAGCCGGGCGGCGAAGCTGAAGTCTCCGACCAGGCCGTTCAAGAGCAGCATGGTGGCCTTCAATCCATCGTTGTACTGGAAACGGTAAACGACCGGTTCCTCCACCCATTGCCGGATCTGCTCAGAGCTGGGATACCGGTGGTTCACGTCTTCCGCCTGAGTGAGCGTGTGGCTGCGGGAGAGGCACGAGTGGAACAGTTGCGGATCCCAGCCTCCGCCGTCAAAGGAGCCTTTTCCCATGGCGTCCCAGACCGGATCGCCCCGCAGTCCCTGGAACCAGGCGACTCCGGTTTCACCGCCGCGGCGGCGTTCGGCCATGCACTGGATCGTTTCCAGGGCATGGAAGTCGTAGCTGTCCACGCCACCCATGGCCACGCACATCACTTCCTCGACCTTGGCGCCGTAGGGCATGTCAAGGTCCGGCATTCTCCAGGTGACGGGCAACGATGAACCGGCCAGAAACGGAAGCCCCATGGATCGGGCCGTGTCGACCATTTCCTTGGCCCAGGCCCATTTCCAGGAAAGATGTTTGTCATTGAAGACGGGTACCGCAAGACTGTCCTGCTTGAAGACTTCTGCGATCTCCTTGAAGAATTCGTAGCGGGGATAGAGCGTTTGGCCCCGGTCGTTGACCGGGTATTTTCCGTGTTCGCCGATCAAGAGAACGACGTCGACGGCCAGTTTGTCGCCGCCGCAGCGTAGAGCCTCGGCGATGGTGGGATAGATGCGGAACCCGAACTCCCGCGCCCGTTGACGGCTCAGGTCGTTCTTCGGTTCCTGGTCCACATAGGCCGAAACCAGTTCGATCGGAGACCGGTGCCACCGTCCCTCCATGGGGTATCCCGCCAGGAATCGCTCCCCCATGTGCCAGGCATGGGACCGGAATCGCCATTCGGTGGTCACGAGAGCCAGACGCTTGGCTTGCCTCGGCTTGGTCCAAAGTAGAGGCGCGGCCGCCAGGCTGCTCCCCAGGGCTCCGATGAAGGTGCGTCGCTGGATCATCGTCGGATCTCCGTCAGGTCAATTTCGAGTGTGCCACGCACTCAGGTTTCTCAGTCGCCTCATCTGATCGGGTCGATGTTCGAAGAGCCTTCTACCGGGCCGACGGGACCCTTCGACGCTCTCCCCCTCAACTCCGCACGAACTGCGACTTTCTCGGCGCCTGGTAGCTCACCGACAGGTGGGGTGTCTCGAGGGTTTTCCCGTCTTGGGCGAGTGACCGAACTCCAGCCTCGACCAGCCCGGTGGTCAGCAGCGTCCGTTCCGCCGGATAGGGGGCTCGACCCGTCAGGACCATCTCCTCCACCTTGGACATCTGGGCCGCGAAATGAACCACGTTGGGCACCGGCGACAGGTAGAAGAGTGTGGACAGAGGCTGGGAGCGATCCTTGAGGCGGGCGGCGAAGGTGAAGTCTTCCACCAGGCCATTCAGCAGCAGCATCGTCGCTTTCAATCCATCGTTGTATTGGAACCGATAGGCGACCGGTTCTTTCACCCACTGCCGAATTTGGTCCGGGGTGGGATATCGGTGGTTCATGTTTTCCGGCTGAGTGAGCGTGTGGCTTCGGCAGAGGCATGATCGGAAGAGTTGCGGGTCCCAGCCGCCGCCCTCGAAGGAACCTGTTCCCATGGCATCCCAGACCGGATCGCCACGTAGTGCCTGGAGCCAGGCGACTCCGCTTTCCCCTCCCCGGCGGCGCTCGGCCATGCACTGAATCGTTTCCAGGGCATGGATGTCGTAGCTGTCCACGCCGCCCATGGCCACGCACATCACTTCCTCGACCTCGGCGCCATAGGGCAGGTCGAGGTCCGGCATTCTCCAGGTGACGGGCAACGATGAACCGGCCAGAAACGGAAACCCCATGGATCGAGCCGTGTCGACCATTTCCTTGGCCCAATCCCATTTCCAGGAAAGATGTTTGTCATTGAAGACGGGTACGGTACGCCCATCCTGCTTGAAGACTTCGACGATCTCCTTGAAGAATTCGTAGCGGGGGTAGAGCTTTTGGCCCAGATCGTTGACCGGGTATTTGCCGTGTTCCCCGATCAGGAGGACCACATCGACGGCCAACTTGTCCCCGCCGCAGCGAAGAGTCTCGGCGATTGTGGGATAGATGGGAAACTCGAACTCTCGTGCCCGGCTGCGGCTCAGATCGTTCTCGGGCTGCTGGTCCACGTAGGCCGATACGAGCTTGATGGGGGACTCGTGCCAACGCCCTTCCAAGGGATAACCTGCGAGAAAACGTTGACCCGTATGCCAGGCGTGAGAATAGAGTCGCCATTCGGTGGCCACCACGGCCAGCCGCCTGGATTTATTGGAGCCTCCCCCAAGGAGAGGAACGGCCGCCAAGCTGCCCCCAAGGGTGCCGATAAAGGTGCGTCGATGGATCATCACGGATCTCCCTCAGTTCAATCCGGATTCGTTCCTCGATCGGTATGGCCCCTGGGTTGCCCGAATGGCCGGGCTGTCAGAGGATTTTGGAGGCGAGGAGAATTCCGGCCAGTCCGGCGCCTTGTACCCACAGGGCTCGGAAGATTTCGCCCCTGAGCTTACCCATACCGGCGCGCAAATCCGCTGCCACGGCCATGATCTCGGAACGCAACACGGCGGTATTGGCCTCAAGGTCGGAACGCAATGCTGTCGTATTGGCCGTGATCTCGGAACGCAACGCTGTCGTATTGGCCTCGAGTTCGGAACGCAACATTGCCGTATTGGTCTCAAGATCGGAACGCAACGCTGCCACATTCGTGTCGAGGTCCTGTTTCGTGGCGGCGGTGTCCCTACTCTCCTGAATGGCGAAAACGATCGCCTCAGCCTGTTTGGATGCAATTCCGGCGGCTTCAAGTCTGCGGGCGGTGGCCAAGGAGTCGAATGGGGTGCTCATCTGTGTTTCTCCCAAATCATGGCTGAATGGATGATTGACTTCAATACAGATAACGAGTCCGGGGGTGTTCCCGTGAACGACAAGCTAAGGTCTCGTGCAGGAAGGCAAGATTGTGCATGGCACGGGAAAAACCAGCTCGCCTGCAATGAGTGTGCCGACCGGGTGTGATTCCGGCGCCCTCCCCGCTGGCACTGGATGATTCCCGGAATGTGGACTCGATACCTTCGACCCTCTACCATTACTGCCCGTGTCAGGAGTCCCCGTGGCATCTGGTCGGCGCCAAAGCGCGGCGGATTGCGGCCAGCTCGCTGGCTTCGCCTTATCGAGGGGCTCTCGCGACGGATTGAAATCGCCGACAAGGAGAGCTTCATGCCAGGAATTTCATGGACGGAGGAGTCGTTTTCGGGCCTCAGGTGGCGTCTGGCGGGGCCGTTTCGCGGTGGGCGGGTGGTGGCGGTGGCCGGCCACCCCACCAAGCCCATGGTCTTCTACTTCGGCGCCGTGGCCGGCGGGGTCTGGAAGACGGAAGACGGCGGCACCTATTGGGAGAACATCTCGGACGGCTTCTTCAACACCTCGTCCATCGGCGCCCTGGCCGTTTCTCCGTCCGACCCCAACGTGATCTATGCCGGGACCGGAGAGACCACCATCCGCACCGACGTCTCCTACGGCGACGGAGTGTACCGCTCCACCGACGGGGGAAAGACCTGGGTCCATCTGGGACTCGAGGAGACCCGTCACATCGGAGAGATCAGAATCCATCCCCAGGACCCGGATCTGGTCTATGTCGCCGCCTTGGGCCATGCCTTCGGTCCCAACCGGGAGCGAGGGGTCTATCGCAGCCGGGACGGGGGCGCCAACTGGGAGCATGTGCTGTTTCACAGTCCCCGTGCGGGGGCGGTGGATCTGGCCATGGATGCGACCAATCCCAGGATCCTTTTCGCCACTGTCTGGCAGACTCACCGGCACTTCTGGGAGCTCTCCAGCGGGGGTCCCGACAGCACCATCTACCGCTCCAACGACGGAGGAGACACCTGGACCGACATCGGCGGGAACAAGGGCCTGCCGAAGGGTATTCTGGGAAAGATTGGGATCACCGCCAGCCCGGCCCGGCCCCAACGGGTCTGGGCCATCATCGAGGCCGAAAAGGCCGGCGTCTACCGCTCTGACGACGGCGGGGACACCTGGGAGCGGCTCAACAGCTCCCGGGATCTGTTGAACCGTCCCTGGTACTACCTTCACATCTTCGCGGATCCGCAGGATCCGGAGACGGTCTGGGTCACCAATCTCAGCACCTGGAAGTCGACCGACGGAGGACGCAACTTCTCCCGGATCTCCGCCCCCCACGGGGACGACCACGACATGTGGTTCGATCCCGCTAATCCCCAGCGCATGATCCAGGGAAACGACGGGGGCGCCTGTGTCAGCTTCAACGGCGGGGAGACCTGGTCCACCATCTACAACCAGCCCACGGCCCAGATCTACCGCATCGATCTGGACAACCGGTTCCCCTACCGGATCTACGGAACCCAGCAGGACAATTCCAGCATCGCGGTTCCCAGCGCCACTGAGCACGGCGCCATTCCATGGGGAATGTGTTATGCCGCCGGCACCGGCGAGAGTGGATACATCGCGGTGCATCCGGAGAATCCCGATATCGTCTTTGTGGGCGCCGTGGGCAGTTCCCCCGGCGGGGGAGCTCCGTTGCAGCGCTATGATCGGAAGACCCGCCAGATCCGCCTGGTGACGGTCTGGCCCGATGTGGCTTCCGGCCGGGCTCCGGCCGATCTGAAATACCGGTTCAACTGGACCTACCCCATCCTGTTCTCTCCTCACGACCCCGGCCTGTTGTATGCCGCCGGCAATCGGGTCTTCTGCAGCCGGGACGAGGGGAGCAGTTGGCAGCTCATGAGCCCCGACTTGAGCCGCCGGGACCGCTCCAAGCTGGTGGCTTCGGGTGGTCCCCTCACCAAGGACGTCAGCGGCGCCGAGGTCTACGCCACCGTCTCCACCCTGGTCGAATCGCCACTCACCCCGGGACTGCTCTGGGCCGGGACCGACGATGGCCTGGTCCATATCACCCGGGACGGTGGAGAGAACTGGAGGGAGATCACGCCCCCCGGGGTGCCCGAGTGGTCCCTCATCTCCAGAGTGACCGCATCACCTTATGATCCGGCCACCGCCTACGTCGCCGCGACCCGCTACAAACTGGACGACTACGATCCCTACCTCCACGTGACCCGGGACTACGGCGAGACCTGGGAGGATCTGGGCCGAGCCTTGCCCAGGGGAGAGATCACGCGGGTGATTCGGGAGGACCCGGTTCGGCGGGGTCTGCTCTACGTCGGAACCGAGACCGGCATTTTCGTCTCCCTGGATGAGGGGAAGTCCTGGTTCCGCCTTCGGAACAACCTGCCGGTGGCACCCATCTATGACCTGGCGGTCAAGGACGGAGATCTGGTAGCGGCCACTCACGGGCGATCCATCTGGATCCTGGATGACGTGACGCCCCTGCGGCAGGCGGCCGCCGGTGAGACGGAAGGTCGGGCGGTTCTCTTTCCACCGCGGCCGACGATGCGGATGTGGCTCCAGTGGGGGGCCGCCGGGGGCGACCGGCCGGGCAAGAATTACATGTTGGGACTGGGTATGGAAGGCACCTATCGCCAGGATCCCACCGAGGAGAACGAACCCCGTCTTCAAGGTCTGGACGTGGGAGAGAACCCGCCCCGGGGCGTCATCGTCTACTACTTCCTGAGCAAGGTGCCTTCCGAGGACCTGCGCCTGACCTTCCTGGACCGGAAGGGAAACAAGATCAAGAGCTTCGCCAGAAAGGACGATGGAGAAGAGGCGCCGGCCGATGACGACAGCGGCGACTCTTCCAAGAAAGAGCGGTACCTGACGGCCCACGCCGGGATCAACCGCTTCGTTTGGGACCTGTGCTATCCCGAGGCGGAGAAGTTCGACGGCGACGTCACCACCAAGGGGGCGGATACGTCCTTGATGGCCGCCCCGGGAACCTATCGAGTGGTGCTGGAGTTGGGGGACCGGAGTTGGACGCACGACTTCCGGCTCACCAAGGATCCCCGGTCATCCGCCACCCAGGAGGACCTGGAGGCCCAGTTCCAGACCTTGGTCCGGATCCGGGACAAGGTATCCGAAACCCATGGGATGCTTGGGCGGATCGCTCGGATTCGGGACCAGGTGAAACGATGGATCGAACGGCTTCAGGAGGCCGGCCGGAAAGGGGCGGCCCGGGAGGCGTCGAGCCAGGCGGAAAAACTGAGCCGGAAACTGGATGGGATCGAGTCCCGCCTGGTGACCTTCGGCGCCGAGGGAGACTTCGACTGGATCCGGATTCCTGCGGGCCTCAACTACCGGCTCATCTCCTTGATGAGCGTCGTCTCCTCCGCCGATGCGGCGCCGACCCGGCAGGTGCTGGAGGTGTTCGAGCACCTCTCCGCCGAAGCGGATGAAGCCTCGCGAGAATTGGACGCGCTGGTGAATCGCGAGGTGACTGCCTTCAATCGTCTGGTGGCGGAGACCGGAATCCCTCCCGTGGGGTGACTTCCGGGCTGCCGTGACTGCCAGCCGTCAGTTTCTCTTTTCCGGCCAATTCAGGTGCTTGTGCAGGAAGGAGAAGGTTCCCTTGCCGTTGATGGTGTGGGGTCCCACGAACCACTCGATCTCGACCCGGTCGGACAGGCCCAGGCGGGCAGCGTACAGGTGGCGCACCTTGGCGAATTCATAGCCCACCATCTCGTCGGGCGCCACCCCATCGAAATGTCCCCGCTCCACCATGAATGGCCGGGGCGCGATCAGGGCCGCCATCTCGGCGTAGTTGAAGGTGCTGCCCAGGTCGAATTCGAAGATCTCATACTCGCCATGGAAGACGTAGCTGTACTTGGCACGAGACGAGGCGTTCTTCCAAACCCATTCGTTGAAGTCGGCCGAGCAGATGGACAGGGCGTAGTCGGTCAACAGGGCGGGGACCCGCATCGCCGTCTTCCCTCCATAACTGAGGCCGTAGAAGCCGATCCGGTCGGGGTCCACCCAGGGGAGGGTCTTGAGCCAGTCCAGGATCTGCTGGTGTTGGGAGGCAATGATGGAGAAGAGGGACTTCTTGAGGGGGTTGGCCTTCCGCTGCAAGGTGCGAAAACGGTCCCGGAAGATGTAGAGATTCTGGGGCGCGAAGGTGATGAAGCCCCGCTCGGCCAGCTTGGCGGTGAAGTCGTGATAGGCCCTGTGATCGCCGCGGATGGTTTCCTGAGGCCGGCCTTCGAGGCCGTGCTGGCAGACCACCACGGGCCGCCGCTCGCCGGGGACAAGGTCCTTGGGCAGCAATAGGATCCCGTAGGCGATCACGTTGGGGAAGACCTCCAGGACCACCTCATGCCCGGTCCAATCGGGGGCGTCGTAGATCTGGCGGCTGCGAGGATTGGGCGGCAGGCGCTCGTCGTGGAACCAGCCGATGACCTCATCCCGGAAGATCCGGCGGTAGTCCCGGCTGCTCTCCCGATAGGCTTCCAGTGACGTGGTGTCCAGCTTCTCCATGAAGGTCTGTCGGACGTACGGGCTCTCGGAGAGCAGCCATTGGTTCTGGCGGTCCATTTCGCCGACCTGGCGCTCCATTCGAACCCCGGGATCGAAGGAGTCCGGCACGAAGGAAGGCGAGGGACCAGAGGGAGCGAGTTCAAATGAAAGGGCCCCGAGCAGAGCCGTCAGGGCCGGATCGCTGCCCGGGGGGCCGGTGCCCTGAGAACCACTGGTCACCAGTTGGATCCGGGCTGCGGGATTCAGCCCGGCCACGAATTCCTGCGCCCGCTCGACCTCTTGGCGGACCGTTTCGAGTGGGGGCGTGACCAGACGCGCCGGAGCTCCCCCTTTTCCGGGAAGCTCCCACTCGGGCCCCCGGGCCGCTTCGACGATCAGGGAACGGGGTGCGATCATCGAGGCCAGTTCCGCATCGCCGAACTGCTCCAGCAGCCCGAATACGTTGCGGTCGATGGGCTGTTTCCAGAGGTTCCGCCGGTCGCTGAAATACCCGCTGACCAGGGCGGCGTCGATTCGAGTGTCCAGAGCGGCCGCGTAGAGAGCCAGCCCCGCTCCCTCGCCGTGACCGGCGATTCCGATGCGGGGGTCTCCATTTGCGGCGTCCTGCGAGAGCCAATCCACCAGGGCCAGAATCTTCTGGATCTCGTAACCCAGCAGGTGGCGCCCCAGTTCGAAGGCGGACCGGTAGATGAACTCCCGATGGGTCAAGATGGAACGTCCAATCCGCTTCTTCATTTCCCGGCTGATGAGGGTCGGCACCACCACCCGGCAGCCGCTCTCGGCCAAGCGGCGCGCGAACTGCGATGCGGGGGGAACTCCCGGGACCAGGCCGGCGACCTGCTCCGGGCTCTGGTCCGCGTCCGGGACGGCGATGACGTCGGCGGCCGGCCGGCCCTGCCGGGGAACCAGGAGCAGCCCTTCTCCATGCATCTGACCGATGGAGGGCCAGCGGATGGACAACACATCGTAGGAGTCGGTCCCGCCGATGCGCGCCCGTTGCCGGATGGTGGCTATCAGCTCCGGACTCGAAAAGGGGACTCGAGGATCCCGGACTCCCAGGATATGGGCCAGCCGCTTCCGGTTCGGTTCCAGGGATCGGCTGTAGTCCTCGGCGGATGAGAAGTCTCGTTTCCAGTGGCGCGCCCGGTCCCGGCGGGATTGCTCCAGCTTGTCCAGAAGGAAACGGTCGGCGCCGGCCACCAGGTGGGAAGCGATGTCTCCCGTCATCTCCAAGGGGAGAGTCCGGCGCGAAAGCTCTGAAGAAGGCTGCCCAAAGGCCGTTTGACCGTCCGCCCAAAACGCCAGCAGGACTCCTACCAGAATCGGAAGGGGAGAAATTCTCACTTTCAGGACCCTACTGAAGTGTCCATCGGTTTGCAATTCCTGGTGGCTGTCGGTCACGGCCAGAGGGGATAGCCTTGGAGTTGGGCCGAGACCCAGGCCGCGACAGCGCCTGCTGCCAGGTAACCGGCCACTCCGGCCAGCAGTCCGGCCCAGAGGCGGGGCCGGAGGCTGAGACCCCACCAGGCGCCGGCGATCGCTCCGGCGGTCATCCCTGCAAAGGGGACGTAGAATCCGAGCTTCCCCTGGCTGCACCAGGGGCACCACGGTCCCTGGAGCTCGTGCACGTTGCAGTAGGCCATTCCATCCAGAATGGTGCATCCGCACCCGAAGAGCAGCCCGCAGTAGGCGGTGACGGTGGCCGCCTCCAGGACCAGCAGAAGCCCAACGCAGATCCATAGCCGTGCCTGCATATTCGTAAACCAGTCTACACCGCCGCCCTTATCAGTCCGTGGTGAAAGTCGCGCGAGCACCGAGAGCGTTCCTGCGCCCGCCGGACAAGGCGCGATTCGGGTGCATACCGGGAGTATGTGCCCGAATCGCAACGCCGTCCGCCGGGATGCAGGGACGGTCGAATGCCGTGACGACTTTTGCCACGGGCTGTTATCCCGGTTGGGGAGCGAATGCCGCAACGGGTCGGGCCGGGGCGCGTCGGCGGCGGCGGGAGTTACGGTCATTTGAACTGTCTCCAGCCCAGCGCATAGTATGGAATCGTTTTTCACTTGCGGAACGAGAGGAACAGGTCCATGAGCACCACCGGGAAGACGTTGGTTCGCGGTGATCAGATCGGGGGATACAGTTTGGAGGATGTCGAGGCGCGCCTGGAGTCCGGCAAGGGGATCTCCGGCGTGTGCAAGACCGATCTCCCCACTCCTTCCCTGCTGTTGGATCTGGATCTCTTCGAGGCCAACATCGAGACCCTGGCCCGGCACGCCGCGAGCCGCTCCATCGGCTTGCGGCCCCATTCCAAGACCCACAAGTGTCCGGAGGTTGCACGGCGCCAATTGGAGGCCGGCGCCCTGGGGATTTCAACGGCCACGGTTTCCGAGGCCGAGACCATGGCCCGAGCCGGCATTTCAGGCCTCTTGATCACCTCCGAGATAGCCGATCCCAACAAGTTCCAGAGACTCGTCCGCTTGACCCGGCACCACCCCGACACCATGGCGGTGGTCGACCATCCGTGGCAGGCGGAGAAGATGAACGAAGCGGCCGAGGCCGGCGGCGTACGGCTCAACATCATGGTGGACATCGACCCGGCCAACCGCCGCACCGGGGTCGAAGCCGGAGAGCCGGCGCTCCGGCTGGCCCGCAAGGTGGACCGGCTCCCGCACCTGAACCTGAGGGGCGTGCACTGCTACTGCGGAAAGTCCTCACACGTCCACGGCTTCGAAGAGCGGCGAAGGCATTCGATGAAATCCCTGGCGGCTCCGCTGGAGACCTTCTTCAGGATGAAGCAGGAAGGGCTTCCGGTGGAGATCTTCTCCGGTTGCAGCACCGGGACCTACAATATCGATCCCGAGATCGAGGGCATCACCGAGATGCAGGCGGGATCCTACGTCTTCATGGACCTGGACTACAGGTTGATCGGGGGCCGAGGGGGGGAATTCTACGACGACTTCAAGTCCGCATTGACGGTTCTCTCCACGGTCACCAGCAGGAATCTCCCCGGCCAGGCCACATTGGATGCCGGGCTCAAGGCCTTCTCCACCGACCGGGCCTTCGGGCCGCAGCCGGTGGGAATCGAGGGCGCGGGCTTCCGTTGGGGTGGAGATGAACACGGCATCCTTGTCCTGGACGGGGCGGCCGCCGACGTTCGTTTGGGCGAGAAGCTGGAATTCTATCCTCCCCATTGCGACCCCACCGTCAACCTCTACGATCGCATCTACTGCACCCGGGGAGACCAGGTCGTGGACGTCTGGCCGATCCTCGCCCGCGGCCATCGCTGAAGATTCTACAGAGCTTCGAATCTGGCCCTCAGGCCGGGTGGCACCGAAGGAGGCGTGCTATGCAGGTGTCCGAGTTGATCGTCCGGGAAGCCAGGGAGCGGGGCCTGAACCATTACTTCGGCATTCCAGGTGGCGGACTGCCCCTCGACATCATGGATTGGGGGCGGCGTCTGGGCCTCGATTTCGTCGCCGTGGCCCATGAGTCTTCGGCGGCCATCATGGCCGCCTATTACGGACTCATGAGAGAGACGGCGGGACTGGCCTTGGCCGTCCGGGGCGTCGGTGCCGGCAACCTGGCCGGAGGCGCCGTCAACGCCCATTTCGAACGCGTTCCCGTCATCTGTTGCTGTGAGAGCAGCCCGGTTTCCACCGGCCACCTGGAGTTGGTCTGCCAGTGCTCCCACGGCAAGCTCTTCGAAGCCGTCGTCAAGTCGCAGTATACTTTGTCCGTCGACACGGCTCGCGGGAGTCTTCGAAGCGCCTTCTTCCAGGCCTTCGACGGCCGCCCGGGGCCGGTTCTATTGGATGTGCCCACCGATCTGGCGACCGCTCCGGTCCCGGGTCCCGTACTCGATCCGCTGGAGGCACCTCCTCCCTCCCTCCCCGATGAATCCGAACTCAGGGTCCTGAGCGAGCTTCTGTCGAAATCCCGAAGACCGGTGATCCTCGCCGGACAGGACGTTATCCGAGCCGGCGCCTGCGGCGTCTTGCGGGCGCTGGTGGAAGCCGTCGGGGCCGCCGTTCTGGTCCAGATGGACGCCCATGGCGTCTTTCCCGAGTCCCATCCCCTCTGGGCCGGCACCTTCGTGGGACACCAGATTCCCAACACCGTAGAAGGCGAGTTGGCTCCGCAGGCGGACCTGGCGCTCCTGATCGGCTGCGACTCGCTGACCTCGGACAAGAAATGGGACTCGGCGGCCCCCGCCTGCGAACTGGTCCAACGGGCGGAGTACGAATCGCTGGCCGCCCGGCCCCGGCTCCGAATCGACGGCGACCTGACAGTCTCCCTGAGCCGGCTTCTCCCCCCGTCTCCCCGGGTCGGATTTCCCCCCGCCGATGTCGAGAAGACACGGGAGAGGGTGCTGAGGCACTTCCGCCGTCCCGCGTCCGCCCGGCTGGCGGCCCAGGACATCATCGAGATCACACGGACCCAGATGCCGGATGACGGCCTGCTGGTGTCCGAGACCGGGATCTTCATCCTGATGCTGCACCATCTCTATCCCGTGGATCGTCCGGGAAGCCACCTCTGCACTGCCGGGGGACGGACCATGGGACTCATGCTGCCGGCCATTCTCGGCGCCAAGCTGGCCCAGCCGGATAGGCCAATGATCGGCATCGGAGCCGACGGCAGCACTTTGATGCGGCTGGGAGAGCTGGAGGTATTCGCCCGCACCGGGGTCCGGGTCCCCCTCGTGATCCTGAATGACCATGCCCTGGGCACCATGAAGTCCAGGCAACAGTCCCGGGGAATGGAGGACTACGGCCTGGATCTGCACCCCATCGATCTGGCGGCCGTGGCCCGGGCTTCGGGTCTGGCCGGCGTCGTGGTCCGAACGCCGGAGGAGTACGAGAGAGAGCTCAAGAAGGCGCTGGTTGCGGACACCACCACTCTGATCGACGCCCGGGTCGATCCTCAAGCTTACCAGGACAGCTTCGCCGCCACTATCGGGATCGTGGGGACCTGAAACCGGGTGTGCACCCCCGGATCTGACCTCCTTATGGAAGGGGCAGCCAGCGGGGATGGTCGGCTCCCTGCCCGTTCCAGCCGTCAGTGAGGCGTCTCGGGTCGGCTCCGTCCGATTCCATGCGCCAGATGGCGGGCATCCGGCCCGTCTTTGCACGGCAAAAGAGGTTGATGCGTCCGTCGGGGGATGGTTGTGGCCGGAAGTCCCAGACGGGCGGACGGCTCTCGGTCAGCCGCTGCATCTCGCCGCTCTTGGGGTCGATCCGGCAGATCTCGGTGCCGCCCCGTGCCAACTCGGGCTTGTAGTCACGGTTGAAATGGTCCGTGTCAGGTCGCTGCGGTTGAAATTCCCACGGCGGCTTGCTGCCAGGGAGCTTTCGCGAAAAGAGGATGGACCCGTCTCGAGTCCAGGAAAGCATATTGGAACCGCTGCCCCGGTTGCCCGGACTGCCATAACTGGCGGCAAACCAGTGGGACTGTCCTTCGGTCAGGACCCGTTGCCCGGATCCATCGGGGCGGCTGACGCAGACATCGGCCCAGTCGTGCCCCGGATCGTCCCGGAAATGACAGTCCAGGTAGGCGAGCCAATCCCCGCCCGGAGACCATACGGGTCCGAAGTAAAGATGGTCGGGATGGGCAGCAATGAGCGTGCGGCGACCTCCTTCGAAGTCGCTGGTCCGGATCTGGTAGCCCGCAGGGCTGGCCAGATGAAAGGCGACTCGTCTCCCCTCCGGATCGCGACTGAAGCCGTACGGCAGGCCTTCTCCGGCCGCCGTGAATTCCCGCGCGTCAGTGCCGTCCAGATTCATGCTGAAGATCTGGCCGACCCGGTTGCGGAAGACTTGGACCAACAGGCGTTCGTTGTCCAGCAGTAGTTGGGGAGTGTAGAAGACCGCCATCCGCTCCTTGGTGGCGATCTCGGACAGGTTCTTCTCCGCGAGATCGTAGATCCAGATATGGGTGGGTGTCCGGGTGTAGTACTCGGCGAAGGGCCGACCCGGACCGTCCCGGCGCGCTTCCATGCTCAGCAGCAGGATTCTCCGGCCGTCAGGGAAGAATCCTGCCGGCTGCCAAGTCACTTGGTTCGGCTCCCGGAGATCCAGCACTTGCAGATCGGCGCCGCTGGCATCCATCATGGCCGTCCGGCCTGCCGTCGAGAAGAAGAAACGCATCGGGGAGGCGGACGGGGGACCGGACTTCGGTGCCGAGCCGTGGCGGGGAGTCAGGGCCAGCGTGGAGCCGAAGAGAAGGGTCGTCAGAAGATCGCGGCGGGAGAGGTTGAAGTCCATGTTCTCAGACTCGGTGTTGATACATCCAAATGGTGACGTCTCAACTCGAATCTGTAAATGTCGTTCCGAATGGTTGCCGCGTGCGAATGGGGACCGAGTGACGGTGGAGGGTCCTGCTGGAGGAACCGCGGTGAAGGATAGAGTCACTCTGTCGGCATCGGTCGTGGCCCTGGGGCTGGCATCCGTTCTGCTCGTGGGCTGCGCCTCATCTCCGCGTGAGCAGGAGACGAGAATTCAACCGTCCGCGAATCTCGACTACCACCGTCTCCAGGTGACCCCCCTGGTGCATTCGACGTATCCGACATACCGGCGCTACCACGATGCACTCGCCCCCCAAGTCGTGGTCGTTACGGCTCAGGGTCTGGACCGGATCGGCTGGGAAGATCGCCCGGAAAAGGCCTCCTGGATTCTGAGGTTGCCGGAGCAGATCTACGTCAATGGAAGGAAGCTCCACTACCAGGTGGGGATGAGATGGGTGAGAGAAGGAGAGAAATGGACCTACTCCGACAGTCCGGTGAGAGATCTGAACGGTCTCTGGAGGCAGGATCCGAAGTCCGACTTCTATCGGTTCCAACTCGACCCGGCTGCGGAACGGAAACCCGTACTGGGCCGGCAGGGCGCCAGCATCCACGCGGACTCCACCGGCGCCCACTATTTCTTGTCGGTCACCAACGATTCCGATGAACCTTGGAAAGATGTCCATACCTGGGTCTGCTGGGACCACTACCACACGCCAGTCACGGGATATCGGCCCTATCTCAAGGTCGGGTCTTCCTGGACCGAATACCAGAAGCTTCCAGGAGTCGGGCCTTCCACCTTTCTACCGGTGGTGGAAAGAAGAGACGAGTTTCTCAGAGTCCGGCCCGAGGCCAAGGCGCCTGCCTCAGTGAGCTTTCCGGGAGTGGTCTGCTGGAACCTTACCGACCAGGGGCACCTCCTGACCGCGCACCTGTCCCAGGATGCTCTGGCCGTACTCGCGAATCAGAATGCCCCCTGCACCGATCTGCTCCTCTGGTTCGGCGATCTGCAGCCGGGCCAACGAGTCACCCGCAGCGGGCACGTTCTCGTCGCCCGTGCCAGCCTGGAGGAATTCGAGCGGCAGGAGAGCGGCATGATGCGGCTCTTGGACGGCATCGGGAAGGAAAGCTCGCCCGAACCACCGATATCCTCTTTGTTCTCGGCGTCTGCGCAGGGATCGTGACCGTAACGCAGATCGATCGCCGGGATTTCTTCAAGGGCATGGGTACGGCCGCCGCCAAAGGGGCGCTGGTGTCGGGAACCTTTGGCTTGACCTCTTCGCGTTGCCCGAGACGCGGCGGCCCCTCGAATCCTCCCGACGCCGACCCAAATACTGGAGACAGAGAAATGACGGTACCAAACACCGCCGGCGGGGACAGACGTTTCAGAGACGCCAGGGACCGCGGCTGCGCATTCCTCCTGGATCGTTTGCGACCTGACGGAGGCTTCGGCGACGTCGAACCAGGGTTGTCTCAGTACTACAAGGTTCCTGCAGCGCTCGCCGCTTGCGGCGAAACGGGGGCGGCCAACCGCCTCTGCAGCTGGATTCGGGAAAATGGAATGCTCCCGAACGGGGACTTCGGACCGAGACCGGTGTTGATTCGAGGGTACGGCTATACCTACTACAACTCGTGGGTGATCAAGGGGGCCCACCGGCTGGGGCATTTCGATCTCTCCCAGCGAGGCATGGATTTTCTGATGACTTTCCGGGACAGCGAGACCGGCGGGTTCCTGTCCAGTCCGGCGGAACACGATCCACTGCTGCAACAGGACCTCTGGGTGGTTGCCGGCTGCGGTTGGTCGGCACTCTACACCGGCAGGATCGAAGTCGCCCGGGGGGCCGGCCGCTGGATGAGGACTCTCATGGAGGCGCAACCCGACTATCCCAGCCGGCTGTACGGGGTCTACAGCAAGGAGCAGGGGTTACAGGTCGACCACGATCCCAAGGAGGCGTTCCGTTACGTCCTGAACCAGGACGCCGAGCGGGACGAACCCTTCTACAACCCGGGCATTGCGGGAGGCTTCCTGGCACAACTCCATCAGGCGACCGGCGAAAAGAAGTGGTTGGAACTGGCCAGGGAGTACCTGCGCCTCGCCGAAGACGCCAGCGACTATCTTTACAGTCTGGTCCGCGCCGGAAAGTTGGGATGGGCCGCATCTCTCCTGTACACGCTCACTTCCGAGGAAAAGTACCGGGAAATGGCCGTGCGTGTCGGCGACAGCCTGATCGCATCTCAATCGGCTGAGGGTTGGTGGGGCAACGTCGGCGAGACCTCGGCCAACAACGACATCACCGCCGAAATGGTCTATTGGCTGGACCAGATTTACCAATCCGTGTGAGGAAAGAGGTGGAGTCTGGGTTCCGGTGAGTAGGACCATCATGCGATTTCATCCGTTGCCTCTGTTTCGGTATAGGGTTGGAACATGGCGGCACTCCTGGTCTGGCTCCTGGTAGACGTCGGCGGCGCGGCCCCAAACCCGGTTACGATTCACATCGAGGCACCCATGCCGCCGCCCGCGTGGGCCCTGCAGCAGCGGGAACTGATCCGCGCCAATACCAGGGCCTGCCGGGAATTCTTCCGGAAGTACTACTACGACCGGGGCTACCTGCTCTGCTTCGAGCGTTGGGGAGCCGCCGCCGGTCCGGACGACGCCATCGAGAACGTGGCCGACTGGCCGATCCTTCATGCCCTTGGGGCCCCCGAGGAGGTGCTCCACATGTACAACAAGGCCTGGGAGGGGCACCTGCGGCAATACACGGAAGCCAGGACGGTCCAGGTCCCCATGGCGCGCCAGGGGATGTATTACAACAAATTCCCAGTGATGTTCGATTGGTATCACATCGGAGAGTTCCTTCGCGTCTTCAACCTCCAGGGTCTCTCGGACCCCCACGACCAGGCCTTCGGCCGTCGCGTGAGAGGTTATGCGGACTTCTACATGAACGAGGATCCCGAAGCCCCCAACTACGACCCGAAACACAGGATCATACGGAGTAATTTCAACGGCAGCCGAGGACCGCTACTGCGCAAGTCGACGGCAGTGGACTGGGCCGGGGATCCGTTCGAACCTTTCGAGGGTGTGCCCCATGCCTACTACCAGAGGTTGCTCAGCAGCTACGCGAACTACAGCGAGACTCTGGGGGACCATCCCATGAACCTGGGCGCCACGACGCTCGCCGCCAACGCCTACCTGCTGACGGGCGAGGAAAAATACAAGCGGTGGCTGCTGGAGTACGTCGATGCCTGGGTGGCCCGGACCAGGGAGAATCAAGGGATCATCCCCAGCAACGTCGGCACGGATGGCCGAATCGGCGGAGCGGCCGGCGGCCGATGGTACGGGGGGACCTACGGCTGGGCCTTCACCTTCAAGAACCCGGAGACCGGCGCGTTGAGCCATTACAATCGTGTCGGGCGCGGCCTGATCGGATTCGGGAACGCCTACCTGCTCACCGGGGACCGCCGCTACATCGACGTCTGGACCTCAATGATGGACAAGATCAACTCCCACCGGGGAGGCATGATCGGAGCGCCCGGGGCGCAATTGGGCGCCACCTCGGGGGCCCTTCCCAGGATGTACGGGGACCAGGGATGGTACGCCTTCACGCCCGGTCCATGGTCGGAAGGAGCGCTGGAATGCTATTTCTGGACCTGCGAGGCCAGGGATCGAGAACGGGTTCCCGACAACGAATGGATTCGCTATCTCCAAGGGGAGTCTCCCGAGTACCCTGAACGCGCACTGAGAGCCGACTTCCGGAATATCCGCAGCAAGATTTCCGCCATGCGCAAGGACCGTTCCACGCCGCGCACTCGACTCTCCAAACACGGAGGCCATGCTGGACTACGCCCGCCATGCCGATGTCTCTGAATCCGGACGCGCTCATCTGGCGGCTGCATCAGGATGGTGAACGGGACCGGCTGCAGGAAGTCTTCGGCAAGGTCCTGATGATGACGATCCTGGAGCAGCACATCCCGGGAGTGAAGCCCTACAAGATGAAGCGGCGCGGACTCTTCAAGACTTCGGTCTCCCGAGTCTGGGATAGCGTCCTGACGCCGGATCAAGTCGATGAGATCGAGTACAAGTTCAAGGCGCTGGAACCCTACCTGAATGTCTGAGGAACTCGCCGCACCGGATGTGGCCCTCGACGCTGGACCCCGGAAGCCGCCTCACCGCGAAATCCGGGCGTTCACCAGGAGCCGTCGGAAGTCGCCGTAGGTCATGTTCCTGGCAATGACGTAACAGGCATCCTCGGCGGTGTTCACAATGTCGTGCCAGTCGAAGTCGCGCCGGATCCCGTTGTAGACCGGCAGCTTCAGCTCGCCTCCCTCTGACTCCAGGGCCAACTCGGGAGCGGCAGGTTCCGGCCAGCAGAGCTTTCCGTGGACCTCCCGGACCTGAAGCTCGAGACCCCGGACCGGAATCCGGGCGTAGAGAAGCGGATCCTTCAGCCGGCACCAGGACCGAGTGTACAGGCCCACCAGGCGGTCTCCGGTTCCTTCCCAGAGATAGAGGCGCAGATTGGAGTCCAGATCGACCCGCTCCCGAAATCGGGATCCCATGAGAAACGAGGCGCCGCTTACGGACAGGTCGTACCGGTTCTCCACCGGGGTCTGAAGCCCCAGGTACGGGACCAGCATCTGCTTGTAGGTCATGGCGCACTGCTCGAACCCCTCGCCGAAGGCGACGCCCTTGGTCGTGGCCGGATCGTATTTCAGGTTTCGCTCCCGGAATTCGTTCCGGATGTCCGACGCGGCCAGGCGGCTGTAGTAGAGCACTTCCAGCACGGCTGAGTTCCAGGTGGCGGCCACGGCCCCAGCCTCGTCGATGGCCTCCCGGGTCTCCGCCTCCAACTCTTCCTGGATCTCCGTAGGTACCCCATCGAGGAACTCCGCGCGGCCCGGAAGGTCCGGGTCGGCCAGGAATCGCTCCAGAGGATGATCCAGCTTCCGCCACTCCGGAGGCGGATGCCGCAGCTCCCGGTCCACCACGATGGCTCGCCGGCCCAGAGTGCGGGTGGCGTATTCCTGCAACTCGAGCATGGGCGCCTTGTCCCCGATGGGAAAGAGGAGCAGGACCTCGTCCGGCTTCATCCGGGACATGAGCTCCTTCTGGAGGCGGTTGACCTCCAGTTCCTTCCGGTAGGTCGCGTCCCAGACGGGCCGGCTGTAGGGGCTGTGTTCGTCCCAATCCCCCGGGGGAGGCTCGAGTCCCGCCGTCTGCCAGCAGACCGGGTGGAACATGAAGTAGAGGTTCCGGACGGTCAATGGGTCGAGTCCTGAATCGGCCTCGGAAGAGGCGCCTCCGCAGCCGTTCAGAGACAGAATGGCGGCCAGGATGCCCAACCCGACGAGAATTCTGATCTGCGGACAACGACGGAATTGAGGGGTCATGTTCTGTCTTCAGAACCGATTCTTGGGGGCAAGTGTAGCACGCGGCCAGCGCGCAAACGGGCACAAGAGGACGGATGGATCAGTTGGTTTGACTGGGTCTCCGTGGAGCTGGAACCATGCCGTCAGGGCCGGACGGTGATCCGGCGCGCTTCGTACAGCGTCTTCATGTCCCGCAGGAAATGCTCGCTGTCGTTTTCCCAGATCCGGAGCGTTTCGCCCAGCGAATTCCCCGGCAGCACGAATCGATACGAGAGCACGACGCAGGAGTCGGACCCGGTGGCGGCGATCTGGGTGTACCCCTGTGTCAACGGTTCGGCGATCTTGCGGGGCTGACTCCACGTATATCCCGTGTCGGGACTGAACATGACGTAGTCTCCCGCCGCCGCCGAGGGGTCTGCAATCCCGACCTGGCTCTTGTAGCGCCTGTGATAATCGGCGAGGCCCGCAGGATAGTATCCGCCGTTGGGATCTTCCCAGTAAATGTACCGCATGGGGCGCCAGCCGAAGCTGCAGACCAGAATCCCGTTGTCCAGCAGAGCCATTTTCGGCTGTAGGCCCAGCGTCTCCAAGGAGACCGGTTCGCTCCAGGTCCGCCCTCCATCCAGGGAACGGCACTGAAAAAGTGGCGCGTAGCGGCCGGTTCGCATGATCACCACCAGCTCGCCGCCGCCGAAATCGGTGATGGCCGGCTCGCAGAAACTCTCCTGCCCGGTCTCGCCGTCGTAGGCGATGGTGGAGAGATACTCCCAATTCTTGCCGTCATCGTTGGAGGACAACATGTAGGTGCGGTACATGGGCGCCACGCCCAGTTTGGTGTCGAATCCGCTGATGGGCACATCATCGCCGACAAAGTTGCCGTACGAGAGCGCCAGCAGTGTTCCGCCCGACAGCTCGTGGGCGACTTCGACGATGGGAGCACGGAACACGGTCTTGTAGTCGTCACCGATCACAGGCTTGAACCGGGGGACGGAGATGCGGGCCTCGATCCATAACTGGTCGTCGACATTCGCGAAGTCGGCGAGGCCGTTCAATGTCATATGCCCGGCAAGAAAGATTCCTGGCCGGTCCGACGGTCTCGTGCCTCGCTGCAGGAGAAAGAGGGAGCCGTCCCGCCGTTGAAGCATCTGGAATCCCGAGATGGGAACCTGCTCTCCCTGCCATGTGAGTCCGCCATCGGTTGAACGCAGGATCTTGTCCGTCGTCCCGCTGAGGACGATGGATCCGTCGTGCAGCTTGAGCAGCGGTGCTTGAGAAAGGTAATACGGGGGCCCCGCCCCTTCTTCATGCACGATGGAGGGCTCGGAGACGGTCACCGAAGTAATCGCCGCCCGGGAATGAAGCGACATCGGTTTCGACGAAGGCGTGGCCTCAGAGCCGTGCACGACGGCGATGCCGGCGCCGAGCAGACAACTCGCCGTCAGGATCCTGGCCGCAGGGACAAACATTGAATCTCTCCTGCCTGTTGAAGGTTTCGTGTCACGACACGGTCAAGGCCGCACGCCTTCCTCCGGCGGACTCGTTGTCGTCGGGATTCCCGCCCGCGGCAGCGCCGCGAACGTATTGAAGGTCGCCGTTGAGAGCCAAGATGTCTGCATCATCAAGTTGCGGAAATGCGGGCGAGTGGAAGGTGGATCGAGGTTCCCGTTTCCGACGAGAGCTGCGTGGCTTCGACCATCTCCACGGCCGCCCGTCCGTCCTCGCCCGTGACGGCGGGATCTCTGTGGTTTCCAATGGCGTCGATGAAGTCCTGGACCTGGGTGTGGTAGGCAACCATCCGCCGTGGCGAATAGAGATTCGGTTCCCGCTGCGCGTAGTTCCATATGGGAGGCTGTTCCCAGACCTCCTCCCAATCTTTGCCGACAGCCAATCGAAGCTTGCCGAATCCGTCACAGTCCAGGAGGCCCTTCTCGCACCAGACCCGGGCCCGGTAGCGGCTGCGGGGAAAGCCGGGGGACGAAATCTCGTGACTCATCCAGATCTGGGCGCCGGCCCCGCCCGAGAATCGGACCTGAGCCAGGGCGGACTGGGCGCGCCATGCGGGGCCGTGAAAGGAACCGACGCTGCCGGTCACCGATTCCGCGTCCTGCCCGGTGAGCCAGAAGAGCATGTCGAACATGTGGGCGCCCCGGGCCAGGAAGGCTCCTCCGGCGGCCGGTTCCTCGAGCCAGCTCTGGCCGGCGACCCCCCGCAGCGGCCGGAGGGCCATGAAGTGGATCACCCGGACCGGACCCAGTGAGGCCGATTCCAGGATCCCGCGGGCCCGCGAGAAGACGCCTCGAAAACGCAAGGATTTGATGACTCCGAGGCGGCGGCCGGCCCGGCGGGAGGCGTCGATCATGGCGTCGCAGTCCGCCAGGCTCGTGGCCATGGGGTTCTCCACCAGGACATGCTTTCCGGCCCGGGCGGCGGCGATGGAATGCTCCGCCAGAACCTGGTGAGGTGCGGCGATGATGACGGCGTCGATATTGTCGCGCGAGAGCAGGGAGTTCACATCGGGTTCGGCGTCGATCCCGTGCTCGGCGGCAAATTCAGGCGCCCGGGAGCCGCCGGCCACCGCCAGCAACTGCGCCCCCCGATTGTACTGGAGGAGGCATCGGGCGTACGTCTGGTTCATATGTCCCGCGCCGACCAGACCGAATCTCACCATTTCGGTTCCTTCCGTCCCAGCCCGCATTCTTCTCCGCTTCTCCGCTTGTTCGACACGTCGGATCGTGGCTTCAGCACCCCGCGTTCGGGCCAATTCACGGTGCGTTCCAACCACCCGACAACGCCTTTCATCTGAAGGTGAAGCCATAGAGGCGCGCTTGGCCGGCAAGCCTGAAGCGGAGCCGCACTGTTCCCGGCATCGGTCGCTGAATCCCTTGGCTGGAGGTCCACCGTACTGGGACCGCCACTCCATCCTGGTTCAGGACTTCACCCGTGGCCAGCACCTCCTGGGCATCGATCAACTCGACGGCGATTCGGCCCGCGTCACCGGAGAGCCCTTCGGCGTTCACCTCAAGATCCGGAGGATGAGAGTCTTCCGCCAGAGGAATCGTGGTGAACCAGCCCGAGTCCGTCGCTGCGGCCACTTCCAGGCTCACCCACCCGTCCTGCCGGATGGTGGCCAGCCCAGTTTCCATGGGAAGATCGATCCAGTCGTGGAGCGGCCCGATGCTCACGGGGCCGCCGGAATAGTAAAGCCACAACTCGTCCTCCACCTGTACCGGGAGATTTGCGGGGGAGATCCATCCGGCATCCCAAGTCCCGGATGTCCCCAATTCGACGGTGGGGACACCGTCGAAGACATGGACGAAATGGCGGCCGTCACGACTCATCGCCAGTTGTTGGGGACTCAATTGCAGAGCGTCCCAGGCGTCGAAAAGGCCGACGTAGAGCTGGCCCTCGATCCAGACCGACATGGCGTGCTGTTCCACCTCGGTACCGGCCCGCGGTTGCAGAATCGGATTCTGCGGATCCGGCGTCCACCGGATGAGGTCGGGACTCCAATACCGGCAGGTTCGGCGGGTGTAGCGCGGGGACAGCAGGCCGGCGCCGAAACAGTGACGGCCGAAAACCTTCCAGCGGCGTTCCGGATTCGTCTCCAATTCGTCATAGAAGAGGTTTCTCCGGTCTCCGAAGCGCCCCGGATTGGTTCCGCCTCCGGGAAGCCGGTTCGGATTGACCAGCACCCCTTCGGTCCACCGGTAGCCGTCGACCGAATAGTGGAGGCGGTTCCCCTCCGAGTGGTCCACCAGCGCCTTGTAGCGCTTCTCCGGATCTGGCTCCCGCTCGTCGTTCACCACCATGGCCCAATGTCCGTTCGGCCGGTAAGCGAAGTCTACAATGTTGTTCTCCGTGGACCCCTTGTATTCCACCTGGTTCAGGACGGGCTTGACCCAGCGGATCCCGTCCTCGCTCTCGGCGTAACCGACTCGATAGCCTCCGGAAATCCTTTCTTGGAGGGACGTCCGGTCGGTGCCCGAATACCACATTCGAAACCGGCCGTCATCGAGTAGAATTTCTCCGTAGGCGGTGGCTCTGCCGTCGTCCCAGCTTCCGGGGGGACCGGTGCGCAGAACCGGGTTGCCTGGGTGCTTCCGCATGGGGTGAAACGAGCGCCTCAGGCCCTTGAGGCCACTCACTTCCTGCATATCCAGGAACAGCACCCTTCGACCCGGCGCCGGTTTCAGGCCGGGGACCTTCAAGGTGTCGAAGTAGACGCCTCCGTCGGGGCCCCGGGTGGCGAGAGCCATCCCCAGAGTCCCGGCGTGCTTGCCCCGGCCCGGTCCCACGGTGTGGAAATGACTGAGGGCCGGGGCCCGGGTCCCCGCCGGTCGTTCGGCCCTCGTACTGCGCGCCGAAACGGGAACCCAGCCAGCGGGAGTAGAAAGTGTGGCTCCGCGTCGTGTTGGTCCAGAACACCCACCCCACGTCGTGTCGGTCCCGGACCAGGATGGGATGATGGGTGTGCTCCTGACCCGGATGCAGGGCCTGCACCGACCAGGTCTCGCCGTCGAAGAAGGCGTACAGGATCTGATGCTCCACCTTTTCCCAGGCCACCAGGGCTTGCCGGCCCCAACCGATGACGCTGTGGCTGACGAAACCGGTCCCGCTCCAGGGAACCCAGGGGACGGTGGCGGCAAAGTCTTGTTGACGGTCGAAATCATCCACGAAGTTGGGGAATTGGAGGTAGAAGAGATGGTTGAAACCCTCTCTTGACGACGTCAGGTGCAAGGTGCCGAAGCGGTCCAGGTCGGCGGCCGGGGCGCCGAAGTCACCCGGTTGCGTCAGACGCAGTCGGAGCCACTCTTCATCCGTGGGTGAGGCAGCCCAGAGTTGCCGGGCGGGCTGCCGGGCGCGCCTCGAATAGTGGTGCCTTTTGTCCTGGATCGCATAAACGTTCCCGGAAGACGCCTGGACGACCTGACTGTAGAGAACCCAGGGCCGTCCGCCGGCGTCCGCCACCAGATCTCCCAGTTGAGGCCCGTCGCCCCGGTCGATCCGTTCCGGACCAGGAGTCCGGCCGTCGGACCGAGTCCAATTGGTCCTTGTTCCAAGGCTCTCTGATGGCTTCTCGTCTGCGACAGGGCACCGCGCGTACCAGATTCCTTCAGGCTCGGAACTCTGGAAGACCAGATGCAGGACGTCGTCCCGGTCGATCACGAGGCTTGCAGCCCGGGCTCCCCGAAACGAGCCGGTCAGGACCGACTGGCCTGATCCTCCGGCAACCTCAACGGAGTGGTGAAAATCACCGGAAATTTCCGGCTCGGCGCTTTTGGACACCGTCAGGTGGATAGCGGGGACTCCTGCGGCGGCGCCGTCGTGGGCCAGGAACCAGATTCCGTTGGAGTTGCTTACGATCTGCCGCCCGTTGGTCCGAGGGAAAGGAGGAACTCCGTTGTGGCTGCCCGTACGCAAAGTCAGGACCGCGGCCGCGTCGGCCATGGACCAGAGCACGCAAACGGAGAGAATCATTCCACGTATCCAAGCGCGGGCCCGGGCCTTGACCGAAGCAACAGCCCCTTTCGCGGGAATGAATTCTTCGGCGAGATCGGCGCGACGTGGAATCATCGGGCCGTCAGCGATAGGTGACCCAGATGGGGGAGGACCAGGCCACGTGCCCGTCGGACTGATGGAGGCGGACGTAGTAGAAGTGGGTTCCGGGCGCCGGGTCCGTCTCCAGGAAGGAAAAGTCGACCCGGCTCCGGCCCGGCTTTCGGGTATAGACGACCCGGTTGTCCCGGATCAGGACCACGTCGGCGACCGGTCCGGTTCCCTCGGCGTGAACCCGCAACGTGGGCCCCGACTCGGCATCGAAGGCATCCCCCATGATGTGGGTGCGGCCGCCCTCTTCCGCCCTGAAATCGAGGACGATGTTGTCGGTGGCGGCGTAGGCGTGCCGGCGGCGCATGGCGTCCATCAACCCTTGGGCGTCGAAGCGCTCGACCAGCAGGCAGGCGTAGGAGTAGTGGGTGGACCAGTGGTCGGAGCTGGCCTGGACGCCCAGCCGGTACCCTTTCTCCCAGGCCTTCCAGACGAAGCCTTCCTCGAGATAGCCGCCGCGATGGGTGGCAGCGTCTTCCCGATCCGCCGCCAGAGGCGCTCCCGGACGTTCATAGGAGGTCCGGTCCCCCTGGAAGATCTCCACGAGCGGCTCCACGTCCTCGGCATGGTCCCGCCAGTCGGTCCCCATGGTCGGGGTTCCCGGCGTATGGGGCATGGCGAGTCCCTGGTACTTTCTGAGGTAGTCGTAGAGGACGTCTCCGCTGTTGACTACTCCCGAACGCTCCTGGGGTCCGGCTTCAAGCACGGGCGCCCCTCTGCCGGCAAAGACCACGTTCCGGTGGCCGTTGGGGTAACCCAGGTTCCGCTCGTATCCCAACAGCGGGACGAACCTGCCGGGGAGGTGGAACCGCTGGATCGATTTCTGCGTCTCCCACCAGACGTACTTTCCCGGGTAATGGTCGGTGATGGCCAGAAAGTCCAACGAGGCGGCGTCCAGGGCGTAGCGGTAGGTCTCGTGCAGGGAACTGTCCAAAGCGCCGTCCCGGGAGTAGTCGGTATGCCGGTGCATGTCTCCCCGGACGATCCGGTATGTCCTCCCGTCTACCTCAACGCGGTAGGAACGGATCCGGTCCAGGTCGCCCGGCTCGTCCCGGTGGTAGGGTTCGATGGATTCTTCCCGAGGCTGATGATCGTCCAGTTGAGACACCTCGCCGGTGCGGGACAGCTCCAACCGCCCCACCACCACGTCCTCCTGCAGGGTCCGGGAATCGGGAGATGCGCGGTGGATTCTCCGGTGGTCCGTGAGCCAAGCCATCCAGAGGGTCCCGTCCGCGGAGGCGTCCAGCGCCAAGGGCATGTCCAGTCTCCCGATGCTGCGCGGGACCATCATGGGCGCGGACCACGAGGAGCCCTGGTAGAAGACGCCGTAGACTTCCCAGCCCGGCCGCAGCGTGGATCCGTCCCCCGCCGTGGACTCCTGGTGGCGGAAGAAGAGCCACATTCGTCCCTGCCGGTCCCAGATCAACCGCGGCAGTTCGTTGTCGTTCCGAAACCGGATCTGGGTTGCGGGCGGGCGATAGATTCGTAGACCGCTCCGGGAAAGCTTGGAGAAATGGTCTTCCAGGACTTGGGACACGTCTTCCAGCGGACGGCTCCATCGATTCCCGTCGTATACGGCGACGCGGATGGTTCGCTCGTCCAGAAAGGTCTGCCGGGAACGGTCGACCCAGAAGCCCGAGTCCTTGCCCCAGTTGGGACCCGATTCGTTCCAGGCGATCCAGACCCGGTCCCGGCCGTCGCAGGCCACGTCGGCGTAGCCTTCGAAGTTCCTGGAGCGGGACACCGGAACGATCTCGCCCATGTCCTGGGGACCCACCCGGCGCAGCTGAAGATCGTAGTCGCCTCTTGCGTACGTGTCCCAGACCACGTGGACGCCGCCCCGGGAATCCACCGCAAGGGCCGGCTTCCAGTCGTTGGCCGCCGATTCGCTCACTCTCCGTTCCGGACCCCAGGAACCGTCTCGGAGGGACCTGATAAGCACGTCCGATTGAGAGCCGCGAAATCCCTGCCAGACCAAGTGGACCTCGCCGCCGCGCCCGGCGGCAGCCCGCGGGTACAGGTCGGGACGCGGGTCCTCGGTGAGGCGCGTCACCGGCCCCAGCACCCCGTTCTCCTCGGAGCGGGCGAACAGGTCCCAGTTCTCCTCCAGTTGCTGCGACCAGATCCACCAGGTCCGGCCGTCGTTGGTGGCCACCATCTGGAGGTCGGAGAGATCCTGGCCTTCGCGGATCTCCACCGGGGAAGACCAAGCTCCGTCGGACAAACGGCGGCTCAGGATCCGCTGGCCCCCGTCCTTGAATTCGATCCAGCCGACCCGGCAGCCAGCTTCCGAGGCCGCCAGGGCCGGGAAATCGTCATACGTCCCTTCACGGGTCAAGATCTGGAACAGAGGGACTTGGCTGGCGGCCACCTGTCCCGCCATCTGGGACCTTCGCACCCCCGGTTCCAAGTTGCGTGTATCGATCTTCAGCGGTCCTCCGGAGGTCGAAAGGGTCCACTCTCCAGGTTGCGCCGTCACTGCCAGCAGTCCCGGCCACACCAGCCTGGAGTAGGCGATGGTGCTGCGGAGTGGATCTCCTCCGACGAACAGTTGATTCTGGGTCGGTTCCTCCCAGTAGCTGGGTCTGCGGGGAAAGAATCTCCGGCTCTGGGCGTTCCAGGAGTGCCCTGGGCCCACCGAGGTGTCGCCGGCGTTCCGCCACGGCAGCAATTGGACCGATCCCGGCTCCGCTTCCAGGTGTCCGCTCCAATCGGAGGGTCTGGTATCGTCGAGTCCCAACTCGATCAGGAAGCATCGTTTCCCGGAAGTCAGGTCCGACGGCAGCGTCGTCTCCGGATCCGTTCGGGTCCCACAGCCGGCGAAGAGAAGGAGGACTGGAAGCATGGAACCGAATTGACGTGCCGCGTGCCGCAATGGATGCATCCGATTCGATGCCGGGATTCGGGTCCACGGTAGCGCTGGCCCGATCCCGGAAGCGGGGCAAGAACTCCCGAATCAGAGGCTATCACACCTGCGAAACGACGTTTCCGGCTGACCTTGAATCAGGAAAGGACTACAATGTGCTGATTCTAGGAGAGTGGGCTTGCTGAAACGGCTTTTCGTCGTCCTGATTTTGGGTGCCCTCTTGGCGTGGGTGGGACTGCGCCTGTATCGAGAGTTGGCGGTGGAGTCCATGGACGCTCCACAGCGAGGGCCCGCGCTTCTGGTCGAGACGGCCAACGTGCAGCCGCATGCGTTCGAGACCAATCTGGAACTTCTGGGCGAGTTGAGGCCCCAGGCCGTGGTCGAAGTCATGTCCCGGATCAGTGGACGGCTTCAGCAAGTCCTGGCCGATCGGGGTGATCCGGTCAGGAAAGGGCAGTTGCTGGCCGTTGTCGACGACGTGGATCTCCTGCAGCAGATCCAACGGGCGGAAGCCGCCGTGGCGGTGGCATCGGCCGCAGTCACTCGGGAAGAAGCGACCTATCAGAACCTGAAGGTCCAGGTCGCGCGCTACCGTGAGCTCCACGATGAAAACCTCATCTCGACCCAGGATCTGGAGGATCTGGTCAGCCGGATGCGGGTTTCGCAGGCACAGCTGGAACTGGTCAAGGCACAGGTCAGACAGGCGGAGGCCGCGCGGAGCGAGTACAGGATTCAGCATGACCAGACTCGCATCTACTCTCCGCTGGACGGGTTCGTCGGATTCCGGCACTTGGAACCGGGGGCATTGGTGAACCCCAGCGTCACCATCGTCTCGGTGCTGGAGCTGGAGCGGGTCAAGACCGTGGTTCCGGTCTCGGAGAGCGGGATCAGCAGCATTCGGGTGGGTCTGCCCGCCCGAGTCGTCGTGGACGTCTATCCCGACCGGGTCTACCAGGGGACCGTCACCCGGATCAGCCCCTTCCTCAATCCGGAGACGCGGAGCGCCGACGTCGAGATCGAGATCGTGAATCGTGACGGGATGCTGAAGCCGGGGATGTTTGCCCACGTGAGGATCGACGCCAAAATCTCCGAGACGGCGCTCAGCATCCCCCGTTCGGCGTTGCTGACTCGCGGCGAGCGGCACGGCGTCTATTTTCTGACCCGGGAACGGACCACGGTGTTCCGGGAGATCGAGATCGGCCGCATCGAGGGCGACGTGGTGGAGGTTCTGACCGGCCTGCACGATGGCGCCGAGGTGGTCGCCTCCGGAGCCCAGAACTTGAACGAAGGGGATGCGGTGAGGTCCGAATGAGTCTTCCCGGCCTGGCGATCCGGCGCCCCGTCTTCATTGTCGTCGTTTTCCTCATCGTCGCCCTCATGGGCGGAATCTCCTTTCTCAATCTCCCCGTCGACCTGATGCCGGACGTCTCTTTTCCCACCATCAGCGTGACCACCACCTATCAGGGCGTGGGGCCACGGGAGATCGAAGAACTGATCACCATTCCTCTGGAACGGGCCCTGGCCTCTACCCCCGGCATCAAGGAAATGACCTCGCGGTCCTCCGAGGGGACCAGCCGGGTGCGGGTCTCGTTCGAGTGGGGAGTGAACCTGGATGCAGGAGCCGAAGAACTCCGTGCCCGGATCGACCGCGTTCGTGGACAGTTGCCCGAGGATGCGGATCCTCCGACCTTGTACAAATACGATCTGAGCATCTTCCCCATCATGTTTCTGGGAATCTCCAGCGAGATGCCCCCCAGGGAGTTGCGTGAATTTGCGGAAAAGCAGATCCAGTACCGGTTCGAGAGGATTCCCGGCGTGGCCCAGGCCGATATCTGGGGAGGCCTGGAGCGTGAGATCCACGTGGTGATGGACCGGGCCAAGATGCATACCCTCCGCATCAGCCCGGCCCAGGTCATGGCCGCACTGCGCCGCGAGAATCTGAACGAGCCTGCCGGGCACGTCATCGAGGACACGTTCGAAGTGCTGATGCGGACCGAGGGCGAGTACGCCTCGATGGACGAGATCCGCCGAACCATGGTGACCATCCGGCAGGGCACCCCCATCTATATCGAGGACATCGCCACGGTCGAGGACAGCCATCAGGAGATTCGGCATCTGGTGAGGGTCAACGGCGTCCCGGGCATCAGGATGGGCGTCCGCAAGCAATCCGGTGCCAACACGGTGCTGGTGGCAGGAGAGGTAGACAGGGCTATCGAGAGGATCAATCGGGACTATCCGCAGGTCCGGGTCTACTCCCTTTACGACACCTCCAAGTTCATCAGCCGCGCGGTGGCCAACGTGCGGGACGCCGCCTTCTACGGTTCGCTCCTCGCCGTTTTCATTCTCCTGGTGTTCCTGCGCAACTTCCGCAGTGTGCTGGTGGTGGCCATTTCCATCCCCATTTCGGTGTTGGCCGCCTTCGGTCTGATGTACTTCAGCGGGTTTACGCTGAACGTGATCACCTTCGGCGGTCTTGCACTGGGGGTCGGCGTGCTCGTGGACAACGCCATCGTCGTGCTGGAGAACATCTTCCGGCACCGGCAGGATGGCGAGGAGAAGAAGGCGGCGGCCCGCAACGCCACCAAGGAGGTGGCTCTGGCCATCACCGCTTCGACCCTGACCACCATTGCCGTGTTCCTGCCGGTCGTCTTCATGAGCGGCATGTCCGGTCTCATGTTCCAGCAACTGGCCTGGGTGGTCTCCTTCTCGCTGTTCAGCTCCCTTCTGGTGTCGCTCACTCTGGTTCCCTTTCTCTCCAGCCGCTTCATTCGCGTCAGGCCACCCGAACGCAAAGGGTGGATCCATGCGATCTCCCGCAAAGGCGGACAGTGGATGGAAGGGCTGGACCGGAGCTACGCGGGCGTTCTCCGCTGGTCCCTGCGGCACCCGTTTCTGATCGTTTCCTCCAGCGCCGTGGTGGTGCTGGGCGGGTTTCTGCTCTTGCCTTTCATCGGTCTCGAGCTGCAGCCGGAGGCGGACGAGGGTCAGGTCCGGGTCCGTCTGGAACTGGCCGAAGGGACCCGCCTGGAGGTGACCGACCAGTTGGCGCACAAGGCGGAGAGAATGGTGCGGGAGCTGGTTCCCGAACTCGACAACCTCCTGGTGGAGGTCGGTTCGCGCGGAGGTTGGCGAACGGCCAACACCAATACCGTGACTCTCCGGGTGTACCTGGTTCCGCTGGCGGAGCGGGAACGGAGCAGCCAGCAGATCGCCGACGCCCTGCGTCCGGTGTTCGCCAACTTCACGGGAGTCGTCCCCCGTGTCCGCACCAGCGGCGGCAACTATGCCATGCGCTGGGCTACCGAGAGTGAAGGCGATCGCCTTTCCATCGACATTCGCGGGCACGACATGAACGAATGTTTCAACCTGGCGGTGCGGATCAAACGGATCATGGAGTCGCTGGAGGGAGTTTCCGACGCCGCCATCAGCAGGAGCCCGGGCCGGCCCGAAAGTCACATCCGGATCGATCGGGCCAAGGCCGCTACCATGGGCCTCACCGTCTCCAACGTCGCCACCACGGTGCGCGCCAGCATCGGGGGCACAGTGGCCGGCTACTTCCGCGAGGGAGGAGACGAATACGAGATTTTGGTCCGTTACCGGGAAGAAGATCGCCTGAGCAGCGAAGACGTGATGGCGATTCCGATCCAGACTCCGGCGGGGTCCGCGGTTCCGCTACGCTCGCTCGTGTCGCTGGATCGGAGCGAGGGACCCAATTCCATCTCCCGGAAGGATCAACAGAGAATCGTCTCGGTCTCGGGCAACCTCTCCGGAACCCGCGACATGGGGTCGGTGGTGCGTGAACTGGAACAAGAGGTGCGGCCGCTGGCGATGTCTCCGGACATCGCGCTGGTCTTCTCGGGCGAGTGGGAGGAACAGGAGGAGGCCAGATTCCTGTTGCAGATCAGCTTCCTGCTGGCGGTGATCCTGGTCTATCTGGTGATGGCGGCCCAGTTCGAGTCGTTCAAGTACCCGTTTCTGATCATGTTCTCCATTCCGCTCGCCTTCATCGGAGTGATCCTGGCGTTGTTTCTGACCCAGACGAACTTCAATCTCCAAGGCTTCATCGGCCTGATCATGTTGGTCGGGATCGTGGTGAACAACGCCATTGTTCTGGTCGACTACGTCCTGCAGCTCCAACGCCGACACGGTCTGGCGCTGATGGACGCCCTGGTGACGGGAGGCCGCCGCCGGCTTCGTCCGATCCTGATGACCACCCTGACCACGGTCCTGGGACTCACTCCCATGGCCATCGGAATCGGGGAAGGCGCCGAGCTTCAGGTCCCCATGGCCCGCGTCCTCATCGGCGGCTTGATCTCTTCCACCTTCATGACCCTTTTTCTGATACCCACCCTGTTCCTCATCCTCGAGCGGCTGTGGGGCTTCCGGCGCCGGGAGTCGCCGGATCTGGCCCTGAGCCAACCGTCGAGCGTGACGGGTTAGTCTCACCCGCTCCGGGTTCTCCTCGCCAGTCTGCGGATAGCGGCGGCGGCCTCGTCTACGTCCGACTCGCTGATGTCGAGATAGGTGACGGCTCTCAAGAAGGTTCCGGGCGTACTGACCCGGACTCCCTCCTCCTCTTCGAGGCGCCGGGCGAACTCCGTGTGGGAGATGTCCAGTCCCGAAATCTCGAACCGCACGATGTTGGTCTCCACGGAGGCCAAGTCGATTTCGAGGCCGGGGATCTCCGCGACCTGCAAGGCCAGCCGGCGGGCATTTTCATGGTCCTCGGCCAGACGGGTGACATGGTGGCGAAGGGCATGGATCCCGGCCGCCGCAATGATGCCGGCTTGGCGCATGGCCCCGCCGATGCGTTGCTTCCATTGCCAGGCCTCCTCGATGAACTCCCGGCTTCCGGCCAGGACGGCGCCCACGGGAGCCCCCAGACCCTTGCTCAGGTCGATCCAGACGGAGTCCAGCGTAGCGGCGTAGTCGGCGACGTCGATCCCGCTGGCCACCGAGGCGTTGAAGAGGCGGGCGCCGTCCATGTGGGTTCCCAATCCCCATTCGTGAGCGACTCCGCAGACATCCCGCAACTGTTCCAAGGGCCAGATGCGCCCACCGGGGGCATTGACCGTCTGCTCGATGGAGACGACGCGCATGGTGGGGCGGTATCGGCTGGGAGGGAACATCAAAGCTCTGACCTGCTCCGGCGTGAACATTCCGTTCGGTCCGTCGATGGGGTAGGCCGTGGCCGCCGCCAGGATCGCCGTGCCGCCCGACTCGGCGATGAGGGGATGGGCGGTCCGGTCCAGCAGGATCACGTCTCCCGGCCGGCAGTGGACCGCCAGGCCGATCTGGTTGCACATGGTTCCCGAAGGGAGGAAGACCGCGTCCTCCTTTCCCAGCATCTCCGCGACCATCTCCTGCAGCTCGTTGACCGAGGGGTCCTCTCCCTTCTGCTCGTCCCCTACCGGGGCAAAACAGGCGAAACGCCGCATCTCCGGAGTGGGCAGGCTCAAAGTGTCGCTGTACAGATCGATCCTGATATCGGGCATCGTTTTACTCCTGGTTTTTGAGAATTCCGGTGGGCACCAGCATGGGAACCCTCTCCCGGTACCGGCGGTAGTCGTCCCCGTGCCGTGCGACCAGATCCCGCTCCTCCAATGGAATGGCCAGGAGGATGTAGCCGGTGGCGGCCACGGAGAACATCAGGTGTCCCGCACTCATCACTGGAGTGGCCCAGAAGGCGATGACGAGCCCCAACATCAGAGGGTGCCGGACGAATCGGTAGAACCCGGGCGTTCGAAAACGGTCGGGTGGAGATTTCCTCCGTTTGAAGCGGGCGCAGGTCTGGCGCAGGCCGAACAGGTCGAAGTGGTCGATCATGGCGGCGGAAAGCGCGACGATTCCCCACCCCAACCAGAAAAGTCCGGTCAGAAACAGGACCCCGGCTCCGTGCTCCACCCGCCAGACCGGCTCGGGAACGGACCGCCATTGCCAGAACAACAGCAGCAGAACGCCGCTGGAAAAGAGAACGTAGGTGCTGCGCTCCACCGGTTTGGGCACGATCCTGGTCCAGATGGCCTTGAAGCCGCACCGGGCCATGACGCTGTGCTGAAGGGCGAAGAGACCCAGCAGCCCGGCATTGACCGGAACCGCATCGGCCAAGGGAAACGGAGTCCCGGAGTCGATGCTCTTGGGGACGATCACGTTTCCCAGGAATCCGATGGTGTAAAGGACGGTGGCGAGGGAAATGGCGTAGGATGCGGTCCCGTAGACAAGCGCTGCAATTCCGCTCATGAGTCCGCCATTCTACTCTGTGCCGGAATCGAGGGTCATCCGGGGCTGACCAGTCGCTTGACTCGGATTTGCAAATGCCTCAACGTCGGCGACGATCCGACTGCTGAACCCATTGGAGACTTAGACATGTTCACATATTCCGGAATCCGGATCATTTTGTTTACGTGGATCATTCATTTCGGGCTGCTGTCCGCTGTTGGGCTTCGTGCGGAAGCTCAGCGAGATGGGGGCCGGGTGGTGCAGGTCGGGCCGGAATACAATCTGGAAGAGTTGTTCCTTCACGACGACTGGATCGTGGATCGGGCCGAGGGTCTGGTGTCGACTCCGGCGAGGGTGCGAAGGCATCCGGGGAACCCGATTCTGGTCAAGGACCGCCCCTGGGAAGTGGGGATCCTCAATTACACGTGTGTGCTCCAGGACCGGGAAGAGGGGCTCTTCAAGATGTGGTACCAGATCATCCGTCCCAAGGCGGGTGGCGGCGGCAACGAGAGCTGGTGCCTCTACGCCACTTCGCCGGACGGGCTGGTCTGGGAAAAACCGAACCTGGGGATCGTGGAGCACGACGGTTCTACGGACAACAACATCCTCTTCTACGAGCACGAAGGGATTCGCGGGACGCCCTCCTACTGGGTGGAGAAGGATTATGCCGCCTCCGACCCCTCCCGCCGCTACAAGATGATGCTGCAGCGATGGGACTTTCGGGGACGCGGCGCCGCCATGGCCCATTCCCCCGACGGAATCCATTGGACGATTCCTGAATTCGGCAACCGTCTGGGTCCCTTCGATACCCGGAACATCTTCTTCTGGGACGATATTGTCGGAGCCTACGTGGGCTATTTTCGCAGTCACGTGGGTAGCCGGCGTTCAATTTCCCGGGCCACCAGTCCCGATGGATACCACTGGTCACGGCCCGTGACCATCCACACTCCCGACGGGCAGGATCCTCCCACCTGGCACCTCTACACGCCGGGCATCTTCAAGTACGCCGGCGCGCGCAACGCCTACTTCATGCTCACCGCCGGCTTCGACGAGGTCACCCACGCCATGTACGGAGAGTTGGGCGTGAGCCGCGACGGCATCGAGTGGCATCGGTTCCGCCGGCCCTTCCTGGGGACTTCCGGAGAGGGGGAGTGGGACGGTGGGCACGTCATGCCCATTCCCGCCGACGCGTCCGTCGGTGGCGAGACCGCTCTCTTCTACCAGGGGAGTACCACGCCGGCCCACGACAGCACGGGGAAGCGGGGCATCGGCGTGGCCTTCCTGGGCCGCGGCGCCTTCGTGGGACGGAAAGCGGCGTCCCAAGGGAATCTTCTCACTCACCCGCTTCGCATTCGGGACAGCCGGAGCCTTTTTTATCTCAATGCCGACGCCGAGGGAGGATCCATCCGGGCGGAGCTGCTGGACGATTCGGGGCAGGTCCTGGAGGGCTTCTCGCGAGAAGACTGTCGGCCGATTCGGGGCGAGGGAAGCCGGCTGCCGGTTCATTGGACCGGCCAGGAGGATCTGAAACAGCACCTGCGCCGCGGGGCGGTTCGGCTCAAGCTCTATCTGGAAAAGGCGACGGTCTACGGTTTCTACTGCCGCCGTCCTCCACGCCGGTGACGGATCGGGCCGGCACAGCCTTCAGAGGATGCAAATATGAATCGTTGGCGCAAGAGTCTCTTGATCCTGCCGGCCGTGCTCCTGCCCTTGGTCGCCTGCCAAGTCCCACGGGAACCCGGCACCAACCTGAAACCGGCGCCCAACTGGCCTCCCCGGATCATCTACAACACCGACGGCAACTGGGCCTTCGACTACTTGGCCAACCGCGACACCCGGGATCTGACGGTGATTCTGGATGCGCTCCAGGGAACCGCGGTGGACATCGTCACCGTGCTGGTGGGCATCGACGACGATCTCTCCTGGCGCGGGAGTCCACGTGGCCAGCTCTGGGGAGACAATATCGAGGACTGGGACCCGGACGATGACAAAGCCGTGGCCTCGGTAGGCGGCATGAGCATGTCCGACGTGGAGCGCCTCCACCTGAACCTGGCCGCGGTCGTCGACGACGGCCATGATCTCCTGCAGATCTACATCGACCGGGCTCGCGAGCTGGAGCTGGGAATGTTCGCCTCCTTCCGGATGAACGATGCTCACGTCAATCTCGAGGACCGGGGCTGGTACGGCCGATCCGCCCAGAAGCTTGAGAGGACCGACCTGCTGTTGGGACACCCGGTCTGGTGGGGAGCCGGCAACGCCGACAAGTGGAACTTCTCCTGGCAGTGGAACTACGCTGAAGAAGAGGTTCGAGCCCGCTTTCTGGGCCTTTTCGAGGAGGTCTTGACCCGCTACGACTTCGACGGTTTGGAGCTGGATTTCGGTCGGGGAGCCATTCTGTTCCGGACTGGTGAACGGTTCGAGAACATTCCGACGCTGACCCAATTCATGCGGAACGCCAGGGAAATCGTTCGCCGGAAACAGTCGGAGAAGGGCAGGGAGATCAAGCTCATCACTCGCGTCCCGGCCAGCATCGACTCCGCTCTGGAGTTGGGTTTCGACATCGAGACGTGGATCCGGGAGGGATTGGCTGATGCGGTGATTTTGAGCTCTCCCTCCTACTGCACGCAGCGGATCGACATTGAGCGGGCGGTCCAGGCCGCTTCCGGGAGTGGAGTCCTGGTCTACACCGGATTCGATTCCTCCACGCACTCTGCTTCGCCCCAAGGAGGGTACGAACGGAATCCCGTCACTGTACTCAGGGCGTCGGCCATGAACGGGTACAAGCAGGGCGCCGCAGGGGTCCATTTGTTCAATTACGACTACCCGAGTCATCGCCAGAGACCCGTTCCAGAGGGCGCCGGGGTGGCGGGCAAGCCGGCCGGAACCGAAACGAGGGGCCATTTCACGGCGTCCGATCTGCAGGACCTGAAAGATCTGGGGGATCCCAAGGCGCTGGAGCGGCTGGACCGCTGCTACTATGCCGAGAGCCGCGCCATGAACTTTCCGGGCGACTTTCCGCCCCAGGTGCCGCAACAATTGTCTCTCGCGGGACGGGGCGCCGGACCGGCTCATGCCATTCGGATCCGGGTGGACGACGGCATCGCCGCCGGCCGGGCCGGCGGCAGAATCCGGAAGACCCAGTTGAGGCTGCGTCTGACCCACGCGGAGAAATCGTTGGGGCGCGTAAGCTGCGAAGTCAACGGGGAAGAAGTCGATCTCGCCTCCGCCGGCAGGATTCGGAACCGGGAAGGGGAAGAGTGGCTGGTGGTGGACGATCCGCCGGTTCGAGGCGGCGTCAACACCGTCCTCGTGGTTTTGGAAGGCACGAAGACTCCTGCGGAGCACACGGACCGGTACGCTCCCTGGCCCACCCTGGAGAGTTGCGAGATCATCGTTCTCACTGAGTCGTGACATGCGAATCGCCAGGCTGGCACTGTTTTCGATTCTGCTGGGAACCGGGGCCTCCGATTCCACACTTTCCGGGACGCAGGGAAGGGATGATCTGTCCCCGGCCCTGTTGGACCGGCCTGTCTGTCCCCATATCGGATCCAGGCTGGAGATCTTCGTCGACTACTTCCTGCTCGATCGGCTGCAAGGAACGCGCCTCAAGCTGCACCATCCCCGGCCGGCGGAGGTGGCGGTCCGGAAGGACCGCACTTGGGAGGGCGAGCATGGCTTCGGCCAGGACGTGATCCTGGGTGGCGACACGTACCTGATGTACTACCACTCCGGAAACCGCTTCGGTAGGACGAATCCGAGCGGCGCCTCGTCCCGCCGTCAGAGCGGAGGTTCGGAGACGCCGTATAAAGCTCGCAGCCGCTTGAGTTCAGCCTTCAGCTCGGCAGTGATCCGCTCCGAGCCTTCTCGCGCGTACAGACTCTGCAACTCCTGCGGGTCCGCCTCCAGGTCGAACAGCTCCCACTCATCGCTCTCGTAGAAGCGGATCAGTTTGTAACGCTCGGTCCGCACGCCTTCGTGAGCCGGGACGCCGTGAGCCAGTTGGCTCTCGTAGTAGTGGTAGTAGAAGGACCGGCGCCAATCCGTGGGCGCCTCCCCCTTGAGGATGGGAACCAGGCTGTGGCCCTGCATCTGGGGAGGGATCCGGACACCGGCCATCTCCAGGAAGGTGGCGGCGTAGTCCAGGTTCGAGACCAGCTCTCGGCTGGCGGAACCGGGCTCGACCGCACCGGGCCACCGGATCACCAGCGGGGTCCGCAGCGATTCCCGGTACATCCAGCGCTTGTCGAACCAGC
The DNA here is from genome assembly GCA_951812665.1 of uncultured Acidobacteriota bacterium. Classification (GTDB taxonomy): domain Bacteria; phylum Acidobacteriota; class UBA6911; order RPQK01; family JAJDTT01; genus JAJDTT01. Next base: position 116,665 of record CATOST010000032.1, read on the forward strand.
CGTGCTCTCCCAGGTAGAAACCCTGGTCGGAGCTGTAGACTACGATCGTGTTGCGGGACAGACCGGTGGCGTCCAGGTAGCGGAGCAGGCGCCCGACATTGTCGTCGACGGAAGCGATACAGCGAAGATAGTCCTTGATGTAGCGCTGGTACTTCCAGCGGACGAGTTCCTTACCCGTCAGCTTCGCCGCTTTGAAGGCCCCGTTCCTGGGTCCGTAGATGGCGTCCCAGACGGCTTTCTGATCCGGGTTCATTCTTCCGTAGGTCCGGTTCCAACGGATCATGAACGGGTCGTCCCGGGGTGTTCCCGGGGGAGGCCGGAACTTCAGGTCGTGGGCGGTTATGTGCCGTCCGATCTCCATCCGGTTCCGGGCCGCCGGCGATGCCCGTCCGGAGTAGTCGTCGAACAGCGTCGGCGGTTCCCGGATCCGTTCCCCGTCATAGAGCGTCAAGTGCTCCGGTCCGGGCATCCAGTGGCGGTGGGGGGCCTTGTGCTGGCTCATGAGCAGGAAGGGCTGGTCCGGGTTCCGGTTCTTGAGCCATTCCAGAGAGAGATCGGTGACGATGTCCGTGGTGTACCCCGTATGCCGGCGGCGCCTGTCGTCCGGTCCGACCCGCATGTCCGGGTTGTAGTAGGCGCCCTGTCCCGGCAGCACTTCCCAATCGTCGAAGCCGGTGGGCGCCGACTTCAAATGCCACTTGCCGAAGATGGCCGTCTGGTACCCGGCCTCCTGCAACAGCTTGGGAAAGGTCTGCTGCGAGCCGTCGAACCGCAGGCGGTTGTCCAGGACACCGTTGAGGTGACTGTACTTGCCAGTGAGGATTACGGCCCGGCTCGGAGCGCAGATGGAATTGGTGACCAGCGCCCGGTCGAACCGCATTCCCTCGCGGGCGATCCGGTCTATGTTGGGGGTCCGGTTCAGCTTCGAGCCATACGCGCCGACCGCCTGGTAGGCGTGGTCGTCGGTGAAGATGAAGAGGATGTTGGGTGGCTTGGCGGGGGTCGCCCCGAACCCTGCCAACAGCAGCAACAGCGGCGCCGCAGCCGCGATCAGGCGCATAACGGGGAGATTCTACTACCGGCGCCGGGTGCCGCGCACCGTCGAATGGGCTCCGGGGTTGACATACATAGAACAGCTATGCATTACTCTTCTATGTATCGATCGACGGGCTGCGTCGCCGTAGGAGTCGGGAAGAAGTGAACTTCAGCAAGGACCTGGTGGCGGCTTCGGCGACGCCGCTCGTCCTCGCGATTCTCGCCGAGGGAGACAGCTATGGATACGCGATCCTGAAACGGGTCCGCGAGCTGTCAGGGGGCCGGCTGCAGTGGACGGACGGCATGCTCTATCCGGTGCTCCACCGGCTGGATCGGCTCGGATATGTCAAAACCCGGTGGGAGAGTTCCCGAAGCGGCCGCAGGCGCAAGTACTATCGAATCAGCCGGCGGGGCCGGGAGCAATTGGAGGTCCAACGCCGGCAGTGGCAGGTCGTGGACGGCATTCTCCGGGACCTCTGGTTCGAGAGGTCGTCGGCGCATGGGAAGCCGCTGCTGCAGGAGAGTTGACGCGGGTGAACAGTTCCGGGAGACAACGGGAGACTATGGAGGGACAGATTGCCGAATGGCGTGCCTACCTGCGCCGTCGCCGGGCGATTTTCTCCCCTGACGTCGAGGAGCTGGAAAGCCACCTTAGAGATCAGGTCAAGGCATTGGTCGATGCCGGTCTGGCTCCGGACGAAGCCTTCCTGGTGGCGGTGAAGCGGATGGGCAGCCAGGACGCTCTCTCTCGCGAGTTCGCTCGGGAGCATTCGGAGCGTCTGTGGAAACAACTGGTGTTGGTGAACGACGAGACCGGCGAGCAGGGCCGGGCGGAGTTTGTCGAGACGGCTGTGGCCGTCTGTGTGGCCGCAGCCGCCGCGCTGGCCGTCAAGGTGCCCGAGCTGTTCGGCCACCCCCAAATCGGCTACGGCGACGGATTCTACCCTCGGAACATCAGCCTCCTGGTCTTGCCTCTGCTCGCGGGTTTCTTCGTCTGGAAACGGCGCACTCTCGATCTCCGCTGCCTCTGGTTGGCACTCCCCTTCGTCGTGGCGGCCCTTTTCATGAACCTTCTTCCCTTCAAGCCAGACGGGCACACGGAGGTGCTCGCGGCGCTTCACCTGCCGATCGCGCTCTGGTTGGTCGTGGGCGTCGCCTACGCGGGCGGACGTTGGCACGGCACCGGCGGGCGCATGGACTTCATCCGTTTCTCCGGGGAGTTGTTCATCTACTATGTGTTGATCGCCCTGGGCGGCGGCGTGCTGACGGCATTCACCGGAGTCATGTTCAAGGCCATCGGCCTGGACGTGGAGTGGCTGGCGGAGGGGTGGCTGCTGCCCTGCGGCGCTGCGGGGGCCGTCATCATCGGAGCCTGGCTGGTGGAGGCCAAGCAGAGCGTCATCGAAAACATGGCGCCCGTCCTGACCCGTCTGTTCACCCCCCTGTTCACTGCCGTCCTCCTGGCCTTTCTGGCGACCATGGTCTGGACCGGCAGCGGCATCGACGTGAAGCGGGAAGTGCTCATCGGTTTCGATCTGCTGCTGGCGTTGGTGCTGGGCCTGTTGCTCTATGCCGTGTCGGCGCGCGACCCCAAGTCGCCACCGGATGCCTTCGACGTGCTGCAGTTCGTATTGGTGGTCAGCGCTCTGGTCGTCGACCTTCTGGCTCTGGCCGCCATCGGAACGCGCATCTCCGAGTTCGGATTCAGCCCCAACCGGGTGGCGGCGCTGGGCGAGAACCTGATCCTGCTGGTCAATCTGGGGTGGTCGGCCTGGATCTACGGCCGCTTCCTGCTGGGGCGCGGTTCGTTCCTCGCTTTGGAGCGCTGGCAGACTGCGTATCTTCCCGTCTATGCGGTATGGGCCGGTTTCGTCGCGGTCGGCTTCCCGCCGCTGTTCGACTACGCCTGAGTCCAACCCTCCCTCATTCTGCGGCTCCCGCACCTTGGTTTTGCCACCAGCGGAACTCGTTGCTTCCGATCTCGGCCACGGCCGCCACGTCCAGATCCTCGTCCCCATCCAGATCGGCCAAAATGATCATATTGGCGCGAGGCCAGGAGGTCTTCAGGGAGTAGGCCGGCCATTGCGAACGGGGGTTGCCGGGATTCTGGAGCCAGACGACCTGTCCTGCGGGGCCCCACGCCGTCGCCGCCACGTCCGGGTCGCCGTCGCCGTCCAGGTCGCCCGCCACCGCCTCGAAGGCGCCGGGAAGAGATTCCAGGATGGTGTGCCGGGGCCACGGGCCGTCTCCTGGCGTGCCGTCGTTTTCGTACCAGACGACTCCGGAGCGGTCCTCCCCATCCGAACCCGCGCCCATGCCCAGGGCCAGAACCAGATCCGGGTCACCGTCGGCATCCATGTCCACCGGATTGCCGTGCGCGGGACGGCTGACTTCGCCGTCGATGAGGTGACGTTTCCAGGGTCGAGAGAGTGGATCGCCGCTGTTTTCGTACCAGAGGACCAGCCCGTCGGCGGCTGCCGTTCCCATCAGGTCTTCGTCGCCGTCGCCGTCCACGTCGGCCACCCGGATGCAACGAGTCTCGGCAACGTTGGCGTCAATCATGTGCTTGGGCCACTCTCGTCCCTCTTCGTAGCAGAGTTGAGTGGGAGGACCGTTGCACAGGATCCCCGGGTTCTCGAACCAGGCGAACTGGTTCCCCATCCTCCAGGAGGAGGCGGCCACGTCCGGATCTCCGTCGCCGTCCAGGTCCGAGACCGCCACGCTGTAGGCGCCGGCCAGCCGGGTGGTGATGACGTGCCGCTTCCACAGTTCCCGGGTGTCATGTTTTCCGGGATTCTGGAACCAGAGGAGGTGACCGTACAGGTTCTTGACGATCACGATGTCGGGGTGGGTATCCTGATTGACGTCGCTCACCATGTGCCGCTCGAGCCGCTCCGGATCGTCCTTCTGGATGAATCGTCGGGTGAAGGTTCCGGAACCGTCATTCTCGAACCAGTAGAGGTCGTTGGCGGGAGTGTAGTCCGCACTGGTCAGGTCCAGGTCCCCGTCCTTGTCCAGGTCGGCGGCCCAGATGCCGTAGGGATAGGCGTAGCCATCCATGATCAGGTGCTCGGTGAACCGGACGGGACTCGAATCTTGGAGAGCGGACTCACCCGCTGTGTCGCCCGCCGGTGCCTTTGCCGGCTGGCAGGCTGTCAGGACGGCGATCAAGAACACCAGACTCCTGAATCCGCTGCGGCTCCTACCGCCGGCTCTATCGGTTGGAATTGAAATCGGGGTGACTGTCACAGTCGAATCTCCCTGGGTGGATCGTGTCGAAGTTCGTCTCCGGTCGTCCGCACAGGATATCGCCAGGCCGGGTCAATACCAAGTTCAATGAGTCGATTCAGAATCGGAGAGTTCCTTCGCTTCTCGCCTCGAAAAACCGCTTGTGAAAACATGCACTGCGCGCAACCGGCCATGCCTTGCGACGATATCCGGACCCTGAACCGGGAACGGATCGGTGGGGTGGAGCCATGAAGAGCGCGACCTTGAGATTCGGTCCAAGGGAACGGCGTCGGGTTCTGCGTCCCCGGATGCCGGCCCGAACAAAGACGAGTATTCTTATCGGGGAGATCAATATAGCCAGCGTCAGAAAGCAGCGATCCCGTGCTCGGCAACTCCCGCAAATCCGCCCATCTGGGGGAGGACTTCCCAGGTTCAGGGTGAAGCTCTGGGGGCCATTGTCGGCGTTGTTGCTGGTGCTGGTCTCGTCCCGGGCGCAAGAGCCTGTCTCGCCCTTCGAGGCCGACCGTCCATCTCCGGACGGCGCCATCTCACACCAGACGGAGGATTCCGGGGGGGAGACCACCCTGGTGTTTCCCGATTATGTGGACGGAGGCGGCTGGTCGGTGCAACTGGCGCTCAGCAACGTGGCCCCGGACGCCGCGGCTGAAGTTCGGATTAGAGTCTACGGGCAGGAGGGAAACTCCGTTGCGGACTTGTTCGAATCGGAATCGGCAGTGGAAATTCCTTCGCTGGGGAGCCGGATCTGGAGAAGCGCCGGCGGGGGCGCGGTTCGTCGGGGATGGATCGAGGTCCGGACCGGATCGTCAGCGGTCAGCGGACTGCTGACCTATCGGGACGCCCGCTCGGGGATCGAAGTCGGAGTCAACCCGGTGGAGTCGGGACAGCGGTTCGCCCTGTACGTGGAGGAATCGCCGGCGGTGGGCTCCGGAGTCGCCATCTTGAAGCGGAGGGCGGCGTCGGGGGTCGAGCTGCGGCTGCGCGACGAGGAGGGGTACGACCCGTTGGAGGGAGAGTTCGTGCGCTGGGGGGATTTCCGCCAAGGGGCGTGGACGCTTCCGGAATGGATCGGGGTGGACCACGTCGACACGGCCTTCCTGAGGGACTTTCGCGGTCTCTTGTTTCTGGAAACGGACGACGGATCGTCGTTGATCCCACTGGGGCTGAGGTTCGGCAAGGAGGTCTCGTCGCTCTCGGCGGTGCCGGTGATCCGGAATCGGAGTCCGGAACCGCCGGAGACGGTCCTGGTGTTCCCGGACTACGTGGACGGAGGGGGCTGGTCGGTGCAACTGGTGCTCAGCAATGTGGATGCGGCCGTGGGAGCCGAGGCGGCGGTGGAGGTCTACGACAAGGAGGGACGACCTGTTGCGGACTTGTTCGAATCGGAATCGGAGGTGGAGATTGCGTCGTTGGGGAGCCGGGTCTGGCGAAGCACCGGCGAAGGCGCGATTCGGCGGGGATGGATCGAGGTCCGGACCGGATCGGCGGCGGTCAACGGGTTGCTGACCTACCGGGACACCCGCTCGGGGATCGAAGTCGGGGTCAACCCGGTGGAGTTGGGACAACGGTTCGCCCTGTACGTGGAAGAATCGCCGACGGTGGGGGCGGGAGTCGCCATCTTCAAGCGGGAGGCGGCGTCGGGGGTCGAGCTGCGGCTGCGCGACGAGGAGGGGAACGACCCGTTGGAGGGTGGGTCCGTCCGCTGGGAAGGTTTTCGTCAAGAGGCGCGGACGCTTCCCGAATGGTTCGATGTGGACGGCGCCGACACGGAATTCCTGGAAGACTTTCGGGGGCTGTTGTTGGTGGACACCGAGGACGAATCGGGGTTGACTCCCCTGGGGCTGAGGTTCGGCAAGAGGACCTCGTCGCTCTCGGCGGTACCCGCGATCCGGATCGCGGACGAAGACCAGACTCCTTCTCCGACGGTGACGCTGTCGGCTTCCAAGACGCAGATCGATTGGGGCCAGAGCGCCACCTTGAGTTGGTCCTCCACAGATGCGGAAAGCGTCGAGATCCAACCGGACTTCGGGGCGGTGCCCGCGTCGGGCAGCCGGAGAGTGTCGCCGGGCGTGACGACGAGCTACCGCATCGCGGCGCGAGGAGCGGACGGGCAGACGGCCACGGCGTCGGTGACGGTCAGAGTGACCGTATCCCAGCGGGCGGCGTTGCAGGCGCTGTACGACGCTCTGGGCGGACCGGAATGGACCCACAGCGAGAACTGGAGGACCGGCGCCCCGCTGGAGGAGTGGCACGGGGTCGGGGTCGATGATCAGGGCCGGGTGACGGCTCTGCGGTTGGTCCAGCGGACAGCGGAGGGGAAAGTGGTTGGGATCGGACTGAGGGGGGAGATTCCACCGGAGTTGGGCGCCCTCTCCCACCTTCAGATCCTGGACCTCTCCCGGAACCAACTGACGGGCGAGATCCCGGCGCAACTGGGAAGCCTTTCCCACTTGGAGGGTCTAAACCTCTCCGGGAACCAGCTGACGGGTCCGATCCCGGCGCAACTGGGAAACCTCTCCCAACTGGCCTACCTGTACCTCGGAGCGAACGAATTGACGGGGGAGATCCCGGCGCAACTGGGGGACTTGTCCCGGCTGATCCACTTGGCACTCCATCAGAACGAATTGACGGGGGAGATCCCGGCGCAACTGGGGGACCTCTCCCGACTGATCCGCCTGTACCTCGATGCCAACCGGTTGACCGGTCCGATCCCGGCGCAACTGGGGAATCTCTCCCAACTGACCCGCCTGTACCTCAACGAGAACGAGTTGACGGGCGAGATCCCGCCGGAATTGGGGAACCTCTCCCGCTTGGAGTTTCTGTACCTCTTTGCCAACCGGTTGACGGGCTCGATCCCGGCGGAATTGGGGAATCTCTCCCAACTGACCCGTCTGTACCTCGATAAGAACGAGTTGACGGGTGAGATCCCGCCGCAACTGGGGAACCTCTCCCGCTTGGAGTTCCTGGACCTCTTCGCCAACCGGTTGACGGGTCCGATCCCGCCGGAATTGGGGAATCTCTCCGGCTTGGAGTTCCTGTCCCTCAGATCGAACGAGTTGACGGGTCCGATCCCGCCGCAACTGGAGAACCTGTCCCGACTGACCGGCCTGTACCTCTATGGGAACGAGTTGACGGGCGAGATCCCGGCGCAACTGGGGAACCTCTCCCGATTGACACAGCTGTACCTTCATGGGAACGGGTTGACGGGCCCGATCCCGTCAAGTGTGTTGCGGTTGGAGGAACTGAACGAATTCCGATTTGACGGCAACGCGGGACTCTGCGCCCCCGGGACAACCGATTTCTACGCTTGGCTGAAGGGGATCCAACGACACCGGGGGCCATTTTGCAACGAGTCTGACGTGGCCGTGGTCAAGTCCCTGTACGAAGCCACTGGCGGAGCCGATTGGACGAACTCCGACGGCTGGCTCGGGGAGGACGCCGTAAGCGAGTGGTACGGAGTCCAAGCCGACTCCCTGGGCCGGGTGACCGGACTCGATCTGAGCGGCAACGGACTCGAGGGCCGGGTGCCGGGCAACTTGGCCCAACTGTCCCGGATGATCGAGTTGCGGATCGGCGGCAACGCCCTTTCCGGCCGGTTGCCGCTCCGCTTGACCCGTCTCCCGCTCCAGGCGTTCGACTACTTGGACACCGAATTGTGTGCTCCGGTCGAGGCACAGTTCCAGGCTTGGCTGAACGCCGTTGAGTCGCACGACGGAACGGGAATGGAGTGCGCGCTGGCGACGGACCGCGATCTCCTCGTGGAGCTCTACGACGCGACAGGGGGGCCGAACTGGATCCGGAAGGAGAACTGGCTGACCGATGCGCCGCTGGGGGAATGGTCCGGTGTCGCGGTCGCAGGCGACGGGCGCGTGATCGGGCTGAATCTTCCCAGAAACGACCTCACGGGAGCGATCCCGCCGGAACTGGGGAGCCTCGCCCGACTGACGTACCTACACCTTGAACACAACGAGTTGACGGGCTCGATTCCACCGGAACTGGGGAACCTCTCCCAACTGAATTCCCTGGCCCTAAATGGCAACCAACTGACGGGCCCGATCCCAGAGCAGCTGGGCAACCTCGTCCAACTGCAATACCTGGTCCTCAATGACAACCAGTTGACAGGATCGATTCCCGCGCAACTGGAGAGCCTTTCCCAACTGATATTCCTGTTTCTCTATGGCAACCAACTGACGGGATCGATCCCGCAGCAATTGGGGTTTCTTTCCGACCTTCAGGCCCTGTACCTCTTTGGGAACCAGTTGACCGGGCCGATCCCGCCGGAACTGGGGAGCCTCTCCCAACTGAAAATCCTGTTTCTCAGTGGCAACCAACTGACGGGATCGATCCCGGAGCAACTGGGGTTGCTTTCTGGCCTTCAGGGCCTGTACTTCTCTGGGAACCGGCTGACCGGGCCGATCCCGCCGGAACTTGGTTCGTTCTCCAATCTGCAGTGGCTGGACCTCAGTGGCAACCAGTTGCGGGGCGAGATCCCACCGCAACTGGGGAACCTGTCCCAACTAAAGTCCCTGCTCCTCAATGACAACCAGTTGACGGGTGAGATCCCACCGCAACTGGAGAACCTCACCCAACTGGAGTCCCTGCTCCTCAATGACAACCAGTTGACGGGCATGATCCCGGCGCAATTGGGGAACCTTTCCCAACTGGAGTCCCTGGTCCTCGATGGCAACCGGCTGAGGGGCCCGATCCCACGGCAACTGGGCGGATTGGCGCGGCTGCGCGCCCTGTCTCTGTCAAGAAACGCCGGGATGTTCGGAGTGGTGCCCGGCCGCCTGGAGGGTCTGAGTCGTCTCGAGGCACTATTGGCCGGGGACACCCGTCTTTGCACCCCTTCCGACGCGAGTGCCCGGAACTGGCTGAAAGGGGCCTGGAAACGGCGAGTGGACCCCTGCTCCCGCGGCCTCCTGCCGAGGGCGTACTTGACCCAAGCCGTTCAGTCGCGGGAGTTTCCGGTGCCGCTGGTGGCGGGAGAGAAGGCCCTGCTGCGGGTGTTCGTGACGGCGCCGCGGGGGGCCACCGGGAGGTTCCCTCCGGTCCGGGCCCGATTCTACGACCGGGGGCGGGAGAGATACGTGTTGGACATCCCTGGGACGCCCACTCCAGTCCCGGCCGAAGTGAGCGAGGGATCGCTCTCGATTACGGCCAACGCGGAAGTTCCGGGTGAGATCGTGCAACCGGGCTTGGAAATGGTCCTCGAGATTGACCCGGAGGGAACGCTGGGATCGGTTCCCGGGTTGACGAAGCGGATTCCGGAGACCGGACGGCAGGCGGTGGAGGTCAGGTCGATGCCCACCTTCGACCTCACGCTGATTCCGTTCCTTTGGCGCTCAGAACCGGACCAGTCGATCGTGGACCTGGTCAACACCATGGCCAAAGATCCCGAGAGCCACGAACTGCTTTGGGCCACGCGCACGTTGCTGCCGATCGGCGGTCTCGAGGTGACCGCTCACGAACCGGTGCTGAGTCACAGAAACAGCGCCTTCAGGTTGGTGGCGGAAACCGAAGCGATCCGGGTCATGGAAGGCGGCAGCGGCCACTACATGGGGATGATGCCGACGCCGGTCACGGGTGCCGCGGGGCTAGCTTTCAGGCCCGGCAGGTCCAGTTTCGCGATTCCTCATGAATTGGTAGTGGCGCACGAGATCGGACACAACCTGAGTCTTGGCCATGCGCCTTGTGGTGCTCCAGGGGGTTTGGACCCGTCGTTTCCTGACACCCGTGGTTCCATCGGCGCGTGGGGATACGACTTCCGTGAGGCCGGCCGTCTGGTGCCGCCTGGACGACCTGATCTGATGAGCTATTGTTCCCCCTCTTGGTGGATCAGTGACTACCATTTCACGAACATGTTTCGTTTCCGCTTGCACACGGGCGCCACGAGCGGACTGTCCTCCCTGGTCGCCGCCCCGGCGAGATCCCTCCTGCTGTGGGGTGGCGTGGACGCCGACGGGACTCCGTTCCTGGAACCGGCATTCGTGGTGAAGGCTCCGGCCTCACTGCCGAGCGCACCCGGCAAGTTCCGCATGGACGGACGAAGCGCTGAGGGCGACGTGCTGTTCTCGCTGGCGTTCGAGATGCCGGAGGTAGCGGACGGCGATGGCGGATCCTCCTTCGCCTTCATCCTGCCCGTGCAGCCCGCGTGGCCCGATCGGTTGGCCGGGATCACGCTCTCCGGACCCGGCGGTTCGGTCACCCTGGATCAGGACGCCGACCGTCCCGTCTCCATCCTGAGAAATCCTCGGACCGGGCAGATTCGCGGCATCCTGCGCGGCTCTGCGGCCAGAAGTCTGGCCCGCGATGACACGGTCTCCGCGCTGACCCGGGAGCCGGGCCTGGAGCTGTTGACCAGCCGCGGAATCCCGGACCGGGAGGATTGGACGCGTTAGACGGGGACGGATCGTCTTCCCCACAGACACGGCATCGCGTTCCGCGGGGCCCGGACGCTCGAACACCGGAGCCCGGGGTCGCCGTGGCGAGTTCGCTTGACACCACGAGCGTCCCGCGGCGGTCACGATGGAACCTGGGGCAGGCCCCTCTTGCTCTGCGGCTGCAGCGCAGGATCCCTGTCGAAAAGTCCTGGCGGGAGATGGCGATACTCTGGAGAAAGTCCTCTGGCTCAAAGGGTAGCGGATCAAGATGGACTCTCCTTCCCATTGTCCAACAAGAACTTCGAGACGAAGAAACTATGATGTGGATGCTCATTCCCCTTCCATGCTCAGGCACAGTAGAGGACTCCCCGGTGTAGCGGTGATTTAGCGGAACCTGCTGTCACCCTCCGGGTCCGGATTTCTTCTTTCTTGAGGTCTTGAACATTACTCCCCGCTACTACCACTCGCAGCCAACTGGCTGCTCTGCGCCGGGAGTTTCCCCGAAAACGAGGTGGAATCTGTCGAAGTGATTGAGAACACGAGGTGACGTCGTTCTTGCAAGTGGAAAGGGCCTAATTTCTCCAAAAATGGGGAATCTTTCGGATTTGGAGCCAATTGAGATCTGGGAACGCCTTTGCTATGATGCCGTGCGGTTGCGATATTCTCCAGGCAGAATCGAGAATCCGCCCCTTTTCAAGGAGTCATTTTGATGGAAGTTCACACGGAGCGGGAAGGCGGTGCCCTGATCGCCAGGGTCGTGGGCCGTATCGACGGCGCCAACGCGCGTGACTTCGAAAATGCCCTCCATGCGACACTCGGCGAAGATGACAATGCCTTGATTCTGGACATGCAGTCGCTCTCCTACGTCAGCAGCGCGGGTCTTCGTATCATCCTGATGGCTGCAAAGATGCTCCAAAGGCGGGGCGGAAAATTCGCGGTCTGCTCACTCTCGGATTCCATAAACGAGGTCTTCGAGATCAGTGGCTTCAACCGGATCATCCCGACTCACGCGACCCGTTCCAAAGCGCTCGCTGCTCTCGGCGAGTAGGAAACCCTTGTGTCGACTGGATTCCGGAGACGCGTCCGTCGGACAAGTGGCGACGAAGTTGAATTACGGATATATCTGACCCACATTGGTGCCCTCTGCCGGGAAGTCGTCGCCGCTCAGGCTGCCGGGTCCCGGCGCGAGCAATGGATCATCGGAAATAGTAGGCGTACGGCAAAGTCTACGGGAGACCTGACGTGGAACCGACCAAATTGGACCTGATGAACCGTCCCTGCAAGATCCTGGTGGTGGACGACGAACCGGATCTTGAGCCGCTCATGCTGCAGCGCATGCGGCGGGCCATTCGCTCCGGCCGTTACACCTTCGTGTTCGCCCGTAACGGTGTCGAAGCCCTGGAACGGCTGAACGAGGAACAGGACATCGACATGGTGCTGTCGGACATCAACATGCCTCAGATGGACGGCCTCACGTTGTTGCAGCAGATCCCCAAGGTCGATCCCAACATCCGTTCCGTCATCATTTCGGCGTACGGCGACATGAAGAACATCCGTACGGCCATGAACCGGGGAGCCTTCGACTTCGTCACCAAGCCACTGGATTTCAAGGACCTGCGAATCACCATCGAGCGGACGGTGCAACACATGATGGAGTGGCGCGAGGCCTTGGCTTCGCGCGACAAGCTGGTAGCGCTGCAGAACGAGCTCAACGTCGCCAACCAGATGCAGCAATCCATTCTTCCCAGCCATTTCCCCAAGAGCGCGGAATACGAAGTCTCCGCCAGCATGGAGGCGGCGCGGAATGTGGGCGGCGATTTCTTCGATGTCATCCACCTTCACGAAGGCCGGATCGGTCTGGCCATTGCGGACGTTTCGGACAAGGGCGTGCCCGCCGCTCTCTTCATGATGTCCAGCCGGACTCTGCTCAAGGGCGCCGCCATCGGAACTCTGGCGCCGGGCCCGGTACTGCGGGAGGTCAATAATCTGCTGGACGAGGACAACGACGCCGCCATGTTCGTCACCGTTCTGTATGCGGTGTACAATCCGGCCACCGGGGAACTCACCTATGCGAATGGTGGGCACAACTCCCCGCTCGTCGTCCATGCCGATGGCAGTTCGTCCCTGCTTCCCCTCACAGATGGGATCGCCCTGGGTGTGATCCCCGGTCTCGATTTCCTCGAGAACACCGTGGTCCTCTCCCCCGGAGACACCGTGGTTTTCTACACGGACGGCGTCACCGAGGCGATGGACGACGACGGCCAAGAGTTCAGTACGGAGCGTCTTTCCAGTATCTTCGCGGCTGACCCCCCCGATGGTTCCCAAGAGGCTATCGAAGCCGTCTTCACGGCAGTGAGAGACTTTGTCGGTGATACGCCGCAATCGGACGACATTACTTGCATGACGCTCTATCGCAGGGAGAGTGATCATTGAGTGGGAAAATATCCCTGAAGGTCGAACCCAGAGCCGAAGAATTGGATACGATCACAGCCGCCGTTGAGGAATTCGGCGACGCCGAACAATGGCCTTCCGACTTGATCTTTCGGGTCAACCTGGTTCTCGAGGAGGTGGGACTCAACATCATCAATCACGGGAGGACCGAAGATCTTCATGAGATCGAGATCACTCTGACCTCGGTACCGGAATCCATCACCATCGAGATCGAGGACAATGGCCGCCCTTTCGATCCGCGAAAAGACGCGCCCGAGCCCGATGTGGAGACCGGGGTCGCGGAACGATCCATAGGCGGTCTGGGCGTCTATCTGGTGCGCACCATGATGGACGAGTTGCACTATCGCCGCGAGGGGGGCAGAAACTGTCTGACACTGGTCAAAGGGCGAGTCGAGTGAAGCGGAGGTCCGACTCGACCAACACGCTGTCAGCTGCCGGCATGCAGGGTTCCGCGCCGGCGCGACGGGTGGAACGGCCGGTCACCTTCGCGATTGCCTGAGGTCGGCAGCCCCGGCGAGAAGCACCCGGAGCTACCGGACACGCGAACGATCCGTTCGGTCGCGTTTGGGTTTGCGATGGACAGGGCCGCTGCCATGGAGACGCCGTCCGGCAAGGCCGCGACCGATGAGAACTTCCCCGTCGGCTCCTGGTTTTTGCCGGCGCACCTGCGGCCCCACATCGCCACTTTCTATGCCTATGCCCGGGCGATCGACGATATCGCCGACAACCCCGGCTTGGGTTCAAACGACAAGGTCGAGCGACTGCTCGGCTTCGCCCGAGCGGTGAGTGGCGCCGAAACATCAGATCCCGCCTTTCGAAAAGCACACGAGATCCGCCGGAGCCTGGTTGCGACCCAGGTAACGCATCGTCATTGCGTCGATCTGACGCGTGCGTTCATACAGGATGCGACCAAACTGCGCTATGCCGACTGGAACGATCTGCTCGGCTACTGCGTCCTCTCGGCGGCGCCCGTGGGCCGCTACTTGGTCGATCTGCATGGTGAGTCGAAGGCTGCGTATGCGGCCAGCGATGCTCTTTGCAACGCTCTCCAGGTCCTCAATCATCTCCAGGACTGCGGGGATGACTACAATGCGTTGAACCGGGTCTATCTGCCCCAGAACTGGATGGCGGCAGCGGGCGCCGGGGTCGAGGCGCTCGGCCGCAAGCATTCAACGCCGGCACTCAGGCAAGTTTTGGATCGGTGCCTCGATGCGACCGATAAGCTGTTGGAGTCGGCTGATCGATTGCCGGGCCAGTTTCGAAGCCTTCGTTTCGCCATGGAGACGGCCGCGATCGTCGCCATCGCCAAGAAGCTCGGTGCTGAACTGCGCCGGCGGGACCCCCTGGCGGAACGAGTCGTGTTGACCAAGGTGCAGTATGTGGCCTGCATCCTACGCGGAGTCGGCCGGGTCCTGGTCCGAAGGGTCTGGCGGCGGCGCCGTCCGGCGGCGGCGCGTGCCTCCCACATCCATTGACGGGTCCGCGTTGTTTCCGGTGTCTGACATGGGGATAATTTCCACGGAAAGCTGACGGTGTGAACACGGCATCTCGATTGCAAGCCGGTCCGGGCAAAGGGTCATGGGATCAGATCAAGCCCCGGGATCACGTGAATCGCGTCGTGGCACGATCGGGCACGTCGTTCCTGTGGGGTATGAGGGCGCTCTCGGCGGAGCGGCGCCGTGCGATCTACGCTATTTACGCGTTTTGCCGGGAAGTTGACGATATTGTCGATGAACCGGGCGAAAGCACTGACAAGAGGCGAGCCCTGGTGGCGTGGCGGGAGGAGATCAACCGACTCTATGCAGGGAAGCCGGGTTGGCCGACGACCAGGGCGCTATTGGAACCGGTTCGGCGTTTCAACTTGCCTCGAGAGGAATTCCTCGCGGTGATCGACGGCATGGAAATCGATGCCAGGGCCACGGTTCGGATGCGGAACCTGGATGATTTGCTGCACTATTGCCACAAGGTCGCGGGAGCCGTCGGTATGCTTTCCATCCATGCCTTCGGCGTGCCGCGAAACCCCGGATTTCAAATCGCCGAGAAGCTCGGGACCGCCCTGCAGTTGACCAACATCCTGCGCGACCTGAAAGAAGATGCGGCGATGCAGCGTCTCTACGTGCCTCTGGAACTGCTCAGTAAGCACGGTGTCCCCACCACGTCGTTGAACGCGATTCTGGTCCATTCAGGCTTTAGCGGGGCCTGCGCCGAACTCGCCGGCCTAGCTCGCGGTTACTATTCCGAAACCGAGCGTCTGATTACGGAGTTCGGATGGCGGAGGATTCGGCCTGCCGTTCTGATGATGGTGGTCTATCGAGAATTGCTCGACCGTCTGGAAGAACGGGGATGGACGCGAATCGATGTTTCGATCCGGCTGACGCGGCTCCGAAAGCTGCTGCTCGCACTGCGTTACGGATTTTGCTGACGGACGTTCACCGTGCCCCGAACCCACATCATCGGTGCCGGCCTGGCCGGTCTTGCCACCGCAGTGTCGTTGGCGCGCCACGGCGGGGACGTGACGGTCTACGAAGCCAGTGGGCATGCGGGCGGCCGCTGCCGTTCATTCTTTGATGCCAAGCTCGAGCGCACGATAGACAACGGCAACCATCTGCTGCTCAGCGGCAACCAGGCCACGATGTGCTATCTGGCAGACATCAAGGCTACGGACTCCCTGATCGGCCCGGTCCCGGCCTGCTTTCCATTCCTGGATCTGCGCACGGGTCAGCGCTGGCGATTGCGGCCGAACGCCGGAAGAGTTCCATGGTGGATACTGGATTCCAGGCGGCGCGTGCCGGACACAAAGGTCTGGAACTACGTTTCGGCGCTGCGTTTTTCCATGGCTGGAACCGATACGACTGTGACCGACTGCGTCGGAGACACCGGAGTTCTGTTCGAGCGATTCTGGAGACCGCTGGCGGTGGGGGCGTTGAATACTCCGGCTCGCGCCGGCGCGGCGCAGCTTCTGTGGTCCGTGTTGCGCGAGACCTTCGCCCAGGGGGAGGCGGCCTGCCGTCCGCGGATCCCCAAGAGGGGACTCTCCGCCGCCTTCGTGGAGCCGGCGTTGAATTCACTGCCACAAATGGGCGCAACCGTTCGGTTTGGCCACCGCCTACGCAGGATCAGCTACACGAGCCGCCGCGTGAACGGTCTGGACTTCGGCTCCAAGAGAATCCGATTGCGAGATGGCGAGGCCGTGGTTCTGGCAGTTCCGCCGCCGGCTGCGGCGGAACTGGTGCCGGCGCTGACCGTCCCCGATGACACCCACGCCATCGTCAACGTTCATTTCCGCTTGACGTCACCGGCTGGTCTGCCACCGAAGCTTCCTCTGCTGGGGCTGATCGGAGGGACCGCGCAATGGCTGTTCGTTCGTGGTGACGTTGCCTCCATCACGGTCAGCGCGGCGGATGCCCTGGCGTCCGAGCCGGCCGAATCCATTGCCCGAAAGACCTGGAACGACGTGGCCGCGGAGTTGGATCAGGAGCGAGATGAGTTGCCGCCCTACCGCATTGTCAAGGAAAAGCGCGCCACGTTCGCGCAGACGCCGAACCAGGTGAAGCGTCGTCCACAAACCGGAACCGAGTTTGCCAACCTCTATCTGGCAGGGGATTGGATCGATACGGGTCTGCCCGCAACCATCGAGAGCGCCATTCGCTCCGGCCAAATGGCGGCTCGCGCCATAGCTGGAAACGGAGCGGCGGGCGCCAGCCGGGCATAGCAGTCCTCCGGTTGGCAGGCATTAACCGGCCGCTGTCGTCACCTTTTTGGGTCGTCACCATATGCTATGGTGTTCTGCCGCATAAAGTAACGCCTCAACCAGAACATGTTCGTTTTCGATGAACCGCGCGACGTCAAGGGAACTGCCACGGCCGGCGCCAAGATGCCACGAACATCTTTCTGATCTCCCCAAACCTATGGCCCCGCCATCGCCGGGAGCAGATTTCAGTGCCCGCCGGCGAGAAATGCGGGTCGACCACCAGCCGGCAGTGGGCGACGGCTTTGATTGGATGGTTGCCGGTGGTAATATCCCCAAAAGTTGTCGAGAGGTTTAGGCCATAATATAAGGGAGTTAGAGCAATGGAGGTTCATGCCGAGCGGGAAGATGGGATCTTGATGGCACGGGCGGAGGGTCGTGTCGACGGCAACAATGCCCGCGAGTTCCAGGAGGCGCTCAATGCGGCAATCGTAGAAAACGATCGTCTCCTGATCATGGACTTACAGGATCTCTCCTACATCAGCAGCGCCGGCCTTCGAGTGTTTCTGATGATTGCCAAGGAGTTTCAGAGACGTGGCGGGAAACTCGTGGTCTGCTCGCTCACCGAAACCATCAACGAGGTTTTTGAGATCAGTGGTTTCAGCAAGATCATCCCCACTCATACCTCCCGGGCCGACGCACTCGCCCGGCACGGAGGGTAGGGTCTCACTGCGGAGAGCTGTTTTGGTGCCGGTCGAGTCTTCTGCATTTCGCCGTCGGGGCACACCTGATGACGAGCAATATTCGAAACGGAAGGGGATTGCGTTGGTGACAAAGTGCAGTCGTCCGTTATCTTCTGCATGACGTTCCTTCGGAGCGAGAGGCATCGTTGAGCCGGAAGCTGTCCTTGGAGATCGAACCCAGCGTCGAAGAATTAAGTACGATTACGGCCGCCGTGGAGCAGTTCGGGGACGCGGAGCAATGGGCGCCCGACCTGGTCTTTCAAATCAATCTGGTGATCGAAGAGCTGGGACTCAACATCATGACCCACGGGATGAGCGAGGATCTCGAGAAGATCGGGATCACGCTGACCGCGGAAGGGGAATCCCTCACCATCGAAATCGTGGACAACGGTCGTCCATTCGATCCGACCAGCGATGCTCCCGAACCCGACCTGAATTCCGAAATAGGGGAACGCAGTATCGGCGGACTCGGTGTCCATATCGTACGCAGCTTGATGGACAGCTTGTGCTACCGGCGTCAGGGCGGGAGAAATCATGTGACTCTGGTCAAGGAGCGGGTCCGATGAAGCGACCGTCCCGCCGGCTGCCCGCTCTTTTCGTGCTCGTAGTTCCTTGGCTGTTGACGGCAATGCCGGTGCCGGCGCAGCAACCCGGCGTTTCCGACGAACGCATTCTCTTCGGACAGTCCGCCGCCTTCAGCGGTCCTGCCCAGGAATTGGGTATCAGCATGCGTCTTGGGATCCAGGCCGCCTTTCATGAGGTCAACCGCGCAGGCGGCGTCCATGGCCGGCGGTTGGAGCTGGCGTCCCTGGACGACGTCTACGAGCCGGAAGCCGCCGTCGCCAATACTCTTGCTCTGATCAGGGAAGAAAAGGTCTTCGCTCTCATCGGCGCTGTCGGCACACCGACCTCACGCGCGTCCGTTCCGGTTGCCGCGGAGGCGGGTGTGCCCTATATCGCCCCGTTCACGGGTGCCGCGTTCCTGCGCGATGCCAGATGGAGCAACGTCATCAACCTCCGAGCCTCCTACAATCAGGAGACGGAGGAAATGGTGGCCCGGTTGACCGACGACATGGGCATCAAGCGGATCGCCGTGCTGTACCAGGACGATTCCTTCGGTCGAGCCGGATACCGTGGAGCGCGGAACGCACTCGACCGGAGAAAGATGACGCCGGTGGCCATCGGCCTGTATCCCCGCAATACCTTGGCAGTGAAAATGGCTCTCCTGGATGTGAGTGACGGGGACCCCGAAGCCGTGATTCTCATCGGCGCGTACAAACCTCTCGCCACGTTCATATCATGGGCGCAGTTTTCGGGTCTGCATGCCGTATTCATGAACATCTCCTTCGTGGGCAGCAACGCATTGGCGCAAGAGCTTGGATCCGGCGGCGCCGGTGTCTTTGTCACTCAGGTCGTTCCCTTTCCGACCGACAGATCTCTTCCCATCGTCGTCGAATATCATCGCGCCCTGTCCGCCTACGCATCCGGCTCGGTTCCCGGGTTTATCTCCTTCGAAGGCTATCTGGCCGGACGCCTGGCCATTGCCGGCCTGAAGAGTTGCGGGCGTGAGGTCAGTCGCACCCATTTTCTGGACGGGTTCAGCCAAGCCGGAATGGTTAATCTCGGCGGGTTCCGGCTTCGTTTCGGCAAAGAGGACAATCAGGGATCGGACGCCGTATTTCTGACCGTAATCGGTCGTGACGGTCGATATCGTCCGATCAGCTCACTGCTGGAAGCGGCGCCGTGATCGAACGACTGAACCGATGGCTCGGAAGTCTGCTGAAGAGTCGTTTTCGTATTTCGACGCAACTTTACGTCACCATCGGAGGCGCCGTCGCCCTGACCATTTCCGCGAGCCTGGTGGGCTGGTTTTCCTTCGATCGCGTGGGCGATCTCCAGCGGCGGGTCAATGAACTTCGGTTCCCGGAATTGGAGGCTGCGTTCGGTGTCGCGCAGTACAGTGCCGCCTTGGTCGCTGCTGCACCTCGGCTGACCACCGCCGAAACGACCGAGGACTTCTCCCAGGTCACAGCAAGCATCGCCGAGGCGAATACGGCGCTTGAGGAACAGTTGGCCGTTCTGGAGCGCCAGGATTCGGCCGATGAACGCTTCCAGCGCATTCGCGCTCACGCCGATACTTTGAGATCGAACATCGAGGCGATCGAAAGCGACATGTCCGCGATTTACGAATTGACCGATCGGAGTTCGGATCTGCGCACCGAACTCGGGGAACTGCAAGGGCGCCTGCAGCGGGTGATATTCCCAGCCGTCGATGACCAATTCTTCTACACGATCACGGGGCGCCGAACCCTGGGTGAGCCTCCGGCTCCTCGTTGGAAACATTTTTCGGAAGATCAGTTCGATCGCTTTCGTCATTTGACCGATCTGCTGGCGGACGCAAACACCGCCACCCAACTTCTGGACAGCGCTTTCACGGTTTCGGATGCCTTCTTGATCGAGCCCTTGCGTGACAAGTTCGAGGCGTCTCGCAACCGCATAGAAAGGAGCCTGTCGGCGCTGGGAGAGTCCGATTTGAGCGAGCAGATCTCCGCCGATTTCAAACTTCTGTTCGAGTTGGGCGCCGGAGAGGAGGGCAGCCTGAATCTGCTGGTCCGCCAGTTGAGACTTACCGCGCGGCAGAGAGGTCTTTTGGCTCAGAACCGCGGAATCGCCATTGACCTGGTGACGGCGGTCGATGAACTGGTGAAAGCGTCTCAAGCGAGCGCGGCAGCGGACACTCAAGAATCCACGCAGGCCATCCAGGCCGGCCGGATCCTGCTCGTCGCCATCAACGGGCTCAGCATCGTTGGCGCCGTGCTCATTGCCTGGCTGATTGTGGGCCGGATATTGCTCCGCCGTCTGGCGCTGTTGTCGCAGCGCATGCGGCGAATGGCCAGCGGAGAACTGGAGGGCAAGGTCGAGATCGAAGGACGGGACGAGGTAGCCGACATGGCCGCGGCCCTTGAGGTGTTTCGCCGTCACGCCCTGGAGGTTCAGCGTCTGAACCTGGTGGAGAAGCTGGCGGAGGAATTGCGTGGTAAGAACGACCAATTGGAGAGCGTGCTCGCAGACTTGCGGAAGGCTCAGAACCAGATCGTCATGCGTGAGAAGTTGGCGGCGCTCGGTGAGCTCACCGCGGGCGTCGCCCATGAGATCAAGAATCCTTTGAACTTCGTCAAGAACTTCGCGGAGTCGTCGGAGGAACTCTTGGAGGAACTACAGGAAATCCTCGAAGAAGAAAGCGAAAAATTGAAAGCGGACGACCGCGAACTGGTCGCGGAGTTGATTCAGGATCTCAACGACAATCTTCGGCGCATCCACTCCCACGGTGAACGGGCCAATCGGATCGTTCACGACATGCTCATGATGGGACGCGGCTCGGGCGAGTGGCAGGTGACCGACGTCAACAACCTGATCGACGAGCACACTCGGCTTGCCTACCACAGCGCGAGGGCGACCGATCCTGACTTCCAACTCCACATGGAGATGAGTCTGGATCCGGAGACGGGTCAGTTCGAAGTCGTTCCGCAGGACATGGGCCGGGTGTTTCTGAACATGGTGGGCAACGCCTGCTACGCGACCGATCAGAAACGGCGCGCGGCTGTCGAGGCGGGGAAAGATTTTTTCGCCTACATGCCCACTCTGTGGGTCGCCACCCGGCGTCTCGATGACCGCGTCGAGGTCCGGATCAAGGACAATGGGAACGGAATTCCACCCGAGATCGTGGACAAGATCTTCAATCCGTTCTTCACGACCAAGCCCACCGACCAGGGAACAGGGCTGGGCCTTGCTCTTTCCAACGACATCGTGCGGGAGCATGGAGGATCCATTCGAGTGGAAACCGAACCCGGCGAGTTCACCGAAATGATTGTCGAGGTCCCCGTGATGCGACCCGTTGCCATGGAAGGGGCCCCCCGGCAACGATCGAGTTAGTCCATAAGAGCCTGCGCCGCAGAAATTGATCTACTGCGAAAGCGGTAGACCACTTACTCGCTACGATCATTTCTACCGCGCAGACTCCTGGCCCGAATTACCCACCGGGTCACCATCGTTGCTGAATCGATTGTGGTGTCGGACAGCAGGATGTTCTAATATCGATCGCTAGCGCCCTTCGCGAGTCGGCCACATGGATTTTCGATCCTACGACCTGGACGCCCAGTACTACGACGAAATGTTCCGTGAGGACGGCACTCCGCGAGAACATAGTCAATTGCTGTACGAAGCCCTGAGCCGACTGTCGGTCGAGGAAGTCGGCAGCATTCAGGAACGCGTGACGCGTTCGTTCTCCCAAGAAGGAATCACCTTTACCGTATACGGCGACGATGAAGCCGAGGAGCGCATCATCCCCATCGACTGCGTTCCCCGAATTCTTTCGGGGGATGAATGGCGCCAGTTGGAAGCCGGCCTGACCCAGCGACTCACGGCTCTGAACCACTTTCTGCAGGATATATACAACGAGGCTCGCATTATTGCGGACGGTGTCATCCCCTTGGACATGGTGCGGGGTTGTCCTCAGTATCGCCTGGAAATGCGTGGGTTTTCGGCGCCCCATGGCGTCTGGGTCGGCGTCTGCGGCACCGACCTGGTCCGCACCAATGATGGTTTCTGCGTGCTGGAAGACAACCTGAGGGTCCCCTCGGGGGTGTCGTACATGGTCGCCAACCGGAAGGCGGTGAAGGCCAGTCTTCGCCTCCTCTACCGAAGCTCCCGGGTGCAAGAAGTGGAGCATTACGGACGAGTCCTGCTCCGGACCCTGCGAGAGCTGGCGCCCAAAGATCGGTCGGGACCCTGCATCGTGCTGCTGACACCCGGCGTCTACAATTCCGCGTTCTACGAGCACATATTTTTGGCAAACGAGATCGGTGCGGAGTTGGTGGAAGGCCGTGACCTGTTGGTCAACGATGGCTACGTGTACATGCGAACTACGGCGGGCCTGAAGCGCGTCGACGTGATCTACCGGCGTGTGGACGACGATTTTATCGATCCTCTCGTATTTCGTCCTGACTCCCTGCTTGGCGTGCCCGGGCTGATCCACGCCTACAAGCAGGGCAATGTGTCGCTGGTGAACGCGCCCGGCACCGGCGTCGCCGATGACAAGAGTGTCTATGCCTATGTGCCGGACATGGTCCGCTACTACTTGGGTGAAGAGCCGCTTTTGAATAACGTGAAGACCTGGATTTGCCGCCGGCCCGAAGAGCTCGAATATACCCTCGACAACCTGGAGAACCTGGTGGTGAAAAGGGTAGGAGAGTCCGGCGGGTATGGCATGCTGGTCGGTCCGCACTCGACTCGCCAGGAGCGTGTCGAATACGCGAAGCAGGTGCGGGCCAATCCGGCCGATTTCATTTCCCAGCCTGTCCTTTCGCTCTCACGCGCGCCTTGTGTGATCGACGGCCAAGCCGAGCCGCGACACGTCGATCTGCGTCCATTCGTTCTCAATGGCCGCCGGATTCGTATCGTCCCCGGAGCATTCTGCCGCGTGGCGCTGCGTCGGGGCAGCTTGGTGGTGAACTCGAGTCAGGGCGGAGGCGGCAAGGACCTGTGGGTGTTGGGAGACTGAGTGGACGGGGTCGCAAGATGAGCGCGGCTCCCGGCGAATGTTCCTGCTGTTATGACTCGACTACACCTTGGGAGGGAGCAATGAGAGAAGGAGCGAAGGCGCCGCTGCACAAACGATTGGTGCGGGGCGTAGTGGGAAAGCTGTTGCTGGTGGTGATCTGTCTGCTCTGCGGGACCACGGCGGCACAGGCGGCGGTGGACGAAGAGGTGCTGTACGTGTTCAACACCTTCTCGTTCATGATCTGGGGCGCCATGGTGATGTGGATGTGCGCCGGGTTCACGATGCTGGAGTCGGGATCGGTGCGGACCAAGAACGCCTCCATGATCTGCATGAAGAACATCGGCCTGTACTCGATCGCAGGGTTGGCCTACTACGTGATCGGGTACAACCTGATGTACACCGACGTGGGGAGCGTGATCGGGTCGTTCAAGTTGCTGTACGGACCGTCGGCGGCGGATCTGGCGCTGGTGGCGGGCGAGGACGGAGCGGCGGCGGCGGTGACAGGCGCCGACAGCAAGTACTCGACCATGTCGGACTGGTTTTTCCAGATGGTGTTCGTGGCGACGGCGGCGTCGATCGTCTCGGGGGCGCTGGCCGAGCGGGTGAAGATGTGGTCGTTTTTCGTGTTCGTGGCGGTGCTGACGGCGGTGATCTACCCGGTGGTGGGTGCGTGGACCTGGGGCGGCGGCTGGCTGAGCGAGCTGGGGTTCCAGGATTTCGCAGGATCGACGATCGTGCACAGCACGGGCGGCTGGGCCGCGTTGGCGGGGATCCTGATCGTGGGGCCGCGGCTGGGCAAGTACCGGAAGGACGGGTCGGTGAAGCCGACGCCGCCGTCGAACGTGATCGTGGTGACGCTGGGGGTGTTCATCCTCTGGTTCGGGTGGTTCGGATTCAACGGCGGGTCGCAGTTGGCGCTGGGGAGCGCGGCGGACGCGATGGCGATGAGCCACGTGCTGGTGAACACGAACCTGGCGGCGGCGGCCGGGGTGGTGACGGCCCTGATCGTTTCGCGGCCGATCCTGGGGCGCAATGACCTGTTCGCGACGTTGAACGGGGCGATCGCGGGGCTGGTGGCGATCACGGCGGGACCGGACATCGTGTCGCACCACTGGTCGATCATCATCGGCGCCATCGGCGCGATCCTGTGCACGGCGGGGATCAAGTTCCTGGAGAAGGTCAAGATCGACGACGTGGTGGGGGCGGTGCCGGCGCACCTGTTTGCGGGGACCTGGGGAACGATCGCGGTCTGCATCGCGGCGGGCGGCAACATCGGGGTGCAATTGCTGGGCATCTTGGCGGTGGGTGCGTTCGTGTTCGCGTCCTCACTGATCGTGTGGAAGGTGCTGGAGATGACGATGAGCGTGCGGGTGTCGGTCCAGGTGGAACGGCTGGGACAGGACGTGGGAGAGTTGGGCATGGAAGCCTATCCCGAGTTCATACTCATGCCGGAAGAACTGGACGACGAGGAGTCTGCGCGGTAGAAATGATCGTAGCGAGAAAGTGGTCTACCGCTTTCGCAGTAGATCAATTTCTGCGGCGTCGGCTCTTGGTCCGACGAATAATCGGGGTTGATCGGCAGGAGATCCAGGTTGCTTTCGCGCAACGCCCAAGGTCTGTATTGGATGGGCCGTTACCTTGAGAGGGCGGAGCATCTCTCCCGCCTGTTGCGACTGCAGGTCGAGGCTCTGGTGGATCGCCCGATTCGTGAGATCCACTTTGGATGGAACCGCCTCTACATCAGTCTGAACCGGCATCCGCCCGGGGGACCCCTGGAGCTTCTGGGGGACGAGGAGGACGATCCCTTAGGCGATTCCTATACGCTGGCCGATTCCTACACCTTGGCCGACGATCTCACGTTCGAAAGGTCGAATCCCGATTCGGTATTCAGTTGCTTCGCCATGGGCCGTGAAAACGCCCGCCAGATGCGCAATCGGATCAGTGCCGAGATGTGGAGTTGTCTGAACCGGGCTTACCTGCGGCTCCAGGACCTGACCATCCAGAAGATCTGGAAGGTCTCCCCGGAGAATTTCTACATGGAAACGGCGCGTGACATCGACACCTTCAACGGAGTCGCGGAAGTGACCATGTATCGTGATGAAGGCTGGCGTTTCTGGCGGCTGGGGCGTTCCATCGAACGGGCCCAGTCCTCGGCCGGGTTGTTTCTGGCCCAAATGAACGCCGGCCGTCGGATCGACTCGTCTTTGGGAGAGGACTGGACCGGCCTTTTGCGCTTCTGCCAAGCGTTTGACGCCTACAATCGAAAATACAGCGTCGACGTGCAACCAGATCAGGTTCTGGACTTGCTGGTGACGGACCCGCATCTGCCCGGCTCCCTCTTTCGATCCCTCAACGGGGCGGTCGTGGAGCTTGACGCCATCGGACGCGGCCCCATCGCCGAATCGGGTGCACAGGCGCGGCGTTTGGCGGGCCGTCTTCGAGCATTGATCCACTATGCCTGGCCGGATCGGGAGGACCACGAGAGTCTGCTCCAATGGATCGGGGAGAACTGCCGGAAGCTCCACGAACTGGTCATCGCGGCCTATGTCGACTACCCCATCGAAGACTCTCCGCTACGCTGATCCCATGTCCGGGTCCGTCGCCTATGAGATCACGCACGTTTCCCGGTACCGATACGCATTCCCGGCACGGGAATGCGTCATGTTGCTCTGCCTGAAGCCACGGAGCGACGGTGGACAGCGGCTCCTTGACTTCGAGATCGGAGCGCGGCCAGCTGCTTCCTTGACCGGTGAAACGGACGGTTTCGGCAACGCCCGGCATGTTCTCTATCTTCACCGGCCGCACGATTGCCTGGACATAACCGCACGGTCGACCGTCGAACCTGCGCCACCGGTTCCCCTTCCCGGAAATCTCGGCGCCGATTCCTGGCGGGAGATTCTCTCCTGGAGTGAATCTTTCGATCTTTGGGACTTCACTCGTCCCAGCGCTTTGGCCCGGCCGTCGCCTCGGTTGGACAACTTCGTGGTCAGAAACGGCATCGAGCGGGGAGACGATCCCCTGGAAGGCCTGTCACAGCTATGCTACAGCATTTTCCGCAGCTTCGACTATGTCCCGGGCAGCACTTCCGTTGCGTCTCCCGTGGAGCACATCCTCGAATCGGGCCGTGGTGTGTGCCAGGACTATGCCCATGTCATGATCGCCATCGCCCGTTCCTGGGGCATTCCGTCGCGGTATGTCTCCGGGTACCTGAACGTGACCGGCCAGCCTGGCGAGCAGGCGGTGGGGAACGCCACCCACGCCTGGGTCGAATGCCTGTTGCCGGGTCTCGGATGGATCGGCTTCGATCCCACCAACGAGAGTCTGGTCGATCGGCGCCACGTGCGAATCGCCGTGGGCCGGGACTATCAGGACGTCTCGCCGACCCAAGGTGTTCGCCAAGGAGGGGGAGTGACCAGGCTGGGGGTGGATGTCAAGATGCGCCAGAATAGTGCCGGGCCAGCTGATCCGCCGGAAACTTGAGTATCGGAAAATAGCCGGCCGGCAATCGAAGTCACCTGTCGTAGATCCACCGGTCGGAAGATCGACCTTCCCGACCCCACCATGGCACCCACAATCCGAGTCCGGCTGGACCTCAAGATTCCCATGCGGGACGGTGTGGAACTCCATGCCGCTCTCTACCACCCCGCCAAGGGCACGCGATTCCCCGTCTTGCTGATTCGGTCCCCGTACGGGACCGAGTTTCCGCGTTATGTGAGTTGGATGGAACGCTTCGTGGAACGAGGCTACGCGGTCCTGATGCAGGATTGTCGCGGACGTTACCAGTCGGAGGGAGTCTTCGAGCCCTAGCCCGCATTTCTCACCAGGCCGCTTTTTGTATGATGAAAAAGGCCTTACCGATGGGCATTTGGGAAATTATTGACAAACTTTGCCAGAAACAGACTGCGCTGGGCGCGCGCTCGCGGGTCTTTTCGCCCCCAGCGCGCACATGCTTCCGCAAACGTAGTCACCACTACGCTTGCGGTCGCGAGCACGCGCTGGAGACGAAAATCCTCCGCGATCGTCACGCCCCCTGGTGAGAAATGCGGGCTAGGAGTCTGCGCCGTAGAAATGATCGTAGCGAGAAAGTGGGGAATCGAGGCCAGATATTCTCGATTTGGAGGTGCATAGTTGTTCTATTCGCCGAGAAATCGAGGAAATATGGACCGATCCTATGTTCATCGAGAATACGGGACCCAGGGACCGGAGGCCGGTCGAGCTACGGGACGACGTATTGGTGTTCAGCTCCGATCCCCTGGAACCAGATCCGGAGGTCACCGGACCCATAGGTTTGACCCTCCACGCGGCTTCCAGTGCCCCGGACACGGACTTCACGGCGACCCTTGTCGACGTCCATCCCGGCGGAAAGGCTATCTGCATCAGCGAGGGCATCGTGCGAATCCGTTCCGATGCCGGAGGCCGGGACGGATCCTTGCTGTTGGACGAATACGATTCGACCATCCTGATGCCGACCGGTACCCGGTCCCATCCGGGCAGTCATGGAAACATGGTCATGGAGTTGCCAGTCTGAGAAATGCGCTCAAAGATCGACCCCATCACTCGTGAAATCGTTCAGAATGCGCTCTCCTCGGGTGCGGACGAGATGGCGCTGGCCCTTTACCGTACCGCCTACTCCACCATCGTCAGGGACTGCCTGGATTACTCCACCTCCCTGTGCAACGCACGCGGGCAGATGATCGCCCAAGGCGTCACCATACCGCTGCACCTGGGTTCGGTGCCGCACGCCATGGAAACCCTGCTGGAGAAGTACGGCCGGAAGATGGAGCCGGGGGACGTCTTCATCATGAACGATCCCTTCGGCGGGGGGATGCACATACCTGACATCTACGTGGTGAAACCTGTTTTCTGGGAAGGAGCCATCGTCGGCTTCGCCGTGACGACGGCCCACCATCTGGACCTGGGGGGGAGATTGCCGGGGAGCTCGGCCTGCGACAACACGGAGATATTCCAGGAGGGGCTGCGCATCCCCTGGCTCAAGCTCCATCACCGGGGGGAACCGGACGAAGCGATCTTCGCCCTGCTGCGCACCAACGTCCGGGTGCCCGAGAAGACCGTGGGGGATCTCCGGGCGCAGGTCGCCGCCTGCAATATCGGAGAGCAGGCAGTGAGGCGACTCATCGTTCGCTATGGCGCCGAGACCCTCTCTGCCTGCGGCGACGATCTCATCGACTACACGGAAGAACTCATGCGCGCCGAGATCGCGTCCTGGCCCGACGGGACCAGCACCTTCGTGGACTACATGGACAGCGACGGCGTCGGCGGGCCCCGAGTTCGTTTCCAGGTCACCGTCACCATAGAGAACGACACCTTCACCGCTGATTTCAGCGGAACCGACCCTCAGGTCCGGGGCGCTCTCAATTCGACTCGCTCTTTCACCTGCGGGGCAGTGGCCGTGTGTGTGCGCTGCGCCATGAGCGGGGATGTGCCCAACACGGCCGGGATGTTCCGTCCTCTGAACATCATCACCGAACCCGGCACCGTCGCGGAAGTCGTGATGCCGGGAGCCTCTTCAATGCGGGGGGTGACCGGATTTCGCATGGTGGACACGATCTTCGGAGCCATGGCCGGTCTCCTTCCCGATCGCATCCTGGCCGCCGGAGAGGGCGGAAACACCCTGGTCGTTTTCGGTGGCCGGCACCAGGACCGGTCTCCCTACATCTACTACGAGTCGCTCACCGGCACCTGGGGAGGCCGGCCGGGAATGGATGGCAACGACGGTCTCTGCAATCCCATCGTCGTGGCCAGCAACATCCCGGTGGAGCAGGCGGAAGCCGAATACCCGGTGCGAATTCGGCGTTACGGCTTGGTGGGCGATACCGGTGGACCTGGAAAATACAGAGGAGGATTGGCTGTGGAACGGGAGTGGGAACTGCTGGAGGGCGAGACCCATCTCGCGATACGTTCCGACCGCCGTGATCATCTGCCCTACGGCTTGTACTCCGGGAAACCGGGAAAAGGTTCGATCAACGTCATGTACCGGAAGGACGGCAGCCAAGAAGTGCTCCCCGTCATGATCTCGACGACGATGAGAGCGGGCGAAGTCCTTTACCATCGGCAGGCTGGGGGCGGAGGATGGGGAGACCCGTTGGAGCGATCTCCCGAATCCGTGCTGCAGGACGTGAAGAACGAAAAGGTTTCGCTCCGGTCGGCCCGGGAAGACTACGCCGTCACTTTGGATTTGGAGGACTGCCGGACCGGCGAGAGGGCTGAGGGCCGAAACCGGCAGCGACGAATGAAGTGAAAGGGGAGCTGCCGATCCGGTGCTGGGGTGGCCTCATCCCGCCGGGTCAATGTCGCTGCAGGGGGAGGAAGAGAAGGACTGGTTCCGGTATTGTTACACGGGAGTTCCCTACCGGGCGGAGGTCCGGCGAGTTTGTTCACCGGCTGGTGCCAAATGCTGAAGGGCGCGCAAGTGACCATGAAGATTCACGATGACGGAGTTTTCCAAGTTGCTGGTGGTCTGGCGGAGAAACCGCGGCGGCGGCGCGCCGATTGCCTGTCGGCAGACGGCTCGGCTTCGAAGCCTCGTAGTGGAGACGACCCGGACGGCGGCCAAACCTTCGGCACTTTTATGAAGCTCCCGGTTTCTTCGTTTCCGGTGAAGCGGGCAATGCTGGCCGGCGCCGTCTGGCTGCTGTCGTCGACGGCCGTTCTCAGCAGTGACGACGAGGAGAAAAAAACCGCCGAGAAGCCTCCGGTCACGGCCGATCGAGCCTTGGGGAGTGACCTGCCAAGCTGGGCCTCCCTTGCCGGCGAGTTCCGGGTCCGCTACGAAGGCCGACGGGCATTGGGCTACCGGCAAGGAAACGACGACGGATACGGTCTGATCCGGACCCGCCTGGATCTGGGGATCACACCCGCCTCTTGGCTGAAGTTCGGGTTTCAGGGACAGGATGCCAATGCTCCGGGCATTCGTGACGTGCCGAACATCGGAGTCTTCCGTGACGGGTTCGACTTGCGGCAGGCCTACGCCCAGATTGGGAGTGAGAGATCGCCGGTCATGTTGACCGTGGGCCGCCAGGTCCTGGCCTATGGAGATCAGCGTCTCGTTGGCGCGTTGAATTGGACGAACACCTCCAGAGCCTTCGACGCGGTGAAGCTCCAGTTCCGCGGCGAAGGGGCCCGGGTCGACGTCTTCTCGGCGCAAGTGGTGCAGAACGACCCCGCCGTGCGAATCAACCGGTCGATGGAAGGAAACAACTTGCATGGCGTGTATGGCGCCATCGAAAACGTGCTCCCTGGTTCCACTCTGGAACCTTACCTTCTACTGCGGTCGACCCGGTCCGTCGTCAACGAGTTGAACCAAAGAGGGGACCTCAACCGCTACACCATGGGCCTGAGAGCCTGGGCCAAGGGTTTGGGGCCCTGGGACTACAACCTGGCCCTGGTCCGGCAGTGGGGCGACATAGCCGACGCCGTGATCGACGCCTGGGGCTACTACGCGGAATTGGGCTATTCCATCGACGCCGAATCAAGCCCGAGACTCTATGTTCACTACAACTTTGGCTCGGGTGACGAGGACGGCAGCGACGGCCGGGTGGGCGGCTTTGACAACCTGTATCCCACCGCCCACTTCCTGTACGGCTACAACGACCTTGTGGGCTGGCGCAATCTGAGAAATATCCGGCTCGGAGCCGAGTTCAAGCCCCATCCGAAGTTCGGACTGCAATTCGATTTCCACTCCTTCTGGCTGGCCACAGGGAATGACGCCCTCTACAACGTGTCCGGGGTATTGTCCGTTGCGCCGCCGCCCGGAGGCGCCACCGACCTGAAGGTCGGGAACGAGTTGGATGCCGTGTTCACGGTGCCGGTTTCAAAGGCCGTGAGCCTTAGCGGCGGCATTGGCTACATGATCCCTGGACCTTTTCTCAAGGCCAATACGCCGGGAAACGGGAACACCTTCACCTACCTGGTCGCATCGTACAAGTTCTGACGCCGGGGTGGATCGGCGGTCGTGGTTTCCCGGATCGCCGCGTTCCTGACCGGTTGTCTGACCGGGCGTGCGGGCTACCAGCCCGTGGCAAAAGTCATCACGGCATTCGACCGTCCCTGCATCCCGGCGGACGGCGTTGCGATTCGGGCACATACTCCCGGTATGCACCCGAATCGCGCCTTGTCCGGCGGGCGCAGGAACGGTCTCGGTGCTCGCGGGACTTTCACCACGGACTGCTACGCCTGAGGCCTCTCCAACAGGACGGTGACCCCCATGTCCAGGTATTTCTGGCGGGTATCGGGCGTGTAGTTTCGGAAGCAGACCTGGGTCTCGGTCTCTCGAAGCTGCTCGCAGATGTGCCGGACACAGTCGTCGACGCTCTTGAATGGGTGGTGGGGGTGGCTCTCCAGGCTGAAGGTCAGGTCCATGGGTCCGAAGGAGAGGCAGTCGACGCCCGGTTGAGCCAGTTGCCGGGCCGCGGTCACCGCTGCCACCGACTCGATCTGCATCCAGAGGACTCCCGTTTCACCCCACCAGCGCCGGTACTCCCGGTGATCGTCCTCGGGATGGAAATTCAGCCGGTGGAAGCCGCCCCAGCTGCGGACGCCCTCCGGCGCATAGTAGAAGTTGTCCACTGCTTCACGGGCAGTCTCCACGGTTTCGACCTGAGGAACCTCGATGCCGGCCGGGCCCAGGTCCAGAATGTTCCCGATCAGGTAGGTGTGCCGCGTGTGCTTGATGCGGAACTGCACCGGCATATCCAGCTCGGCGGCCACTTTACAGAACCGGACCAGGTTCGACTCGTTGAACGCGTCATGCTGGCTGTCCACCCACAGGAAATCATAGGAGTCGGCTTCGACGATGGAACGGAGCGTGTCCCCGTCGCTGTCGGGTGAAGCGGAAACGCCAACGATGATTTCGCCGGCACTGATGCGTTTCTTCAGAGCTGCGGCGCGGTCGCTGATTGACGGCATTGTGATCCTCCTGTCGGGACGGTGAGCCCAGAAAAGATCAGATTATACACGGCGGAAGGGAAGGAGAAGAGAGTCGTGAAAGGTGCGCCGGGGAGCCGCGACGCGCCTCGGCGCGGGCTGATAGACTCTCGCGGATCGAATCCGCCATGGAAAGACGAGGTGAACCATGCGAAGATTGCCAGTTGGTCCTCTCTACTACGAATACAGCCGGCACAATGAGGTGCGTCTACGGATCGAGGCTGGAGAAAAGGTTCTGGTCGAGGCCGAAGATGCGTTTTCGGGGCAGGTTCGCACCAACGAGGATCGCCGCGACCGGAAGGAGATCCCCTTCGGCAACCCGCAGACCGGTCCCATTTATGTCAATGGAGCGCAGCCCGGGGATGCGCTGGCCGTCCATATCCACGAGATTCGGCCCAGCATCGGCCAATGCGCCACCCGCACCAGCGACCCCAGGCAGCTCGCCGAGTGGATCGGCTCGGACTGTCCCCACGGCACCCACGTCTGCCCCATCCGGGACGGAAAGATCTATTGGAGCGACGAGATCACGATTCCGTATCGCCCCATGCTGGGGTGCATCGGGACGGCTCCGGACACGGGAGTGCCCACCACCGGTCCGGCCGGACCCCACGGGGGCAACATGGACATCATCGAGACCGGTCCCGGCAGCACCGTTTATCTCCCGGTCTACATTCCGGGAGCCTACCTCTATCTCGGCGACGCCCACGCCGCCATGGGACACGGCGAGCTTTCGGCCAGTGGTCTCGAAATGCCCTCGGAGACGATCATTAGCGTCGACTTGATCCGGGGAAGGAAAATTCCCGGACCCCGAATCGAGTCGGCGGCGGAGATCATGACCGTGGCCACCGGCTGTCCCATGGAACGCGCCACGGCTCAAGCCTACGCCTGGCTCATCCTCTGGATGGAGGAGGAGTATGGCTGGAATCGCTGGAAGGCGTACGACCTGCTGACGCACGTGGGACGGATCTCGGTCGGCTATTACGCCATCGGGACGGTCGCCGCCAAGATCGCCAAGAAATATCTGGTTTGAGGGGTGGCAAGGGTCGGGTCGATGCCGTGCCGGGTCCTCACTCGGACAGGCCGGGGCATTCCGGAACCACCTACATCACCGATTTCAACAGTTTCGGAGTGACGAACCAGACCAGACTCCCCTCGCCCCAACGGACACTCCCCCACCGGTCCTGCGGCAGTTTGATTCCGGCCATGGCCGCGGTGGGGAACCTCATCTGGGCTCTCCCGATGAGGCGGCCGGCCAGCGCGGCACAGGTGGGTTGGTGGCCGGCCAGCAGCAGGCACGAATCGGTATCGGAGCAGCCGCGGATGATCTCCAGCACCTGGTCCGAGGTGGTGTCGTAGAGCTCGCGCGTGGCTTCGAGGGAACATGGCCAGTCGCCCGCCTGGGCGGCCAGTTCCACCGTCCGCCAGGCCCGAACCGCAGAGGAGGAGATCACCCGGTCCGGGACTTGGCCCAACCGGGCCAGATAGCGTCCCATCCGTTTGGCGGCGGCAACGCCGCGCCGCGCCAGCGGCCGATCATGATCGATGGAATAGGGGGCGTTCCAATCCGATTTGGCGTGCCGAAAGATGAGTAGTTGTTTCACGGCCCGCTGAATCCTGCCATCATCCCAGTTACAGTCAGTCTACTACGCACGAGCCTCAAGCATGCAAGCCAGGGAGAGTGGAGATCGTTCTGCCAGGATCAATGGCAGATCCGGGTCGCCTGCAGCTCCGGTGAATCCGGCTCGGATCCAGGATCGCCTGGTGCGCTACTCTTCGAAACCGACGCTGGAATTGTCTCCCGGCATGCCGGCCCATGAGGCGCTCAGAAAGATTCATTTGGCCCTGTTGAGTGCGATCCTCCACAACCAGGAGGGCGTGCTCAAGAGTCAGGACCCGGAGTTCCTTCATGACTTCCGTGTCGCCGTACGCCGATCTCGATCGGCCCTGACCCAGATCAGGGGGGTCTTCCCGGCGGCGGACTCCGAACCCATCAGAATCGCGCTCGCGTCGATGACTCGGGTGACCGGTCCCGCCCGGGATCTGGATGTCTTTCTGGAGCGGCTGGAGGTCTACGAGTCCGGTTTTCCGAAGCGGATACGGCGAAACCTGTACCCGGTCAAGGAATCGGCGCGGCGCCGGCGAAGGGAAGAGCAACCGGTTCTGGCAAGAGCCCTGAACTCGGACGCGTGGGCGGAGGCGGTGGGACCATGGGAAACCTTTCTGGGCGCCGGAACCGGGCTCCGAACTCTTCCCAAGAAGGGCCACAGACCGATCGGGGCCGTGGCCTCCAAGCGGATTCGGAAGGCCTATCGCCGGGTCACACGCAGAGAGAGTCTGGCCGGATTGGAGATCGAGGTGCTGCATCGGCTTCGGATCGATTGCAAGAAGCTCCGCTACCTGCTCGAGTTCTTTCGCAGCCTGTATCCGGCCCGGGAGGCTGCTTCCCTGATCAAGAGTCTCAAGTCTCTCCAGGGCGTGCTGGGAGACATCCACGACCTGGCGGTCCATCAGGAGATGGCACGGCGGATCTGGACGGACCTTCGCCCTCGACCCGACTTTTCACTGGGTCCGGATGACCTGGACCGCCGCCTGGAGCAGCTTCAGACCGACGCCCAAGACGCGACGGAGGGAAGATTCCAGCGGTTTCGCGCCCAAGCCACTCCTTGGTGACCGGTGCGGGAGGGGGTCGGACAAAGAATAGTCGTAATTCCGAGCAGATTCGGATCACGAACACCGAAGCGTATAACCGCCTGAACGGAGATACGCGGTCTCTTCATCCAGGTCGGCGCCGGTGAGGGGATGCCGCTGCAGCCATCCGGCGGGAAACTCCAAGGTCACTCGCTTCTCCTCGGCTCGGAGCCGAGGTTCGGGCATGGGTACCGAGACCCGGCTCCGATGCAACATGGCCGAGAGCCGAAGCAGGATGGCCAGACGTTCCGCACTGAGAATCTGCTGCGCGGGCAACCCCTTGAACACCGAAACCGGGAACTTCCGCCGGTGCGCCCTGACCAGCGTGGCCAGGAGCTTCTGCTCCTCCCGTGAGAAGCCCAGCAGGTCGGACTGGGCGATGATGTACTCGCCGTGCTTGTGGTAGTGATGGTGGGCGATGTCGAGTCCGATCTCATGCAGTTGGGCCGCCCAGGAAACCATCAGCCGAGCCTCCCTGCCATCCAACTCCCAGCCTTGAGCGGTCTGCTCCAGGAAGTCCAGCGCCGTCGTCCGGATCCGCTCCGCCTGCGGCCGGTCCACGTGGTAGCGTTCGGACAAAGAGTCGACCGTCTGGCCGCGAACGTCCTCTTCACGGATGCGGCCCATCAGATCGTAGAGAAGGCCCTCGCGCAGCGCGCCGTCGGCGGAACGCATGTGCTCGATTCCCAGCGAATCGAATGCCGCCATGAGCACCACCAGTCCACCGGGGAAGACTCTTCGCCGCGCCGCGCGCAATCCGTTGAACCGAAGCTTCCTGGTGGTCCCCGTCTTGAGGATCGCATCTCGAAGACGCCTGAGAGCTTCGGGGGTGATCCCGTCGCGGCTCCAGCCGGCGTTCCGGACCACGGCCTGGATGGCGCGAACGGTGCCCGAAGCGCCCAGGGCCGCTTCCCAAGCGAAATCCCGATAGCCTGCCTGGACCGATTCGAACTCCTGGTGCGCCGCCAGCTCGGCTCGCTTCCAGCGGCGGGAGGTAATTTCGCCGTCGTTGAAGTAGGTGCGGCTCATGGAGACACAGCCCAGATAGAGGCTTTCCATGCGGACGGCGTCGAAGGATTCCCCGGCGATCAGTTCGGTACTGCCGCCGCCGATGTCCACCACCAGCTTGCGTCCGGCCGGACTTGCCAGGCCGTGGACGACTCCCTGGTAGATGAGCCGGGCCTCCTCGATACCGGAGATGGTCTCGATGGGGTGGCCCAGGGCGGCTTCAGCCTGGATCAGAAATTCCTGAGCGTCGTGAGCACTCCGGAAGGTATTGGTTCCCACGGCCCGGACTCTTTGGGGAGCCATGTACATCACCCGTTGCCCGAAGCGCCTCAGACAGTCGAGAGCACGAAGCTGGGCGTCGCGGGAGAGCCGTCTGGAGGAATCGAGTCCAGCCGCCAACTGGACCATCTCCCGCAGCCGGTCCAGGACCAGAACGTCCCCCGACCTGGCGCGCGCCACGATCATGTGGAAGCTGTTGGAGCCCAGGTCCACGGCGGCCACGGAATGCCTGTCGAGGGTTTCGAGGTTTCGTTGCATCGGTCAGGGGCACACTCGGGTTGGCCGGCGGCGAAAGCCGACACGGCATCTCTCGGGAACTTGCATACCTGATTCCGCCCCACCTCTCAATGCTCGTTGCGGGTTCGCTTGCGGGATCTGGCCTTGATATGGTCAAATTTACGAAATCTTCACAATGTCAGCGGTTTCCGGAACAGCATCTCCGTCCCTGCCCCGCGTCCCGTTGGATTCCCCTGAAGCCTATCTCAACCGGGAGTTGAGCTGGCTGGGCTTCGCCAGCCGCGTCGTCGCCCTGGCCGAGAATCGCGAACTTCCCCTCCTCGAGCGAGTCAAGTTCGCCGGGATCGCCGGCATGCTCCATGACGAGTTCTTCATGAAGCGGATCAGCGGACTGAAGCGCCAGATCCGAAATCGCTCCAAGAAAACCACCATCGACGGCCGCTCACCCGAAACCGTATTCCGGGCCTGTCAGGCCGAACTGCGGAAACAGTCCAGGAGGCTGGGCGAGACGCTATTGGGAAATCTGGGCCCGGCCATGGCGGCCGAGGGAGTGGGAATTGTCGATTACGGTCAGTTGGAGGCGTCGCTGAGGCAGCATCTGCGGGAATATTTCCAGGATTCGGTGATGCCGATCCTGACGCCGCTGGCCGTGGATCCGGAGCACCCCTTTCCCTTCATCAGCAACCTGGGACTCAATCTGGCGATCCTCTTCCCCGATGACGTCGGACGCGAGCGGTTCGTCCGGATCAAGGTGCCGGACAATCGTCCCCGCTGGGTTCCCCTTCCGGACGGCTCCGGGTTCACGCCCTTGGAGCAGGTCATCGCCGGGAACATCGATCTCTTGTACCCGGAGATCCCTCCACTGGGAATCTACGCCTTCCGCGTGACCCGAGGCAGCTCGGGAGACCCGGAACGCTTCCGGGACCTGTTGGAGGACGAGTCCCAGGCCCCGGGCAGCATCATTCAGCAAGTGAGCAGCGAATTGAAGGCCAGACGCTTCGCAGGCGCGGTCCGGCTCCAGGTGAATCGGGACATGCCCGGGAAGCTCGCCGAATGGCTGGTGCGGCAGTTGGAGATGGAGCCCGATGACATCTATGCCACCAGGCAGTTGCTCAGGCTCAGCGACCTGGCCGAATTCAATCCGGGCGCCCACGAGGACCTCCGTTTTCCTCCGCATCGGCCCATGACGCACTCCCGCCTGCGGCGCCTGGAGTATGGCCACCCCACTGCCATTTTTCACGAGATCGGCCGCGGCGACATCCTCCTCCATCATCCCTATCACAGTTTCGATTCGTCGGTCCTGAGGTTCATCGAGGCCGCCTCCGTCGATCCGGCCGTCCTGGCCATCAAGCTGACCATCTACCGGACCAGCGGCGATTCCCCCATCGTCAAGGCGCTGGCCGAAGCCGCCCGGCGTGGGAAACAGGTGGCGGTGCTGGTGGAGGTGACGGCTCGATTCGACGAGGCTCCCAACATCGCGTGGGGGAAGTATCTGGAAAACGAGGGCGTTCACGTGGTTTACGGCGTGGAGCGGCTCAAGACCCACGTCAAGCTGGCCCTGGTGCTTCGAGAGGAAAGGCAGGGGCGGATCCGCTATTACGCCCACGTGGGAACGGGCAACTACCACACGGGAACGGCGAAAGTGTACGAGGACGTGGGGATCCTGACCTCCGATCCGGAGGTCTGCCGCGACATCGCAGCGGTCTTCAACGCGCTGACGGGAAAGACGCCGCACACGGGGTACTCGCAGATGATCGTCGCCCCGGTGGCCATGCGAAGAAGATTCAATCAGCTCATCCGCCGCGAAGCCGAACACGCGTCCGCCGGTCGACCCTGTGGCATCCACGCCAAGATGAATCAGCTTCAGGACGCGGGAATCATTCGGGAGCTTTACCGGGCCGGCCAGGCCGGAGTGCCCATCTCCCTGAACATTCGGGGCCTCTGCTGCCTCCGGCCGGGAGTCCCGGGGCTGTCCGAGAACATTCGGGTGTTCAGTGTCCTGGGGCGTTTTCTGGAGCACAGCCGGATCTACCGTTTCGTCAACGGCGGCGACCCCGAGGTCTTCATCGGCTCCGCGGACTGGATGAAGCGGAACCTGAAGAAAAGGGTGGAGACGGTGGTGCCGGTTCGGGACCCGGCCTCGAAGCAGGAGCTGGACGAGATCCTGCAGGTCTACGAGCGAGACAATGTATCGGCCTGGGACTGCCAGCCGGATGGAACCTATGTGGGCCGGTCGCCTGAACCCGGGGAGCCATCGCGCGCGGCCCAGGAAGTCTTCATCGAACGGGCAGGCAGCACCTCGGATCTCGCCGGTGGCCGGCAATCCGAGAATCGATGGAGCAGGACGAGACTCCGGCAAATTTGAAGCGCATTCCAACCGTTGGGACGGCTCGCCACCTCCCTTATTCCAAATTGGTTCTGATTTTCTTCGGATCCTCAGCCCGGCATCACGTTGCGTAGGGCATTCTGAAGGTCCTTCCCGGCGCCGTGGATGATTTTTCCACGGGCTTTTCACCCCAGCTTCATCCAATCGGAGGCTTCGCTTCGGCCCTCGCTGATAATGTATTTGACGGGATGAGTTCACCCCATCGGAGGTCTGGCTTCGGTTCCGGACAGGATCCCGGCATGCCGGTCGCCGGCTCCAAGCCGGTGGTGCCGGGCCGATCCGGACCGTTGCCGAGAACGGCCATATTCACCGACACCCTGGACCAGGTGAATGGCGTGTCCAACACCTACCAGTACCTGGTGGCCTACTGCCGGCGGCGCAAGATCGACCTGGACTTCTACACCTATGGTTCGCGGACGTCCCTGGAGCAGCAGGGTTCGGTCCGGATCTTTCGCTACCGGCCCCGGCTCCCGATTCGCTACTACGCCGGGCTGGTCTTCGATCTTTGGACTCCGCGAGGGAGCCTCCAGGAAGACTGCCGCCAGGGCGGATACCAACTGGTCCACGCGGCGACTCCGGGGTCCATGGGCCTCAACGCTCTGGCCGCCGCCGGCAAGCTGGGACTTCCCCTGGTGGGCGTGTACCACACGGCTCTGCCCGAGTACGTGGGAACCCGACGACGAAGTCTCATGGCGAGGCTGGGACTTCCCTCCGATCTCCTGGAGCAGTCCACGTTGGAGGGTTGCTGGAAGTTCGTCGAGTGGTACTACCGCCATTGCGAGAGGGTCCTGGCTCCGTCCCGCAGCATCGCCCGGACCCTGGGACGGAGGATCCGTGTCCCCATGGATTGCTTCTCCC
This sequence comes from uncultured Acidobacteriota bacterium, assembly GCA_951812665.1. GTDB lineage: Bacteria > Acidobacteriota > UBA6911 > RPQK01 > JAJDTT01 > JAJDTT01. Next base: position 156,170 of record CATOST010000032.1, read on the forward strand.
GGGGCGTCGACCCGCGGCGATTCAGTCCCGAGCATCGCCGGGAGTCCTCCCGGACCACGGTCCTGTACGTGGGCCGCGTCTCGGTGGAGAAGAACCTTCCGTTGCTGGCGCGGATCTTTCGCCAGCATGGTGACGCCCGCCTGCAGGTGGTGGGAGACGGACCCTTTCGCAGCCGCATGGAGCAGGAAGCGCCGGCCGCGAACTTCACCGGGTTCCTGACGGGACTCGAATTGAGCCGGGCCTATGCGTCGGCGGACCTGTTCGCCTTCCCTTCGGAGACGGACACCTTCGGCAACGTGGTCCTGGAGGCCATGAGTTCGGGCCTGCCCGTCGTCGTCACCGACAAGATGGGTCCCAAGGAACTGGTCGAACACGGTTCCAACGGTTTCGTCGCCTCCAATGACCAGGAGTTCGAGCTCTACCTGAATCGATTGATCCAGGACGAGGAGCTGCGAAGGGACATGGGCGCCCGTTCCCGGGAGATGGCGCTGGAGCGGACCTGGGACGCGGTCTTCGGATCGCTGTTCGACAGCTACCGGGAAGTCGTCCGGGGGCATCGGGAACGAGTGGCGTAGTCGCCGAATTTACACCGGATCCAACACAGATCGGAGGTGTGAAGTGAGACCATCACTGGGGACAGGTTCGACCGGCGGAGCGTCTGGATACGGGAAGCGCATGATCTCTTCGAGCTCAGGTCACACGTCCGAAAGGATCTCCACCTGTCCGGTGCTGTCACCGATGCGCTCGACCGGCACTCCCAACTGGCTCAGCACCGTCATATAGAGGTTGGTCAGAGGCGTCCCCTCGTCGAACCGAACGTGACGGCCTCCCTCGATCCGTCCTGCGCCTCCGCCGGCCACGAGAATGGGCAGATTGCGGGGCGTGTGCAGGTCGCTGTCGCTCATTCCACTGCCGTAAAGGAGCGTCACCTGGTCCAGCAGCGAACCGTCCCCCTCGGGAGTGGATCTCAGCTTCTCCAGGAAATAGGCGAACATCCGCATGTGGAGAATGCTGACCCGGGTCAGTTTCTTCAGCTTTTCCGGATCGTTCTGATGATGGGAGAGGGGATGGTGAGGATCCGGGACTCCGATCTCGGGATAGGTCCGCTGGCTCAGCTCCCGGCCCATCATGAAGGTGATGACGCGGGTGAGGTCCGACTGGTAGGCCAGGACCTGCAGATCGATCATCAGCTTGGCGTGCTCTTCGAAGCTGCCGGGGATCCCCGTGGGACGCTCCAGCACCGCCGCCTTCCGGCCGGTTTGGGTTTCCGCGATCTGGATCCGCCGCTCCACGTCCCGAACCGCGTCCAGGTATTCGACCAGCTTGTTGCGGTCGCCGGCGCCGATCCGTCTTTGCAGCCGGGCCGCTTTCCGGGTGACCGAGTCCAGAATGCTCCGTTTGGTCCGGATCCGGTGAAGCCGCTGGGCCGGGTCGGTGCTCTCCTGGTCGCCGAAGAGGCGTTCGAAGACGGCCCGCGGGTTGTTCTCCGTGGGCAGGGGAGTGGTGGAGTTCCGCCAGGAGAGCGTGTTGATGTAGGAACAGCTGTAACCGACGTCGCAGGCCCCCGCCAGATCGGTCGCCTCCAGCCCCAGTTCCAGTGACGCCAGTTGCGTGTGCCGCCCGTACTCGCCGGCCGCGATCTGGTCGAACGAGACCCCCGCTTCGACCCCGGCCCCTTCCGTCGGCTTCACGTGCACGCCGGTCAGAAACGCGCCTCCGATCCTTCCATGTCCACCGGCGGGTTCGCCGGGCAGCGCCACCGCCGGCTCGTTGCTGAGTCCGGTCAGGACCAGAATGCGGTCCTTGAACGGAGTCAACGGCTCCAGGATGGAGGTGAATTCGAACTCGGCCCCTTGGGCCGCGGGGGTCCAACTCTCCATCACCGCTCCGTGAGGCACATAGACCACTCCCAGACGGTCAGCCGGCGGACTCGCCCCGGCGCGGCCAGCGGCCAAGGCCGGCACCATACTGTCCAACAAAGGCAGTCCGACGGCGGCGCCCAGGCCGCGCAGGAACGTGCGGCGGGGCAAGGAGATCTTGCGGATGATCCTCATGGTCGCGATCTCTTCATTCGAAACGGGCGACTCTTGACGATGCCCAGAATCAGCGCCGACCAGCGGTAGTTGGACGGTGCCGCTTCCCTCATAATCTCACGGATGGCCGGCATGTCATAGGGTTCGATCCCGCGGCCCACGGCATAGGTCAGGAGCTTGCCGGTGAGAGTCTCGACGAACTCTTGGCGGCGGCTCAGAATCAGACTCCTGAGATCAGCCGGACCTTGAATCGTGGTGCCGTCCGGCAGCGTCGCCTGGGTATCGATGGAAACATCGCCGTGGTCGCGGTCGCGCCACCTGCCGATGGCGTCGAAATTCTCCAGCGCGAAACCGAGGGGATCCATCAGGCGGTGGCAGCTCGAGCAGGCCGGGTTCCTGGAATGCTGCTCCATCAGCTCCCGAGTCGAAGTGGGACGATCCATCTCGCCATGCTCCGGCAACTCGGGCACGTCGGCCGGCGGAGGAGGAACCCGGGTTCCCAGAATGTTCTCCAGTAGCCACTTGCCCCTCAGCACCGGCGAGGTGCGGGTGGCGTACGAGGTGACGGTCAAGATGCTCCCCTGGCCCAAAAGGCCCCGTCGCCGCTCATCTTCCAGGCTCACCCTTCGAAACCGGTTCCCATAGACTCGTGGAATTCCGTAGTGCCGGGCCAGACGTTCGTTGACGAAGGTGTAATCGGCGGCCAGCAGGTCGGTCACGCTCCGATCGTGCCGCAGTTGGCTCTCCAGGAACAGCTCCGTCTCCTGCCGGAGCGCCTCCCGAAGATTGTCGTCCCATTCCGGGTACCGGTTCTCGTCCGGGGTCACGGCCCGGAGGTTTCGAAGATGCAGCCACTGGCTCGCGAAGTTCGTAACCAGGGACTTGGATCGGGTGTCGGCGAGCATCCGCCTGACTTGGCCTTCCAGCTCGTCGGGATCGCTCAGATTCCCAGCGGCCGCGGCCTCCAGCAGATCCTCGTCAGGGACGCTGCTCCAGAGGAAGAAGGACAGGCGGGAAGCCAAGTCCAGGCCGCTGAGGCTGAAGGCCGTGGACGGCGCTGCCGTCGCCGGGTCGCGCTCGACCCGGAACAGGAACTCGGGATCAACCAGGATCCTTTCCAGCGCCGACTGGATACCGGCGTCGAAGCCGCCTCGGCTTCGGCCCTCCCGGTAGAACTCGAGCAACGGGTCGACGTCGTCATTCGCCACCGGCCGGCGGTAGGCACCGCGGGCCAAGTTGGCGAGGATACGCCGGGCGCAGTCCAACTCCTCGGCTCCTCCCGCCGAGAGCGGACGGCAGATGAAGATTCGCCTGCGACTGGGAGTGTCACCGGAGCCCTGGACCCGAATGGGTCCGTCGATCCGGAGGCTGTGCACGCCCCAATCGGAATAGCCGCCGCGCAGACTGCCGACGGGCAGCCGCGCCGGGCCCAGACCCTCGGGGGCCGGCGCTCGCTGGAGGAACGAAACCCCCACCGTCCGGGTCCCCGCCCCGGCCGGAAACCGGACCGTCGGATCCGCCGCCGCCGGTTGCCCGTAAGCTGAGCTCCGGTCGTACGCCTCCAGCCGAATGAGCCGGAGCCGCTTCCCGTCCAAACGGATGTCCAGTTCCCGCGCTTGGCTGGTTCGGCGCCGTTGGAGTGAGATCGTCAGCACGTACTCGCCGTCCAGCGGGAAACGATGACGGATCGCCAGTCCTCCTCCGGAACCGAACGGGAGTTCCTCGCTCATCCGGCCGGACTGCACCGCCAGCGGCGAAGTCGCGTAGGTGACGGCCGCGGGGTCCATGGTGGGGTCGCCGACGGCGAGCCGGCTGATTTTTCGGGCTGCCGACAGGTATCGTTCCAAGAGCAATGGGGAGAAGGAGAGGGTATCGGCGATGTTGTCGAACCCATATGCCAGATCGTCGGGAGGCAGCAACGATGGACCGTCGATCTCCAGCGTCAGCAGGTCCCGAATGGAGTTGGCATATTGGGTTCGGGTCAGGCGGTAAGGCGCCGGCCGGCCCGGATTGGGATCGGTCTCCGCGGCCCGGTCAAGTTCGGACTCCAACCAGAGGCGGAACGCCGAGCGTTCCTCTGCCGGTGGACGCGGCATTCCCTCCGGCGGCATCACTCCGGTTCTGAGCTGGCGAACCACCTTTTCCCAGTTCGGGGCGTCGTCACCGACCCGGACCAGGTCCATACTGTCGAACTCGACCCCGGCGGTCTTGAGGTGGCGGTTGTGACAGCCGGCGCAGTAGCGGTCCAGGAGCGTCCGATACGGGGTCAACGACGGTGGGGCAGGGGTGGGGAATTGCTGCCCGAGTCCGGCGCCGGGACTCCCTGAGACGCCTTTGCCTGCGGCGTGGGACTGAGGGGTCCCGGCCAGGGAGAGTCCCAGACAGGCGACGATTATCCTGGAATTCATGAATTCGCGACCAGCTGTTTTCGAAGTATTATGGCGACGGCCTGCGACGTCCCGCAAGCGCTTCGCAAGGGTCCGACTGGGATGAATTTCAATCCAAGCAGAAACGGTGCCGCCTGCGTCCAAGGGTCAACCAATCTGCCGGCGTTGCGTACCCTCGGCCTTTTCGTTCTGGTGTTCCTGGTGTTGCCACTCGATATGCCTCCGGTCGCCGCCGGCCGGATTTCCCCGAATCGTCTGGTGGAGGCCGCCAGGTCGGGTGATGACGAGGCTTTGCAATCCCTGCTGGCCGCGCATGTGGACGTGAACCAGCGCCAGGCCGACGGTGCCACGGCATTGCACTGGGCGGCCCATCGGGACGACCTGAACAACGCGGTTCTGCTGATCGGCGCCGGAGCCGAGGTGAAGGCTTCCAACGATCTTGGAGTTCAACCTCTTTGGCTGGCATGCATCAACGGGAGCGTCCCCATGGTGAGGGTTCTGCTTGGAGCCGGGGCCGATCCCAACGCCGCTCCCTCCAACGGTGAGACTCCTCTCATGCATGCGGCCCGTAGCGGTTCGGTCGACGTGGTCAAGCTCCTGCTGCTTCATGGCGCGGAGGCGAACGCCAAGACTCCATTGGAGGAGCAGACGGCGTTGATGTGGGCGCTGGCGGAGAAACATGCAGATGTTGCCCGCACCCTGATCGAGCATGGCGCGGAGGTGTCCGCACGTTCCAAGTATGGCTTCACGCCTCTGCTGTTTGCCGCTCGCGCCGGCGATCTCGACGGTGCCCGCACCTTGTTGGCGGCGGGAGTGGACCCGAACGAGACGGCTTCCGGCGGTGAAAGTGCGCTGGTGGTGGCGACCGTCCGCGGTCACGTGCCATTTGCCCTCTGGTTGCTGGAGCGGGGGACGGACCCGAACTCCGATGGCTCGGGATACACGGCTCTGCACTGGGCCGCCGGCTCATGGGAGACGGAAATGACCGGTCCCAAGGGGATCGTGGCCCGTCCCGGCCACGAGTGGGGCGTCATGCGAGGCTTGCAGGAGGGCAAGCTGGCACTCATTTCTGCGCTGCTGGCGCGGGGAGCGGACCCCGACGCCCGGCTCCTGAAGCATCCTCCCCGGTTCGGCTACACCGCCGACCGGCAGCGGCCGGCGGGGGCGACTCCCTTCCTGCTGGCGGCCAGGGCCGGAGACGCTAGCGTCATGAAGGTTCTGGCGAAGGCGGGCGCCTCTCCCCGGCTTGCGGCTGACGACGGGACGACGGCGCTGATGGCAGCGGTCGGCGTGGGTCGAAACCTGACCGAGAGCCGGGTGACTGAAGAACAGTCGCTACGGGCGGTCCGGCTCGCCCTGGAGTTGGGAGCCGACGTGAATGCCGCCAACCAGGACGGAGACACGGCTCTGCACGGTGCCGCCCGCATCAAATCTCCTGCTTTGGTGCAACTGCTGGTGGACCATGGCGCCGAGGTGAACGTGAGCAACGAAAAAGGGCAGACGCCGCTATTCGTGGCCCGCCACTATTTCCATCCCGGTTCTCCGCCGCTCCCGGTCCCAAGCGAGACTGCGGATCTGTTGCGCCGGCTGGGAGCCCGGGAAACGCTTGCAGAGGGGGTTCCGGAATAAGTAGGAAAGTGCGAAAGGGGGGACTCGAACCCCCACGGGGAGTAACCCCACCAGATCCTAAATCTGGCGCGTCTGCCAATTCCGCCACTTTCGCTGTAAAAGAACATTCTAACGCAAGCGCACGATCCACAAGTGAGCCTGCCTGCTGCGTGCGGAACGTCGTGTGATATTCTCCACTTCTCGGTCGTGGCGGGGCATGGCGCAGTCTGGTAGCGCGCCTGCTTTGGGAGCAGGAAGTCGGGGGTTCAAATCCCTCTGCCCCGACCATTATCCCGGGGGTCGCTCCCCTTTGCCTGGATTGGACTGCTGTGGCGAGGTCGCGGCGAGATGAGGTTGATCGCTGGTGACGATGGGATTCGACCCCTACGTCGATGCCGTCATCATCATCGTCTACCTTTCCCTCCTGACGACGATCGGCCTCTATTTCTTCCGCAAGCAGCGCGGCCTTCACGATTTCGTCAAAGGGGGCGGGAAACTGGGATTCGTCGCCATGGGAGTGTCCATCATGGCGGCCCTCAACAGCGGCATCGACTACATCCAGTCACCCGCCTTCGGCTACCAGTTCGGGTTGATTGCTTCCGTTTTTCTTCTGACCTGGGTCTTCATCTATCCCTGGATCACCCGCGTCACACTGCCCTTCTACCGCCGTCTCGACGTCTACTCCGCGTACGAGTACCTGGAGCACCGTTTCTCGCTGTCGGTTCGATTGCTGGCCTCGGCCATCTTCGTGCTCTGGCGCTGCGGTTGGATGGGAGCCGCCATCTACGTCCCCTGCCTTGCCATCAACGCTGCGACGGCCGGGGACCTGCCGGTGAACGGGATGGTCGTGATCCTGGGAATCGTGGTCACCGTCTACACCATGCTGGGCGGCATGCGAGCTGTGATCTGGACCGAGATCCTGCAGTTCGGAGTCATGTTCGGAGGTCTGGGCGCCACCCTCTGGTTCATCTTGAATCAGATTCCGGGCGGATTGGAGACCTTTTGGAAAGAGGGGCTTGAGGCCGGAAGGTTCTCCGTCGTGGCCCACTTCGAGGGTTGGGACCAGGCCTCCTACCTGGACAAGCTGAAGATGTATTTCTTCACGGAGAAGCTAACTTTCATCGGCCTGATCGTGGCCGTCGGCTGCAATCGTCTGGCCCAGTACACGGGCGATCAGGTGGCGGTCCAGCGGTATCAGACCGTGCGGTCCACCCGGGAAGCGGGTCGCGCCATGGTCGTCAACGTGTGCTGCGACGCGGTCTGGGGGTTGTTCCTGACCCTGGTCGGCCTGGCACTGTTCGCCTACTACATCTCCAGCGGTGGTTATCCTGCCGACAGGTCCGTGGACCAGGTCCTGCCCCATTTCATGTCCACCAATTTTCCGGTCGGACTGACGGGGCTGGTGATCGCCGCCATCTTTGCGGCGTCCCTTTCCAGCGTGGATGCCGCTCTGAATGCGACCACCTCCGTGGTCGTCGTCGACTTCCATGATCGTCTGATCAAGGGCCGCGTCCGGCCGGAAGCGAATCCCGACGCCGCCGAACAGCGCCGCCAAGTACGGGTCTCGAGGGTCGTCAATGGGGTGCTGGGGGTGATTCTGATTTTCTTCGGAACCAACGTGCACCGCTTCGGGGAGATCTGGCAGGGTGCCAACCGGATCCTGGGCGCCTTCGGGGGACCCCTCTTCGGGATCTTCCTGTTGGGAATGTTCGTCAAAGGGGCCCATACCCGGGGCGTCCTGGTGGGTGGACTGGTGGGAGTCTCATTGAACTGCACCGTTGCCTTCACCGTTCGAGAGTTGAGCTTCCAGTGGCCCTACCTCATCGGAGTGTTGGCAACCCTGGGCACCGGATACGCGGCCAGCAGGCTCATGCCCGCGCCGGAGACGCCCCGGGTTCCGCTCACTTGGCGCCGGGTGATGAGCGGCGACGGCTTCTGATCGGCGCCGGAGTAATCCCGCAGGTGACGGAAAACTGCCGTGCCGGTCCGGAGACCGGGGATACCGGTAGAAAGAAAAAACACATGAGGCGTAATTCTCTTCGGTACGGTTGGCTTCTTCTCCTTCTTTGGGTGCCGCTGCCAGCCGAACTTGGCGCAGGACCGGCCGTTGCGGCGGGTAAAGAAGAATCCGGAATCGTCCAACTCGGCCAACAGGCCGGAGCCTGGGGCCGCATGGGGGCCCTCTTTCTCCACGACGACCAGTTGGTCGCCCGGTCGCGGGGCGTCCGGCGCGTCGCGGGCAAGGTCACGAAGCATCCCGGCAACCCGGTCCTGACGGCGGATCGTCCCTGGCAGGCCGGCTCCATCGGCTACGCCTGCGTTCTCTATGACGGCGAGGAGAAGCTCTACAAAATGTGGTACGAGTCGCGCCTGAATCCGGGACGCCTCCGCGGTCCCAACCTGGAGCAGGGGCGCTGCCTGTACGCCGTCTCCCGGGACGGGCTGGTTTGGCAGAAGCCGATTCTGGGAATTATCGAGAGCGGGGGCTCCCGGGAGAACAACATCGTCTTCGCGGGTCCCGGCGGCGCGCGCAACAAAGTCTACTGGGTCATCGAGGACCGGGCCGACCCGGACCCGGGCCGGCGTTACAAGATGATGTTCCATCTCTGGGACTTCAGGGGCCGGGGCGTCGGCATCGCCTTCTCGGAGGACGGTCTGCACTGGCAGACGGACAGCCGGGTGAACCTTCACGGGGGATTCGACACCCACAACATCTTCTTCTGGGACGATCGGGTGGGCCAGTATGTGGGCTATTTTCGGAGCCGCACGCTGGGCCGCCGCTTCATTGCGCGGGCCACGAGTCCCGACGCGTTCCATTGGTCGAATCCTGTGAGCGTGCACGGACCCGACGGAGACGATCCCAGGGATTTCGATCTCTATACGCCAGGAGTCTTCAGATACAGTCGTACCGCCGACACCTATATCCTCTTCACGGCGGCCTTCGACCGGGCTGCCGATCGCCTCTTCGGTCAGTTGGCCGTCAGCCGGGACGGAATCGATTGGCACCGCTTTCGCGATCCCTTTCTGCCTCTGGGTGCGGACGGGGAGTGGGATGCCGGGTCGATCTATCCTTCGCCCTCGGAAATCTCGATTGAAGACCGGACGGCCATCTACTATCGGGGGGACCATATCGGCCACGGCGCGGGAGGCCGTCCCGGCATCGGCGTGGCGTTTCTGGACGAGGGGGGATTCGTCGCGTGGGAGGCCGAGACACAGGGAACACTCACTACCCGTCCGTTGGGGGTCGTCGGAAAGCGATCGACCTTCTACCTCATGAGTGACGCCTCCGGGGGATCCATCCGATCCGAGCTGCTCAATCCGGACGGCGAGGTGATCCCGGGATTCTCGAAAGGGGCGAGTATTCCCATCACCGCAAAAGGCTCCAAGCTGCTGGTCCAGTGGGAGGGGAAACCGGCGCTGGGTGACGCCGCACTGCAGCCACTGCGCCTGAAGCTTTACCTGGACCGGGCCCGAGTCTACGGGATTGGCAGTGCCCGGCCTTGACCGGGAAACTTGGTGGGGTCGCGGATTGTGCGGCCAGAGAGGTTCTTACCTCATTGGCCGGCCCGTGTCCGGGACAAGTCTCTCGACCGCCGCTGCCGAAGAGACGGAGTTCAGAAGTCTCTGCAGCCGGATCGGGCCCCGCGGGGGCGGCATCCGTGAGATCGTAATGGTGGCGCCGGAGGATGTGCCGGTGGCAAGATCGGGAGGCGGCACGGGAAGTCGATCCTGGTCGTGATCCCGGAGCCGGATCGCGAACCGGAGCGGGTTGGAGGCGACGGCCGGCATGAGTCGGTGAGGGAGGGAGCTTTGAACGTCGATCTCGAGAATCAGGTGGCCTTGGTCACCGGCGGGGCCAAGGGCATCGGGAAGGCCATATCCAAGCTCTTGGCGGCCAACGGCGCTCGCGTGGCCATCGTGGATATCGATCTGGATACGGCCGAGGAAACGGTCGCCGGGCTCCGGGAATCCGGAGGAGAGGCGTTGGCCATCGAGGGGGACGTGAGTCGCTCCGGGCAGATGGAGCCGGCCGTGGAGCGGATCGTGGAGGAATGGGGGAAGCTCTCGATTCTGGTCAACAACGCCGGAATCAACACCCTCGGAGGCCGGGTGCCCATTCATGAGTTCCGGGAAGAAGACTGGAACCGGATCCTGGAGGTAGACTTGACCGGCGTCTACGTCGTCAGCAAGGCTGCGGTCCCTGCCCTGCTCCGCAACCGCGGGGGGCGGATCGTGAACATCTCATCCGTCGCCGGCCTGGTGCCGTTGCGCCTGCAGAGCGCTTTCGTCGCGGCCAAAGCGGGCGTGGTCAATCTGACCCGCTCCATGGCACTGGAGCTGGGTTCTCACGGTATTCTGGTCAACGCGGTGGCGCCCGGTTCCACCCTGACCCGGGGAACGAAGAAGCTCTTCTACGGGGCCGACGGCGTTTACACGGAAAACGCCGCGAGTCTGCTGGCCCATATTCCGCTTGGACGGCCGGCGGAAACCCGGGAAATCGCCTGGTCGGTACTCTTCCTGGTTTCGCCGGAAGCGAGTTATATCAATGGAGCGGTCCTGACGGTCGATGGTGGGTGGACCGCCGGATATACTCGAGACTGGTAGCTTTACAGTAGAGACGGAGAGATTGCAGATGGCCAAGATCACCGAGTTCCGGGGATATCAGGGCGAGCCGCCGATTCCGAAGCCGGACGAATTGGTGGAGCCCAACATCGTCACCGTGCAGGATGGCGTTCCCGTCAAGTACCCAGGTTGCGAGGGAATCGGTGTCCGCGTGGTGCATCCTTCCAATCCCAGGGCCCCGGCCGAGAACATGGGAATGGTCATGTTCTTCGTCCCGCCCCACGTGGTCCTCGGCGTCGGTAGCCACCATACCGAGGAATGCTACGTCATCCTGAAGGGGCAGGGGACCATGACGTTGGCGGGCAAACAGGTCCCGGTGAGCGCGGGAACCTTCATCCATCTGCCGCCCTGGTGCGAGCATGGTGTCGAGAACACGGGAGATGAGACGATGGAGATCCTCATCTGCACCTCTCCTCCCAATCCCTAGGAGTCTGCGCCGTAGAAATGATCGTAGCGAGAAAGTGGGGAATCGAGGCCAGATTTTCTCGATTTTGAGGTGCATAGTCGTTCTATTCGCCGAGAAATCGAGGAAATATGGACCGATTCACCGCTTTCGCAGTAGATTGATTTCTTCGGCGCAGGCTCCTAGACCTTGAGACTACTCCTGGAGGAATTATGAAAGTTCTGGAACACGTGGCAGTCGTGGCGGACGATCCCGAGAGCTTGGCGGGTTGGTATTGTGAAAAGCTTGGATTCGAGCTTCTGTCCAAAGGGACCGTTGTGCTTGGGGACACGGAGATCTCCTATCACTTTCTAGGCCTGTCGGGCGGAGCCTTGTTGGAGATCCTCAATTCCAACGGAAAGCCCCGGACCCGGAAAGAGGACGACGACGCCGGGATTCGGCACATCGCGTTCCTGGTGGAGGACATGGACGCCTCTCGCCGCGATCTGCAGGAGAAAGGGATTGAAGTCGGCCCGATCCGGGAGCTGCCGAACGGCACCAAGCTGACGTTTTTCCGGGACCCGGAGGAGAATATCCTGCAGCTCGTCTATCGCACGGCGCCCGTCCGGCCCTGGCTGGCGTGACAAGCCCCGTCCGGTAACGGGAATTCGCCCGCTTGCGTCCACAGGCGAGCGAATCTCAGCGTCCCGTCCAGGAACGGTAGGCGGCCAGTCCGACGAGCGCGTTGCAGGTGGTGTTGAGCCGGAGGTCCAGGGACTGTCCAGGATCTCCTCCTCCCACCGCATCGCCCCACCACTGTCCGTCCGGACGCTGGCTTCGGATCAGATAAGCGGCAATCCGTCGCGCCGCAAGCCGGTAGCGTTCCTGGGGCGAAACCTGATGCAGCTCGGTGAGGCCCCAGAGGAACTTGTGGGATTCCACGCAGTCGTAGATTCCGTCTCTTCCGGTTAAAACGGCCTCCGTGTACTTTCGGGCCGCCTCCAGGTAGCGCTGCTTCCGGGTCAGTCGGAAGAGCCGCACCAACAGCACCTGGACCGGCCCCAGCCGCGCAGGCCGCTGTTTGAGTCCTTTGCGGTCCACGAAGTCTCGGCTGGTCCGTTCCAGGAGCAGCGCCTGGGTGCAGTCCGCACGGCGGTTGGCCGCCAGGTAGATCCCCTCGTCAGGGTGGGGCTGGAGCTTCAACAGGTCGATGAGAAAGTCACCCGCCCGCCGGGCGGCGGCAACATGGCGGGAAGAGAGAAGCGCCAGACCGGCGAATCCGGCGGTCATGGCGTGCTGGACGCCTGCTCCCTCCTTTAGATCCGCGGCTCTGTCCAGGAAACCGCCGCTCTCCCGGTCCTGATAGGAGAGGATGTCCTGGGCGAGTGGGAAGGCGATGTCGTATCGGCCACAGATCCCGGCGCCCCACACCAGCCAGCCTCGATCGTAGGTGTTCGTGAACCGGGACGCCTCCTGCTCCAGCGGAATCTCCAGTTGGCCGTGATCGCCCAGGAAACGGGAGGCAAACCAGTCGAGGCAGGAGAACGCCGCGTCGAAGGCGCCGTTGACGGCGAGGCTGCCGGGAATCTTGTAGTAGAGGGAAGCGTGGTCCGGGTTCCGAATGCTTCCCCGCTTGTCCATCAGGGACCTGATCCAGCGGCATCCCGACTTCAGGCTGTCGGATAACTGGTGGTCGTCCGGAAATCGGCTTCGTTCCCTTGCATCCAATGGAGACTCGATACGGGGACGCTGTTTGCCTGCGCCAGGACGTTCTTGTCGATGTTGGGCGACTTCGGTTTTCTCAATTCGGTAACGGCAATGAGATTGAGGACGTACGTCAGACAAGTCCACTGTACCGTACAGCTTCCCCTCCGGACGCGGCGGCTCGAAATCGATTTCGGCAGCTTCCGGCATAGCCAGCAAGTCGATGATCGTCGCTTTCTTGTCTGTGACCCCCACAAGCGGATCCTCCGATATTTCAAGTCATTGTAGGATCACTTCGACTACGCGTGTCACTCGATGTCTCAACGGGGAGGAGAAGCACTCAGTCCCTGTCCCAGGCCTTCGGAGCGATGCCCTCGATGTGGGTTTTCACGTCGATCACGGCGGGCCGGGTGGAAGCCAACGCCTGCTCCAGGGCGCCGGCCAACTCGCTCGGCTTGTTGACCTGGATCCCGAAGCAGCCCATGGATTCGGCGATCTTTGCAAAGTCCGCGTCGGTGAGCCTCCAGAGCAGGTCGGATCCCGGCTGGCGCCCGCCGTAGATGCTTTCGTTGAGATCCTTTTCCTGGTTCAGTGAGGCGTTGTTGTTGATCAGCGTCACCGTGTGGATGCCGTAGCGGAGCGCCGTATCCCACTCCGTCATGTGGTACCAGACACCGCCGTCTCCGGTGAAACAGATGACGGGCCGATCTCCGGCGGCGCACTTGGCTCCGATGGCCGCTGGAATGCCCCATCCCAGGGATCCGGCACAGCGGATGTAGGATTGATCCGGCGACGTCAGGTCCACCATGGTGCCGGTCCAGATGCCCGAGTGCCCGGTGTCGGAGACCAGGATGGCATCGTCGGGCAGCAACCGGGTCAGCTCCTTGCACAGCCGTTCCGGCCGCATGGGGAGCAGATCGGAGTTGGCCAACGGCGCCACCTCGTCGCGCCACTCCCGGACCAGTTGATGAACGCGGGCGATCCAGCCGGCGCGGGATCGGGACAGTTCCGAGGACTCGACACCGCCGCAATGGGCCAGCATCTTGCGCAGTCCGGCCCGGGCGTCGCACTGCATGCCCACCGAAATGGGGAAGGATCGGCCCAGCTCTGCCGGATCGATGTCGAGCTGGACGACCCTGGTTCCGGACCGCGGGATCCGCCAGTCGTTGGTCACCTGGCCGCCGGTATGGCTGCCGACAAAGAAGACCAGGTCCGCTTCGGCCAGGGCCCGGTTGGCGCAGGCGCGGGAGTACTGGCCCGAAACGCCGACGCACAGCGGGTGGTCGAAGGGGAAAGTTTCCTTGGCGTTCAGGGAGGTGATGACGGGCAGTTGAAGCCGGTCCGAGAGTTCCACCAGTTCCTGGCCGGCCCCGGAGACGGTCACACCGCCCCCCGCTACGACGATGGGCCGTCGGGCCTTGACCAGCTGTTCGATGGCGTCGAGCACCGGCGCCAACTCCGGCTCGGGACGAAACGGTGGGATCCGGGTGAAGGGCTCCTCTACCACGATCTCCAGGTCGGCCTCGCCGCTCATCACGTCTCCGCCGAAGATCCCCCACAACTCCAAATTAGTGGGTCGAGGCGTCCCAGTCGTGGCCTCCCGAATGGCCTGGCGCAGGAAGCGGGGAAAGTGGTCGATCGCGGTGACCGCCATGCTGTACTTGGTCACGGCGTCGAAGGGACCGGTGTGGGACACTTCCTGGTAGGCGTTGCGGTCTTGCCGAATCTGTGGGAGCCGCCCCGTCAGCGCGAGGACGGGCGAACAGGCCAGATAGGCGTCCTGGAGTCCGGCCGCCAGATTCAGGGCGCCCACCGACTGGGCGCCGCAAACTCCGATCCCCCGGCGGATCCGGGCGTAGCCGTCGGCCATGTAGGCTGCCGCCTTCTCGCCGTGGGTCATGACTCTGGCGATGCCCATCCGCTCCATTTCGGGCATCGCCTCGGGTATGACCACCGGCATGAAGAAGAAGTGGGTGACGCCGTACCCGTGCAGGGTCTCAGCCAGAAAGCGGGCTCCCGTCATCGTCGCCATAGGAAAGCGCCTCCCCGAATGCGCTCTGCCGATCGCAGCCTTGGACAGGCTTCGATCGGACGGGTTGATGGCACAGGTATGTCGGGCTCAGTCTACTACGCGTCCGTGGTCAAAGTCGCCGCGGTACAAGCCTGGCGCGGTGTCCCGGCGGTAGGCTTCATCCTGAAACGAGAACGGGCAACCACCAGGGTTGCCCGTTCTCGTCTGCATGTTCGGCGCCGCGCGCTGCCACGCGGTCCGGGGGATTCCAGAATCGCTATCGGTTCCTGGATGAACGTCGAGAGCGGGAACTGCTCCCGGAAGACCCGGACCGTTTGGGCGCGGACCGCACCTTTGAACTGGATGGCTTGCTTCTCGACTTCGCCGGAGCACGATACGAGGGAGTTGACCTGGGGGCAGGCCGCGACCGCACTGAAGGACGAGAGCTGGACCGTGACGACGATCGGACTGCCGGACGCGAGACCTTCCGCTGGGAAGTGGGTCTTGACCGCCTCGAGCTGGAGACGGAGGGCCTTGACTGGTTGCGGGGGGTGCGTGTGGTGACGGACCCTCTCGATCCGGACGAGGACCGGGAGATGCTTCGGTTCGAAGAGGAGGGTCGGGACGATCGCTGCGTCCGGGTCGGGGCGCGTGTGACGCTGGCGCCGGATCGCCCGCTCGACCTGGAATTGGGGCGTTGACGGGTGAAGGATCCCGCGGACCCCGTTCGATTTGGCCGGCTGACGAATGATGGCCGGGATGGTGATCGAACCTGAGAGTTTCCAGGATTTGTGACGGAGGGCCTCGACGGGCTTCGGTTGGTGCGGTTGGTAACAGCACCTCTCGATCCGGACGAGGGTCTGGAAAGACCACGGCTCGAAGCAGGTGAGCGGCTCGATTGCGGAGCTCGGGTCGGGGTGCGGATGACATTCACGCCGGATCGCCCGCTCTGCCGGGTATTTGGGCGTTGACGGGTGACCGTTCGGGTGGATCCGGTTCGATCGGAGCGGCTGACGGTCGATCGCCCGGAGGGGACTCGAATCCGGGAGCCGCCGGATCCGCTCCGTCCGACCGAGGAGCGGCGGGAACCACTTTCCACGACACGGTCACGAGTTCGATCCGTGGGTCTGGAAGCCAACCTCGAGGAGCGGACGCCACTTCTCGAATAGACGGCATTCGGCCCCCGGCCCCGCGGACGCCGGAGTTCTCTGGGAAGACCGTCTCGGAAACTGCCCACGATGGTGTTGGAGGCCACGACTCGAGTCTTTCCTGGTCCTCTGCCCAGATTTCGCCCATGAACGACGGTCAGCCCGTTGGAGCGGTCCCGCGGGTTCCAATTCCTGAAAATGTTGTTCTGAACCACGACGGTCGTGTTTCCGCGCCCCCGGTAGCCCCTTCCGTAGTAGCCTCTGGGCGCCCAGCCGACATAACCGTTTCCCCAATAGAAGTCGACGTGAGCCGCATGCCAGCGGTTGAATCCGCCCGGCACCCAGACCCACCGGGCCCGGGGCCCGTAATAGACCCAGCGCCCGTAATGGTAGGGCAGCCAACCCCAGGGCTCGTAGCTGACCCAGGTCCACCCGCCGGCGAGGTAGCACCACCGTCCATGCCGAAACGGCGCCCATCCCACCGCGACGGTGGGGACCCAGACGCGCCCGTGGGAACCGTAGTGAGCCCAATGGCCATGATGGTCCAAAGAATGGACTCCCGGATAGTCCACACCGCCCAGGTATCCGCTGGAACGGCTGCTTACCAGAAGGGCGTCCCGGCGCCCGCTCCAGAGTTCGAAATCGTCCAGGTCGCGAACCAGCGCCTGGACGCCGACCTGGCTGGCGTCCAGAAGCAACTCCTGTCCGGTCTCCAATCTCTCCTTCCCGTGCCGGCTGCTGACTTCCGCCCGGCCCTTGTGGACCACAAGGCGCATCGTGCCATCGGGATCGGCTTGGATCCGGTAGAGGCCCTTCTTGCGGATTTTCATCGCGGCCAGTTCCATCTCCACATGGACCGAACCGGCATCGTTCACCCGTAGGATCAGGTCACCCTGATGAATTTTCAGAATGGTCTTTTTCGGGGACAGCTCCGTGAAGAAGACGTCGGTCTCTCCGGAGATCCGGACGAAGTTGCCGTCTCCCAACTCCACCTCGATCCGCGAATCGGGGTGGGCGACGATCCGGTCGCCACTGACCAGGGGAAGATTGAGCGTCACCTCGCTCCAGTCCACGTCACCGGAAGACTCGTAGGCGGCGCGGCCGTCCATGAAGCTGACCCGGGCCGGATGTTCCCGGCTGGCCGAAACCCACGTCGTGGAAAACCCCGCAATCAAGATCAGGAGCGCGGCCAACGGAACCAGTCGGTCCCCTCGCCACGCTCTCGAGTTTTCGGAACTGCCTGCTGGGATCGGTGTTGCTGTATTCATGATGGCCTCACATCATTCAGACGGAACGCATCGCTGCTCGGTTCAATTAACCGGTGCAGCATCCTGGCGGCCAGCATCATTGTGCCATGTCTGAAGCCAAAACGGGCAACCACGCAGGTTGCCCGTTTTCTCTTATGTTGACGTCGTCGCGCATCACCGCGCGTTCCAGACGAACCCTGAATCAGTTCCGGCTACGGGAGGTGCTCCGAGAGCGGGACCCGCCTCCGGAAGATCCGGATTGCCTGGGAGGGGACTGTACCCGAGGGCTGGGCGAACGGTTGACCGACGGTGCCGGAGAGCGGTACGTGGGAGTCGTCCTGTTGTAGGTTGGCGCCGACGGATACGGGGTCCGGGAACCGGATCGCGAAAAGGACCGGCCCGACGGACTCGTAGAGGTCGGCGAGTTCCCAGGTCTCGATCGTCTCGAACTCCAGACGGACGGCCTGGACACATCACGGCTGTTGCGCGTGGCCAAGGACCGTCGGGACCCGGGCGACGTGCGAGAAAAGCTACGGCTCGACGTAGTTGAACGAAGCGACTGCTGGGGCCGGGTCCGAGCGCCGCCGGTTCCACTCCTGGCGACGCCGGGGCGTCGAGAGCCGTCCTGCACGGCTCCCTCGCGGGAAATCCCCGTGGGTCGGGATGCCAATCTGGAGGAGCGGACGCCGCTACTCGAATATGCGGGGCTTCGATTCCACACGCGAGAACGCCGAAGTTCTCTGGGAAGACCCTTCCGCATACCGGCCACGATGGTGTCGGAGGCCAAGACTCGAGACCGAGTCGGTTCTCTGCCCAAGTCATTTCTGTGGACGATCGTCAGGCCGTTGGAACGATCATCAGGATTTCGGTTGCGGATCGTATTGTTTTGGACGACCACGGGCCTGTTTCCGTTCCCTCGGTTTCCACCCCCGTAATAGCCTCTGGGAGCCCAGCCGACGTAACCGCTACCCCAGTAGAAGTCTACAAGGGATGGTTGCCACCGGTTGAACCCGCCGGGCACCCAGGCCCAACGGCCCATTGGCCCGTAATGGATCCATCGCCCATAGTGATAAGGGAGCCAACCCCAAGGCTCATGGCTCACCCAGGTCAGCCCGGTAGAGAGGTAGCGCCACTGCCCCGATCGAAACGGAGCCCATCCCACTGAGGCGTCGGGCACCCAGACGTGTCCGAAGTTGCCCGCGTGGGCCCAGTAACCATGTTCGTCCAGTGACTGGGCGCCCGGGAAGTCAACGCCGCCCAGGTACGCGGCGGAACGGCTGCTGACCATTGTGGCGTCCCTCTTCCCGCTCCAGAGTTCGAAATCGTCGAGATCCCGAACCAGCGCCTGGATTCCGATCTGGCGAGCGTCCAGAAGCAACTGTTGCCCTGTCTCCACTCTCTCCTTCCCGTGCCGGCTGCTGACTTCCGCTCGACCCTCGTGCACCATCAGTCGTATCGAGCCGTCGGGACCGACCTGGAATCGAAACAGTCCCTTTCTGCGAATCTTGACCGAAGCCTGGTCCAAGTCGACCTGGATCCGGCTGGCGTCGGCCACCCGTAGAATCAGGTCGCCCTCGTGAAGCTTCAGGATGGTCCTTTTTTGGGACAGCTCAGGGAAGAGGATATCGGTCTCTCCAGAGATCCGGACGAAGTTGCCGTCCCCCAACTCCACCTCGACCCGAGAGTCGGGGTGGCCCATGATCCGGTCGCCGCTGACCAGGGGTAGATTGAGCGTCACCTCGTTCCAGTTCACGTCACCGGCAGTCTCGTAGGCGGCGGTGCCGTCCATGAAGCTGATCCGGGACGGATGTTCCCGGCCGGCCGAAACCCACGTGGTCGAAAACCCCGTGATCAGGATAAGGAATGCACTCAACAGAGCCGGTTGGCTCCATCGCCGCGCTCTTGAATGTGTAGAATTGCCGGTGGGGTCCGAGGAAGGTACTTTCATGATTGCCTCCTATTATACAGACGGAGACAATTCTTGCCCGGTTCAATCTGCGAACTGAGTTTTAGATCGAGTTTCCCCGGCCAGTCTCCTCAGCGTGTGAGTTCGTAGGTCCCCTTCAAATTCGAGTCATCCTGGAATAGTTCGATCCAATCACCCGAAATAACATTCGATTCGAATGAAAATTGGTCGTGCCCCATCGACATGGTCACCTCTTCGGCGAAGAATGGATCTTGCAGAATTGTGAAGGCAAGCCGGAGGAAGCCATCCTCCAGTTCGCCGTTGACCAGGCTGAACTCCGGCTCGTCGAAGGCTTCACCGTCCACGCCGGAGATCACCAAATATCCGCGAATAAACGAGCCGTCGGCCCAGAAGGCAAGTTCGCCGGTCGCATAGTGTTCATCGGCCTCAAGACGAACCGAGTAGGTGACTGGAGCCGGCTCGAGAGGAAGACTCGAAAATTGTCCGCCTGAGAAGGTGAGAGCCGTTCCGAAGATTGGGAAGTCGGAAGTGATTTCGACCGTTCCCCCGCGGACGGTCTCGCCCGGGAAAAGTTCATGCAGGAACCTGGCCGAGTGAGAGAATGATCCCATTCTGATGATCCGCGTGGGTCCCGAAGGGTCTCCGTTTGCCGAGAACAGGGTCAGTTCGACCGTGGCGTTTCGCTCGTCCGTCAGATCGCCGTTGACGAGGGCGAGAGCGGTCTCTCTAAATTCTTCGAAGGGGACGGAGGCCCGGTAGAACTCCTTGGACGGTGAGATGCCCACGCTGTCGCTTACCTGGCCGCCCTCAAGAATCAGATACGTGAGGTTCGCCTCAACGAGGTTGTCCAGCAACAGATCGTCGGAGAGCAGGATGGCGGCCCCGGCCTCCAGTTGGGACCCGGTCAAACGAAATGTGGCCGTGGCCTGCGGCTGGATTTCCACTCCGTATTCCCCGTCTTGCACGGCGGTGCCGTTGACTGTCGGGTTCCAGGGCACGCTCTCATTGTTTACGGTTCGGAACAGGACCAGCGTCCCGACATACGAGTGAGTTCCCCGGTTGGTGAGGTTGATGACGGTCTCGTAGCCGCCTCCCACCACGACTTGTCCGAACGCGGCGTCCTTCTTGGGAAAGAAGTTCTGCGCCGAGGCGACTGCCGTGAAGGCGAGCCAGATCAGTATGAATCGTTTTGTCTGCATCTCAAGTCCTCCAGTCCTCACGCTCTTGTTGAC
The DNA here is from genome assembly GCA_951812665.1 of uncultured Acidobacteriota bacterium. Classification (GTDB taxonomy): domain Bacteria; phylum Acidobacteriota; class UBA6911; order RPQK01; family JAJDTT01; genus JAJDTT01. The sequence continues at coordinate 176,472 of CATOST010000032.1, forward strand.
GGGACGGTCGGAACAAAGGTTCGATCCCCCGATCAGGCGGCCGCTCAGTACCCGGCCGCCTTGTCGACGACGTGCCGGAGGGGCCGGCCGGTGGCGAACCGTTCGATGTTGTCCCGGATCAGATTCGCGAGCCGCACACGCGACCGGAAGGAGCGGGTCGCCACGTGGGGAGTGATGATGACGTTGTCCATCTTCCAGAGGGGATGGTCGCCGGGAAGCGGCTCCGGATCGGTGACGTCCAGGCCTGCGGCCCGGACCTTGCCCGATCGCAACGCCGCCACCAGCGCGTCGGTCTGAATCACCTTTCCCCGGGAGACGTTCACCACGTAGACGCCATTCTTCATGGCGGCGAACTCGTCGGGTCCCAGCATTCCTTCCGAGGCGGGCGTGTGGGGCACGCAGCTCACCACGACGTCGGCCTCCGGCAAGACCCGGTGCAACTGGTCGGGAACCACCACTGTCTCCACGTCCCGGCTCAACGGGATGTCCTTGGGGTCGACGCCCAGGACCCGCATGTCGAAGGCCGCGGCGCGTTGGGCTACCTGGGAGCCGATGCCTCCCAAGCCGATGATCAGCATGGTCTTGTGACGAAGTTCGATCATGGGTAGCTGGGTCTCCCCGCGCATCCAGTTTCCGCGGTCCATCTCCCGGTCGTACTCTTTCAGATTCCGGGTGAGAGTGAGCAACAGGGCGAAGACGTGGTCCGCGATTTCGGGTCCCATCATGATCTTGGCGTTGGTCAAGATGATGTCGCTGTCCTTCAATTCGGGCAGGTGGACGATCTTCTCGACTCCGGCGCTGGTGCTGTGCACCCACCTCAACTTCTTTCCCCGGCGCAGGATCTCCCGCCCCTTATCACCGTAGGGCAGCCCGATGATGGCGTCGCAATCGGCGATGACGCCGGCAATCCCGCCCTGGCCGGCCACAACCAGCTCCAGGTTGGGATGCCGTTTCTCCAGGTCCGCCCACTGTTGCTTGTAACCGGCCCCGACCAGGACCTTCACCGTCGAGGCGAGGGCCGAGCTCTGACCCTGAGCCACGATCCAGAGCAAACACCAAATCATTGCCTGAAGTGCGAAGTGCGTGTGCATATTCTTCTCCTTGGTGGGTTCAAACTCAAAAACCGACGCGAAGCCGGGACACTGAATCCATAATGAGACAAACTGTTCGGGAATCAAACCTGGATCCGAGGTACGACAACCATGAGGAAGTGGACACTACTGCTGGTATTGACGCTGTTCCCCCATCTGGCCGGCTCCGGGATCGTCGCCTCTTCTGAAGCGGCCGACCCCCCGAAGCGGGTCAACAAGGCCATCGAGCTGCTGGAGCGGGGGCAACCCATCTACTACACGGGGGGTCACGGCGGTTACGAGGAGGGGCGCAAGCTGGCCCGGACCTGGGCCGACTACATCAACTACGAGATGGAGCACGGATCCTACGACGTGGCTGCGCTCCGGAGATTCATGCAGGGCCTGGCGGACGGCGGACCCACGCCCAGCGGACACCGGACGCCAGCCGTGATCTGCACCCTGCCGGTGGGCGGGATCGACGAGGCGACCATGAAGGCCAATTACTGGATGGTTCAGCAGATCCTGGCCACCGGCGCCCACGGGATCCTGCTCTGCCACGCCCGCACTCCCGGAGCGGTCCGGGTCCTGGTGCAGGCCGCCCGCTATCCTTTTCACCGCCAGCGCGTGGGAACCGCATTGGAGGAGGGTCTGAGAGGCAGCGGAGGCCAGGGTTTTGCCAGCCAGATCTGGGGCGTTGACGGGAAACGCTATCTCGAGATCGCGGACCCCTGGCCCCTGAATCCCCAGGGGGAAATCCTCCTGGGCCTCAAGGTCGAAGACCGCCACGCTCTGATCAACGCCGAGGCGAGCGTGCAGGTGCCGGGTGTCGGATTCGCCGAGTGGGGGCCCAGCGACATGGGCTTCTCCTTGCGCTCCACGAAACTCCCGGGCGAGGAACTCTCCACGCTGATGCGGAAGGCCCGGCAACGGGTCTTCTCCGCCTGCAAGACCGCCGGGGTCGCCTTCCTCAACGGGGTGCGTCCGGAAAACGTGGAAGCCATGATCGACGAAGGGGTCTTGATCGGGTCCGGGGGGCAGGAAGCTGCTGAGAAGGGCCGCAAGCACACCAAGCGGAAGATGCCCTGGTGAGTTCCGGTTTCACGCGTCATTGAGTCGACGCAAGTCCGGTCAGGCCTTCGGCGGGCCGGTCACGATCGGCTTGGCGACGACTTTCCCGCCGGAACGAGCCGTCGCGATCACCGTTTCCCCGGGTTCCACGTCGATGAGACTCGGGACGGGGAGCCTCCCGTCCGGGAGCGTTCGAGCGCCGCGCAGCGGCCGGCCATCCGTTCGGGACAGCAGCACGTCTGCGTCCGGGAGGAGACTGACGGGGGGCAGGGAACAGGAAGGGGTTCTCCCGGTGCGGGACGCGAGTTCACGGACATGGCCCCCGCCGCGGGGCCGTTCGCCCGGCGGGTCCACCAGGTTCCGCACCCGCAGACCGATGGCCGGGTCTTCCCCTCTCGGGTCGAACTCCATTTCCAGGAAATTCCAGTAGAACGGCCCGTCCAGCTTGCGCAGGTCCGGCGTGTCGTAGCTCTGATGATAGAGCGCCGTGACGGCCACGTCCCGTCCGTCGAAGTCGGTCATGCGCGGCCCGAAACCCTCCTTGACGCCTCGGCCGCCACTCCGGCCGATGGGTCCGAAGGAGCATTCGAAGACCCGGTGCTCCAGGTTCTGCAGGATCATGCCCGTATGCACGTCCCCGTAGACTGTGGTCACGCCGGTGCGGGAGCCGAGCAGTTCCAGAACGCGGTCGGCACCCGCCGCGACCCATCCGGCATAGTCGGCTGAGACCCGGTCCCGCTCGCCCAGACGGGTCCCGGCGTCGGGCCGCCGCCCGTCTCCGGTCCAGATGGTGTGGAGGCCGTTGATTCCGGTCAGGCAGATCAGAGGCGAGGAATCGGTGCGAATCGTCTCCCGCAGCCAGGCGAACTGTTCCTCGCCCAGGAGGCTGCGGGTGACGTCGGTCCTCGGGTAGAGGTTCTGCTTGGCGCCCCATCCCTGGTCATCCCAGATGTTGGTGTCCTGGCTCGAGCGCCAGAGCCTGGAATCGAGGATGAGCAGGCTGAAGTCGCCGTTGGGCATCTTCCAGCGTCTCCATTTCTTGGGATTCCCGGTTCCCGAGGGCGCCTCGTCTCCCGTCACCAGGTGGTGGACGATCTGGAAGTTGCGCCGCATGTAGTCCCGGTCCTGGCCGAGATCGCCGTGGGCCCGGATCGCGATCTGTTCCGGACCTTTGACGTCGTCCATGCCGTAGTCGTGGTCCCCGGGATTGATGGTGTTCCAGTGGCGCATCATCTGCCAGCGGGTCGTCGGGCCGCAGAGCGTGGTGGTGACGATCTTGTACGCGTCGTCGGGGGAGGGCGGGTACAGAAGGAGCTCCATGTACCAGACGTCGTCCTCCCACATCATGACCTGGAATTCGTAGTCGTCCAGGTGCCGGTAGGCGCCGGGCGTGGGCTGGTCGTGGACGAAAAAGCCTCCACCCGGTCCCGCGTCGGGCAGATTCGGTTGGCTCCCGCTGATGGCATGGCAGGAGAGGCCGCATAGACGATAGGGAGCCGAGAGCCTGGGGAGCCTGCCCACGTAGGCGCCGCTGTCCGGAACCCCGCCGACCTGGCCGGTGCCGATGCCGACGGAATCGCTGCCCAGTCTGGAATCCGCCGTCACGTTTCGGCCGTCTTTCCAGACCGTGTAGTAGAGGTCGGTTTCCGCGGGATTCCGCGGCAGCGTGGCGTCGATCACGGCCGTGTTGCGCCGGAAGTCGTTGCTGACGATGGGCGCCTGCCCCGCCACCGGAACCGACTCCCAGCCGCCGGCCGGATTGGGCGTGTCCGCCACCCGTACCGTTGCATTGTCGCCGTCGCCGCGAAACAGGGCAATGAATCGCACGTGCCAGGTGTTGCCGGCTTGGCGCAGGGTGTCCCCCAGGGCGTAGCAGACGTGACACTCGTTGATCCGCGGGTCGAGAGGCCGGTTATCGCCGGGGTCGATGGTGTAATCGTCGATCTCGAAGTCCAGTAGGCCCCGCGCGGCGATCCCGGCGAAGCCCTGGAGGTGCTTGGCCCGGTTCCGGTCCTCAAGCTGGATTTCGGCCATCGGGCCGCGCCCCTCGATGTGCAGCGACGCCGACAGGGTCCCACGTTCGGCGTCGTCGCCCGAGACGGCCACGACGATCCGGAAACGGTCTCCGGACGACGGCTTGGGAACCCGCTTGGCGGCGATGATCGCATCCGAACCGTGCTCCCGGATTCCGAAGGCGCCGTCTTCGGTCCAGGCCGCGATCCACGCCGCCTTCCCGTCCGGTCCCGATATACCGAAAGACTCGTACAGCGAGGCCGAGCCGAAGGCGAGGCCAAGCAGACCGTACCCCTCCTGGTACATTCCCCAATTCGGGTCGTCCTGATCCGATGGACCGTGCGAGGGTGCGTGAACCTGGCCCGTCATTTCCAGCTTGTAGTTGCCGGCCAGACGCCAATGCCGGTGCCAGATCAGCCCCGGGGGGAGCGTGGGGTCGTAGTCGACCGGCATGGTGTGGCTCCCCAGCCGATCTCCGTGAGTCTCGTAGTGGTAGGGAAATCCGGTGTTCCGGGCGCGGTCGCCGTAGTTGCGGATCCGCCGCCGAAGAGCGTTGTTCCGGAGGCTCCAGTAACCGGGGTTCAGCGTTTCCCATTCTTCGCCGTGGTAAAGGGAGTCCGGCCGCCGGAACGAGATTGTGTGGGACCGAGCTGTTCCGGCGGCAGCCGACGCGACTGCCGTCACCGTTGCCGCCTGCAGGAACGTCCGGCGATTCATGAGATTTTTCATGATCTGACTATCCTACCAAGGCCATCGCGGCGGGTTTCGAGAGACGTAACCGTTCCGGACGCGACCGCGGTCCGAACCAACGGAACAGGCCTCAGTCAACTTGCGTCCCGTGTCAGTTGTGGCAGAGCTTGCAGGCCGTGTCACGGCTCACGATCAGGTGGTCCGCCACTGTGGAGCCATGGGCGTTGTGGCAGAGGCCGCAATCCTGCAGGACATGAGGGGCGTGCTGATGGCTGTCCACGAATGTGGTCTTGCTGTGGCAGCGGAAGCAGCTTCCCTTAGAGCGAAACCGTCCCCGGCGACTCAGCGTATGGCACGTTTGACAGTCGATGGCAAACGGGGGATGCAAACGAAATGGAGAGAAGCCTTCAGGAGCTCCGTCTCCCACGAAGAACCGGATTTCCTGCCGTCCACCCTCCCAGACCAGGGCTAGCGAATGCTCTCCGGGAGCCGGAGTCACCTTGGCATGGAAAACGTTGGGGAAGGGTTCGTGGGCTGGGAGGACTTGGCCGTCCAGCTCCAACTGGGCCCCGGGGCCCCTGGCCGCGATGCTGATCTCTCCACTGGGCAGGAACGACCCGTCGGGCGGCCGGACGATCTTTCCCTCTTCGCCGGCGGAGGCCAGGGAGAGCAGACTCAGGACTACGGCAGCTACCAGGGTTCTCACAGGTGGAGGCGGCAGATGTAACCCGAGTAGCGGCTGTTCGAGTCCCCGCCGCCGGGAGCGATGCCCGCGTCGGTGTAGTAGAAGACCCCCTGGTGCATGGTCATCCCGTGGGGGTCGGGATCGGAACGGCTCAACTGGATGGCTTCCATGATGCGGCCGTCCTTGGCGTCCAGACGGTGGATCACATAGTCGTTGGAGAACATGCACCAGATCGAGCCGTCGTCCCACGCCAGCCCGTGGGCCCGTCCCAGGGTCACCGGGATGGAGTGGAGGACCCGGAAATCGGGATCCACCTGGGTCAGGCTCTTGCGGCGCAACGTGGTGATCCAGAGAGTGTTCTCGGCCCAGGTAAGACCATGCACGCCTCCTCCGCCGGGAACCGGATGCCGTGCCAGGGTCTTGCCGGTCGTGGGATCGACCTTCAGGATACGGCCGGTCGTGGCGTCGGTCGGTCTCGGCGGCCTTCGCAGTGCGGGTCCGTTGGCCGCCATCCAGAGGTAGCCTCCCCCGTAGGCCATGCCGCTGGTGTTGGTGGACTCAGTGGGGACTTCCTGCAATACCTTGCCCGTCTTCCAGTCCAGGAGGTAGGCCTTGTTGGTGAGCTGCTCTCCCACCCACAGACCGTCGGCGGTGGCCTCCAAGGCGTTGGGAAAGTTGTCCGGAGACAGCCAGAGGGTCTCCACTCTGGGTGTGCGGACCGGATAGTCGCGCGGCGCCAGCGCGGCCGCCGCCAGCAGTTCCAAAAATTCTCTGCGATAGAACATCAGATGTTCCGGATCCGGATCAGGGACTCGTCGATTTCAGAGATCTTGGAGACGCCGGCCAGTCCCATATCCAGCGCCAACTCCACTCGAAGCAGTTCCAGCACACGGGACACTCCCCGGTGTCCGAAGCAGGTCAGTCCCCAGAGATAGGGACGGGCCACTCCCACGGCGGTGGCTCCCAGGGCGAGGGCCTTCAGAATGTCGCCGCCGCGGCGAAATCCTCCGTCGACCAGTACAGGCAGGCGGCCTTTGGCCGCGGCAACGCACTCGGGCAGAGCCTCGATGGTGCCGCCCACGTGATCCAGTTGCCGGGCCCCGTGGTTGGAGACCACGACCGCCGCCACGCCCCGCTCCGCGCACTTGGCGGTGTCCTCGGCGGTCATGACGCCCTTGATCATGAGCGGCAGGTCCGTCATCTCCATCAGCCGGTCGATCGTCTCCCAGGTCGGAGTGGGAAAGGGCCGCTCGGGATAGACGCCGGTGCGCCAGGGACGGTCCTGGGGCTGGTAGATCAGATTGCCGTCGGCGTCCCTGGGGATTCCGGTTTCGCACCAGCGGCGCACGAATCGGTGGTAGATGCTCCGTTCCCGGTAGGAGACATGCATGTTGTCGACGGTGAAGCAGATGCCGCCGGCCCCCAGATCCTCCAGCCGCTCCACGAAGTCCAACATGCTGTCTTCGGTGCGGAACTCACCCCCGGTGGTGTATCGCCACCATGGTTCGGGTCCCTCGCCCGACTCCAGGAATTCGTCGATGCCGCCGTTGGTGACGAACATGGCTCCGGAAGCCGCCGCGCCGCGGGCGGCCTCCTCTTCTCCCCCCGGAAAGAAGCAGTTCTTGCCGCCGGCCGGACAGACGAAGATGGGATAGTCCAGTTTCCGTCCCAGAAAGTCGACGGAGGTGTCGATCTTGTGGACGTCGGTCAGGATCTTGGGCCGGAGGATGATCCGCTCGAAGGCTTTCCGGTTGTCGCGGAGGGACACTTCGTCCTGGGAGCCTTCGGCCATGTAGTCCCACGCCACCGGGTCCAGTTTGGACTGGGCCAACTTGGCGAAGTCGAACACGTTGACCAGATCCAGAAGCTGCTTCTGGTTTTCCGGGGACGAAAGCGCGGATTCGAGCAGGCCGGTCCGTCCCGCCAGAAGTGGTGAAGAGATCAGGAACTGGGCAAAGGCGGCTAGGGCGTGACGTCGAGTGAGCATCAAGGACGATCGGTTTTTCGGCAGACCCGCTTCGGGTTCAGTCTAGCAGTTGCCGGATCGCCCCGAAACCCGCTACCTATGCCAAAGTCGGCGAACCGCAGCCTCGGCGCTTGGTCGCGGCCGGAGCGCTTGTGGAATAATTGCCGCCCAACCGGGAGGGGTGCCATGGAGTTGACTTGGGAGCCGACGGACGCGGACCGGGAGTTGTTCGACAGGGAGTTGGACAGTTTCGTCCCGGACCGGATCTACGACGTTCACGCCCACCTGTACGAGCTGTGGCAGTGGAAGAAGCCGACGATCCTGGAGGGAGGACCCGAGAAACTGCCCCTGGAACGGTACCAGGACGAGATCCAGTGGATCACGCCGGGACGGGAGACCCACGCCCTGTTCTTCGGCGGTGGCCTTCACGAGGAGACCTTCCGCGCCTCCAACGGGTACGTGGCGGCTCAAGTCGCCAAGGATCCGGGCTCGCGGTCCCTTCTCATCGTCTCCCCGCACATGGATCCGGAGGAGGTGCGCCAGGAGGTCCGGCGCCTCTCCATGGTGGGCTTGAAGGTGTACCAGCATTTCGCTCCGGGAGAGGAGACCTGGGAAGCGGAAATCGCGGAGTTCCTAACCGAGGAACACGTACGGGTGGCCCACGAGGAGGAGTTGGTGATCATGCTCCACATGGTCAAGAGCCGGGCGCTGGCGGACCCGGTCAACCAGGCCACCATCCGGCACTATTGCGAAGCCTTTCCCAGGATGCGGCTGGTCCTGGCGCACTCAGGCACCGCCTTCAATCCCCATCACACCGCCGAAGGCATCCACTCACTGGCGGGATTGGAGAACGTCTGGTTCGACACCTCCGCCATGACCGAGACGGGCGCCTTCGAGCCCATCGTCCGCCAGTTCGGCCACACGCGTCTGATGTGGGGGTCCGATTATCCCATCAGCCATCTGCGGGGGCGTTGCGTCGCCATCGGCGACAACCATATCTGGCTGTACGAGAACAACATCGACTGGGACACGATCTCCTACCGGGAAATCCGGCCCGTCTACCTGGGCCTGGAATCACTGCGGGCGCTCAAGACGGCGGCCTGGAACCTGCGCCTTTCCGACGCCCAGATCGAGGACGTCTTCTGCACCAACGCGCGAAAGCTGTTGTGTCTGGAGTAGCCGGGCAGGCCGGGCCGCCTTCCGGCTACCCGTCCCGGATCTGCACCAGCAACAGCGTGGCGGCGAAAGCCAGGAAGCCGATCGACCCCCTCCAGTAGACCACCGCCTCGTTGCCCAACAGATTCCCTCCGCCCAGGAAACGGGCCACAGTCCCGACGATGAAGGCCAGCGCGGCCAGGAATACCAGCAGGTTGACCAGACGATTCATGGAAGCTCCCCTTTCTCCAGGGTGGCGCCGAGGTCCGTACGGATCCGGTACCGAGACGAACAGATGTTCATTGGCAAGACTCCACGGGCCAACATGGCTCTTCCGGACACGGTTCCGCGTTGCATTTGCTTCTGCGCCGCATGATAATGTCATGCACAATATCAAAGGAGAATCAGTTATGGCTGCAAATCAACTCGTCCAGGCCCGCATCGACGGGGCCGTCAAGGAAGAGGCGGCCGCCGTGCTGGCCGCGATTGGCTTGACGGTGTCCGATGCGGTGCGGCTGCTGTTGACCAAGGTTGCACAGGAAAAGAGACTGCCGTTCGCGCCGCTGATTCCAAACGAAGCCACCATCGAGGCAATGAAGGAAGCCCGAAAGGGCGGTCTTCCTCAGTTCGACAACGTGCAGGCCCTTATGGACGACCTGCATGCGCAAGATTGAGCGTACCAGCCAGTTCAAACGCGATTACAAACGCGAGGCCAAAGGCCGGCATCGGGTGTCACTGGACGCTGCATTGGTGCCCCTCTTGGTTACCTTGGCCAATGACCAGCCACTGGAACCCAGGCACCATGACCATGCGTTGAGCGGCAACTGGAAGGATCACCGCGATTGCCATGTAAAGCCCGATTTGGTGCTGATTTACCTGAAACCGAACACGGGCATATTGAGGCTGGTTCGCCTCGGGTCCCATTCGGAACTCGGGCTTTGACTATCTCAGTGCGATCATCGGGTCCCGGGTAAGAAATGCGGTCTAAGGAGACACAATGATCAGATCAAGTTGCCACTGGGACTCCGGAGGCCGGTCTCGGGCCGGGAGACCGGGCATCTTTCTCCCGATCCTGATGTCCCTCGTTTTACAACCGCACAATGCGGTCGGGGAGCCGGTCCGTGATATCGGTTCCCGGCTGGAGCTGTTCATCGACGACACCCTGATCGACCGCCTGAAAGGCGCCCGGCTCAAGCTTCACAGCCCCAGGTCCAAAGGCATCGTGCTGCGTTTCGATCAGCCTTGGGAAGGAGAGTTTTCCGGATTTCCCAGAATCGTCGTCGACGATGGGGTCTACCGCATGTACTACCGTGGCCTTCCTCCCTGGAAGAAAGGGGAACCGCTGGTGGAATCCACCTGCGTGGCCGTGAGCCGTGACGGCATCCACTGGGAGAAGCCCGACGTGGGACGGATCGAGCTCCTGGGCTCGACCCGGAACAACGCCATCTTCGAGGGGAGCGGTTTCGCACCCTTCCTGGATACCCGTCCCGGTGTGCCTCACACGGAGCGCCTCAAAGCGCTCAAGGGGCCTCCCCGGTTGAAGACCGGGATCGGAGTCGTAGCCTATGTCTCCTCCGACGGCGTCCGCTGGGAGAAGATGCACGACGCCTACCCCGGGGACCGGTTGGGAAGCGTCTTCTGGAGCCCGGTGGAAGAACGCTACGTCCAGTATGTCCGGTCCGACGACGAAAGGAGCGGAGAGCTGATCCGCACCGTCAGCCGGGCCACCTCCTCGGACTTCACGGGCTGGGGGGAGTTCTCCTTCATGGACTTCGGTTCGACCCCCCCGACCCGGGAGGAGCAGCTCTACACCATCGGCGTCCGTCCCTATTTCCGGGCGCCCCACATCTATCTGGCGCTGGCCGCCCGTTTCCTGCCCAACAAGAGGTCCCTCTCCGACGAGGAGTGCGGCAAACTGGGACGGCATCCGTTGGGAGGCGGTTGCAGCAGCATCGCCGACGCCGTCTTGCTGAGCATTCGCGCCTCCGATCCCAACCGGGTTCGATGGACCTTCCCGGAAGCCTTCGTCCGGCCGGGGCTGGAACCCAGCAGTTGGAGCGCCAGGACCAACTACCCGGGGAAGGGCTTCATCGCCACTTCGAAGGAGGAGATCTCCTTCTATGTCCAGCGGGACTACGGCTTCAAGACGAATGGGCTTGAGCGCTTCGTGGTGCGGACCGACGGTTTCACCTCGGTTCGGACGCCTTACGGCGGGGGCGAATTTCTGACCCGGCCCCTGCGATTCTCGGGAAACGAGCTGGTCCTGAACTACGCTACGTCGGCGGCGGGCGGAATTCGCGTAGAGGTGCAGGACGAGAACGGAGAGCCGATCCCGGGACGGACTCTCGGCGACTGCCCGGAGATCATCGGCGACGAGATCGAGCGGGTGGTGCGTTGGAAGGAGGGATCCGGTCTGGGCCGGCTCCAGGGGACGGTCGTCCGACTGCGGTTCGTTATGAAGGGCGCCGATCTCTATTCGATCCGATTCCGCTGAATCCCCATGGCTATCTCCGGAAATACCGAACTGAATCGGCGCGCTTTCCTGGCCGGTTCCACTGCAGCCCTGGCGGCGGGGCGGGGACTGCCGGGCCAAGAACGCGCCTCCCAGGAGCGGAAACCAGGTTACCGGATCGTCTACAACGACGATTCCATTGCGCCGATCTTGATGTCCGAGAGTCTGGAGCACTTTTTGGCCCTGGCCGTCGATCGTTTTCTGGGTACCCAGGTGGATGCCCTCTTCTGGAACGTCATCTCCAGCGACGTGCTGCACTACCCTTCGGAGGTAGCGGAGATGGTGGGCGCCCATCTGGACGGCTTCGAATCGTCCGATTATTTCCAGTGGTACCAGCGCCTGATGAAGATCATCGAAGAGCGGCCCGATTATCTCCAGGCCATGGCTGAGCGGGCTCGAGTGCGGGGCCTGGAGTTCTTCGCCTCGCTGCGGATGAACGACTGCCACGAAAGCCCGGTCTGGAAGGCGATGGACACCTATAGCCGGTACCGCCGGGAACACCCCGAGTTCTTGCTGGGAGACGCGGTCCACCCCGGCTTCAGCACCGGATTCGATTTCGCCCATGCCCCGGTCCGGGAGCGCCGCTACCGGATCATCGAGGAACTGGCCACTCGTTACCGGCTCGACGGCATCGAACTGGACTTTCTCCGGCATCCCGCTTATTTCAAGCCGGACGAGGCTTACGGGAACCGGCATTTCATCACCGGTCTGGTCCGCCGGGTCCGGGCGCTGCTGGATCGGCACCAGGAGGAGACGGGCCGAAGGGTCCGGCTGGCGGTGCGGGTCGCCACGCCGATGGACATCTCGAAACGCATGGGATTGGATGTGGAGACCTGGATCCGGGAAGGGTTGCCCGACCTGGTCATCGCCGCCACGCCCCGGGGCTTCGAGTTGAGCCTTCCACTGGAGCAATATGTGGAGGCCGTTCGAGACCGCTCCATTCCCCTGCTGGCCCAGTTGGGCTGGCACCAGCCGGTGAAGGAAGCCCGCGGCGCCGCCTTGAACTTCTGGAATCAGGGAGCCGACGGCATCTATCTCTTCAACTGGTACTCGAGGTCAGACCGGCGTCACGAACCCTTGCGGGAAATCGGAGACCCCGGCCTTCTGCGGCGGCGGGACAAGGTCTACCCTGTTCATTCCCAGGAGGGAGAACTCTGGGCCGATACGCACCCCCCGGCCCAGCTTCCCTTGCGCTTGCCCCGCGGGTCTCAGGGAGATGGGATGGAGGTCCGGCTCAGGATCGGGGACGACGTGGCCGCGGATGCCGCGGAAGGCCGTCTCGGGAGCGCCCGGCTACGGATGCGGTTCGAGGAGATTCATTCGGAGGACAGGGTGGAAGTGGCGCTGAACGGGGTCGCCCTGGCGCCTGACACTGGAAGGCTAAGGATCGACGATACTCACATGTACGTGTGGAAGTACTGGATCGAGTACGAGCTGCCGGTTCCTCCGTTGCGGGCGGGAGTCAACCGTTTTCGAATCCGGCTCGCCCACCGCAACCCCCGTCTGATGGGGCCGGCCACCCTGGTGGAGATGAAGGTGGAGCTGGAATACCAGAACCGCGATGATAGAAAGGAGCCCTCTTCCGTCCAAGGTTGAGCAAGATGCAGCCGCTTTCGTCATTGGGCGTCTTCACTCGGAGTCCGCGAACGACCGGAAGAGGAGATCGAACATGATACGACGGGATTTTCTGAAGACCGCGGCGGGGACCGCGGCCGCGCTGGGGACGGGGTCCTCCTCCGGTGCGGCGGAGACGAAAGGGCCGGCCTATCGAGCCGGCGTCATCGGCCTGGGCTGGACCGGAGTCCTTTACGATCTGGCCGGGCGGGGTGGTGAACACCGGCAGGGAACCTATTGGGACCCGGCCTACGACCTGGAGGGGGACCGTCCCACGCCCGGCGAGATCGACGTTCACCGGAAGTTCTACCACCACGATCATCCGGGCAACGAGGGACTTCCCATCTCCTACTCGGAAGCGCTTCACTCCCGTCCCGAAGTGGAACTGGTGGCGGGAGCGGAACGGGACCGGAAACGGCTGGCGATCTTCGGGGAGCGCTATGGAATCGAGGCCCTCTACACCGACGCCATCGAGATGCTGCGCCACGAACGGCTGGACATTGTCGCGGTCTGCACCAACGTCAAGGGCCGATCCTTCCTGACCTGCGCCGCGGTGGAGCATGGGGCCAAGGCGGTGATCACGGAGAAGCCGATGGTCTTCACCCTGGAGGAGGCGGACCGGATGGTCCAGGCCTGCGCCGACCGGGGCGTCCCCCTAGTGGCCGGAGCCATCTCCACGGTCCATCCCTCCTTCGAAAAGGCCAAACAATTGGTCCAGGACGGAACCATCGGGGAGGTGGTCTCCATCGAGGCCGGCTTCTACCTCTCCCAGCATCAGAACTGGACCTATTTCATCGACAGTCCGCCCGCGTGGGTGTGCGGCACCGGAGACCTTCCCCGGCTGGAGAACGGCAGCGACGAGTTCAGGGGCCAGGGAATGATGGTGACGCGGAAGGGGCAGGTGATCCACTTCCGGCCCGGCGGTCCCATGCTCCGGGTCAGCGGGTCGAAGGGGGAGATCACATTCGACCGCATTGAAGGAGGATGGAGGATCTGGCGGGGCGTGGAGTCTCTGACCGGCCGGACGCGGCGAGTCGAAGTCCCCTGGCCCGATCCCAAGTTCGTGGGTTCCTATGGAGCCGTGAACTGCCTTGACGACGCCCTGCGGTGCCTGGCCGGAGACCTGGACGAACCCAAGAACTCGGGCCGCCGCGTGGCTCAGGCCATCGAGGTGGAGATCGCCCTCAAGCTTTCCTCGGATCGTGGCGGCGAGCGGGTGGAGCTGCCCCTGGCCGACCGGTCGCTGGGCCTGAAATACGCCTGGTTCCGTTGAGGAATAGAGAGTTGGACAACAGAGGATGAAACGTAGGCGCTTCTTTCTGACCGCCTTGACCGCAGGACTCTCTTCGCGCCTGGCCAGGGCTCGAGGCGAGACGGCTCGCAAGAGCCGGAGCTCGTCGGGCTCTCCGATACCCCGGATCATGTTCACCCATGACAGCCGTCACCCGGCGGTCTACATGTACGAACCGCCCATGGAGCGGGAGGAGTTCGAGGCGGCGGTGGACGAGCTGGCGGGGACCCCCGTGGACGTCCTGATGTTCGGGCTGGCCGACGGCCGGACCTTCTTTCACGACACCAAGGTGGGCGAGATCTGGGGGGACCCGGTGCGGAAGTGGCCCCATCTGATCTTTCGGCGGGCGCGCCAGAACGTCAAGATGATGCTCGCCCGGGGCCAGGACCCGCTCCGTATCGTCTGCGAACGGGCCCGGGCCAAGGGCATGCTCCTGTACCCGACCCTGTTGGTCAATCAGTGGATGTTTGGGACGACGCCCGAAGAGGACACAAGGGCGTCCAACTTCCGCTGGAAGAATCGCCATCTGGAAATAGGCGCCGCCGGGGACCTGGAAGAATTTCCGGGGAAGACCCACCTGGATTTCAAGCATGAAGCGGTCCGGAGGGAGCGGTTGGCCGTGATTCGGGAGGTGTTGAACAACTACCCCGTCGATGGATTCGAACTCCAGCTCAATTACGCGGGTCCGTACTATTTTCACCCCGATCGGATCGCAGCCGGCCGCGACATCATGTCGTCCTGGGTGGCTCAGGTTCACGAGGCGGTGAAGGCCAGCGGTGAGAACCGGGAGCTGGTGATCACGGTTCCGGTCGACTTGGAACGCGCATATGCCCGGGGACTGGACGTGCGCCGGTGGATCCGCGACGGGAGCGTCGACGTCCTCGTGGGAGCGTCCCACAACTCCATGGACCATGGGGCCGACTTCCGGCCCCTGGTCCAGGCGGCTTCGGGATCCTCGTGCCGGGTCTACGCTGCTCTCAACGGACAGGTCTACTCGGACCGGCTCCAGAACGCCGACATTACTCTCACGCGTGCAGGGGCCTGCAACTACTGGGCCCAAGGCGTAGACGGGCTCTACCTGGATCAGTGGTTTGCCCGCTGGCCCTACCAGGCCTCCTTCTATGAGCAACTCCGGGAGCTGCCCCACCCGGACGTGATGGCCGCCAAGGACAAGTTCTACTACGTGCCGACCCGGGCCGGGACCCGGCTCCGCTCCCACGAGCCGGAATTACCCCTTCCCCGGAAGCTGGAGACGGAAAGGCCGGTCACGGTCGATTTGGAGATCGCGGACGACCTGCCCCGCTGGGATCGGGTCGGCCGCGTCCACGAGGTGCTGCTTCGCCTCCGGATCACGGGAACGACCGAACTGGACCGGTTGCGGTTCACCCTCAACGGCCAGGACCTGCCCTGGGAGCAGATGCGGAAGATCAACCAGATCTACACCATGAGGGCTCCGAGGCGACAGAGGGTCGTCGGTTACTGGTTCGTCTTTCGTCCGGACCGGGAACGGTGGCCACGGCAAGGAAGGAATCGGATCGAAGTGACCCTCTTGGAACGGGACCCGGAGGTGACACCGCCCATCGAGCTCCGGGACGTCGAGTTGGAGATCCGGTACCTGCGGGGGAAAAATGCCGGGAGGGGACGGGACCCGGACGATCTGGGCAAAAACGAAACCACCGTCCGCTTGGGGCCGGGATCTCATCTAGTCTGAGCTAGACCATGTTGGATTGGGAGAAGAGAGCATGAGGAATTCAGGTTACGGGAAATGTTGTGGGTTTGCGGCGGCCGCAACGGTGCTGGTCCTGCTGGCCGCCGGCTGTCAGTTGGGGGAACCCTGGCGCGAAGACAATGCCCGGGTGATCCAAGAGAATGGAGTCCAAGGGAGGGAGCGAGAGCTTCCCGATCTGGACGTCCGCTCCAACCTGGATTGGGACAAGGTTTATCCCGATGAGACGCTTCCCAAACTGGAGTTGGCTCCGGGCGTCGCCGCCAGGGCAGCTTGGGGACAGGGAACCCTCTACGAATACGTCACCTTGGAACCGGGAGCCGTCTATCCGGACGAGACGCTGTCCGTGGAGGTGATCACCACGGTCCGGGCCGGCGGTGTCACCCTGCGGGTGGAGGACACGGACCACACACTGGCTCGAAACGAAGTGATCTATCTGGCCGAGGGGACCCGGCGCCGGATGGAGGCGGGCGCCGAGGGCGCGGAACTGGTCGAGGTCTTTTCGCCTCTCAGAACCGACCATCTGGAGTTGGCCGGTGTCCACGCGGACCCTGCCGAGATGCCGGATCAGGGGGTGATGCCCTCGTTGGAAGCGGGCACGGTCTACAACATGGGGCAGATTCAACTCACGCCCCTGATCCCGCCGGACAAGAATCTTCCCTACCCACGCAGCAGCGCGAATTCCCGCCTCATCTGGGGCAGGAACGCCATGCTCAGCTTCATCACCCTGGATCCTTCGGCGTCCTTTCCCTTGCACATCCATCCCGAGGACCAGCTGATGATCGTGCTTCGAGGGGGGGTGTTGCAGACCATGGTGGATCTCAAGCTGCCGGTGGACGGACAGGCCCGGCATGCCCTCTTCGTTCCGGGAGGGATGGTGCACGCCGGTGACTCGGGGGAGTTCGGAGCCGACGTCCTGGATGCCTTCTGGCCGGTGAGACCCGACTATCTGGAGGCGGCTTCCCGGCAGAGCGCCCGTTTTCAAGAAGTGATCGCCGCTGGATCCCAGCCGGAGCGGGTGGCAACCGGCTTTACGTTCCTGGAGGGCCCCACCTGGCTGGACGGACGACTCTACTTCTCCGACATGTACTTCAAGGATCCGGCCAACGGTGACTGGACCGGAGATCCCAAGAGGAGCCGCCTGATCCGGATGGAGCCGACCGGTGAGACCAAGGTTCTCTCCAAGGGCCGGCAGACCAACGGCACCATTGCCTCCCGGCGCGGCAACCTCATCGTCTGCGACATGTTCGGACACCGCGTCATGGAGGTCCATCCCCGGTCCGGACGGGTGGTCCGCAACCTGCTCAGACGGGTCGACGGCAAGGCGGTGGACGGCCCCAACGACCTGGTCATGGACGCCAAAGGGGGCATCTACGTCACCGATCCCCAGTTCACGCTGGAGGCGAAGAAGAGCCAGCCCGGCGCCCAGGTCTACTACGTCCCGCGGAGAGGGCGCGCACGCGTGGTGGTGCCCGCCGGGGAATTCGCCATGCCCAACGGCGTGGAGATCTCGCCGGACGGCAAGACCCTCTACCTGAACAACACCTGGAAGAGCCCGGGGGAGAACTTCATCTGGGCCTACGACATCCAGGAGGACGGCTCGCTCACGAACAAGCGCAAGTTCGCCATGCTCAACCTGACGCCCGAGGTGATGGATGCCGCCGAACCCGAAGACCGCGTCAATACTCAAGCCGACGGTATGGCGGTGGACATGGAGGGCCGAATCTATGTCGGGACGCTCTCCGGGGTTCAGATCTTCGATAAGACCGGTCTTTACGTCGGGACCATCGCACCCCCGGAACTTCCAGTGGTGAGCTGCACCTTCGGAGGCGAGAATTACGACGAGCTCTACATGGTCAGTCCCAATTCCGTCTGGAGGATACCGACGAGGGTTCAAGGCTTCCGGCATCCTTAGGAGTCTGCGCCGCAAGGAACAACATGAAGAAGCCGCGCATCTACTTCTACAACGACGGCCGCCATCCGTTGATCTACATGTACGAGCCTCCCATGCAGAAGGAGGAGTACGAAGCCGCGGTGGACGAGTTGTTGGGAACTCCCGTCGAAGGACTGGTCTTCGCTCTGGGCGAGGGGCGCACCATGCTCCATGACACCAAGGCCGGCGAGCTCTGGGGGCACAACGTGGACAAGTGGCCCCACTTGATCTGGCGGCGGGCGCATCAGAACGCTCGCATGATGATCGATGCCGGGAACGATCCGCTGCGAGTCGTCGCCGACCGGGCTCGCGACGAGAACATCCGCTTCTATCCCTCCCTCAACGTCCAGTGGCCGGCCGTCAAACGGGGCGAGGGGACCGTCTGGGTCCGGGTCTCCGACTTCCGCTGGAACCACAAACACCTGGAAATCGGCGCCGAGGGGGACGTGGACCCCGAGTATCCCGGCTTCGGATGTCTGGATTTTCGACATCGGGAAGCACGGGACGAACGCTTCGCCATCGTGGAGGAGACGGTCCGGCGATACCCGGTGGACGGCTTCGAACTCAACCTGAACGGTTTCCCCTATTTCTTCGCTCCTCACCGCATAGAAGAGGGGCGTCCCGTCCTTACCGAGTGGGTGAAGCGCGTCTCGGAGACGGTCCGAGGCAGCGGCGCCGACCGCGAACTGCTGGTGCGGGTGGCCACCAACCTGGCCGGCAGCTACTCGCTGGGAATGGACGTTGTGGAGTGGATTCGCCAAGGCCTGGTGGATGTCCTGGTGGTTCAGGACCGGCCGGGCGTGGTCAACCAGATGGCTGATTTCCGTCCCCTGGTGAAGGCGGCTCGAGGAACAGGCACGCGGATCGTGGCGGCGATCCAGAGCAGGGTGAACACTGATCGGCTGGACGTGGAAACCATCGAGATGCTCCGGGCCACCGCCTGCAACTACTGGGCTCAAGGCATCGACGGGATGGTCCTGGATCGGGGCTGGTTTCTGGACTGGCCCTACGAAGCCCCTTTCTACCAGAAGCTCCGGGAGTTGCCCTATCCACGCGTGATGGAAACCCGGGACAAGCATTACCACCTGCTGACCCAGCCGGACCGGGGGGCCGAAGAGACGGTCCTTCATACGCGGGCTCCGCTTCCGGCCAAACTGGAGGAGGGCCGGCCGGTCCACCTGGATTTCACCATCAGCGACAATCTGCCCCGTTGGGATTCGGTGGGACGGGTTCATCGGGTCCTGCTGAGGATTCGGGTGAGGCAGACGACGGAGTTGGATCGCTTGCGGTTTCGACTCAATGGAAGGGAACTTCCCGCCAAATCGCTCCGGAAGATCAATCATATGTACAAGATGCACGCCCCGCGCAAACGGATCTCAGGCTATTGGTTCGTCTACACGCTGGAGCGCGAGCATTGGCCGCGGCGGGGCGCCAACCGAATGGAGATCACTCTGCTGAAGCGGGACCCGGAGGTGACAAAACCGATCACCGTTCGCGATTTGGAGTTGGAGACACGGTACCTGATGGGACAGAACTTCCACCGGGAATACGTGGATCCGGACCTGGGGCCATACGAATTCTCCACCGCCTGACGGGCGGGAGGGGACATGGAGGGGCGACATCCTTGTCGCCCGCCCGGAAGGGCGGTTTCTAGTCGCCCATTCTTTCTTTTCTCGGTTCTTTCCTGCCTCAGGTTTTTTGGGAGGTCGGCTACGGGGCAGCTGGAAACCGCCGCTCCGCGACCGGTGGGACCGCCTCTATTTTGTCTCTACCCCGACCGTGTCCAGCTTGTCCTTTTCCCGGGCGACGCCGATGATCATCAGTTCCAGGGAAGAATCCCGGTCGCTGGCGATCGAATGGGCTTCTCCCAGAAGGACCGGAACGGCGTCTCCCTCGGATACTGGAGCGGTCTCTTTCCGATCGCCCGCACCGAGGCGGAAAGTTCCCGACCCGTTCATCACGTAGAACACTTCTTCCACGCCCTGGTGCCGGTGTTTCCCCAGCGAGGTTCCCGGGGGAAGAAGCAGGTGGTCCACGTAGGCCCAATTGGTTCGGAACACCTCCGGTGAGAGCGCCCGGCGATAGAGGACGTTTCCGGTCCCCCCGTGGAGTCCTTCCCTGGGCTTGAGCAGGCGGCGGTCCAGCCGCATGGTCATGAAAACGGGTACCGGGTCTTTGGGAACGCCGACCCGGTCGTCCCCCAGGTCGAAGGCGTCATATTTGCGCTTGACTGTGGAGACGGCGATGTTCATCCACTGGGTAGGCCGGTCCGTGGGGTTGTAGATGCCGTGGGAACTCCCCTGCCGGCAGGGCGCTCCGGCCGGACCCTGAACCGTGGAGGTCCTCCCGTCGATGGTGAACTCGGCCTCGTTGTCGAAGATGACGTACATCTCCTCCATCCGGTTGTGGAAATGGTGGCCGATGCCTCCCCCGGGATGCAGCACTCCCCGGTGGACGAACAGGAGGTTCGTGGTCAGGGCGTCCCGTCCCAGGAGGGTCATGTAGGCCATCTCACCGGCGCCGCCATGGACGGCCTGTATCGTCCGCAAGGCCTCGGGCGTGGTGTGTCCGATCCGTTCCGCAAGGGGCTTCTTTTGGGCCGTGGCCGGAGTGAAGAACAGAAATAGAAGGGGAAGTACTCTCATGCTGGGATCCTCTCGAATGGGTGCAGTCTGCTGAAATCGGTTGTAGGACGCCGAATCTCAAGCGGGACATGGATCGCCCGAACGCCCACCGGAGACCCGGCGGAATCACCAGCCGCGGCGGTTTCCCTCCAGAATGATTCGGCGGTAGACGGCGGGGGGCAGCTGAAAGTCGTGAAACACCTTCAGCTTGTAGCGATCGTTCAATAGATTCTTGAGCCGGATGTTCCGTTTCAGGTTCCTTCCCGGCGGCCGGGTGCGGTCGGCCTCGTCCCGGGCCCTCTGCTGAGCCCCCTGCCAAGCCTGGAAGATATCTCGGCGAACCGAACTGTCCTGGGGGAGCTCCGCGACGAAAGCGACGGGCCGCGCCACCGACTTGTGGACATAGCGGGTCGCCGCGGAGAAGAGATGGATGGCGTACCAGTTGCCCTTTTCGTCCTCCAATTGGAAGACGTCGTTCCGCGCTGCCTTGGCTACAATACCGGCGCCCCGCCGGGGGGCGTTGCGGATATTGGCCACCCGGGTTCTGATCTCGACGTAGTGGGCCGCACTCAGCAGCGGTCCACTCAGCAGCAGCAGGATCAATCCGAGGCAAACCGCCGGCACGGGTCTCATTCGCCCGCTACTTTCCGGGCCGGGAGTTGATGTCGGCAGGGGCGGAATCGGACTCTTGGGACTCGGCGGACGGTTTTCTGATTCGAGGTCTCATATGGGTCCCGGACCCCGGACCCATGGGCTTGAGATTCCGCACTTCGTGATAATGGAAGCCGATGGTTTCCGGCTCGGCCTCCTCGAACTCGGGGTCCTCGGCGAAATCGTAGCGTTCCACTGGAGCCATGCCCTTCTTCCGCTCGAAACGCCGCTGGCGCTTCAGGCTGGCCTTCTCCATTCTGCGCAATTCCTTTTGCCGTTTGAGGTAGGATTGTCGGGATTTCCTGGCCATACGGAGGACCTCCGGGGGATTGGACAACAGTGGTTTCGGGAGTTCCGCCCGGGAAAAACCAACTCTACATGGAACGGGGAGAATTTTCCAGCCGGCGACGTCGACCGCCGGCCAAGTCCCGAAGTGCATTCTTCGGATCTTTCCTGAAATCGGTCCCACCCCCGCTGAGACGCACCCGAAAGACACGTCAATCCCCAGGTGTCCGCCCTTTTCGTAGAGATCCTTTTCGAGGACCGCCAAGTGTGATAGTCACATCATGACGTCACACATCCGGCGACTTCTCCCGGCCACCAGCAACTTGATGGCCGCGAGGCCTACCAGAGAAGGGACAGTGGATTGACACATTCTCGTTCCGTACGAGTCGGCAGGGGCCTTGGACCATTGAACCGGAGGCGGGTTTTCTTGTCTCTCCTGTTTCTCGTCCTGGCGTTTTCGGGATTCTCCCAAGCTCAGGAACGAAGTGTTCCCGAGCGTGGATACAGGGATTGGCGGGTGTACGGGGGCACCACCGAGAGCATTCGCTACTCGGCTCTGACCCAGATCCACCGTGAGAACGTTCAACGGCTCGAGTTAGCCTGGAAGCACGACACCGGCGATGCCTACGAAGACTCGGAGATGCCCTGCAATCCCATTGTCATCGACGATGTTCTCTATGCCGTGACGCCGACGCTACGGATCTTTGCGCTGGAGGCAGCCACCGGCAAGTTGTTCTGGCGAGTCGAACTTCCAGGGAAATTCACGCGCGCGCAACGGCGAAGCCGCGGAGTCGTCTGGTGGGGAGATGAGCGGGAACAGCGCATCTTCGCCACCAAGGGGCCCTACCTCTACGCCCTGAACGCCCGCAACGGCCGGCTGATTCCGGGCTTCGGCGACTCCGGGCGAGTCGATCTGAGAGTCGGCTTGGGACGTCCGCTCGAGACTCTTCGAATCTGGGCCAGGACGCCCGGTGTGATCTACCGGGACCTCCTGATCCAGGGCAGCGTGATGAGCGAGGGCCTGCCTGCTCCGCCCGGAGACGTGCGTGCCTACGACGTGCGTTCCGGCGAGCTCCGCTGGTCTTTTCACACCATTCCCCGTCCGGGAGAGCCGGGTCACGAGACTTGGCCGGAGCAGGCCTGGAAATATGCCGGAGCCGCCAACAGCTGGGCGGGCATGAGCGTGGACCTGCAGCGGGGGCTGGTCTTCATACCCACGGGGTCCGCATCCTTCGACTTCTATGGGGCCAATCGCCACGGAGATAATCTTTTTGCCAATTCACTGATTGCACTGCGGGCCGCAACCGGGGAGCGCGTCTGGCATTTTCAGATGGTCCGGCACGATCTCTGGGACCGGGATCTTCCGGCGCAGCCCTCGCTGGTCACGGTGAAGCGCGACGGGCGGCTGGTGGATGCCGTGGCCCAGACCACGAAGTCGGGCCACGTTTTCGTATTCGACCGGGATCGGGGCACTCCCCTGTTCCCCATCGAGTACCGGCCGACGCCGGACACCGACGTCGAAGGAGAACGGGTCGTCTCCAGCCAGCCATTCCCCCTGAAACCGCCCCCGTTTGCCCGGCAGCGGCTGACGGAGCAGATGGTCACGCGCCGCACTCCGGAGGCGCACAAAGCTGTCCTGGAGCGGCTCAGGAACCTCCGCAACGAAGGACCCTTTACGCCTCCCAGTCTCCAGGGAACGGTGATCTTCCCCGGGTTCGACGGTGGAGCGAACTGGGGCGGAGCCGCCTTCGATCCCGAGACCGGACTGCTGTACGTCAATGCCAACGAAATGGCGTGGATCCTGCGGTTGGTGGAGACGTCCCGTCCCGAGCAACCGTTCGGCGGCCGGCAACTGTACCTGGATCGTTGCTCCGGGTGTCACCGGGAAGATCTCCGGGGGACTCCACCCGAGTTCCCGTCTCTCGCCCACCTGAGGGATCGTTCGACGGAGGCGGAGGTCGTCCGCATGATCCGCGAGGGCGGAGGCCGGATGCCGGGTTTTCATCAGTTGGAGCAGGATGAGCTTCGGGCGGTGGCGCTCTATCTCTTGAAGGGCGAGGATACTCCTCTGAGCAGAAAGGGAAGGAAGGCCCGGGACCCGATCCTCCGTTACCGGCACGACGGATACATCAAGCTATTGGACCCGGACGGATATCCGGGTGTCCAGCCCCCTTGGGGCACACTGGCGGCCATCGATCTGGACCAGGGAGAAATCGCCTGGCAGATCCCCTTGGGAGAGTTTCCGGAATTGGCCGCGCAGGGGTTTCGGAACACGGGGACCGAGAACTACGGCGGCCCGGTGGTCACCGCCGGAGGCCTCGTCTTCATCGGGGCCACCAACCATGACAGCAAGTTCCGTGCCTTCGACAAGGCCACGGGCCGCCTGCTGTGGGAGGCCGGTCTTCCGGCGGGAGGGAACGCCACTCCTGCCGTTTATCAGGTCGGCGGGCGCCAGTTCGTGGTCATTGCCGCCGGAGGCGGTAAATCGGGAGCGCCTTCTGGGGGCAGCTATTTGGCGTTTGCCTTGCCGGCCAGTGAAGTTGACAAAGCCCCCTGACCGGTAGATCGGCGACGGCTTCAGGTCTGATTCCGATCTGGACCGCTTCGCGGCATGCCTATCGGGTCGGTCCAGGGAGTCCCGAATTTCTAATGCGGATATCCAGATCAATCATCATGTCGGCTCTGCTGCTGACCGTTTCTCAGGCGACGGCGGGAGAACTCATCCGTTATCCCATCGGCGGCAGTGGCATTCCCGGGGCGGTCCGTGTCGGAAGATCGGGTCTGGCTCACACTGGAATGCTCTGCGGGTCCCCGGCTGGACAAGAGGCGTCTGGTTTTTCCGAGATCGTCGTACAGCTCAAAGCCATCGCCCGGCACTACGGAGCGACCCTTGGAGACGTAGCCAAATTGAATCTCTACGTCGCAGTCCCGAGTCGTGCCCTGATCCGGCGAATCGAAACTGAAATCGGGCAGGAGTGGCCGCGTGAAGCCTGCCCCGCCCTCACGCTGATTCCATCGCCGATTCCGGGGGATGCCGCGGCCGTCGCTGCGGACGCCGTCATCGCCGTTCCCACGGATGACGGTGCGGTGACCCGATTCTCCGGCCAGGCTGCCGTGATGCCGGCCGGCCGCGACATCCTTTATGTTTCCGGCCGTGCGGCTTCCGGTTCGCTTGTAGAGGCCACGTCGGAGACCATGAGGCAACTCTTCGATGTGCTGGCGCACGTGGGGAGCACCCAGGACGACGTCGTGCAGGTCAAGGCGTTCATTCAGCCCATGTCCGATTGGGAGACCGTCCAACACGAAATCGACCTAGCCTTCGGCGCCGCCGCCTCGCCGCCGGTGGTCTACGTCGCGTGGACGTCCCCCTCGCGAGCCACCGAGATCGAGTTGATCGCGGCGGCGCCAGATCGGCAGGGAACGGGAGAAACCGTCAGCTACATCAATCCTCCCGGTGACGAGGCGTCCCCCGTCTACAGTCGTGTGGCGCGAGTCCACGCCGACGAAGTGATCTACATCGGAGGCATCGTCGCCGGGAATGCGGCCACGCCTGAAGGGGAAGTCCGCTCGGTCCTCGATGAGCTGCGGCGCCTTGCCGAGGCGGCCGGATCGAACCTCAGTCACCTGGCCAAGGCGACCTACTACGTCTTCGGCAGACCGGCGTCAGCCATGTTGAACAGGCTGCGGCCGGAGTACTATCCGCCCGCTCGTCCGCCGGCCGCGTCCAAGATCTCCGTGGCCACGATCGGCGTCGCGGACCGCGATCTGCTGGTGGACATGGTCGCGGTGCCGACGGGTAGAGGGAAGAATTAAGGCCGATCAGTCGGCCGGTCGTCCGGAGGGATCGAGCGACCGGTAATCCCTCTCCCGGTTGGCCGCTTCGATGGAGGGGAAGTACTGAACACCTTTCGGTGCTACGGGTGGCGCCAAGCGGCGCGAGAACTCCCAAAGCCGCCTGATGCGTTGGGCGAGCCGAGGATGAGTCGAGTCGGTCCAAAGAGCCCGGGGCGCATCGTCATGGTTCTTGAACTTGGTTACAGGCACTCTAGTCCTCCAACATGAACGTCCTGCGAAAAGAGTAGCATGACGAGCCTGTGGTAACCTGAGGTTCCCTCGGCTCAAACTTCCGGCAGGGTTCCGTTGTTGCGCAAGAAAAGGGCTCAGTTCGATCGTCGGCGATTCCTGGCCGGGACGGCCGGCGCCATGGGGCCCGCCATCTTCGGACGACTGCCGCTCCCGCTGTTGGCGAGTCAAGGCGGTGCGCCCCCGGTTGCGAATTGGGGTGCCGGCAGCGTGCGGCATCTCCTGCCCACCGTCAGCGATTCCCGGGTGCTGATCAAGGTCTCATTCAACGGTCCGTTGTCGGCCACGCCCAGACTGCGAATCGGATCTGCCGAGATTGCGGGCCGGATGAACGACACGGCAGGCGTTTTCTGGCAGTTTCATGCCACCGGTCTCGAGCCGGACAGACGATATTCCCTGTCCCTGTCGGGAGGCGATGGACGAGCCTTGTGCGAACCGTGGACGCTCTCGACCTTTCCGGCTCCGGAGGCCCGACCCGAACGGTTCCGGCTGCTCTTTTTCACCTGTGCCGGCGGTCCGGGCGGGACCTATTCGGGGATCGGCAAGCGGAGCGGGTTCCTCCCCGCCGCCATCCGCAATCGGCTCCTCCGGCGCGCGCTGTCGTTCCGGCCGCATGCCGCCGTGGCCAACGGCGACCACATGTATTGGGATCTCCACACCTGGTTGGGTGACGGCGTCGGCGACCTGAGTCCCAGCGGACGGGACTCCAACTTCGATTTTTCGGCTTCGCCCTTCGGCGGCAGCAACGAAGCGGCACTGACGGCGGCGGCCGGGCCACAGATCGTGCCGGTGTACGGCGTGGACTTCCGGTCGACGCCGGTGTTCTTCATCCAAGACGACCACGACCACTGGGAGAACGACGCCGCCAGCAACGAACTCGTCAACTTTCCCATCCCCTGGTTCCAGTTGCAGTTGGCCCGGGCGACCCAGCAACTCTACTATCCGGAGTTTCTTCCCGATCTCCGGCGGCCGGCGGGATTACCGTGGTCGGGTGCCGGTAACCGGGACGACCTGTCCGAGAGCTTCGGGACCATCCGTTACGGCAGGCTCGCGGAGGTTCTGCTTTACGACGTACGACGTACGCTGAGTTTGGCCGGACCCACCGCGGTCTTCGTCGACGGTCAGGTCGAAAAATGGTTAATGGAGCGCACCGATTCTAGCGAAGTGCGGCACCTGGTCCACGCTCCCTCGAACCCGTTCGGATGGAGCGCGGGCAAGTGGGGCGAATGGTATCCGGACGTGCTGGATAGGGAGGCGGGCGCCCTGACGACGGCGGTTCCAAAGCCTTACTGGCAATCGGGATGGCTCAAGCAACACGATCGGCTGGTGCAGGCGATTACCGCCCAGTCCAGCCGCGTCCCGCTGGTGGTCAGCGGAGACCTCCATGCCATCGGGGTGGGGCGGATGCATCGCGCCGGGAAGCTCGACCTGAAGGACAACCCTTTGACCACCGTGCTGAGCGGGCCCATCGGCACCTCGATCCGGGGGTTTCCGTCGGTGGTCCGCGGCATCGGCGCCACGCCGCCGGCGCACCTGGACCTGGAGGAGACGGTCCCGCCGGTCGAGCAGCACGGGTTCACCCTGGCGGATTTTCTGGCGGACCGGATCGTCTTCCGGCAGTACAAATGGGACGTGAACAGTCAGCCGCTGGAGTCCATCGATAGCCTGGAACCGTTTCAAACGACGGTGCTGGGAGTCGGTCGCTGACGCACGCCGGCGGGAAAGGCGCGTAGTACCCGCGTAGCGGACGCGGGCGTCCTCTCTCTTTCCTGTTTCCTCTTTCCTCCTTTCCTCTCCCTCGCTACCAGTGGACCCGGAACTTGAAGATCCGGTGTCCCGCCTGAATGAAGACCAGCCCCTCGTCCGTCCGGCTGACAGCCACCGCGTGGTGCCTCCCACCGGCGTGGTCGAACAGCCCGTCGGCGTCGAAGGCCAGACCGTTGGGACCGGCCCCGCCAAACTGACCGGGCCGGTTGCCGTAGCTGCCGAACATTATCCGGAAGGAACCGCTGGAATCGAATTTCTGCACCCGATTGTTCCAGGAGTCGCCGACGAAGAGGTTGTCGTCCGCATCGACTCCGATTCCCCGTAACATGAAAAATTGCCCGGGTGCGGTGCCGTGGCGGGGCCGCCCGTCCGCTCCGACGGCTCCCAACGACCACAACGGCTCGCCGTCGGGGCTGATCCTCCGGACCCGATGATTGGTCTCGTCGGCGACCAGGATGCGGCCGCGGCTGTCGGACGCGAGGCCTTCGGAGTTGTGGAACTGCCCCGGCAGATGGCCCCCCTGTTTGGGGCCGAAGGCGCTCAGGAGTTCGATTGCGGGACCCGTCACCATTCCACCCGGTAACTGAAGATCAGATGATCGCCCTGTACGCAGACGATGCTTTCGTCCAGCCGATTCAGGGCCAAGCCGTATCCGTGTGCGTGCAGGCCGGCGCCGAAACGATGTCGCATCAGGTCATGGGTCTCGGCCAGGCCGATCCTGCCCAGAGGAGTCCAATAAGCCGAGAACACCGAAACCCAGCGTGCTTCGGCCTCCAACCGCCATTTGCCGGGCCGGTTCAGGTCGTGGACCGCCATCGGAGGCTCGTGCATGTGGACACCTGAAACGTAGACCCGCCCGCTGCCGTCCACGGCCAACTGACACGGTCGAAAGATCTCTCCGACTCCGATATGGACGGGAGGAACGGTCCGCCCCCGGAAGCCGATCACTCGATCGTTGTCGCAGTCGGCGACATAGACCATACCGCCTCGGAGATGTTCTTCGGCAAGGTGGCCTGCTTGTGTGTTGACGGCGATTCCGGCCGGACCGATGGGTCCGGGTCCGATTCCGGGACCATGATCGAAGCCGTACTGGAGTAGGGGGACGGCGCCGCCGAACTGCCGGAGCCCGGTCCCGTAGCTTCCGAAGTGCTCCAGGTAATCGCCATCGGGAGTGAACAGTTGGACCCTGTGGTTGCCGCCGTCCGCGGTGTGGCTGTCGCTGACCAGCACCCGCCCCTGCTCGTCGACGGCGATCCCCAGAGGTCCGTCTCCGCCGAATTGTCCCGGCGCGGTTCCCCAACTCCCGAACAGGGTCAGCATGTACTCAACATCCAGCTTTCCCAGCTCCTTCACGACCCTTCTCAGTAATTCCTGTTGTGACACAGAGACAGTCGATCCAGATAGAGTTGCTGAAGTTCTTCTTCGGAGAGGTGGGGGAACCTGCGACCTAATCCGTCACGAAAAAGTTGCCGGACATTATCCGAGAGTTCGAACGCCTTGAGCAGCCGCTGCTCGGGGGACATGCGGCGCAGGGCGGCTTGCCGCCGGGGCGTCGGCGAAGCGGACGAGGATTCGTCAACTGGATCGAGTGAGATTTCCTTGTACTATACGGAACGGTTTCGTTCGTCGTAATGGAACCTCTGAAGATGGAGAGGCGCCGCGATGCCCATCAGCGGCGCCTCGTGTACCGGAAACTGGAGAAACGCCATGCGCATTCTGATTTGCATCCTCGCCGTCTCGTTGCTACCGCCTTCCGCCGTCGCCTCGAGCCACAATACCCTCACCCCGGAGGAGGCCGCGGGCGGATGGATCCTGCTCTGGGACGGCAAGACCGAATACGGCTGGGAGTGGCACGGGGACGCGCGCTGGAAGGTGGAAGAGGGGGTGCTTCGATCCGACGGCGGCGGCTACGGTTGGCTGGGCACCACCAGCATGTTCGGCGATTTCGAGCTCAAGTTGGAGTTTCGCACCGCGGAGGACGGGAACAGCGGCATCTTTTTGCGCTCCGCCCGGAGGGGTCCGCCCCACGAGACCGGGTACGAGCTCCAGATCTACAACCGGCAGCCGCAGGGCTACAACACCGGGAGCCTGGTCTTTTGCGTCAAGGCCGAAACCGCCCGGTTCGAGGTCGACCAGTGGAACCAATACGAAGTTCGCGTCGTGGGAAGCCGCTTTGTGGTCAAGCTCAACGGCACGGAAGTTCTCGACGCCAATGACTCGTCGCATACCGTGGGTGTGATCGGGCTGCAACACAACGTGGACAAACCCATCGAATTCCGCAACCTCAAGCTCAAGCCCCTGGGGTTGAGCCCGCTATTCAACGGACAGGATCTGAGCGGCTGGCGGAAGGTCGACCGGCCCAACCGGGACGACGTGCATGAATGGTCGGTGCGGGACGGCATTCTTCACGTCGAGAAGGGAGCCGGCCAGTTGGAGACCGAGAAGG
Organism: uncultured Acidobacteriota bacterium; assembly: GCA_951812665.1. Lineage (GTDB taxonomy): Bacteria > Acidobacteriota > UBA6911 > RPQK01 > JAJDTT01 > JAJDTT01. The sequence continues at coordinate 206,051 of CATOST010000032.1, forward strand.
AGTTCAAGAATCTGGTGCTGCAACTGGCGATCCGCACCAACCCGCCCCACGCCGGACACCATCCCAACAGCGGTGTCTTCTTCCGGGGGGAGAAGGGGGTCTTCTGGAGCGGGTACGAGTCCCAGATCCGCAATGAGTTCCGTAACGGGGACCGCAGGCAGCCCCATGACTTCGGCACCGGAGGCCTCTACTTCTACGTCCCGGCCCGCGAAGTCATTCCCCAAGATGGAGAGTTCTTCTCCAAGACGGTCATCGCCCACGGCCGCCATCTTGCGGTCTGGGTCAACGGGGTCCAGACCAGCGACTGGGAAGACCCGCGGCCGCCCGGGAACAATGCCCGGCGCCAAGCTCGCCTGGTCCCAGGCGTTGTCAGCCTGCAGGCCCACGATCCCACCACCAATCTGGACTTCAAGAACATCCGGGCCGCGGAGTTGCCCGAGCGTTAACGGTCCAGGTCGGATATCGCGGCAGAGTCGTCGGTGGGCCCATCCGGGAATCCCATAACTTCAGTTTCAGGTCCCTGATCCTTTTCCGGCGTTGATGCCGAGCTGCCGCCGATATGCCTCAAGTGAGAGCAGGTCTTCCGGCATCACGTTCCCCACGTTCACCTCGGGGCCGAACCGATCCACCAGGTCGCGCCGCATGCGATGGATGTGGTGGGACTGAACATCGGGGATCCAGGGCCCCGGCAGTTCGAACATGACTCGATCGAGACCGACGGCCACGACCGTTTCGTCGATCTCGCGACGGGTCGCGTCGTCGGCGTGAACCAGTTCCGCGGCCTCCAACAGAATGATGCGGGCGCCCGCGTCGAGGCAGGCTCTGGCGTCGTCTGCGAAGCTGGGACCGTGGGAGAGACCCTCCTTCTTGCCGACTTCCCCCAGGACGCCCATCCCGAATGCGGTCACTGCCGCCTCGATGACTCCGACTTTCCATTCCAGCGGGACGTCGGCCACGTTGTTGGAGACCTCGATCCAACGGTAACCGGCCTTTTGGCACGCCGGAAGGTAGAGATCGGCCTTCCCGTGGACATGGGCGTACTCGAGATACTGCCCTCCGGGGAAAGGCTCGATCCGGTGGGCCCGATAGCCGTCGATCTTCCCGGTCAGGACTTCGTCCGTGAGCAGTCGTGACAAGCCGACGGCGATCTTGGCGAAGTCGATATAAGAGGCTGCGGCGGCGGCCAGGTCATTCTGCCGACCGGGTCCCAGGCCCCAATCCACGACCATGGTCAGACCCGACGACCGGGGCTTCCGGCTGCGGGGAGCGCCGTCCAGGCCGGCGAAAATGTGTCGTTCGTTCATTTGGGATCGACCCCCGAGCCGACTGGTTTCACCGGGTCAGTTTCCGGTTGCGGGGATCGTAGCGGGGAAGGGACACTACCGTCGCAGCTTGTGGCTGCTCGAAATAATCGATTTCCACGTGGCTTCCCGGCTGCGAGACCTCTGTCGGGAGATAGCTGAACGCCAGGCTCTCCCGGACCGTGTAGCCATAACCCGCACTGGTGACGTATCCCACCCGATTTCCGTCGAGGCGGACCGGCTCGGCACCCATGAGCACCGTATCGGGGTCCTCCAGCCGGAGGCAGCACCATTTCCGGCTCACCCCCGTGGATCGGATCCTCTCCAGAGCGGCGCGCCCCAGAAAATTCTTCTTGTCCATGCGCACGGCGAAACCGAGACCCGCCTCCAACGGATTGTATTCCGTATGAACGTCGGCCCCCCACAGCCGGTAGCCTTTCTCCAGTCTCAGGCTCTCGAAAGCTCCTCCGCCGGCCGCCGCCAGGCCCAAGGGACGGCCCGCCTCCCAGAGCGTGTCCCAAAGATGCAGGCCGTATTCCGTGGGTGCATAGAGCTCCCAACCCAGTTCCCCCACATAGGAGATGCGAAGAGCCAGCACCGGCACCTGGCGCACGTAGATCCATCGGGCGGTCAGGTAGGGAAAGGCCTGGTGCGACAGGTCGTTCTCGCTGACGGATTGGACCAGTTCTCGAGCGGCGGGACCCCAGACGCCCAGGCAGCAATAGGCCGACGTCAGGTCCCGGATCTGTAGCGGGCTCTCCCGTTCAAGGTGAGAGCGGAGCCAAGCCAGGTCACGCTTGCCGGTGGCGGCTCCCGTGATCACCCAGAAGCGATCTTCCTCCAGACGGGTGACCGTGAGATCGGCCTCCATCCCTCCCCTGCGGTTCAACAGGGAGGTGTAGGTGATTCGACCGGGAGGCCGGTCCATCTGGTTGGCGGCCAGGTGCTGGAGAAAGGAGAGCGAACCTGGCCCCGAGACCTCCAGCTTGGTGAAAGGGGTCAGGTCGAAGAGGCAGACCCGCTCCCGGGCGGCACGATGCTCGGACCCGATCAAGGGGGACCAGAAACGAGCGCTCCAGCCCTGGCGATCTGGTCCTCCTTCGGGACCCGGATGGCCCTCACTGGCGGCGAACCATTGGGGCCGTTCCCAGCCGGCGTTCTCGAACATCTCCCCTCCCAGTTCTTCCAGGCGCGGGTGAAAGGGGCTCAAGCGCAACCGGCGCGGATGCTCGATCTGCTGGAGGGGATGGATGATGTCGTAGACTTCCCGGTATTGGCTTCGTCCTCGAGCCTCAACGTACGGCTGGCTGGGGACATGGGGGTGGAAGCGGTTGCAGTCCAGATCCCGCAGGTCCAAGGGGGGGAGACCCTCCACCAGGTACTGGGCGATGGCGCGGCCTACGCCGCCGCCATGCGTGAGCCACACCCCCTCCGCCAGCCAGAAACCCTCCAGCTGAGCGGATTGCCCCAGCAGCGACTGGCCGTCGGGGGTAAAGGCGAAGATCCCGTTGATTCGGAAGGGGAAGGATGCCCCCCGCAGGCACGGAAACAGCTCCCTGGAATCGGCCAGGGCGTTCTCGAAGTGGTGGGATGGAAACGGACGGAGCGCCGCTTGGGGAACCCCGGTCCGGCCCGGTCCCAGCGACTCGACGGTCACCGGAAGAGGCTGGTGCCGGTAGGAGCCCACGCCGTAGCGGTCGAAGTCCTGCCGAGAGTACATGGAGCGATCCTGGTGGCGGAGGATCGGCTGTGTCACTTCCTCGCTTGCTCCGGCCAGGGCGGACAGTGGACCCGTCCGAGCGTAGAGGTGCTGCATGGGCTGCATGGGGACGGGAACTCCCGCCATCTTCCCGATGCGGGGACCCCAGATTCCCGCGCAGAGGAGAACCGTCTCGGCTTCGATACGGCCCTGGTTGCAGACCACTGCCGTCACCCGGCCCTGATGGGTCTCGATGGCGGTGACTCTGGCGTCGGGCACGAAGAGCGCCCCCCGGCTCCCGGCCTCCCGGGCCAGGGCCTTCAAGATGCGGACCCCCTTTCCCAGCCCGTCGGAAGGGACGTGGTACCCGCTGTAGACTCGCCGTGTATCGATCTGGGGAATCAGGGAACCGACCTCTCCCGGAGTCAGGATCCGCGCCGGCAACCCCCAGGATCGGGCCAGGCCGACGCGCCGCTTCAGGTCCCGGTGCCGTGCCCGGCTGCAGGCGACTTCGATGCTTCCCGCCGGATAGAAGCAGGGACCCTCCGTTGGAGAGTCCAACTCGCGGTAGAGCTGGACGGTCCACTGGGCCAGCTTGCAGACGGTCCGGGAAGGATTGGTCTGGAAGAGCAGGCCGGGGGCGTGTGAAGTGGACCCCAGCACCTGGAACAGAGGCCCCTGATCCAGGACGACCACGTCATCCCAACCGAAACGTGTCAGGTAGTAGGCTGCGCTGGAGCCCACCACGCCGGCGCCGATGATGACCACTCGGGCTCGCCGGGGAAGTCTGGACGGGTCCATGGATGTGAGCCTCCTTGAGGCGGTAAAATCGCTGTCCGGCCGGGATTCTATCGCCGTCCAGGATGCTGGAACAACTCTCTCGGGAAGTTCCTGCAAGTCGCCCGTCTCCATCACCGGCCGGAGTATGAAGCAACCATCGGGTGCCGTAGTCACTCTCGGTCCCGGCTGATAGAGTTGCCCTGCTTCTACGGAAACCGAATCGCATGATCGTCTCCTTCGTCCTCTATCTGGTGATCCTGTTGGGGCTGGGCCTCTACGCGGCCCGCTTCATCAAGAGCCTGAAGGGATTCCTGCTGGCCGACCGCTCCATGGGACCCTTCGTCACCGCACTGTCCGCCGAAGCCTCCGCCATGAGCGGCTGGTTGCTGATCGGCGTCCCCGCCCGTGCCTTCACCTACGGACTCTCCGCCATCTGGGTGGGGATGGCCTGTGTCATGGGGGACGCGGTGAGTTGGTTGTCCGTCTCCAAGCGGTTGCGGCGGCAGACGGAGCGGCTCCGGGCCCTGACCTTGCCCGAGTACCTGGAGAAGAGATTCCCCAAGGAAGGCGGCTACGCCGTGCAGCTGGTGGCCACCTCCGGAATCATGGTCTTCATGCTGATCTATCTCTGGGCCCAGTTCGTGGCCGCGGGAAAAGCCATGTCGGCCATTCTGGATTACGTTGACTACTCGGAAGCCACGCTGCTGGCTGCCGTCATCATCGTCGTCTACACCCTGCTGGGAGGGTTCCGGGCCGTTGCCTGGACCGACTTCCTCCAGGGCTTCATGATGCTGCTCGCCCTCACGGCGCTGCCCCTGATCTGCCTCTCCAACATGGGTGGATGGAACGCGCTCATGGGACACCTTTCCCAGGTCTCCTCCGAGATGCCCGGGACTGCCAGCGCCAACCTGGATCACTGGTTCGCCGGGCTGACGGGACTGGTGCTGTTCACCTTTCTTTTCGAGGACGCCGGAGTCGGGGTCGGCTACGTGGGTCAACCTCAAATCTGCTCCCGCTACATGGCGGTCCGGAAGGTCTCCGACCTGAAGACAGCCTTCATGGTGTCCGTCTGCTGGAACCTCCTGGCCGTATCGGGAGCCGTGCTTCTGGGGCTGACCGCCCATTACTGGTATCGATTCGTGGCCGGGGCCGGCGGAACGGTGGAGTCCAGGCTGGATTCCGCCGTGGTCTTCAACGTGGAGCAGGTGCTGCCCATGATGGCTCGCGAGGTTCTGGATCCTTGGGTTGCCGGAATTCTGGTCTCGGCCACGCTGGCGGCAATCATGTCCTCGGCCGACAGCTTTCTGCTTTCCGCCGCCAGCTCCATGACCCGGGACGTCTACCAGCGCATCTTCCGGCAACAGGCCTCGGAACGGGAACTGCTCAAGACCTCGAGAGTGGTGACAATCGTGCTGGGAACGGGAGCTTTGCTGCTGGCCCTCTCGACCGATCCCTGGGATCCTGAAGCCACCGTTTATCAGTTGGTCCTGTACGCTTGGGGAGGGCTCTCCGCTTGCTTCACCGCCCCCCTCGTAATGGCCCTCTTCTACCGGAAAATGACGCGAGCGGGATGCTTGGCGGGGATCCTGACCGGCGCCGGGACCAGCTTGGTCTGGCGCAATCTCGAGGTCCTCTCCTCCGTCGCCTACGAATTGATCCCGTCGGTGATCATCTCGGGCTGTTCCATTTGGCTGGTCTCAGGGCTGACTTGGAACGGAGACCCCGAGAACCACTGAAGAAAACTACTCCGATTCTTCGACCCGGGCGCCGTGGGTGTCCAGATCCAGGACCCGGAATCGGGCGCGGGTTCCGGCCGCCTCCAGAGTCCGGACCATCCAGGCGCCGATCTCCGCTACCCGGCCGGAGGCCAGGGCGATGACGGTGGAACCCGAACCGCTGATGAAGGTACCCAAGAGCGAGGTGCTCCAGTCGCGATCCGGGGGAGGTCCGGCCAGCACCTTCTCCAATCCCGGCACCAGGCGCGCCCGGTAGGACTGGTGGAGCCGGTCCAGCGTCGCTTCCCTCAGGAGCCGGGCTTCGCCCGTATGAAGCGCGTGCACCAGCAGTGAGGAGCGTTGGATGTTGAACACGGCGGCGGCCAGATCATAGGACCGGGGCAGGATGGCGCGGGCTTCGGGTGTGGAGATGGTCTGGTCCGGGACGGCGACGACGAATCGGCAGCGCAGGGCGGAACGCAACCGCAGGGAGCGGACCCGGGATCCGGAGGTCCAGGAGAGAACCCATCCGCCCAGCAGGCTGGCGGCCAGATTGTCGGGGTGGCCTTCCAGGGGATAGGCGATTCGGAGGGCGTCGTCGTTGGAAAGGCGCTCACCCGTGATCCGCTCGGCGATCTTGATCCCCGCGATGATGGCGGCTCCGCTGCTGCCCAGCCCGCGGGTGAGGGGGATGGGGTTGTCGATGCCGAGGCGAATCCCAGGCATCTCGGCGTCCAGGGTGGAGAAGGCGACCCGCAGGGACCGGTCCAGGACGTTCTCCTCCAGGGGCAGGCTCCAATCCGGAGGCCATTCCAGTCCGCCGCCTTCGAGGGCTTCCACGCCGACGGTCAGGTAGAGGCTCAGGGCTGCCGAGAGAGTATCGAACCCGGGTCCCAGATTACTGGTGCTGGCCGGGACGCGGACCTGGAATGGCTCCCAGCTCATCCGACTCTCGCCAGATCCTGGGGGTGGCTCCGGACCAGCTCCAGCATGGCGTCCCGGTCCGGCTCCCGGCCCGTCCAGACCGAGAACTGAAGCGCCGCCTGCTCTACGAACATCTCCATTCCCGAGATGGTTCCGATGCCCTGGCGGGCCGCCAACCTCAAGAGCTTCGTCTCCTCCGGCTGGTAGACCAAATCGTAGACCCATTCGAAACGCAGGTCCGGCTCTGCCAGCAGCGAGGCGTCCACGTCCGGGGACTGGCCCACCGGAGTCGTGTTGACGCAGAGAAAAGCGGAATCGGGAAGTTCCGGGAGCAAGGTATGGGCACAGGCGTAGCGGCTTGCGAACCGCGTGACGCGCTCCGGACTGCGTCCGGCCACCGTCACCCGCGCTCCGTGGCCGATCAAGGCCTCCATCACCGTGTGAGCGACGCCGCCGTTTCCCAAGACCAGAGCGTCCTTTCCTCGAATGGGGGTCCTGGAGAGAAGTGGCCGCAGGAACCCGCGATAGTCCGTGTTCAATCCCTCCCACCGGCCGTCTTTGCGCACCAGCGTGTTGATGGCCGGCGCCGCGGAAGTGTCTCGGGAAACCAGGGCGGCGGCAACCTGCTTGAACGGCAGCGTCACACTGAACCCCTTGAAGCAAAGACGGCTGCTTTCGAGATAGCGGAACCACGGCTCCAGCTCGTCCAGCCGGATCGGGAGATAGAGCTGACGGTCGAGATGGTGTCGCCTGAAGAGCTGATTATGGATCCAGGGAGACCTGGAGTGAGCTACCGGATTCCCCAGAACGGCGTACAGATCGGGAGCCTGATTCCAGGAATCGAGCCGGTAGAGATCCACTGCGGTTTCCAGGCTGAATTGACCTGGCGCCGTTCCCTCACCCTCTTCCTCCGCCACGAAAGTCCAGGAGTTCCCCAGGAAGGCACCCAAGGCCCGGGAGGGCTGGCCGAAGTCCCCCATGCCCAGCAGGACGTATGCTGCCCCCTGGGGGACCGATTCCATCCAGCTCAACAGGGTCACCAACTCCTGGGTGGAAGAGACCATCACGGCGATCTTGACCACGTCGCCCTTCAAGGCATCGAGTCTGGCGTAGAGGCGGTTCAGATCTCCGGGAAAGGTGTCGAAGGAGTGGAAGGAACGGATCAGCCGTGTCGTGTCGGGGAAGGGCGGGAGTTCCTGGACGTCATGTTCGACGTCCACCCAATGGAATCCGCTCCTCGCGGCTTCCAAGAGCAGGTTCAATCGATCCGCTTCCGGACCGGTATAACTCCCCCCCTCGCGCGGGGGGCGGCAAGTTGCGATGAACTCGGTCCGGGTCCCGGCCGGCAGGGGTGGGACTTGAGGCGTGGAAAGACTATCCAGACGGCATTCGATGAGGGCCACCCGGCCCGCATATCGATGAACCTTATCCAGCAGGCGTGCCGGCGATTCCTCGCCCAGGGCGAGACACAGTTTGGGCATGGGCGTCTGTCAGTCCGTGGTGAAAGTCCCGCGTAGCACCGAGACCGGGGCTGCGCCCGCCGGACAAGGCGCGACGAGGGAGCATATTCGACCCTGTGTGACCGAGGCGCAACGCAGTCCGCGCACGATGCAGACCCGGTCGAATGCCGCGACGACTCTTGCCACGGGCTGCCCTGCTCACCTGTTCGAGACCGAACCAGGGTCGGCGCCGCCGTCGATTCGGCCCCAGAACCTGTGGAAGTATTCGACCATGGAAGCGCAGGCCAGAAACACCACCACCCAGAGCAGGATTTCTCCGGCGCTCGCCAGCCAGGCGGAACCCCGCTGTCCCAGGATCAGGCAGCTCACGCACAGGACCTGGGTCACCATCTTGGCCTTCCCCAATCGGGAAGCGTCGATGGTGACTCCCTGAGCCGAGGCGATGCTTCTGAGTCCGGTCACGGCAAGCTCGCGGCCGATGACCAGGATCACCATCCAGGCGGAAGCCACTCCCCATTCCACCAGTGCGACCAGGGCCGCCGATATGAGCACTTTGTCCGCCACCGGATCCAGGAGCTTGCCCAACGTGGTCACCTGCAACCGTTTACGCGCAAGATAGCCGTCGAAATAGTCGGTTGCCGAGGCGGCAAGAAACACGATGAATCCCCACAATTCCCGATCCTTGAACTTCCCCGTCAGCAGCACCACCAAGAGCAGGGGCACCAGAAAAATCCGCGAAACCGTAAGGGCGTTCGGCAGGTTCATGAGTGGTTAAAGTAACACAATCTCCGAAAGACTCACAAACGATTCCAAGGGGCTCTGAACCCACTCGCCCGCCAAATTCGACGATTCGCACAGGCGAACGGCAAGTCTGGACCGCCTGCAGAGGCCGAGTGAGCCAAACTTGCGTCAAATATGACACTTTTTCCGTTATCCAAAGTCTATTTTTGGTCTGAAGGGATTGACAAAGAGCGCAGGAATCATTCGAATAGACGGTCCGGAGTTGGAGAGAGGTTCTGGAATGACTCGGTTTGGGAAAGTTGTCCTTATTTTGTTCGCGGCGCTGGCGCTTAGCGCCTCCGCCGGGATCGGTCTGCTTTTGGATCCCGAACCGGGCGCGCTGCTCAGAGGTTTCCGGCAGGACTCGGCGTCCTCAGAGCGGTTTGTGGGACCGCGGGATTCCGGATATCGCATCTTTGTCGCCACCGCCTACTGCCTCAAGGGGGTTACCCGTTCCGGCGTGGAAGTCAAACGCGGTATCGTGGCGGCCGACCCGTCCAGAATTCCTTTGGGATCGGTCATCCAGGTGAGGGCCGGCAGCTACAGTGGGATCTACAGGGTTCTCGACACCGGTTCCGCGATCAAGGGTAGAATCATCGACATCTACGTTCCCGACTACAATGAGGCCATGCGGTTTGGCAGACAGCGGGTTCTGGTCCGGGTTCTGCGCCACGGCTGGGATCGGGAAATTCCCACGGATACGCTCAGCTAGCGAGCAGCCCGTGGCAAAAGTCGTCACGGCATTCGACCGTCCCTGCATCGTGCGCGGACTGCGTTGCTATCGGCTCACATACTCCCGGTATGCTCCCTCCCTCCGTTGCGCCTTGTCCGGTGGGCGCAGGACCGGTCTCGGTGCTCGCGAGACTTTCACCACGGACTGCTAGCGATCCTCTCAACAACCGGGTCCTTCCCCGCCGGTTGCTATAATTCCGCTCGATGAGTGAGGAGGTTCTGGAGGCCCGGCTCGGGCACCTTCCCGACAAGTGCGGCGTCTACCTGTTCCGGGACGCCGAGCAGCGCATCATCTACATCGGTAAGGGCAAGAGCCTCAGGCATCGGGTGCGCTCCTACTTCCAAGCCAGCCGGTCCTTGGACCAGAAGACGGAAGTCCTGAAGCGCCAGATTCAGGACCTTGAGTTCATCGTCACCGATACCGAAGTGGAAGCTCTCATCCTGGAGAGCAACCTGGTCCGCAAACACAAGCCCAAGTTCAACGTCAACTTGAAGGACGACAAGTCGTTCCTGCTGGTGAAGCTGACGGTGAACGAGGACTTCCCCAGGGTCCTGCTCACGCGGCGCAACCTGCGAGACGGAGCCCTCTACTTCGGGCCCTTCCTGCCGGCCTCTCTGGCCCGCAACACCATCAAGATCATCAACCGCCACTTCCTGCTCCGAACCTGCGACCTGGAGATCGACGGAGGTCTGGATCGACCCTGTCTCGAGTACTACATCAAACGTTGCCTGGGTCCGTGCGTGGCGGGTCTCTGCTCCCGGCCCCAGTACACCGCGGCGGTCCGGGACGTGATCCTGTTGCTTGAGGGAAAGAACGAGGAATTGCTTCGGAATCTGACTCGCCGGATGCTCGCCGCCTCCGAGAAACTGCAGTACGAGACGGCGGCCTTCTACCGGGATCGAATCCGCATGGTCCGGGAACTCAACGAGAAGCAGAAGATGATTCTGAGTGGGCCGTCAGACGTGGACATCTTCGCCTACTACCGGGAGGGGCCGCGACTGGCCCTTCAACTCTTCACCATGCGAGAGGCTCGAATCATGGGAAAGCGGGAGTTCTTTTGGGAGGATCTGGAGTATTTCCATCCCGCCCGGTTCTTGAGGGATGCGCTCCAGCAATACTATCTGAACTCCGGGTTCGTGCCCGGAGAGATCTATCTTCCCGCCGAGGCTGAGGACCAGGAGCTGATCCGGACCTGGCTCGACAAACACCGGGCCAAGGGGCAACGGCGTCAGGTGCGCATCCTGGTGCCGCGGAGGGGGCACAAGCATGATTTGCTGCTGTTGGTCGAACGTAACGCCAAAGTGGCTTTCGAGCGCCGATTCAAGGTCTTGAGGACAGCCCGGTTGAGGGTCTTGGAGAGTCTGCAGGGTCTCCTGGATCTGGAGGAGATTCCCGTCCGCATTGAAGCCTTCGACGTCTCCAACATCCAGGGAGACGAGACGGTCGCTTCCATGGTGGTCTGTCTGGACGGTCGCATGGAGCATGGCGAGTACCGGAAATACCGGATCAGGACCGTGTCCGGCCCCGACGACTATGCGGCCATTCGGGAAGCCGTCCGCCGAAGATACCGGCGTCTGCTGGACGAAAAACGGACGCTTCCCCATTTGATTCTCATCGACGGAGGCAAGGGACAACTGCACAGCGCGTATCAGGCACTATCCGAGTTGGGGATCGAAGACACGCCCCTGATCAGTCTGGCAAAGCGGGAGGAGCACATCTTCGTCAAGGGGCGGGAGGATGCAATCATCCTGGGCCGGGGCTCGGCCGTGCTGCATCTGGTCCAGGAGATCCGGGACGAAGCGCATCGTTTCGCAGTCAGCTACCATCGCAAACGCCGCTCGATTCGGGATTTTGGCTCCGAGTTGGACCGGGTCCGCGGGATCGGCGAGAAACGCAAGAAGCGACTGTTGCGCAACTTCGGAAGCGTCAGCCGAATCCGCAGGGCCACCACCGAAGAGTTGGTGCCCTTTCTCGGAGAAAAACTTGCGATCCGGCTCAAGGCGAGCCTGTCCGGACCAAGCTGAAAAGGAGTGAGGAGTGGGGAATCAGACCGGAGGAGTTGGACTACGTCAATGGTGAGTTGTTTCCACTCGGCGTTGGTGACGTGGGAGTGGAGGTGGCATTCTCCCGGCTACGGATCCGGCGCGACACCTCCTGCCCCGATTGCTCCCTGCTGCACTACTGGTTCCGTCGGGTCGACCGGGAGCCAGTCACCATGAGCAGCTGACCGACGCCTCTTTTTCTCTCACTTCTCCTCCTACTCGTAGACGTGGGTGTTGTAGAAGGGGGCGAAGGCAGCCGTAAGAGCCAAGGTGTAGGACTGGTCCCGGTTGAGGAGTTCCTGGCTCAGTAGCATCCAGCCTTCTTGTCCGGGTTGCAGCTGTCGAGCGCGGCAGAATCGGTCGATGACGATCTCCAACTCGATGCTTCGATCGATCACCGGATCGGCGATCTGAGCCGGAACCGAGATCCCGTTGCCGTGGCCGTAATAACCGTTGAGACCGTTGGACACGTAGACCCAACTTTCGAGGACGACCTGCCGACGGGCCCCTGAGGAAGCGATCACGTTGAATCCCTCCTCCAGTCCGATGTAGAAGTCGGCCTCGCTCCGCTCCCGCTTCAACTGCATGATGAGATGGTCCACACGACTCAGCACGCTCCAGGAGAGTTCCGCCGAAGTCGTGGGTATCTTGGGAGCGTCGGTGGGGACGTCATAACAGAGAAAGTCGACGCGATCATCAATCCCGCGATGCATCCTGCCCGCGAGCTGTTCCCAGATCTGCTTTACGGCATTCACCTTGGCAGGCCGAGTGCTCCCAACGGCGACTCTCATTTCAAATAAGTCTAGCAGCCGATGGCGACTATTTTTGAGGCCGCATGCAATTGGGGTCGCACCTCGCCGCCCCCTCTTTCCCCTTACTTCCCAGCCCTCTGCGTGGAGGTTTCCGACCGTAGCAATTCGACCAGATCATGGTGAATCCGGCCATTGCTGGCCAGGACGGTTCGTTCCTCCAACTGGAACCGTGAACCGTCCAGATTGCTGGCTCGTCCTCCCGCCTCCTCCACCACCAACCAGCCGGCCGCCATGTCCCAGGCGCTCAGGCTCAACTCCCAGTAACCATCGAAACGCCCGCAGGCAACGTAGCAGAGATCCAGCGCAGCCGATCCATCGCGGCGAACCGCCTGGACCTTGCGCGACACCCGCGCGAACAGGTCCAGATTCATCTCCATCTCCTGATAATCGTATGAGAAACCCGTGGCCAGAAAGCCTCTTCTCAGATCGGTTTCTTCGGACACATGGATGGATTTGCCGTTGAGGTGTGCGCCGCCTCCCAACGTCGCTGAAAAGAGTTCATCCGCCACCGGATCGTAGACCACTCCCAATTGGATCCGACCTTCAACCTGATAGGCCAGGGAGACGCTGAAAAAAGGGTAGGAGTGCGAATAATTGGTAGTGCCATCCAAGGGATCGATCACCCATTGCCGCTTGCTGGCTCCATCAACGCCTGATTCCTCGGCCCAGATGGAATCGTGGGGGAAATGGCGCCGGATGATGTCGATGATGGTCCTCTCGGCGGCGAGATCGGCCTCCGTCACCAGATTTCTGGGACCCTTGGCGGACACCTCCAGGTTGGAGTCCAGGAGTTCCAGCAGGACTCGGCCACCCTCCAGTGCGGCGTCCCTGGCCACTGCCATGACTGCGCTCGTTCCCATCACCTGTCCCTGCCGGTTTGGACCAGCAGCACCACCGACTGAACGGCAATCCCCTCGCGGCGGCCGATCGTGCCGCAGCCTTCCATAGTGGTCGCCTTGATGCCGATCCGTCCCGGATCCACCGAAAGCAGCCTCGCAAGATTCGCCTTCATGGCCTCCACGTGGGGCTGGATTCGGGGGGCTTCCGCCAGCACGGTGATGTCCAGGTTGACGACGGCGAAGCCCCGGTCCCGGACCAGCTCATACGCTTTCTCCAAAAGCATCAGACTGGAGCTGTCGAGGTAAGCCGGATCGGAGTCGGGAAACCAGGTGCCGATGTCCCTTAGCCCGGCGGCGCCCAGTAGGGCGTCGGTCACCGCATGGAGCAGAGCGTCGGCGTCCGAGTGCCCCTGTAACCCCAGTGGGTGCGGGATCCGGACCCCACCCAGCAAAAGGCGCCGATCCTGTCCGAAAGGGTGAAAGTCGAATCCCAGGCCGACACGAAATCCTTCCGTCATGTCTGCATTCCGTCTCGAACTCCTGGAACCGTTTCCGAACCGACGGCCGCCGTGCGGGATCTCACAGGTCCCCCTCGAATGTGACCTTGAGGTTCCTGGGGTCTCCCTCCACCGCCTGAATCTCCACTCCAATGCGCTCCACCAGGGAGGCTTCGTCGGTCCCGTAGAAGTGGTCCTGTCCGGCTTGCCGGAGGGCCTCCCTGAGGACTTCGGCCGGGAATCCCTGCGGCGTCTGGGCCAGGCCCAGGCGCTCACGCTCCAGGGTTCGCTCCACCCTGCCCGACACCACCTCCTTGACCGTGTCCCGAATCTTCAGGATAGGAACCGCAGCGTTCCCTCGGCGGACCGCCCGGATCACCCGGGCTATGAGCGGGGCATCAACGAAGGGCCGGGCCGCATCGTGGACCAGGACGATCTCCACGCCAGGAGAGAGCAGTTGCAGGCCCCGGGACACGGTATCCTGGCGCTGGCGCCCACCTGGGGCCACCCGCAAGCTCTTGTCCCCGCAAGCCCCTGCCGGCAACTCTTGTCGGATCGTCTCGATCCAGTCGTCCGGCACCAGTATCACCGCCTCGTCCAGGAAAGGAAGGAAGGGATCGAGGGCCAGCCGGTAAAGGCGCTCCCCGCCCATCCGCAAGAACTGTTTTGGGATCTGGGAGCCGAAACGGGAGCCCCTGCCGGCAGCCGCCAGAATCAGACCGGTCAAGGTCAAGGTCCGATTCCCGGGAGCGCGATCGCTTCGAGGCACTCGCCGACCGTGGCCACGCCCTGCAGAGAGACTCCGCGAACCGGTTCACTCAGGGGCAGGCTGTTGGCGGGCAGAATCAGGTTTCGAAAGCCCATCATTGACGCTTCCTTGGCCCGGTTTTGGGGGAAGCTGACGGCCCGGATCTCACCGGCGAGGCCGACTTCTCCGACGACGACCGTCGACTCGGGAAGAGGGCGGTTTCCCAGGCTCGACACGATGGCTGCAACGATGGCCAGATCCACTCCCGGCTCGGTCAAGGAGAAGCCGCCGGCGACGTTGATATAGACGTCGCTACCCAGAAGATCCAGTCCCAGACGTTTCTCCAGCATGGCCAGGAGCAGTGCCACCCGGTTGGCGTCGACTCCGTCCGTCATCCGCCTGGCGGCGCTGAAACCACTCTGGCTGACCAGAGCCTGGACTTCCACGAGAACCGGCCTCGAACCCTCCATGGTGCAGGTGACGGCGGATCCCGAGACCCGCTCGCTGCGCTGGGAGAGGAACAGCCGGGACGGATTTTCGACACAACGAAGTCCGCGGCTGGACATTTCGAAGATGCCCAGCTCGTTGGACGGACCGAATCGGTTCTTGACCGCCCGGACGATCTTTTCGTTCCGGTGGCGAGTCCCCTCGAAGTAGAGCACCACGTCCACGATGTGCTCGAGCGCCTTGGGTCCGGCCAGAGCCCCGTCTTTGGTGATGTGCCCGATGAGAAGGACCGGAACGCCTTCCCGCTTGGCAAAGACCAGAAGCTCGGCGGCGCAGTCTCGAATCTGGCTGATGCTCCCCGGGATCGAATCGGAAGCCTCGCTGAACACGGTCTGGATCGAGTCCACGATCACCACCGACGGCCGGAGGCTCCCGATCTGGTCCAGGATCCGCTCCAGACAGGTCTCTCCCAGCAGGTAGAGCCGTGTCCCTTTGACCTGCAACCGATCACCGCGAAGGCGAATCTGCTCGACGGACTCCTCTCCCGCCACGTAGAGGACGGGGCGGCCCTGGTTCGAGAGGCTCTCGGCCACTTGGAGCAAGAGGGTCGACTTGCCGATTCCCGGCTCTCCTCCCAACAGAATCAGGGAACCGGGCACGATCCCGCCACCCAGGGTCCGGTCGACCTCCGAGTTGCCGGTAGTTATCCGTTGAAGCCCGCTGCCCTGGATCTCCGCATAAGCGTGCGCCGGCACGGCCGGTCTGGATTTGCCCGAAGTGGAAACCTTTTCCTCCACCAGGGCGTTCCAGTCGCCGCAAGAGGGGCAACGGCCGAACCACTTGGGACTCTGGAAGCCGCACTCGCTGCAGACGTGCAAGTGCTTGAGAGGGGCTGCAACCATTGCGGGAATTCTATCAGCCCCTGGTAAAAGTCGTCATTTCCGGTCCGGCAGAGGCGGTGCCGTCTCCCGGCTACGCGGGGTTCTCGAAACGGGTCCACTGATCCACGAATGCCAGCTTCACCCGGCCCGTGGGACCGTTTCGCTGTTTGCCGATGATGATCTGGGCGTAGCGGTCCTCGTCGTCCAGGTCCTCCTCTTTCTTGTAGAAGGACTCTCGAAAGATGAAGAGGACCACGTCGGCGTCCTGCTCGATGGAACCGGACTCGCGCAGATCCGACAGCTGGGGCTCGTGGTTTCCGCGTCTCTGTTCCGGCGCCCGGCTCAATTGGGAGATGGCGATCAGAGGCAGGTTCAGCTCTTTGGCAAGAGCCTTCAGCGACCGGCTGATGGTGGATATCTCCTGCTGCCGGTTCTCGTGCCGCCGGCGGGCGGAAACCTCTCCCGACATCAGCTGGAGATAATCCACGATGAGCAGATCCAGTCCCTGTTCCGACGCCAGCCGCCGGGCCTTGGAACGCATCTCCAACAGGGAGATGCCGGGAGTGTCGTCGATGAAGAGCCGAGCCTGGGAGAGGCGGCTCAGAGCGCTGGCCATCAAGGTCCAGTCCTGCTTGGAAAGGAATCCGGAGCGCATCTTGTGGCTGTCCACCCGGGCCTCGGAGCAGAGCAGCCGCAGGGCCAACTGCAGGGAGGACATCTCCAGGCTGAATACACCCACCACCTTCTCCTGCTGCACCGTCACGTGCTGGGCAATGTTCAGCGCCAGACTGGTCTTTCCCAGGCCGGGCCGCGCCGCGATGATGATGAGGTCGGAGTCCTGTAGACCCGACATCATCTGATCCAGCTGGGTGAAGCCCGTGGCGACTCCGGTGACGATCCCCTCGTGCTCGTTGAGGCGCTCCACATGCCTGTAGGCCGAGGAAAGAAGTTCCTGGAGAGGGGCGAATCCGGTGCGGGATCTCTCTTGGCCGATCTGGAAGATGGCCTTCTCCGCCTCCTCCAGGAGGAGCCCGGGATCCTCCTCGTCGGAAAAACTGCGATTCAGAATGTCGTTGGCGGAGTGGACCAGCTTTCGAAGGATGGCCTTCTCCTTGACGATGCGGGCGTAGTGTTCGATGTTGGAGACACGGGGAACGCCGTCCACGAGGGAGGCGATGTAGGAAACGCCTCCGACTGCGTCCAGGTCGGTGCTCCGTGCCAATTCTTCCCGCAAGGTCAGGATGTCAACGGCCCGGGACGCTCCGGCCAGGGAGACGATGGTGTCGTAGATGCGGCGGTGGCTTTCCAGATAGAAATCTTCACTGGCCAGCAACTCGGCCGCCTGGTCGAATACCTGGTTGTCCAGCAGCACCGCCCCCAGGACGGCTCGTTCCGCTTCGGCGCTGTGGGGGAGTGTCTTCTCCAGGGTGGAGGAATTCATGTGCCCCGATTATATTGACAGTCCGCGGTGAAAGTCCCGCGTAGCAGCGAGACCGGGGCTGCGCCCGCCGGACCAGGCGCGACGACTTTTGCTACGGGCTGTTGAGGTTGGGGCTGGATGCGGAAGCCGAATAACGAGCCGCAAGCGATCATCACGGCTCTGTTCGCCGAGGACGATTCCCGTCAACCGGAATCCGAATCGGGAGTGTCGATTCTGGCTGCCTTCATCTCATCGACCAGGAACTCCAACTCGGCCACCAACCGGTTGGACTCGTCATCCTGCTGTTTCAGCCGCTTCAGCGGAGCTTCTTCCTCGGGAACGATGGAGACCAGAAGTTGGGCGGTGACCTCGCCGTGACACCGGATGTCCAACCGGTAGTTGCCGATGCTCTTGATGGGGTGCTCCAGCGTGATCTTGCGGCGATCCACTTCGATCCCGTTTGCGGAGAGCAGGTCGGAGACATCCCTTGATGTCACCGAGCCGAACAGCAGTCCCGTTTCTCCCGCCCTTCGACTCAGCACTGCGTGCCGGCGCGTCAATTCTTCGGCCAGAAGTTCGGCCTCTGCCTTGCCTTTCGCGTCCCGCCGGGCCTGGGCCAACCTCTGCGCCTCCACCATCTTCAGGTTGGCCGGAGTCGAATGCAGTGCCAACCCCTTGGGCAGCAGGTAGTTTCGCCCATAGCCATTGGCCACGCGGACCAAATCGCCGCGCCGCCCCAGATGCTCGACGTCACCCACCAGAATCAGTTCCATGGTCGTGCCCTTCAGTGGAAAAACAGTGGGCGGAGATCAGTCCGAGACGTAGGGAAGGAGGGCCAGATGGCGAGCCCGCTTCAAGGCTCGCTTCAACTTGCGCTGATGCGGCGCACAGACGCCGCTGAGTCTGCGGGGCGAAATCTTGGCCCGCTCCGGCACGTACTGATTCAGCATCCTCACATCTTTGAAGTCGATGTATTCGATCTTGTCGGCGCAGAACTTGCAATACCTGCGTCTTCTAGGCATGACTCGTTTCCCTGGACTTGGAACCCTCTGCCGGCGCCGGTGTTTCCGTCTCGGTCTTCCGTCGTTCCTTCTTCCTCTTTCTGCCTGCGGCGCGCTTGCGCTCCAAGTCGACGCGAATGGTGAGGAAGCGGATGATGGAGTCGCTGACCTTGACCCGCCGCTCCATTTCACGCACCGCGTGGTTGGAGTCGGCCCGCAAGGTGTAAATGACGTAGTGGCCGTCGGTGTGCTTCTTGACCGGAAAGGCCAAGCGCCGCCGCCCCCACCTGTCCACATTGGCCACCTCGGCCCCACGTTCCTCGGCGGCTTGGCTGAGGCTGTCGATTATGGTCTGGATCTGCTCCTCGTCAAGCGTAGGAGCCAGAATGAAAATCGCCTCGTATTCCCTCATTCGACTGCTCGATCCTCTGTGGTTCGAACCACATTTTCAGAAGTTGCCCAGTGTAGCACAGCCCCGGTCTTTGCTGACAGCGTGGAGCCGTGTCCACCGAGGCCGGCCAAACCGGCTAGCCGTCCGTGGTAGAAGTCGCGCGAGCACCGAGACCGTTCCTGCGCCCGCCGGACCAAGCGCAACGGAGGGAGCATACCGGGAGTACGTGCGTCGATAGCAACGCAGTCCGCCGGGATGCAGGGGCGGTCGAATGCCGTAACGACTTCTACCATGGGCTGCTATACCAACAGCGGCGCGATCACCAGCGCGACGATGGACATGAGCTTGACCAGGATGTTCATGGATGGACCGCTCGTGTCCTTGAACGGGTCCCCCACCGTGTCTCCCACCACGGCCGCCTTGTGGGCATCCGAGCCCTTGCCTCCCAGAATGCCCTCCTCGATCATCTTTTTGGCGTTGTCCCAAGCGCCTCCTGCGTTGGACATGAAGAGCGCCAACAGCACGCCCACCAGCATCGACCCGGCCAGCATACCTCCGAGAGAATGGGGTCCCAGCACAAAACCGACGATGACCGGGGCCGCCACGGCGGTGATACCGGGAGCCACCATCTCCTTCAGAGCCGCCCGGGTGGAGATATCGATGCACCGAGTCGTGTCCGGTTCGGCCTTGCCCTCCATCAGTCCCGGAATCTCCCTGAACTGGCGCCGGACCTCCTCCACCATCTTGAAGGCCGCACGTCCCACCGAGGACATGGTGAGGTTCCCGATAAAGAACGGGAGGGCTCCCCCGATGAAGAAGCCGACGACGACCCGGGGATCGATGAGATCCAGCTGTAGCTGCTTGCCGGGCAGGCTCTGGGCCACGGTCTGGGAATAGGCCGAAAACAGGGCCAGTGCGGTGAGCGCCGCCGAGCCGATGGCGAACCCCTTGCCGATGGCGGCGGTGGTATTGCCCAGGGAATCCAGGCTGTCGGTGATCTTCCGGACGTCCGGCCCCAGGCCGCTCATTTCGGAGATCCCGCCGGCATTGTCTGCTATGGGGCCGTAGGCGTCGACCGACATGGTCACGCCCACCGTCGCCAGCATGCCCACCGCGGCGATCCCGATTCCGTAGAGGCCGGCGAAGTTGTATGCGACAAGGATGGTGCCGGCGATGGTCAGTATGGGGAGAGCCGTCGACTCCATCCCCACGGCCAGACCCGAGATGATGTTGGTGGCGACGCCGGTCTTGCAGGATTCGGCAATGCGGCGGACCGGATTGCCCGAGGTATACCATTCGGTAAGCAATCCAATGAGGACTCCTGCGGCGGCCCCGAACAAGACCGCATAGAAGACCCCCGACTCGAGTTCCAGAGCACGGACCGCGGCCCAGGTCCCCGCCAGCAGCAGCAGGGCGCTCACATACGTGGCATTGCGGAGCACCGCAGCCGGACTGAGATTGCGGAGCACGCGAATGGAAACCACACCGATGAGGGAAGCGATCAGGCCGATGGCGATGACCACCAAAGGAAACAGCATGTAACGGCTCTTCTCGGCGTCCCCGATCATGAGTATCTGACTGGTCCCGGCCGCTGCGATGGCAATAGTCGCGATCACCGAGCCGACGTAACTCTCGAATATGTCCGCCCCCATGCCGGCCGTGTCTCCGACGCAATCGCCCACGTTGTCGGCGATGGTGGCCGGGTTTCTGGGGTCATCCTCGGGTATTCCCGCTTCCACCTTGCCCACCAGATCGGCACCCACGTCCGCCGTCTTGGTATAGATTCCGCCGCCCACTCTGGCGAAAAGTGCGATGGAACTGGCGCCCATGGCAAAGCCGTTGATGTCGCGCTCGGAAATGAAGCCGTAGCTGTAGAGCAGGAAGGCGATGCAGATCCCCAACATGCCCAGGCTGGCAACCGAGAGCCCCATCACGGCTCCTCCGGAGAAAGCCACGTTCAGGGCTTCGCCGATACCGGAGGCTGCGGCGGCCTGGGTGGTGCGGACGTTGGCGCGGGTCGCCGCCTTCAGGCCGAAGAAACCGGCGATCATGGACAGGACCGCTCCGGCCAGAAAGGCCATTCCGGTTCCCGCCGAAAGACTCCACCAGAGCAGGAGGAAGACCACCACGACGAAGATGGCCAGAATCCCGTACTCCCGGCGCAGAAACACCATGGCTCCGTCATGGATCGCGTCGGAGATGCGGCGCATCGTCTGGTTCTGAATGTCTATCTTTTTGATGAACCGGTAGATCAGGCCGGCTGCGAGGAGTCCGACCAAGGCCACCGCGCCCACTGCGGGGACCAGTTCTCCGGCAGAAAGAAAATTCGCATAGACCATCGAAAACCCACCTTTCAGTTCAGTGGTTAGCCGGCATTTCTCACCAGCGAGCGCGCACCCAGCGCAGTCTGTCCCGGAGAAACCTTGTCAAAATTCGCGTAAATGCTCAAAAACAGATTATTTTTCATCACACACGTAGCGACCTGGTGAGAAATGCGGGTTAGAGCTCTTCGGGCCTCCAACCATTGACCAGGTCCATGGCCCGCAAATAGCCCTGGTTCAAAATCGTGTCGACAGCCAGGACCGCACGGTCCAGTACGGAGTCCAACACCAGCCGCTCGTCTCCGGAGAAG
Source organism: uncultured Acidobacteriota bacterium (assembly GCA_951812665.1). Taxonomy (GTDB): domain Bacteria; phylum Acidobacteriota; class UBA6911; order RPQK01; family JAJDTT01; genus JAJDTT01. The sequence goes on from CATOST010000032.1 coordinate 227,153, forward strand.
GGGGAGAGCAGATAGCCGGTCAGATCGCCGTCCACCGAGTCGCCGCCTACTCCGATTCGCAACCGGGGAATCCGTTTCGTTCCCACTATCCGAATGATCGATTCCATACCCTTCTGTCCGCCCGAGCTGCCCGAACGCCGGACCCGCAATCGTCCCAACGGCAACTGAACCTCATCGTAGACCACCAGGAGTTCCTCAGGATCGACGCCATAGTGAACAAGCAGCGAGCGAACCGCCACTCCACTGAGATTCATGTAGGTTTGCGGTTTTGCCAGAATCAGGGATCCGCTCTCGCGTTCGACCCGGCAGACTCGGGACTTGCCGGCGGCGGGACCGAACCGGGCGGCGCTCAAATCCGCCAAGCGGTCGACCAGCATGAACCCCGCGTTGTGTCGGGTCGCTGCGTACCGGCGGCCCGGGTTGCCCAACCCAACGACCAGAAACACCAGAGTTACTCCGCGGGTTGGCTTCCTTCCACCTGATCTCCTCCCGCCATCTCCGGTTCTGCGGTTTCGTCTTCCAGCATGATCTGATCGTCAGCCGTCTCGACCGATGGAGCCGCTATCGTCAGGATGGTCAGGTCCGGATCGGAAAGGATCTTCACCTTGTCCGCATCCAGGTCCAGCTGTTCCACTCGTACCGAGTCTCCAATCTGCAGGTCGGTTACATCGACACGAATGTGATCGGGCAAGTTCCCCGGGAGACACTCCAGATGGATCTCGCGCACTACCAAGTCCAGAATGCCTCCATGCATCTTCACACCCTCCGCCGTGCCCACGATCTCCACGGGTACGTCGAAGGCCATGGTCCGGTCCATGGATACGGCCATGAAATCGGCGTGGAGGAACTCTTCCCCAACCGGATCACGCTGGTGCGCTCGAATCAGGACATCTCTCTCCTGGTCCTGGTAATTCAAAGTGAAAATCGTATTGTGGCCGGTATCGGAAAGCAGGATCCGGTCCAGATCTTTGGGATCTACGGAGACGGCAACCGGCTCCATATTGCGACCGTAGACGATTCCAGGCACCCGTCCCGCGGCACGGAGCCTCCGGTTGGCGTTCTTCCCGAACTCTTGGCGTATCTGCGACTCTACCGTCAATCGAGGCATTTCCTCCTACTCCTCATTCCTGTGTTCGAACCGCTCTGAGAAAACGGGCAACTCGCGCAACTCGGTTTCCGCATTCAGGATCAGCTGACAAACAGCCGGCTCACCGAGGTTTCCTCGTGGATCGACCGGATCGCCTCGCCCAACAGGCCGGCGACGCTCAAGGTTTGAATCTTGGGAATCCGCTTTTCCGGGCTGATCCACACGGTGTTGGTGACGATAATTCCTTCGAAGTGCGATTCGCGAAGGCGTTTCACGGCCGGCCCCGAAAGGACGGCGTGGGTGGCAGCGGCGAAGAGCCTCCGGGCTCCCTGCTTCCTCAGGGCGTCCGTGGCCTGAACCAGGGTCCCCGCCGTGTCGACCATGTCATCGATGATGACCACATCCCGGCCGTCTACATCGCCCACGATGCGCATGACCTCAGCCGTGTTCACCCCGACCCGGCGCTTGTCGATGACGGCCAGATTGGCTCCCATTCTCCGAGCGTAGAACCGGGCCCGCTCCACGCCTCCCGCGTCGGGTGAAACCACCGTGGGCCGGATCAACGACATCTTGTTCTTCAAATGGGAGAGGATGACCGGAGTGGCGAAGAGATGGTCCACCGGGATGTTGAAAAACCCTTGGATCTGTCCCACGTGCAGGTCCATGGAAAGGAGTCGATGGGTCCCGGCCGCCGTCAGCAGGTCCGCCACCAGCTTGGCCGAGATGGGCACTCGGGGTTTGTCCTTACGGTCCTGACGGGCGTAGCCGTAGTAGGGAACCACGGCCGTGACTCGCCGTGCCGATGAACGCCGAAAGGCATCCAGCATGATCAGGAGTTCCATCAGGTTTTCGCCCACCGGCGGGCAGGTGGGCTGAACCACGAAGACGTCCTTTCCTCGCACGTTCTCGAGAATCTGGAAATTGACCTCGCCGTCGCTGAATCGGGTCAGGTTCGCCCGACCCAGAGGTTCTCCCAAATGGTGGCAGATCTCCTCCGTGAGAGGGGCATTGGCGCTGCCTGTAAAGATCTTCAAAGTGGACATGGAATCAATCCGGAGCCGACACGCTTCCGGACCCCATATGATCGGAACCGAAGTGGTCAGGCCAGAATGTCGAGCCCCGATTTTCTCAGTAGTTTTCTATAACGTCTTCTGGAAAGAGTGGAGCAGAATAACAGTTCTCCGCCTTCCTGACAGGCGGATGGCTTTTCCCGCCGTTGGCGCCGGTCCCGGCACCCCAAGCCCATGAGCGTCGAGCCGCTCCCACAAACCATGACTCTCTCGCAACCCAAGGCGATGAGGGCTTTTCCCGCCTCTTCGAGAAAGCCGTAGCGCTGGAACAGCAGCGTTTCGAAGTCGTTCTCCAGATGGGTCCAATGCAGACCGTTTCTGAAGCGTGAGAAGCGATGGATTGTATTCTTCGTCCAGGACCTTGTCAACCTTTCGCCACCCTCCCAGACGCCCCAATTCCGCATGGAATACACCGCCTTCGTGGAGAGACCGCGGCCCGGATAAAGGAGCACGATGTCCACGGAGCGCCTGAGGTCCGGCAAGGGAGTGATGAGTTCTCCCCTACCTGCTCCCAGAGCGGACCCTCCGCGGAGGAAGAACGCGACGTCGGAGCCGAGTTCTGCCGCCAACGCAGTCAGGCCGGAGAGACTGAATCCGCAACCCCACAGCTGGTTCAGTCCCAGGAGGGTCACCGCCGCATTCCCCGAACCGCCTCCGAGGCCGGCCCCCAGAGGAATTCTCTTGTTCAGGATCAATTCCACTCCGGAGGAAACGCCCGCCTTCCGCTGCAGCAGCCGGGCGGCGCGGTGCACCAGGTTCTCGGGTCCCGCTGGGGCGGCCCGGCCACGAACCTGAATCCGAATCTCCGGATCTGCCGTGACCCGCAGGATCAGCTCGTCCTTCAGGTCCAGCATCTGGAAGACGGTTCGCAACTCGTGAAACCCGTCCTCCCGAAGACCCAGAATCTTCAGAATCCAGTTGGTCTTGGCAAAGGAGGGGAGAGCAAGTGAAGACAATGAAACCAATCAGACCATGGAATAAGTGAGCCTCGTGGATTTCCCGCGACGGCTGCCGCAGATCACGGGGCTTTTGACGAGAGGCGCTGCTTCAGGTCAGCCACCTTCCGTTGGAGTCTTTGGAATTCCTCGTCGGTGGCCACGCGCACGCCCCGCTCGTAATACTGAAGTGCGGTCTTGGGCTGACCGAGCTCGATGTACAGATCTCCCAGATGATCGAAAATCGTCGGATCCTCGATCAGCCGAGCCGCCCGTTTGAGATTGACCTCGGCCTCATCGAAGCGATCCAGCTTGAAGTAGACCCATCCCAGGCTGTCCAGATAGGCTCCGTTGTACGGGTCCATTTCCGTCGCTTTCCTGATGTAGGCCAACGCTTCGTGGAGACGGATTCCCCGATCCGCCCACATGTAGCCCAGATAGTTGAGAACGCCGGGATGGTCCGGATTCGACTCCAGAATCATCTTGAATTCGGCTTCGGCATCAGGAAGTTTCTCCTGTCTTTCGTAGACGGACGCGAGCCGAAACTTGAGGGGTTCACTATCCGGCTTGAGACCGAGTCCTTCCTTGATGGCTTTTTCGGCTTTCCCGTAATTCTTGTGGTCCATGTAGAGTTGGCTGATGATGCGGTAATACCTCTCGGGGTCCTGCTCACGGCTGAGCCGGCTTTCCACGAGCTCCACCCCTTCCGACAGTCGATCGCTGGCCGAAAGCATCTGGGCTCGTGTCGCGAGGGCGTCCGGATCGCGCGGATGGTCCTGGAGCAGCTCTCCGGCCAGGGAAAGTGCCTCATCCAGCTTTCCCGCATCCTTCAAGACGTAGATGAGCATGGCCTTGTGACGGGGGTCGCCGGGTCGCCCCGCCAGCAACTCACGAAAAAGCCGGATGGCATCCTGGTACTGGCGTGATTCCTGGTGGACGTGGGCCAACGTCGTCTGGACCTGTTCTCGAAACTCCCACTCTTCCTGCGAACTCGGGTTGCCCAGATCGGCAAGAAGCCGCTGCAACCGCCCGATGGCGCTCTCCCGTTCACCTCGAACAGCCTCGAGTCGAGACAACTCCAGGGTCGCCTGCATCTGCTTCGGATTGTTTTCCAGAATCCGGCTGAACAGTTCCGTGGCCTCTTCGTACTTGCGGGCCCGCATCAACGCCCGGCCCAATTCAAGCACCAACGCCGGATCCTGCGGATTCTGCGCCATTCCCTTCCGCAGCAGATCGACAGCTTGGCCGTGACGGCCCTGTTGCCCCAAGAGCCTTCCAGTGCGCATCTGGAGTTCGGGGTCCGCCAGGAGCTGAGGGGCCGACAGATAAATCTCCACCGCCCGGTCCGTCCGTCCGGTCCGTTCGTACAAGTCTCCCAAGAAGCGAATGACTTCGTGATGATCCTTTTGGACACTAAGCGCCTTTTCCAACGCCTGGATGGCCCCAATCGGGTCACCCAGCGCCGCCAGGGCTTGAGCATGTTGGAAGTGGGCCTCCACCAGGCCCGGCCGCAACTCGACCAGACGCGCGAGGACGGGCGCCGCCTTCCGGTGCTCACGCCGCCGCAGATGGAGATTCCCCAGTTGATAGAGAGCCTCGGCATGATCCGGATCCAACTCGATGACTCTGTTCAGTTCCGTGATTGCCTTCTCCGACAGCCTGTTCTGACCGCCGTGGTAATTGGAATAAAGCTGGCCCAGGAAGTAGTGGGCGCCGACGCTGTTGGGATCCTTCTCGATGGCCTGCTCGATCTCGGCGACGGCCCGGGAGACGTCGCCTGATCTGACCAGGGTGTGGGCGAATTCAATCCGGAGCTGGATGCTGTCCGGGTCGAGTTTCAGCGCCTTCTCGAACTCGGTCTTGGAGAGGCCGAAGTCCTTGTTGCCCGAGTGGAGCACACCCAGGGCAAAGTGATAGTAGGCTTGGGCCTGCCGGTTCGGCGGGGTCGGCACAGGCTCGACGGCCACAACGGTTCCGAGAATGACTCCAAATACCAATCCGGTCATAACGATTCGACGGCTATTGGCAAGAAAATTCAGGCCGATAGTACCCAACTCCGGGCGGGACGACAACCGCCCGGAAGGGAAGCGAGACGCGAGGAGTGAGAAGTGAGAGCGAAAAGTGGAGAGGCAAGAATGGTGAGCTGGGAAACTGTTTCGGCGTCAATCGATGACCTGCGGAGGGATGATCGATATCTTTTCGAGATCTTCCGTAAAGATGAGCTCCAACACCACGATCGGTTGGTCGGACGAGACGGTGATGGAGCCGCCGATGGTCGCCGGCAGACTGGGAAAGATCTCGTGAGCCATCTTGATCTGGCGGTGCCCCTGGTCCAAGGTCAGGGTCCTTTCCTCTACCAACGGGTTTCCACCGGTGGAGCGGACCGTCAGCTTCACCGTCGCCGTCGGGCCGGGACCGGGATAGAGAAACACCAGACCGGTCCTGTACTTCTCGACTCCTCCGTGGGCAAGGTAGGGTAGAACATACTCCCTGGACGGCGCCGGCACGGCCGGGGTGCCGATCATGCCCTTTCCGGAAAAGAGCTGCAATTCGGCGCTGCCCACCAGCCCCGGCTGCGAGCCGTCGATCTGAATCCAGCCGGACACCAGACCTCCCGTGTCCATGAGGTTCGGAAAGACGGAGGCCATTTCCATGCGCAGGCCCTCTCCGGGAGCCAGCTCCAGCAGCGGCGATTCCTCCACCGATTTTCCTTCATCGTCCCTCAGGGTGAGTTGGACCGTCATCTCTTCAGTGCCCTGGTGCACCAGGTTGACGTGGGTCTGGCTGCCTCCGAAGGTCACCGCCTGCGGCAGGTAGAGAGTCTCGGCCGGGACGACTCCGGGGGCTTCCACCACCAGTCCGTCCACCATGGCCATGCGCTCCTCATCGAACCAGCGTTGGAAGGCCATGATCCCCTGCTCGCTCTCCACCGTGATGTAGGAGCCGTCGTAGCCGTTACTGGTCAAGGGCCGGCAGGTCGCCTGTTCAGGGTCCTCACAAGCGGCCAGACTGTCATCGGCGCATGGCTGCCCGTTATCCGAGCAGGTCCCGCGCTGACAGAAGAAGTCGTCCAGGAAGATTCCGCCGGTGGTAAAGCACTCGAAGGCGAGTCCTTGAAAGAAACCGATCTCTTCTCCCAGAGGTCCCCGCACCACCAGGCCGCCGAGGGTGTCTCGAGTATCTTCGAGAACCACGGCTCCCTCGGCCGTGTGGAGGCGGACGGAGATCTGCGTGTTGTTGGAGTTGGGATTGAGAACATAAAGCTCAGTGGTAAAGCCGTCCTTGACCCGAACTTCGGGAAGGACGACTTTTTGCGCCGTCGTGGAGTACAAGGAGGCTGCATCCAGACGGCGCCGTTCCCCGCGATCCCCGATCCTGAAGAACCCCTGGGCCTGGGCTTGGTCATCGTCCAGCAGCATCCACCCTTCCATGAACTGATTGCGGTCGGCGCTGACCACTTCCCGAACCGTGGTGGACAACTGTCCCTGGGGAACGATGGTCAGGTTGGTGGGATTCTCACCGAACTCCACGATGTCTTCCGTGTCGTTCAAATCCTGAAATCGGATCCCCCCGACGTTGACTCCCCGAGCCATGATGTCGCTGGTCCGGGAAGAGAGGTTGGTCAGGTTCACCGCGGTAAACCATTCCTGGGAACTCAACAGGTAGGGGAGGAACAGCCGGCGGCTGGGGCGCAACAGTTCGACGGTGCCGAGGTTGAAGTTGACCGCGGTGATCGCCTCTCCGTCGGGACTCACGGCCACGTCCAGAGGTGCCCCCGGAACCTGGGGCCGGAGGTCCTCGCTGGCGCCCCGCAACTTCTGACCCACCAATATGGGTTGCAGGAGTTCGCCCGTATTCAGCTTGAATTGCAGCAGGACGTCGTCCATGGGGGCACCCAGCATCATGGTGGTTCCGTCCAGGAAGACGGGACGGCTGGAGTCGCGGAAATCGGATGTGCGGGGCTGGAAAGTGACGACTTCCAGGCCGTCCGCATCGATGGTTCCGCTCTCATCGGGGACGGGAATCGGGACCAGTTCCAGGTTCAGATTGCTCAGCACCACGAACCACTTGCCGTCCGGCGTCGGCACGATTTCCACCGGGACCCCACCCACCTCGAAGATCTTCACCACCTGTCCCGACTGGATGTCGAACAGAGTGGCCCGATCCCTCCCCAACTCGGCGAGGGTCTGCAGGGCCCCCAGTTGCCGGTCCGCCACCAGCCCGTACCGGCCGTCCGGAGAGATGGCGGCTCCCGCACCCACCTCGAAATCATGGGGAGGCGCTTGCTGTTCCGGATCCGGAATGATGGTCGTCACCGGAGAGAAGGAAGCGGTGTCCACAAGGGTGATGGCGTCCCTTTCTTCCGCGGGAGTCAGCAGGGTCGACCCGACCGTGATGACGAAGAACCGGCTCCCATCGGGCGTCATACGGAGGGTCGTGGGTCGGGTTCCGCCCGGCATCTGGAGTCTGGGTTCCACTTCCTGGAGGGTCGTGGTGTCAAAGCGCAGGATCTCGTCGGTTCCCGACGAGGCCACGATGCCCAGGTCCCCGTCTCCCGAGAAGACCATGTTGTTGGCGACGGAGAAGAAAGCCTCCATCGCCAGGATCCGGACCTCAAAGGTGTCCACGTCGATGGCCGCGATCGCTCCCTGAACCGGCTGGGTTTCTTCCTGGGAGGCGTCGGCCCTGAAGGCGTCGGCCCGCCCATTTTCGTTGATGAACGCGCACAAGACCGCGACCCGGTCCCCGCCGGGCATGAGGGCGATGTGGCCCGGACTCTCGGGAACGTCCACGATGCCCAGAATCTCACCGGTCTTGGGATTGAAGGCCATGACCTTGTCCGAGAAGGTGTAGCTGACGAAGGCCTTGCTCGAGTCCGGAGTGAAGACCACATTGGGAGAGAAATTGAGATCGCTCTGGCCGGGTCCGAGTATGAGGGGCACCTCGTTGGGATCGAAGTGCAGCTCGGCCTCGGGCTGGCTGGGATCCACCGTCATGAATACGCGCTGGCCCCGGAGTGCCGATCCCCCCAGGCTCAGGAAGACGAACAGTAGAATCACAAGCTGGCGGCGCATCACTGGACCATCATGATATTTCGGCCGGAACCGGCCGTTCAATCCGCAGACGCTACTCAAGTGGAGCGATCTCCCGACCGGGGATGGAGCATTCGGAAATCCAGACTTCGGACCAGGGACCGGTTCCAGAACCCGTTGACCTTCGATATCAGGGCCGGAGTCATTCCCCGGAGCACGCCCTCCCATTCGGAGTCGGGTACTCCGATCTCCAGGATGCGGCCACGGAGCCGCAGAGGATCCGTCGCTGCGGCCAACGGTGCCCCGACGATCCGAGGCCAGAACTCACGCAAGAAGATCACGGCCACCTTCTCGTCGCGGGCGATCTCCTGCAGCCAGGGCAGAAAGAGAGATCCGACCGTTCTCATCGGCGCCGTCCGCGTGCTCCCACCAATCGGCGCCTCTTGGCTCGGGACTCGATTTCCCGGATCCGGTTGTCTCATGACCGCATCAGTCTAGCAAAATGAACCCGCGCCATGCCCTGATCTTTACGGATCAACGCCAGCAGTCCGTGGTGAAAGTCTCGCGTAGCACCGAGACCGGGGCTGCGCCCGCCGGACCAGGTGCGACGAGGGAGCATATTCAACCATATGTGACCGGGTCGCAACGCAGTCCGCCGGGATGCAGACCCGGTCGAATGCCGTGACGACTTTGGCCCCGGGCTGCCAGGCAAGACCGGTCGCCATTTCGCACCCGGGCCGACGCGGTTCCGTCTCCGCGGCCGGCTTCGAGTGCGAGTAAGCTTCCGAATCCTCGACTTGACAATAGGCGGAAGCCTCCCTTACATATCGACCCGCGCCTCGTTGACAAGTGGAACACACTCTGGTTCTCAACGCCACCTACGAGCCTCTTCAGATCATCGGTTGGAAACGTGCCGTCCGCATGGTCTTCCAGGAGAAGGTCGAAGTGGTGGCCGAATATGACCGCGAGATCCGGAGTGTCTCGAACCGGATCCGGCTCCCCTCGGTCTTGCGCCTTCTACACTACGTCAAGCTCCGGCATGGGTGCCACCGGATCAAATTCAGCCGTGACAATCTGTACGCTCGAGACAATTATCGTTGCCAGTATTGCGGCTTGAAGGCGCCTCTCAACCAGCTCACTTACGATCACGTGATCCCCGTGGCCCAAGGCGGGATCAAAAGCTGGGAAAACATCGTCACCTGCTGCATCCAATGCAACCGGAAGAAGGGGAATCGCTCTCCGGCGCAGGCCAACCTGAGTCTGCTGAGAATCCCCAAGGCCCCCTCGGGTTTCCCCTTCCGCGTCCGTCTCCTTTTCCGCCAGCCGGCTGTTCCCGAGAGTTGGAAGGATTACATCTTCTGGCACGGGGGAACCTGATGGACGGGTCTCTGGTGATCTTTTCCCGGTTTCCCCGATTGGGCCGGGTGAAGACCAGACTGGAGCCGGTGCTGGGTAAGCAGGGTTGCCTGGAACTCCACCAGGCGCTGGTTCTGGACACGATCGAGCGGACGCGTTTCCTGTGCCGCCGGCACTTTCTGTATCTGAGCGACTCGACCGCACGGGAACGGGCCCGGTTCGCCGAAGCCTGCCGCCTGCCCGCGGATCTGATCATCCGCGGACAGACGGGAGCCGACCTGGGAGAGAGATTGTGGGAGGCCTGCCGGCAGGTCGCCGCCGAATCGAAGGAGAAGCCCGTGGTCTTTCTGGGTGCCGACTCCCCTACGGTGCCGCGGAAATACATTCGCCAGGCCCTGGCTCAACTTGCGAGACGGCCCGTGGTCCTGGGACCGGCCGAGGACGGAGGGTACTATCTCATCGGTCTTTCCCAGCCGAGACCGGAACTCTTCTCGAATCTGGATTGGGGCACCGATAAGGTCCTGGAACAGACGCTTCAGAGGTTGGGACCGGGACAATATACGTTGTTGCCGACCTGGTTCGACGTTGACGACGGCGACGATCTGGCCCGGCTCCACGCGGAGGTCGAGGCAGAGCGACCGAAGGTCTTCCGGCACCTGCGCCTTTGCCTGCGCCGGCTGGTTCACGAATCAGTTTTCCATCCGGTTTTCCAGTGATCCTTTTGACGGCGATTCACGTCTCAACAAGGTACGGTCGGATCGGGCTCGGTTGACCCGAAGCGGCCACCTTGACTAACATTGCACCAGTTGTGTGTCCAAGGATCGCGTGAAGGGGTATTGAATCAGCGGTGAAGGAATTCCTGGAACGGCTGTTGGGCCTGAAGGTCCCCGAGGCCCAAATGGAGGGACCGCGAGACCCATATAACATTTATGAGTGGGACCTCGATGACCGGAGGCCGTTGGTGGTCGCCGCCATCCTGGCCATCCTCTTTCACGCCGTTCTCCTGCTGATGGTCTTCCCCTCCTTCGGCAACACGGTGCTGATACCGACGCAGCAGGTCCTGGTGCTCAAGAACCTGGCCAAGCCGGCGGCCCTCACCGGGGGCGGCGACCTGCCCAAGGCGGCTCCGCCCAAGCCCAAACCAGTGAGGCCGAAACCCAAGCCGGTTTTGGTTCCCATCCCCGATCCAACTCCCCGTGACCCCGAACCCATCCGCAAGGAGGAATTGGAAGACGTCCCCCAGGTCCTCAAGCAGATCGTCGCGCAATTGAACTTGGACGACATCCAGGCTCCGCCGGGTCGTCCGGGCCGGGGCGGTCAGGGTGAGAGCCGGGGCGAGGGCACGGGAACCGGACCGCTTGCCGGCTCGGGACCTGCGGCCGGAGACGGCAGCGGCATCTATCGATATGGAAGCGGAGTCACCAACCCCGTCCCCATCGTTCAAACGACTCCCAGTTACACCGACGCCGCCATTAAAGCCAAGATTCAGGGTGTGGTCTGGCTTCAGGCCATCATCCGTAAGGATGGCAACGTCGACAGCTTCAAGGTCATTCGGGGCTTGGGCCACGGATTGGAAGAACAGGCCATCCAGGAGATCGCCACCAACTGGCGCTTTCGACCCGGAATGCTCAACGGGAGTCCCGTGGACGTCCTGGCGACCATCGAAGTCCAGTTCAATCTGAGGTAGACGGCGACTCCGGCGTCGTACTTTACGTGAATGGGGGCAACCATTAGGGTGGCCTCTACCAAGGGCAACCACAAGGGTTGCCCCTACGCTATTTTATCCCGCTATAATTCCGGCTCTTGTGCGTGAAGAACTCGACCTGAAAGGAACCATCAACCTTCCCAGAACCCGTTTCCGGATGAAGGCGAACCTGCCCGTTCTGGAGCCGCGGATTCTCAAGACTTGGGAGGAGTCGGGGATTTACGGGAAGATCCGCCAGTCGCGGAAAGGCCGGCCCCTCTTCATCCTTCACGACGGCCCCCCCTACGCCAACGGGCATCTCCACGTGGGACACGCCTTGAACAAGATTCTCAAGGATCTCATTGTCCGTTCCAAGACCATGGAGGGTTTCGATTGTCCTTACGTGCCGGGGTGGGATTGCCATGGGCTGCCCATCGAGATTCAGGTCATGAACCGAAAGCGGGCCGACCTGGACCCGTTGGAAGTGCGCCGGCGATGCCGCCGGCACGCCGACAAGTTCGTGCGCATCCAGGGGGAAGAGTTCCGCCGCTTGGGCATCACGGGGGACTGGACCGCGCCCTACCTGACCATGAGCCGTTCCTATGAAGCCGAGACGGCTCGCCTACTGGGTGATTTCGTTCGCCGGGGAAACGTTTACAAGGGTCTGAAGCCGGTTCATTGGTGCATTCACTGCGAGACGGCTTTGGCCGAGGCCGAAGTGGAGTATTCAGAACATGTAAGCCCCTCGGTCTACGTCCGGTTTCCGGTGACGGGAGGACTTCACGGGCTGGACGTCGGAGCCCGGCCCGTCTCGGTTCTGATCTGGACCACGACCCCTTGGACCCTCCCCGCCAACCTGGGTCTCTGCTTTCATCCCGACTTCGAATACGCGTTGTTGGAGACCGGGGACGATGTCTTCATCCTGGCTGCCGATCTGGTTCCCCGCGTGTCCAAAGAGTGTGATTTGGGTGACCACCGGATTCTGGGACGGCTCCGGGGAGCCGCCCTCGGTGGTCTCGAGTGCCGCCATCCATGGATTCCGCGCCGGTCCGCGGTCGTCTTCGGGAATCACGTCACCCTGGAACAGGGCACCGGAGTGGTTCATACCGCGCCCGGACATGGAGAAGAGGACTACCGTCTGGGGGTCGACAACGGTCTTGAGATCTATTGTCCGGTGGACGACTCGGGCCGGTTCCTGCCGGAGGTGGATCACTTCGGGGGCATGCCCGTGTTCGAGGCCAACCCTTCCATCAACGCCCTTATGGCCCGGGAAGGACATCTGGTCTGCGAAGGGCCGTTCCAGCACAGTTATCCTCATTGCTGGCGCTGTCACAACCCGGTCATTTTTCGCGCCACGGCCCAGTGGTTCATCAGCATGGACCGGGAAGACCTGCGCGGCCGGGCCCTGCGCGAGATCTCCAGGGTGAAGTGGCTACCGTCCTGGGGCCGGGAGCGGATCCACAACATGATCTCCAGCCGGCCGGACTGGTGCATCAGCCGGCAGAGAACCTGGGGCGTTCCAATCGTCGCCTTCTACTGCCAGCGCTGCGGAAAGATCCTGCTGGAGAGCGACGTCATCGAACATGTGTCGCAGGTCTTCGAGCGGGAGGGAGCCGACGCCTGGTACCGGAGGCCTGCATCAGAGTTGCTTCCGGAAGGCTTCCGTTGCGCTTGCGGAAGTCAGGAATTCGAGAAAGAAAAGGACATATTGGATGTCTGGTTCGACTCTGGGGTCAGCCATCACGTATTGCGGAATACACCCGGACTCGACTGGCCTGCGGATCTCTATCTCGAGGGCGGAGATCAGTTCCGGGGCTGGTTCCACAGCTCCTTGCTGGTCGGGGTCGGCGTCAGCAACGGAGCTCCGTACAAGTCAGTCCTTTGTCATGGCTGGACCCTGGATTCCGACGGGAAGGCCATGTCCAAATCCCGGGGCAACGTCATTTCGCCCCAGGACATCACCAAGCGGGACGGAGCCGAGATCCTGCGTCTCTGGGGTCGCGGTCTCCATCGACTACACCGAGGACGTCCGCCTGGGAGAGGAGATCCTTTCCCGGCTCCGGGACGCCTACCGCAAGCTGAGAAATACGAGCCGCTTCCTCTTGGGCAACCTTCACGACTTTTCTCCGGAAATGGCCGTCCCGGACGGGGAACTGCTGGAGTTGGATCGATGGGCTCTGGCTCATACCGCTGCCACGGCCCGGCGAGTGGAGGAGGCCTACCGGAATTTCGAGTTTCACACCGTCTACCATTCCCTCTACCACTTCTGTGTCGTAGGGCTTTCCAGTTTTTATCTCGACGTTCTCAAGGATCGCCTCTACGTCTCGGCGGCCGATTCCAGAGAACGAAGGTCGGCCCAGACGGCCCTGTTCCGGATCGCGGACGCATTGGTCCGGCTGCTGGCTCCGATCCTGCCCTTTACCACGACGCAGATCTGGGAAGAACTCCACGGTCAGGACCCTCCCGCCGAGTCGGTCCACATGGCCGAGTTCTCACGGGAGCTGGACCGGTATGAGAACCTCGAGCTTCTGGAGCGGTGGGAGCCGCTCCTGCGGATCCGCCACCAGGTCAGCAAATCACTCGAGGAATGCCGCCAGGAAAAGCTCATTGGGAATTCGTTGGAGGCGTCGGTCAGGATCGAGGCCGGCGCGGAGACTTGCAAGTACCTCGGCCGGTTTGCGGAGGATCTGGCCGCGGTCTTCATCGTCTCCGAAGTTGAGATCGAACAGAGGGAGGACTTGGCCGTGGATGAGACGCGGATCACGGTGACCAGAACCCAGTCGGAGAAATGCGCACGGTGCTGGAATCATCGACGCTCGGTGGGGACCCATACCGATCTCCCGCAAGTCTGCTCCCGTTGCCATTCGGTGTTGAAACAGATCGGTGCCCTCAGTTGAAGTCCGGGGTAGTGGGAAACGATTTCTTTCGGAAGCGATTCTTGCGCTGGAGAAGACGATGAAACTCTTGGCGATCGGAGTGGCGGCAGTCGTACTGGTGCTCGATCTCCTCACCAAGTGGTGGGTCAAGAACACCGCCTGGCTGCACTACTACAAGGTCATCGATGGATTCTTCACGATCCACTTCGTCCGCAACGAGGGCATTGCATTCGGTTTGTTCCATTCCAATCCATCGGCCTGGAAACCGGTGATCCTTTCTTTCCTGGCCGTCGCAGCGGCGATCATGGTGCTGTATTACATCTGGACCAGTCCTCCCGAGGAAAGAGGGGTCCAATTGTTTCTGGGGCTCCTGTTGGGAGGGATCCTGGGGAATTTCTGCGACCGGCTGTCGCGTGGGTATGTCGTCGATTTTCTGGAGTTTCACTGGCAGGACCGTTTCGCCTGGCCGACCTTCAATCTGGCCGATGCCGCAATTACCTGCGGTGTCGCGGCGATTCTCTACCAGGGCTTTTTCGGAACCGGAAGCGGGGACGGGGCCGCGAACCGTTCCCGCCCGAGAAACTCCGGTTCCTTGGGTGCGATTCTTCTGGCAGGTATGCTCTCGGTGCCCCTGCTGGGACAATCGTCCTCCCCCGGGGCGCAAGAAATCGTGGACCGCGTCCAGGAGCGGTACGAGCGGGTCGAAAGCTTCGCCGCCGATTTTCGGCAGGTTTTCCAGTCGCAGGGGGTCTATTTCGAGAGCGACTGGGGAGAGGGGATCCTGCTGATGAAGCGCCCCGGAAAGATGTACTGGGAATACCAGCGTCCCTCCAGGAAGCTGTTCGTAGCCGACGGCAAACAGGCCTTCTTCTACGTTCCCAGTGAGAATCAGGTGACGATCTCCGATCTGGACCCGGACACCGCGGATACGCCGCTGCTTTTTCTGCTGGGACCCAAACGGATCCGGGACAACTTCCTGGTGCAATTCGAGACCGGGGAAGGGCCGTTGGGCGAATCCAACCTGCTCCTTCGCTTGACGCCCATTCAGGCCCGGCCTGAATTCAGCTATCTACTGTTGGAGCTGTCCCCCAAGACTTATCTCATCCACAGACTGTCCGTAGTCGAGCCTATCGGGAACCGGAACGACTACATCTTCAGCCGTTTCCGGGAGAACGTGAAGATTCGAGACAAGCAGTTCCGCCTGGAGTTGCCGGACGGAGTGGAGATCATCCGAATCGGATCCGGCGCCGGATTCAGGCCGCAGGAAGGTCCCGCACGGTCTCCCCATCGAAGTCGGCTCGACACCGGGCTGGAGACACAAAGGAGAGTGCCGATTTGAGCGAGATTCGGGCGAACATAACGGCCGTGGGGATGTACGTTCCGGAGAAGCGGGTCACGAACCAAGACTTGAGCCGGGTTCTGGACACTTCCGACAGGTGGATTCGAGATCGAACCGGGATCTCTGAACGCCGGATTGCCGGCAAGGACGAGGCCAACAGCGACCTTTCGGTTCGAGCCATCCAAAACGCTTTGGAAGGCACGCCGCATCGCCCTGAAGATATCGACCTCATCATTGTCACCACCGTAACTCCGGACATGATGTTTCCTTCGACCGCCTGCCGGATCCAGGAAAAGATCGGGGCCGGGAACGCGTGGGGATTCGATCTGTCCGGCGCCTGCTCCGGGTTCCTTTTCGGTCTCTCGACGGCTGCGCAGTTCATTCGGACGGGAACCCACAAGAAGGTCCTGGTGGTGGGAACCGACGTGATGAGCTCCATCATCGACTTCGAGGATCGGGCCACCTGCGTTCTCTTCGGAGACGGTGCCGGTGCCGTCCTCCTGGAGCCTACCGAGGAGGAGGAGACGGGCATCCTGGACGCGACCCTGGGGTGCGACGGGTCAGGAGGGAAATTCCTGTTCATGCCGGCCGGAGGGAGTCACCGCCCCGCGAGCCACGAAACCGTGGACAAGCGAATGCACTATGTCCATCAGGACGGCAGGAACGTCTTCAAGTTCGCGGTCCGGGTCATGTGCGAGACTTCGGTCGGATTGCTCCGGCGAAACGGCATTCCCACCGATAAGCTGTCGCTTTTCGTCCCCCACCAAGCCAACCTGCGAATCATCAAGTCATCCATGAGGCGCCTGAAATTGAGAGAGGAACAGGTTGCAGTCAACATCGACCGCTATGCCAACACCACGGCGGCGACCATCCCCACCTGTCTGGCCGAAGCTCACCGGCAGGGACGATTGAAGAAGCGGGACAAGATCCTCATGGTCTCCTTCGGAGCCGGATTCACCTGGGGAGGGATTCTTCTCGGCTGGGGAATGGATCCGCCGTAGGCCGCGTGTCTGGGCGGGCGTACCCCCAGTGAGATACTCAGGCTGATGGCGTCAGATGAAGAGTTCCTCTTCAGGCGACTTGGTTCCGGGCTTCTTCCCTCGCCGCCCCCATAGAAACGATAGCCCCGACTGGATCCCTTTGAAGAAGGAACCGATTTCCAGAACGGGTCTCAAGACGTCCTTCTGAATCACTTCGCTGGTCTGCTCGAACTTTTCGACGGTGTCGGTGACGAGGCCGTCCACTCTCTGGGCCTGATCGTGGCCCAGCCGAATCACTTCCTTCACCAGACCATCCACCTCTTCGGTGGTTCTTCGGAAAGCGCCCATCACGAAGCGGACATTGTCGTTGAACTCGTTGCCGAGCTGCCGCACCGGCTCCAGACTCTCGGACACTTGGGTCAATTTGGTGCTGACGGACTCGACAGCCGCTTGCAGCCTCCGGGTCTCCTGCTGGAGCTCCTCGGCCATCTTTCGAACCGTCTGAGCCGCCCGCCACACGGATAGGGCTTGGAGGGTCATTGAGATGGCGGTAATGCCGATGAACAGGAGGAGCAGGACTTCAGCGCTCAAGTGCATTCCCCACGGTTAGGACCGAATCGAACGAGGGACGGTGCTCCGTCCTCGGAATCAAGACGCGTTGTCTTCGTCCGGACCTCAGTCGGCGGACTCTTCCTGTGTCTCCGTCTCGCCCCGATAGGTCCGGCGTGCGGCATCCAGGACGACTCCGAGTTGCTCCTTCTTCTTCCGGAGACTCTCCCTTTCCCGGTTCAGGGTCTGACTGGCCTTGCCGGCAAGCTCTCGCCCCCTCTCCTCCAATGTGTCCCTGCCTTCCCGGAGCCTTCGACCGGCCTTGTCAGCGCCCTCTCGGGCTTTGCCTTCCAACAGGCCCCGAGTCTCTTCACCTGACTGGGGGGCCAGCAACAGCGCCACACACGCGCCCACAAAGCTGCCGATGAGAAAATAGACCAGCTTGTCTCCACTTGAGGCCATAGCCGTTACTCCTTCCGGTCCCGGTCCGGATCCATCAGTTCAAGGTTATCATAGGCAGGATGAGGCGTGACGAAGGAGGAGGAGCAGGTGCGGGAACGGGATCTGCCCGGCAGAACGATATGGTGGCTGATTCCTGCTATTCCGCTCGATGAGCTCCCTCTGCGGCCGGGTTTGTGGAGGCAGACGGGTCTCGGGTAGAATACCGGGCGTTACGGAAGGAAGCTGCGGTGATCAAGGATTTGCTGCCCAGACAGGTCGTGTGCAACGAAAGAAATGCCAAAGGCAAGCCCTGCCACGGCAAGTTGAAACGATATTATCCGTTTGCCGGATACTACAACGAGCCCGATAAAACGCTCCGGCAGGAAATCGAGAGCGAGTTCGGAAAGAAAAAGACTTTGGTGCTGCTCAAGTGCGAGGAGTGCGCCGTCGTATTCCGGCTGCCTGGGGAATTGAAGGTCAAGTTCGGCTGAACCGAGTCCGGACCCCGCACCAATTACTGCGTAGTACTTATTCTGCTTTCATCTCACGGGACTGCTGGTCGCGTCTGCCAGCGGCCCCTGTCTGCCGTCGCGCTCCAGATGCAGATCTACACCGATTTTGACGGAACCATTACCGATCGGGACTCTATCGTCCTGCTGGTCCAGGAGTTCGGAGGCGGCGACCGCTATCGGCGAGACCTGCTGGCCGAATTCGAGAACGGGACCCTGTCGGCGGCCGAGGTGATTGCCGAGGAGATCTCCTCGGTCGACGCCTCGTGGGAAGAGGTCGCCGCCTGTCTCAAGCAAATGGTCCGAGTCGACCCCACTTTTCCCGGGTTCGTGAACTGGTGCCGCGAAGCTTCGATTCCTCTCCGTGTCGTCAGTTCGGGGCTGGAGCAGATCATCGCCTTCATGATCGGAGACCTGGGGTTGCCTGTCGTGGCGCATACGGCCCGGATCGACGGCCGGAGTTGGCGCTACTATCGGCGGCCGGAGTCGGAGAAGGAGTCGGTGGTGCGGGCGGCGAGCGAGGCCGATGAGGTCACCTTCATCGGCGACGGCATATCGGATATCTGTGTTCTCCCCTATGTGGATCGCGTCTTTGCAAAACGCTACCTGGAAAAGTACTGCCGGAAACGGGGTATCGACTTTTTCCCCTACGACACCTTCCAGGACGTCCGGAACCAGTTGCAGGCCGAGTTCCAATCGGACTGAATTCACACTGGCCAGTAGGGGCTCAGGGCGGGACGGAGCTGATCCATATAGGGCACTGAATTCGGACTGGGTTCCAGCTCGGGACCGGCTTCCGGCGGGTCCATCCCGGCGGCCACCGTAGTCTCCACAGAGGCGGCCAAGGCCTTCAGGTTGTAGCCACCTTCCAGCACGTAGAGAATCCTGCCGCCGCAGAGCTTACCGGCGGCACGGTTCAGATCCACCGCCATCCTGGCGTAGCCTTGCTCATCCAACAGCATTCCGGCCAGAGGATCATCCCGGTGGGCGTCGAATCCCGCGGAAACCAGGATCAACTCGGGCTCGTAGCTGACCAGGACGGGCAGCACCATGCCGAGCAGCAGGGAGGAATAGAAGCCGTTGTTCTGACCGGCGGGAATCGGGAAATTGACCGTCATCCCCTTGCCTTTCCCCACGCCCACTTCGGTGTAGTAGCCGGTTCCCGGGTACAGAGGGTGCTGGTGCATGGACACGTAGAGAACGTCGTCCCGGTGGTAGAAGGCGGCCTGGGTGCCATTGCCATGGTGGACGTCGAAGTCGACGATGGCCAAGCGGCGAACCAGACCCTGGTCCAGGGCCCACTGGGCGCCCACGGCCACGTTGTTGAAGAGGCAGAAACCCATCGCCTTCCCCGGTTCGGCGTGGTGGCCGGGTGGCCTGACGGCCGCGAACCCGGAGTCGAGGTCTCCTCGAAAGAGAAGCTCGATCATTCGAATGACGCTCCCTGCGGCCAGCAGCGCCACGTCAGGGGAAGCTCCGCCCGAATAGGTGTCCCAGTCCAGGGGATGGAGCGGTTGACATCGTGTCCCCCGGATATTGGCCACGTGGTCTTGGGTGTGGACCCGGAGGACGGCCTCTTCGGGTGCGGGCACGGGCACCACTTGCACTAAACGGTTGAATGCCGAGTGAGCGGACAGTCTCTGGGAGATGGCTCGGAGCCTGTCCGGACGTTCGGGATGCTCAGGTGGGACCTGGTGTTCGAGGAAGACCGGATCCAACACCAGGCCATAGCGCATCAGACCCCTCTCGTCTCGGCTCCCCAGAAGATCTTGTGCAGCTGCACCTGGATCCGGACGGGAAGGCCGTCCTCCAGGATCCACCGGGCCAGCCGCCCGGCCTCCATGCGATTCCATTCCGGCGAAAACAGGACCAGGTGCCTCCGGGTCAGTTCCAGCTCGAGGGTCTTCCGTTTGGCCCACTCGTAGTCGTGCCGCGTGGAAATCACGAACTTGATTTCATCCTGCGGTCGCAGGTGATCCAGGTTCTCCCAACGATTTCGTCCCTCCATGAGGCTGTCCGGACACTTGATGTCGTAGATCAGGACCGCTCTGGGATCCACCGGACGGATGTCCAGGCTGCCCCCGGTCTCGATCAGGACCCTTTTGCCCGCGTTCAGAAGCCTCTCTACGAGGGTGTGCGCCCGAGAGTGAAGCAGGGGCTCTCCTCCCGTGATCTCCACCAGGTCGGTAGGGTACTGCTCCAATCTGCCGGCGATCTGCGACAGCGACATCCGGATGCCCCCCTCGAAGGCGTATTCGGTATCGCAGTAGTTGCACCTGAGATTGCAGCCGGTCAGCCGCACGAACGCGCAGGGTTGCCCGCTGTAACTGGATTCTCCCTGGATGCTGAAGAAGATCTCGGTGACGGGGAGAGTCCCGGTCTTTCGGTCTGTCGAGGCGGCGATGCTCATAAGTGCCTCCCGTAGTATACCCGGGACGAAGAGGACAGGAGGAAAAGAGGACGGAGATAAGAGAATGGGAGGCGGCGGCATGGGAAGGATGGGCGCATGCCGTGACGGATTTCACCTGCGGCTGCTAGAATCGAGAAAAAGATCAAGGAGACACCCAGATGAGTTGGAGTGGCCGGATGGCCGTCGGCGTGGTTGCGGTCGCGGCGTTTTCGTTCGTATTTCCCAGGGTCGGCAGGGAAGTTCGGGACGAGTACGTTCAGCGTTTCGAGAACAAGGCGGTCTTTCTCAAGGTTCCGGTCCGCGGACTGCAGCAGGTGGTCCACGTCTTGGATTCCGGCGCCAAGCTCGACCGGGGGAACCTGAACCAACCGGTGAGCTTCAAGGTCGGGGATCAGGTTCGGATCATCGACGTGAATTTCAGGGACAAAATGGTCCGGTTCCGATTCTCATCCGTGGACACGACCCGTGAGGGTTCGTTGGAATTCCGGTTTCCCGTCTCGACACAACAAACTTTCCCCCAGAGAGAGAACTTCGAAAAAAGCCTGGCGAGCAGCCTGACCGAAGGACTTTCCTACAAGGAGTTGGAATCCGCCAAAGGAGAGTTCATCCGGGGGCAGGTGAAGACTCTGGTCCGCGAATTCGCCACGACCACCAATACTCCGGATGAGGTGGTGCTGCGGACCATCGTGGAGGACAGTCCTCAGTACCAGGCTCTGGAGCGGGAGTATTCTCAGATCCAAAAGAAAAACCAGGCCCTCGATCGGGACGTGTCCCGGTTGGGACGGTCCAGTCGAGAGCAACGCGGGCAGATCGCGGACATGACGGTCGAACTCGACCGTCTCAGAACCCAGGTCCGGGAGCTGGAGCGGGACCAGAACCTGGCGACCAGGACCCGGCGATCTCTGGAAGGGCAGGTGAAGGACGCCCAGGTCAAGATGAACGAGCTCTTGGGCAGCCTCAATCTCAAGACGGCGTCGAACGCCGAGCTGGACAACCGGATGCAGTCGTTGAGCGCGGGCATCGAGTCGGCACGCCGGGAGCGGGAGAAGCTCTCGGAGGAGTTGGCACAGGCCCGCGCGGACTTGAACCAGCGGGAACAGGCCAATTCGAAGCTCACCGGCGATCTGAAGAAGGTCCGGGACCGGAGCCGGCGGCTCTCCTCGGAACTCCGGAGTCTGACCTCCAACAAGGACAGCATTCAGTCCCAGTTTCTCCAGGCCAAACGGCAGAGCGACGCCTTGGAGATGGCCTCTCGCCTAAGCGCCGGCCTGCGCCTGGAGAGGTCGTTCCAGGAGCGGGAGGGACGGCCTTTGGAAATTGCCGACCTCTATTTGCTTTCCAAACGGGTCGGCCGGCTTGAGATCGAGACTCCGGAACATCCGGGACAGATCTGCAGGATGAAGTTTCTCATGGAGTCTCCGGACCGGGTGGAATTCCAGGAGGAAGAACGGGTCCTATTCGATTCCCTGGGGGAACCTTTCAAGATAGAGCCTTCTTGGTCCTTTGCAAGTGAGCGGCTGAGGGCGGTTCTGATGGAGGGGGAGGCGGCCAGGGAGGCCAAGCCCCGCGAGGCGGTCGAGTGGACCTGGATTTTGGAAGGTGAAATCTCGGAACCGGAGCGGGCTCAGTTGCGGGTTCTATTCGTCAACTCGGACGATCAGCAAATCTCTCTGGATCCCCATGAGTTCTATTTGACGCCACCGGGGCTGATGTCCTATCTGATCCGGAGCTTTTCGCCCGTCTCCCTGGGGGCGGGCGTGTTCCTGGGTCTGGTTTTCGCCGGGGTTGCCGGACTCTTCCGGAGACGTTCTTCTTCCAAGTCTTCCAAACCTTCCAAGCGCAGGCCGACTCAGCCGGCTCCGGAAAAGCCCGATCGCGAATACGTGATCAAGAAAAAGCTTTAGTCTGACGCTCTATGGTCAACCGTAAGGAAGCTCGTCGCGTCTTTGAGATCATCCGCCTCCTGGAGCAGGAGTACGGAGAGGCCGAGTGCGCTCTCCATCACGAGGACGCCTACCAACTCCTTGTTGCCACCATTCTTTCCGCCCAGTGCACCGATGCCCGGGTGAACCTGGTGACACCGGCCCTCTTTCGCCGATATCCCGATCCCCACGCTCTGGCCCAGGCGGAGTTGGACGAACTCCAGGAACTCATACGCAGCACGGGATTCTTCAGGAACAAGGCTCGAAGCCTTCAGGGATCCGGCAGAAGGCTGGTGGACGAGTTCGACGGAGAAGTTCCATCGAACATGCCGGATCTTCTGAAGCTGCCCGGAGTGGCCCGGAAGACGGCCAACGTGGTTCTGGGCACCGCTTACGGTATCGCCTCCGGAGTGGTGGTGGATACGCACGTCGGCCGTCTCTCCAGACGATTGGGGCTGACCTACGAAAAGACTCCGGTGAAGGTGGAAAAGGATCTGATGGGCATGATTCCCCGTGAAGAGTGGATCAACTTCGCACACCGTCTGATCCACCACGGGAGGCGGGTCTGCCAGTCTCGACGTCCCCGCTGCGGCGAATGCGCTTTCGCCGACCTTTGCCCAAGAGTAGGAGTGCTGACCCAGGAGTCTGCGCGGTAGAAATGATCGTAGCGAGAAAGTGGGGAATCTGGACCGATTCTACCGCTTTCGCAGTAGATCAATTTCTGCGGCGCAGGCTCCTAGAACTTCCAAGACACCCGTAGCAAGAGGGCGCCCCTGGTGGGCGCCCTCTTTCGTCCGTTGACGAAGAGCGACTTGGTGGGGACATTCTTGTCCCCCACTCTTCCTCCACTCAAGAAACAGCCCCGTCTTCTCTCACTCCTCACATCTCACTTTCCACCGGGCCCCAGAGGGCATGGAAATGCCCCAGCGGTCCGCTGCCTTCGCCCAGCCGTAGCGAATGCCGAATCGCCTCGGTGACGTACTCCTTGGCGCGGCGAACCGATTCCTCCAGTCCACTTCCCCGGGCCAGATGGGCGGCGACGGCGGAGGCGAAGGTGCAGCCGCTTCCGTGGGTGTCTCGGGAGGGAAGACGGGGTCCCTCCAGCCGAACCTGGCCGGTTTCGGTAAAGAGCAGGTCGGTCGAGCGCTCCGGGTCCCGGAAATGTCCCCCCTTGATGACGACGGCTCGGGGACCCATGTCCAGCAGCGATCGAGCCGCTTGGGCGGCGGCTTCCTCGGAACGGATCTCTCGTCCGGCCAACTGTTCCGACTCGTGCAGGTTGGGAGTCAGGACCAGGGCGAGGGGGAAGAGAAGAGACTTCATCCGGGATACGGCTTCCCCGCTGGCCAGCGCATGGCCGTAGCCGCTCTGAATGACCGGGTCCACCACGACCCGCTCCAGACGGTGGCGCCGGATCCGGTCCGACACCGCCTCAACGGTCTCGGGAGTCGGGATCATCCCGGTCTTGACGGAGTCGACTCCCGGATCCCGGACGGCGGCATCGATCTGGCGGGCCACGTGCCCGGCGGGAAGCGGATACACCTCATGCACGCGACAGGTGTCCTGCACCGTGGTCGCCGTGATGGCGCTCATCCCATGCACACCGAGCGCGGCGAAGGTCTTCAGATCGGCCTGGATTCCGGCACAGCCGCCGCTGTCGGAGCCGGCGACGGTAAGTGCGCAGGGAATCGACCTCACCGGCGGCGGGTCCCGCTTCGGCCGCTCCCGTCCCGCAGCCGCAGGAGCCGGCTTCGAGCCTTCGCCAACACGTCCATGGTCTTGCAGTAGGCGAAACGGATGAGTCGCTTTCCCTGTTGTCTGCCGGGTCGGTAGAAGCTGCTGCCGGGGACGGCCGCAACCCCGTAGTCTCGGACCAGCTCGGCGGCGAAGTCGACGTCGTCCTTGTCGGTCACCCGGGAGATGTCGGCCATGATGTAGTAGGCTCCGGCCGGCTTCCAGATTCGGAACCCCACTTCGACCAGCGTCTCCATGAGAAAGTCCCGACGTTCGAGATAGTCGTGCGCCAACTGCCGGTAGTAGTCGGATTCCATGGCCAGAGCCGTGACTCCCGCCTCCTGCAGGGGCGCCGGGGAGCCCACCGTCAGGAAGTCGTGCATCTTCCGGATGGCTCCGGCGAGGTGGCCCGGTGCGATGGTGTACCCGACTCGCCATCCAGTCACGCTGAAGGTCTTGGAGAGAGCGCTGATGGTGACGGTTCTCTCTTCCATGCCCGGAAGCAGGGCGATAGGCTGGTGGACGTGCCCGTCATACAAGATGTGCTCGTAGATCTCGTCGGTGAATACGAAAAAATCGTACCGGACCGCCAACTCGGCGATCCGGTTCAGCTCGTCGCTGTTGAAGACCTTTCCCGACGGGTTGTTGGGAGAGTTGAGGATGAGGGCCCGCAGCCGGCCGCGGTCGCAGGCTTCGCGGATGGTTCCTTCCAACACGTCGAAATCCAGAGCCCAGTCGGTTTCGGAATCCAGGGAGACATAGATGGCAGAAGCCCCGGCGATGATGGAATCGGGACCGTAGTTCTCGTAGAAGGGTTCGAACACCAGGACCTGTTCTCCCGGATTGACCAGGGCCAGCATGGTGGAAATCATGCACTCGGTGGAACCGCAGGCAACCGTCACCTCCACCTCGGGGTCGACGTCCCAACCGTAGTCCCGGCGGTACTTTTCGGCCACGGCCCGGCGAAAGGACGGGGCTCCCCAGGTGACGGCGTACTGATTGATGTCCTCCTGGATCGCCCGGCAAGCGGCATCCTTGACGACTTGGGGCGCAGCGAAATTGGGGTAGCCCTGGGCCAGGTTGATGGCGCCGTGTTCGTACGCCAGACGGGTCATCTCCCGGATCACCGACTCGGTGAATCGGGAGGCCTTCTCACCAATGTATTGTTTCAAATCAGTTGCCTCGGGTCCGGTTCAGATGGTCCCGAAAAGCGACACGCTTCGGGAACCTGCCGGAAAGAGTACGCTTGCGATGGTCCGTCCCGCAAGAGCCGGCCGGGAGCGGGTCCGTGGACGGCAACCGCCGCCGCCGAAACTTGACTAATCCTCTCCCGGTTGGCTATGTCATGGGCGGAAACGCGGCGATGGGATCGGTCTACGGAGAGATGTCATGATGAACCTGACGATACTGGGGGGAGGGAACACCGCTTTTGCCGTCGCCGCCAACTTGAGCCTCCGCGGCTTCCAGGTGACCATTTGCGAGCACCCCGACTTTGCTCACACCCTCGACCCGGTCCGAGCTGAGGGAGGGATCCTGCTGGACGGCGTGGCGTCTCGCGGCCGAGCCCGTATCCACGCCCTGACCACCGATTTCCAGGAGGGTCTGGAAAACGACCTGCTCCTGCTCATCGTTCCCGCGTATGCGCACCGCCCCTTCGCATTGGCCTGCTCCCCCTACCTGAGAGAGGGCCATACCCTGGTTCTGCTTCCGGGAACACTGGGGTCGCTGGAGTTCCACACCCTGTTGCGGGAGGGAGGCCGGAACTTGTCCGGGATCACGCTGGCCGAGACCGACACCGCTCCCTACGTCTGCCGGAAGCTGACCCCCGACTCGGCCCACATCTGGGGGGTCGTCTCTTGCTTGGGTCTCGGGGTCCTGCCGGCGTCGGAGACGATTCGGAGCAGGGACCTGCTGCGGTCCATCTTCACCATTGACGGTCTGGGTGATCCAAGCGGAGAAGACAACTCCTCCGTCTCCTGCTACGGCAACGTTCTGGAGTGCGGTCTGAGCGCCATGAACCCGGTGGTCCACCCGCCCGGTGTGCTCATGAACGCGGGCCGGGTGGAGTACTCCAGAGGAGATTTCTACTTCTACGAAGAGGGAGTCACGCCGGGGGTGTGCAATGCCATCTACGGCGTCGACCGGGAGCGCCGTCAGGTGGGCCGGGCACTCGGATTCGAGCTGTCCGTGGTGGAGGAGGCCTTTTTCTCTGCCGGGTTCGGTCCCAGGGGCGATCTCTGGAGCACCATCAACGGCAGCCGCATGCTGACCCAGTTGAGGGCGCCGGGCGAGCTGGGCAGCCGCTGGTTGACCGAAGACGTGCCCTATGGACTGGGAGCGTGGAACTCGCTGGGCCGCCATTTGGGTGTAGCGACCCCGCTCATGGATGGCCTGGTGGCGCTCGCCTCCGCGGTGCTGGGAGAGGACTTCAAGGCCTCCAGCCGGACCGTCGAGCGGCTGGGAATTGCCGGCATGGGACGGGACCCCCTGCTTCGCTTCGTGGAAACCGGGGAGCTGCCGGCATGAGAGCGTGCCGGATCGCCGAGTCCAGAGTCGGCGGGATCGAGAGCCTGGTCCTGGAGAACGAGCACCTGGAGGTGGTCGTGCTGGTGGGGAAGGGGACGGGCATCTTCTCCTTCCGCCACCGGGCCAGCGGCACGGACTTTCTCTGGAAGGCCCCTTGGGGAGTGAGAGATCCCGCCACCACCATCCAGGACACGGCCAATTCGGCTTCTTCTTTCCTCGACTACTATTTTGGGGGCTGGCAGGAGCTCTTTCCCAACGCGGGAGCCGGCTGCACTTATCGGGGAGCCGAGTTGGGGGTTCACGGCGAGGCCTGCAAGGTGCCGTGGTCCTGGCAGATCGCGGAGGAGACCTCCCGCAGGATCTCGGTCCGCTTCCGGGCCCGAATGGTGCGGACGCCGTTCCTGCTGGAAAAGCAGCTGACTCTGGAGGCCGGCCGGGCCACGCTCCTGATCGAGGAGACGGTCACCAACGAGGGTGCGGATGCCGTCGATTTCATCTGGGGCCACCATCCGGCCCTGGGGGCTCCCTTCTTGAGCGGGGACTGCCGCCTGTATACTCCGGCGCGGGTCGTGGAGACGGATGATTCCAACCTCTTCCTGTCCCCCCAACGGCGTTTCGAGTCCTATCCCATGGTCGAGACGGCGGATGGGATGCCCTTTCGACATCTCCCGGATTCCACCCCCGTCCGCGCGGGTCACCATGCAGAGCTTTCTGCGGGAATTGGCGGAGGGTTGGTACGCCGTGGTCAACCAAAAGAGCGGACTCGGGTTCGCCATGTCCTGGGATTTGGAAGTGTTTCCCTGCCTCTGGTTTTGGGAGGAACTATGCGGATCCGCGGACTACCCATGGTGGGGACGATGTTACGTGGCCGGAATCGAGCCCAACAGCACGCCCACGGGCGGAGGTCTGGCGGAGGCGGTGGAGAATGGGACTCAACACCGGTTGCCGGCGGGGAAATCTCTCCATTCCGTTCTGTGCGCCACGGCGTTCCAGACCCAGGGAGAACTGCGGCGCGTCGACGCCGAAGGCCGGATCGAGTACTGACACGGAGGTTGCCGCCGTCCACCGAGGGGGGGCCGGCTTCAAGACGAAATCAGGGAGGATTCAATGCAGAACAGAACCAGGGTTTCACTGCTGGCGGCCATGTTCTTGTTGACGACCGGAGCGACCGAGGTTTCAGGCAGCGAAATTCGGCACCTCGGTGGGCAATTGCAACTGTTTCTGGACGACTGGCTCGTCGACTCCAGCGACGACATCCGCTGGGTTCTCCACAGTCCCGAGCGGCGCGAAGCGGCGATTCGCGTCGACCGTTCCTGGGAAGACATTTACATGTACAACCCGGTGGTCATCAAGGACGGTCATCGCTACCGCATGTGGTACCGGGCCAAATATTTGGAAAGGCCGTTTCTGACCGCTTACGCTGAAAGCCTGGACGGCATCCACTGGGTCAAGCCCAGCCTGGGCCTTATCGAATTCGACGGCTCCCGGGACAACAACATCATCTGGCCCATTCCCGGGGCGGACGGGAGGTCGTTCTCCGTTTTCAAGGACGAGAACCCCGATGCGGGGGCCGACGCACGTTACAAGGCCATCACCAATCTGAATGAGATCACCGCGGCGGGAAAACGGAGGGCAGTGATCTACGGACTCGCTTCTCCCGACGGCTTGCGCTGGCGCCATCTCCGGACGGAGCCGATGTTGAAGGCCCTGGTGGAAGACCCCCAGTTCGATTCCCACAACATCGTCCTCTGGGACGCTGTCCGCCGGCACTACGCCATCTATGCCCGGGGCTGGTACCGGAAAGGCATGCCTCCCCCGGGTTCGGAGCGGGTGGGCCGGACCGCGGACACCGTAACCATGAAACTCCCCTCGGGAGAGAGCCGGGAGTTTACCCACATCCGGGACATCCGCCGCTACGTCTCCAAAGACTACGCGAATTGGGCCCCTCAGGAGTACATCGGATTGGGCGAAGCGCCGTTGGAGCACCTCTACAAAAACTCCGCGACTCCCTACTATCGGGACCCGGGCCTCTTCTTCATGTTCCCGAAGCGTTTCCTTCCCACCCGAAAGGCCGATCCGGACTGGGAGGACATCGGTCTTTCCGACATCGTCTTCATGTTCAGCCGGGATGGTCTCAACTTCGACCGCCGTTACATGGAAGCCTTCCTCCGGCCGGGCCGGAACCCGTTGGCCTGGCACGAACGTTCGATCCACGTGGGCACCGGCCTGGTCCCCACCGGAGAACGGGAGATGTCCCTCTACTTCATCGAGCACGGCAAGACCGCTCAGACGGTCATTCGGCGGGGAGTGCTGAGGGTGGACGGCCTGGTGTCGTTGCGGGCCCAATTCTCGGGGGGGACGGTTCTGACCCGTCCCCTGACCTTCTCCGGTTCCCGCCTGGTGCTCAACTACTCCACCTCGGCCGCCGGCCAGATTCGGGTGGAGGTCCAGGACGAATCGGGGAAGCCTTTGCCTGGATTCGGGTTGGAGGACTGTCCCGAGATCTACGGGGATGAGATCGAGCGGGCCGTCTCCTGGCGGGCGGGCTCCGACCTGACCTCCTTGGCGGGGCGCACCGTGCGCCTCAAGATCGAGATGAAGGACGCCGACCTCTTCTCCCTCCGGTTCCGGTAGGCGCAGGGAATCCAGAATGAGTGCAGTGACGCGATCCCAACCCCGAATTCGGGCCGGAACCCATCCGGCCGGCTTCGGGAGATCCTGGGGGCGAAGGACCTTCATGAAGGCCGCCGGCCTCGGGATCCTTGGCTTTGCTCAGGAACATTTGCGGGCGCAGGTTCGTGGCCATGAAGGTCCCGCCTGGTATCCCCTGGAGGATCTCTACCGACGCATCCGGCGATTGGGCCGTGAACATGGCGACTTCTTGAAGCTGGAGGATCTGGGCGGCAGTGTCCGGGGACGCCCCCTGATCGCGGTCCGTCTGAGCGACTGGTCGATCGCGGACGAGCACAAGGAGCACGTGCTCCTCACGACTCTACACTCGGGCGGGGAGCGGATCGGCCCCAGCGCCATGTTGGACCTGGTGGAGTGGTTGCTCTCCGGGCATCCCCTGGCCCGGCGAATTCTCGCGCGCCAGCAGGTCGTGTGCATCCCCATCGTCAATCCGGACGGGTACGTGGCCGGCAGCTTCCACAACGCCCACGATCTGGATCCCTACAACAGTTGGACCCTGGAGGGTCCGGTGCAACCGGAGAAACATCCCGAGGCCCGTGCCGTCCAGCGCCTCATGGATGACCTGCAGCCCGAGGTGCACGGAGACCTGCACGGCTCCTTCCTGGAGTTCTACGGATCCATCCACGCCGATACGGCAGCCGCTTACTCGAACGTCTCCCTGCGGCCGTATCATCACGAGATCATGCGTCTCATGAACGAGGCAGCTCTGGAGGAGGGTTACCCTGCCGATTGGCTGGAGGAGGATTCGGAACGCATGTTCTGGGGCCCCGATCTGGACCCGATGCGGGAGAAGACATGGAAGGGCCGGCCCCGGGTCTATGCCGCCACCTATTGCTACAACCGCTACCACTCGCTGGTCACGGCCAATGAGAATGCGTGGGAACGAAGCGCGCTGCTCCGGTATCGCCGGCTGCTCGAAGTGGGGAACGAGGTCTGGCCCGGAGAGTATTACCCGGGGTACCCGACCCGGGTGATGATGGGCAACGACCTGCATCGCCTGACCGCCTATGGAACTACGGCGGGAGCCCGGCGGAGGAGCCGGGTGGAGCTGTGGAACAAGCTGCGTCAGCTCAGCTTCGGCTTCGACTGGCCGGAGGTCGAGGGCATGGCTCTTTGCGTCTGCGCCACCTCCCGGAAGGCGGCCCGCAAGTGGTTGGGGGACAACACCCTGCTGGACCTGCTCTCTCGAATCGAACGTCATCCCGGGATGAACCTGGAGCCCATCCGGCGGCTGGTTCATCGTCATCCCCTGGACGACGGCAAGCGTCCGGCGCGCTTTCTGGTGGAAGGGGGAGGCGCCAAGTTCTACCGGCAGGACTCCGGTCCCGACCGTCTGGAGGCGGAGGGGAGCGGCCCCGTCCGTCACGGGATCTGCGTGCGGCTGCGAATCCCCTACCAGAACGCCCGCATCCTCGACCTCAGGCTCAACGGGCACGTCGTAGCCCCGTCCGAATCGGATGGCTTCGTCTCCTGGGTGGCCCGAGGGTTCACTCATGTCCAGATCGCCATTCCTCCCGGCAGGACGCAATCGGAGGAGATCTTCCTGGTGACCTGCGAATACGATCCCCGCGAGCGGCGCCGGCAAGGGAAGGTGACCTTCCGAAATTGAAAATTGCGAATAATGGTAATGGTGAATAGCGGCGCGGAGACAGACGTGAACCTTGCTGGATACTCGAGTTCGTCACAGCCCCGGCGGCATGGCATGGGTGACCGTGTCCCCGATTGACTCTGTGTCCGTTGGAATGAATATCTTCCCATCGAAATAAGGGTTGAATCGTGGCTACGAGCGGGTCCAAGAACAGCATTATCGCCTTCCTGTTCGAGAACTCCATCTTCCTGATCGCCGGGGCCTTCGGCGCCCTGCTGTGGGCCAATCTGGATCACGACTCCTACCACCATCTGATCCACCTGAAGCTGTTCGAGGACACGCTGTTCGGAACGCTGAAAGCCGACGGTACGCGGGTCTTCGACCTTCACTACCTGATCAACGACGTGCTGATGGCGTTCTTCTTCGCCATCGCCGGCAAGGAGGTCTGGGAAGCCACGCTTCCGGGCGGTCCCCTCAGCAGTCCCAAGCGGGCCGCCGTTCCGCTCGTCGCGGCCGTGGGCGGCATGGTGGCGCCGGCCCTCTTCTACCTGCTGGGTGCGGCTCTGGTCGGGCGCTTCGATGAACTGTCCAACGGCTGGGCCATTCCCTGCGCCACGGACATCGCCTTCAGTTACATGGTGGCACGGATCGTCTTCGGCGCCGGCCATCCCGCGATTCCTTTCCTGTTGTTGCTGGCAATAGCCGACGACGCCATGGGCCTGCTGATTCTTGCGGCCTTCTACCCTCAGGGAGAAGTTCAGATGCTCTGGATGGTCCTGGCCGTGGTGGGTGTGGGCGTCGCCTTTCTGTTCCAGCGCCTTCGCCTCCACAGCTTTTGGTGGTATCTGGCCGTTCCCGGCACCCTTTCGTGGATCGGGTTTGCGATGGCGGGCCTGCATCCGGCTCTGGGCCTGCTGCCCATCATTCCCGCCATGCCTCACCATCACTCCGACAGGGGCCTCTTCGATTGGAAGGAGTTGGAGGCGACGGACACGCTGAACGAGTTCGAGCACTGGTGGCAGAAACCGGTGGAGTTGATCCTGATGCTCTTCGGCCTCTTCAACGCCGGCGTATTGTTCAGCGCCGTGGATTCACCCACCTTCCTGGTCCTGATCGGCCTCCTGGCGGGAAAGCCGGTGGGCATCTGGGCCGGAGCGATGCTGGTCGCCAGAGGGTTTCAGTTGGGACTCCCCCAGGGGATCGGCACGCGGGACCTGGTGGTTGTGGGGTTCGCTGCCGCGATCGGGTTCACCGTGGCGCTCTTCGTGACCACGGTGGCCTTTCCTCCGGGACAGATCCAGGACGCCGCCAAGATGGGTGCGCTGGGTTCTTTCGCCGCCGCCCTGATCACTTACTGCGTGGCCCGGGCCACAGGCGTCACGCCGGGCACTGCGAAGTAGAAGTCGTTCCGAGGCGTCCGGATCATGCCAGCAGCGGCTTCACCACTTCACCGTGGATGTCGGTGAGCCGGTAGTGGCGTCCCTGGAACTTGAAGGTGAGCCGGGAGTGGTCGATTCCCAGGCAATGGAGGACCGTCGCCTGGAAATCGTGGACGTGGACCGGGTCCTTCACCACGTTGTAGCTGAAGTCGTCGGTCTCGCCGTAGCTGATCCCGGGACGGATGCCGCCTCCTGCCATCCACATGGTGAAACAGCGGGGGTGGTGGTCGCGCCCGTAGTTGTCCTCGGTGAGCCGGCCCTGGCAATAGACGGTTCGCCCGAACTCGCCCCCCCAGATGACCAGCGTCTCGTCCAGCAATCCCCTCTGCTTCAGGTCGGTGACCAGCGCCGCCGAGGCCTGGTCCGTGTCCTCGCACTGTCCCCGAATCTGGGCCGGAAGGTTTTTGTGCTGGTCCCAACCCCGGTGGTAGAGCTGGACGAAGCGGGCGCCCGCTTCGCTGAGGCGCCGGGCCATGAGGCAGTTGGCGGCGTAGGTGCCAGGCTTTCTGGAGTCCGGCCCGTAGAGCTTGAAGATATGGTCCGGCTCGTTCGAGACGTCGGTCAGCTCCGGGACCGAAAGCTGCATCTTGTAGGCCATTTCGTACTGGCTGATCCGGGTCGTGATCTCGGGATCGCCGTAGGCCTCGGCCCGCAGCCGGTTCAGTTGTCCGATCCCGTCCAGCATCCGTCTCCGGTTCCTGTGGCCCACGCCGGGCGGGTTGGACAGGTACAGGACCGGGTCTCCAACACCTCTGAACTTGACCCCTTGGTGGTCGGACGGAAGGAATCCGGCCCCCCAGAGGCGTGAGAATATGGGCTGGGGATTGGGCCTGCTCTTGCCGATGGAAACCATTACGACGAAGCTGGGGAGATCCTGGTTTTCGCTTCCCAGTCCGTAGCTGAGCCAGGAGCCCAGGCTGGGACGGCCCGGCTGCTGGCTTCCGGTCTGGAAGAAAGTGATGCCCGGGTCGTGATTGATGGCTTCGGTGTATAGCGTCTTGACGATGGCGATCTCGTCCACGATCCGCGCGGTGCGGGGCAAGAGTTCGCTCACCCAGGCGCCCGACTCTCCGTGTTGAGTGAATTCAAAGATCGACGGAGCCACGGGCAGGGTTTTCTGCCCCGAGGTCATGCCGGTGATCCGCTGTCCCCGGCGAACCGAGTCGGGCAGGTCGGTCCCCCGATGTGTCTCCAGTTGAGGCTTGTAGTCGAACAGGTCCATCTGGGCTGGCGCGCCCGACTGGAAGAGGAAGATGACCCGCTTGGCCTTGGGTGCGAAGTGGGGCAGGTCAGGCCGGATCCCGGAAGAACTCTCTTTGTCGGCTCGGCCTGCGAAGAGATGGGGGCTCAGGATCGAGGCCAGGGCGGCGGTGCCGATCCCGGTGCTGGTTCGACCGAAGAACTGGCGCCGCGTGACTTCGAGCCGCAATCGGGTTTCCGCGTCCACGTTCCTCACTCCCGGGTGATGGTTTCGTCCAGGTTCAATATGCTGCCGGTCAAGATAGTCCAAGCGGCCAACTCCGCCGGATCCAGGCTTGAGTCAATGGGGGAGTCGCCCACCTCGATCAGATGCTGTGCCGCCTCTGGATGCGACCGGTAGTAGTCTCGCTGCTGCTGGAGGATCCGGTCCAGAATCGGGGTCTCCCGGGAGTCGGGTACCCGTCCCGTGGCCAGACGAAACGCCAGCCGGACCCGATCCGACGGGCTTGAGGTTGTCCCTTGAAGGGTATGTTGGGCCAGCGATCGGGCCGCTTCCACGTAGGTCGGGTCGTTCAGCAGGATCAGGGCCTGCAGCGGCGTGTTGGTCCGGGGCCGCCGCATGGTGCAGGTTTCCCGGTCGGGGGCGTCAAACGCGGCCAATGCCGGCGGGGGAATAGTCCGCTTCCAGAAACTGTAGAGTCCGCGGCGGTAGAGGTCTGCGCCCTCGCCTTGGACATAGACTTGGGCCGTGTACTTCTCGCCGTAAGCCATCTCCTTCCACAACCCGGGAGGCTGGTAGGGATAGACGCTGGGACCACCGATCGCGTTCACTAGGAGACCGCTGGCTCCCAGCGCATTATCACGCACCAACTCGGCGGGCAACCGAAAGCGGGAGGCACGCGCCAGCAGCCGGTTCTCGGGGTCCCTTTCCAACAGCCCGGGCGTGACGCGGGAACTCTGGCGATAGGTGGCGGACGTCACCAGGAGCCGCTGCAGACCTTTCACATCCCATCCCGATGAGACGAATTCGGTGGCCAGCCAGTCCAGAAGGTCGGGATGACTGGGCTGATCTCCCTGGGAGCCGAAGTTCTCCGCCGACTTGACGAAGCCGGTGCCATAATACATTTGCCAGAATCGGTTCACGGTGACCCGGGCCGTCAGCGGATGGCCTGAGTCTACGAGCCAGCGGGCGAGTCCCAGGCGGTTGGGAGGCGCGTCCTGCGGAAACGGCGGCAGCGCGGCGGGAACCCCCGGCTCGACCTTCTCGCCGCGATTTCGGTAGTCTCCCCGATCCAGGATGACGGTGTCCCGCGGCTCTTCCATCTCCTCCATCACCATGATGGTGGGAATGGATGCCTGTAGCTTCCGCTCGTCTCGGCGCAGAGTCTGCTGCTCGTGATGCAGTTCCCGATAGTGGGAGGGAGCGTCCCGCTCCAAATAAAACCGGAGCAGATCGTGCTGCCTCTGCTCGCTCCTCTCCTCCTCCGGCTCCCGCAGGATGGTTCCGATGGGATGGTAGACGGCCAACTGCTCCACTTCGTTCGGTGTAAGGTTCCGATCATAGATGCGGACCTCGTCCATCTGGCCGTCGAACACCCCCTTGGCGTGGCGCCGGCCCAGACGCAGGGGCCGGTCGGTCCGGATGGAGCCGTTCAGGCTGTCGTGCAGTACCTCAACTTCCTGAAGCCTGCCGTCCAGGTAAAGGGCCACGCCGGCGGCTTTTCCGGAACCGTCGTAGGTAAGGGCCAGGTGATGCCACTCGCTCAAGGATACCGGGGCGAGCGTCCGGACCTTGATGGCGTCGTCCGGCCAGGCATGAACCAAGTGGGCTATGAGCAGGGGACCGCTGTACATGGGACCGTCATATTCCATGAAGTCGCCCACGAAGAGGTCGTAGCCGCGGAGCCCGTCCAGATCGTCCATGCGGGAGACGACGACTTGGTCACGCTCGTGGCTGAGTTGGACCCAGGCCAGCAGAGAGAAGGCGTCGGTCCGCTCGAACCTACCCAGCTCACCCAGGTCCACGTGGTTCCTGCTGGTGAATTTAAGGGCGCCGCGCACCTTACCCTCAGTCGGAACGAGTTCCTCGCCTCTGGGTTTTCCGTGACGGTAGTGGCCACTGGTGTCCGAGGTGTGGTGATCCAATTCGTAGTGGGCCAGCAGGCCCCGGCTGGGACTCTCGGGGAGCTTGGCCAAGGTGGGAACTTCCCATGCCCGTACCAGGGACTTCAAACGGCTTTCCGGCATCTGGATCTCGATGGCTTCCAGCCTCATCCGCAACTCCTGCAGACGGTTTGCCTGATCGGGATAGGGCATTTTCATGACCGGCGCTGCGTTGCCTGTTATCCCGTCCAGTCCCTTTTCGGAAATCGTGTTGAAGAATGCCGAAAAGCGGTAGAATTCCCGCTGCCGAATGGGGTCATACTTGTGATCGTGGCAGCGGGCGCATCCCATGGTCAGGCCCATCCAGACCGTCGATGTGGTGTTGACCCGGTCGACCACGTACTCCAATTGGTACTCCTCGGGAACGGCGCCGCCCTCGTAGTTGATCATGTGGTTACGGTTGAAACCGGTGGCCAGATTCTGTTGGGCCGTGGCGCCGGGAAGGAGGTCGCCGGCCAGTTGCTCAATGGTGAACTCGTCGAAGGGCTGATTCCGATTGAAGGAGTCAATCACCCAGTCCCGCCAGAGCCACATGTCGCGGTGGCTGTCGACGTGGTAGCCGTGGGTGTCGGCGTAGCGGCTGGCGTCGAGCCACTCCAGGGCCATCCGCTCTCCGTAGTGCCGGGAGGAGAGGAGTCGCTCCACCACCTTTTCGTAGGCACCGGGGCTCCGGTCTGCCAGGAAGGCGTCCACTTCCGCCGGTGTGGGAGGCAGTCCGGTCAGGTCCAGAGTCAATCTGCGGATCAGGGTGACGCGGTCCGCTTCGGGAGACGGTTCGAGTCCCTCCCTTTCCAGCCGGGCCAGGATGAATCGGTCCACGGGATTGCGGACCCAGGAGACGCGGTTCACCTCCGGGAGGGGCGGTCGGCGAGGCCTGACGAAGGCCCAGTGATCCCTGGCCTCGGCGCCTTCGCTGATCCAGCCTCGAATGAGATCGATCTGGTTCTGGTTCAGCTTTCGGTCGAATCCGGGCGGCGGCATCCGAGCCGCCTCGTGTTCTGCCGAAATCCTCTGGAACAGGCGGCTGGTTTCAGGGTTTCCGGGAGTGACGATCCGGTAGCCGCCCTGGTCCTGGAACAGTCCCTCCTTCGAATCCAGGCGCAGACCCGCCTGCCTCACCTTTTCGTCCGGGCCGTGGCAGGCGAAACAGTGATTCGAGAGGATGGGGCGTATCTGGCGGCTGTAGTCAACGGCGCCAGCCGCCGACTCGGCCTGAGTCGGCGATAGAAATGCAGCGGAAGCGAACCACGCGGCCAGAACCGCTGTCCTTGCCGTCAGTTTCGCAATGCCTCCCTTGTCGTCTGGTCGAACCATTCAATCCGACTCTGGTATTGCTGATCCGCTGCAGAGAACGCTCACCCAGGCTGTGCCCAGAGTTTACACCCGCGGAAGTTCCTCCGGCAACCCGCGGATACACTAGGAGCTTGTCTCTCAACTCTTCGACTCTCACCCATTCCCGAGCCAAGGCCTCACACACAAAGTAACGGCCTTCCCCCACGGACAGACATCTCTGAGGGTTGAGCCGTTTCACCGCCACGTTGCTGGGATACTCCCAGGGAGCTGGCTCCGGATTTTAGCGACGGAAACGTTGGGCCGGCACCCCCATCTGCAGAGACTCGTGAGGCCGAACATGATTGTATTCCCAGCGAAAGTCCCTCAGAAATCCTGGCCATTCCTCCCTCCGCCGCGGTCGTCCTCGGTGAGCGATCGAGTCGCTCAACGTGTGATGAAATCGTTCCACCTTGCCCAGTGTCTGCGGCTGCTGGACCCGTCCGTAGACCAGATTGATCCCTTGCTTGATCAAATCCACACTCAAGCGAGTCAGGCCCCATCCGTTGCTACTGCTCCACTACGGGGCCCCATGATCCATGAGCATGGGGTCGGGCACTCCGTAGCGGGCAAATGTCCTTCGAAGCAGAGCTTGCTCCAGATCCAATCGCGTCGACCTCAAGCCAAACATCCCCACCGATTAGCGCGAGCAGTCGTCCAGGATCGAAAGCGGATGACACACGCTGTCGGGACACGTGAACGGCCCCTTGAATTCCATTTGCCACAGTTCGTTGGGCTGGGATCGCTCGAACCGCTGGGGCGCTGGCCGTTGCGCCTGGTACGGATCCAGCTCGCCCTGTCGTCGGAGAATTCGATGCACCGTCGAGACACTTAAATGGATTCCTTCCCGCTCGAGCAACACCTGGAGCTTCTTGCCTCCCCACCCGTGTCGTCGCCTCAGTTCCACCACCCGGTGTTCCACTCCTGCCGGCGTTCGCCGTGGATTGTGGCGGGGCCGTCGGGACCGCTCCTGCAGTCCCGTCACATTCCTGGCTTCCCGATATTTCTTCAGCCAGAGGTATCCCGTCGCCCGAACCACGAAACGTATCTTCTGGTTCATCCCATCCATCACTATCCAGGGCATCTCCACCTCCTATTGGAACGAGTCTGTATATAACCCTGAGGTGTAAAGGATATCCTGACATCATACAGCTTGTAGGTGCCCGCTTTCGCCCCTGACTGATCGGCCCGGGGAGCACAAGGGTCGCCCCTACGAGGGCTTCTCCCATTCTTGGAGAATTCGACCGATTCCAATTATCGAATCTTCGGACTCTTTTGTTTTCCACCACTTACAGAGATTTAACCTGATTTCTTGGCGCAACTCCTGGCAGATACACAGAGGCTTAGGCGATCTTCACGGCTCCTTAAAACGTGCGACGTACACTCCAGACGGTTTTTCTCAGAGTCGATGGAGGAGGACTGTGCATGGTTTCATCCGCGAAAAATGATCAGCGGGATGGGTCGCCAGCTCAAGGAATTCCGGCTCGGGTGTGATCCGTTTTTTGGCCGTCCGAGTGGAGCGATGCTCACTTGCCCAATCCCAACTTACGCTCCCGAGGCGTCCGGATCACGCCAGCAGCGGCTTCAACACATCGCCGTGGATGTCGGTGAGCCGGTAGTGGCGTCCCTGGAACTTGAAGGTAAGCCGGGAGTGGTCGATTCCCAGGCAATGGAGGACCGTCGCCTGGAAATCGTGGACGTGGACCGGGTCCTTCACCACGTTGTAGCTGAAGTCGTCGGTCTCGCCGTAGCTGATCCCGGGACGGATGCCGCCTCCTGCCATCCACATGGTGAAACAGCGTGGATGGTGGTCGCGCCCGTAGTTGTCCTCGGTGAGCCGGCCCTGGCAATAGGCGGTTCGC
Source organism: uncultured Acidobacteriota bacterium (assembly GCA_951812665.1). Taxonomy (GTDB): domain Bacteria; phylum Acidobacteriota; class UBA6911; order RPQK01; family JAJDTT01; genus JAJDTT01. Next base: position 265,876 of record CATOST010000032.1, read on the forward strand.
CCGAACTCGCCCCCCCCAGATGACCAGGGTCTCGTCCAGCAATCCCCTCTGCTTCAGGTCGGTGACCAGTGCCGCCGAAGCCTGGTCCGTGTCCTCGCACTGTCCCCGGATTTGGGCCGGCAGGTCGTTATGCTGGTCCCAACCCCGATGGTAGAGCTGGACGAAGCGGACGCCGGCCTCGCTGAGGCGCCGAGCCATGAGGCAGTTGGCGGCGTAGGTTCCGGGTTTTCTGGAGTCGGGACCGTAGAGCTCGAAGATAGGGTCCGGCTCGTTCGAGACGTCGGTCAGCTCGGGGACCGAGAGCTGCATCTTGTAGGCCATCTCGTACTGGCTGATCCGGGTCGTGATCTCGGGGTCGCCGAAGGTTTCGGCCCGTAACCGGTTCAGCTGTCCGATCCCGTCCAGCATCCGTCTCCGGCTCCGGTGGTCCACTCCGGGCGGGTTGGACAGGTACAGGACCGGGTCTCCAACCCCCCTGAGCTTGACGCCCTGGTGGTCGGATGGAAGGAATCCGGCCCCCCAGAGGCGGGAGAAGATGGGCTGGGGGTTGGTCTTGACCCTGCCGATGGAGACCATGACGACGAAGCTGGGAAGGTCCCGGCTCTCGCTTCCCAATCCGTAGCTGAGCCAGGCGCCCAGGCTGGGACGGCCCGGCTGCTGGCTTCCGGTCTGGAAGAAGGTGATGCCCGGGTCGTGATTGATGGCCTCGGTGTGCAGGGTCTTGACGATGGCGATGTCGTCCACGATCTGCGCGGTACGGGGCAAGAGTTCGCTCACCCGCGCGCCCGACTCCCCGTACCGGCCGAACTTGAAGATGGACGGAGCCACGGGGAGAGTCTTCTGCCGCGAGGTCATGCCGGTGATCCGCTGACCGCGGCGCACCGAATCGGGCAGGTCCGTGCCCCTATGTTTCTCCAGTTGAGGCTTGTAATCGAACAGGTCCATCTGGGCCGGCGCGCCGGACTGGAAGAGGAAGATGACCCGCTTGGCCTTGGGTGCGAAGTGCGGCAGGCCGGTCCGGGTTCCGGGAGGAAACGCTTTATCTGTTCTGCCTGAGAACAGATGGGGATTCAGGATCGAGGCCAGTGCGGCCGTGCCGATGCCGGTGCTGGTCCGGCCGAAGAACTGGCGCCGGGTGATCTCCAGTCGTAATCGGTTTTCGGGATCCACGACGCTCACTCCCGGGTAATGGTCTCGTCCAGGTTCAGGATGCTGCCGGTGACGGTGGTCCAGGCCGCCAGTTCCACCGGATCCAGGTTCGGATCGAAGGGTGAGTCGCCCACCTCGATCAGACGCCGGGCCGCCTCGGGATCCGACCTGTAGTAGCTTCGCTGCTCCTGCAGGATCCGGTCCAGGATCGGGGTCTCCCGGGAGTCGGGTACTCGTCCGGTAGCCAAACGGAACGCGAAGCGGATCCGGTCCTCCGTGTCAGAAGCCGTTCCTTTCAGAGTGCGTTGGGCCAGGGATCGGGCCGCTTCCACGTAGGTCGGGTCGTTCAACAGGATCAGCGCCTGCAGCGGAGTGTTGGTCCGCGGCCGCCGCATGGTGCAGGTTTCCCGGTCGGGGGCGTCGAATGCCATCAATGTGGGCGGAGGAATCGTCCGCTTCCAGAAGGTGTAGAGGCCGCGGCGGTAGAGATCTTCGCCCTCTCCTTGAATATATTCCTGGGCCGTGTACTTCTCGCCGTAGGCCATCTCCTTCCACAACCCGGGAGGTTGGTAAGGAAAGACGCTGGGTCCACCGATCGCGTTCACCAGGAGCCCGCTGACCCTCAATGCGTTGTCACGCACCAGCTCGGCCGGGAGCCGGAACCGGGAGGCCCGCGCCAGCAACCGGTTTTCCGGGTCCGTCTGCAACAACTCGGGAGTGACGCGGGAACTCTGGCGGTAGGTGGCGGACGTGACCAGGAGCCGCTGCAGAGCCTTCACGTCCCATCCCGAGGCCACGAACCCGGTGGCCAGCCAGTCCAGAAGTTCGGGGTGGCTGGGTTGATCCCCCTGGGATCCGAAATTCTCCGCCGACTTGACGAAGCCGGTGCCGAAATACATCTGCCAGAATCGGTTGACGGTAACCCGAGCCGTCAGCGGGTGTCCCGAATCGACCAACCATCGGGCCAGGCCCAGACGGTTCGGAGGTGCGTCTTGCGGAAACGGCGGCAGCGCCGCCGGGACTCCCGGCGCCACCTTATCGCCGCGATTGCGGTAGTCTCCCCGGTCCAGGACGACCGTGTCCCGGGGCTCTTCCATCTCCGCCATCACCATGATCGTGGGAACGGCTGCCAGCAGCTTCTGCTCGTCCCTGCGAAGGTCCTCCTGCTCCCGGTGCAGGTCGCGGTAGAGGGCGGGAGCGTCTCTGTCCAGGTAATACCGGAGCAGGTCCTCCTGCTTCTGCTCGGTCCTTTCCTCCTCCGGCTCCTGCAGGATAGCGCGAATGGGATGGAAGACGGCCAACTGCTCCACTTCGTTCGCCGTCAGATTCCGTTCGTAGATGCGCACCTCGTCCATCTGGCCGTCGAACAGCCCCTTGGCGTGGCGCCGGCCCAGAAGCAGCGGCCGTTCGGTTCTGATGGAGCCGGTCAGGCTGTCGTGCAGGAACTCCACTTCCTGAAGCTTGCCGTCCAGGTAGAGGGCCACGCCGGAGGCTTTTCCGGAGCCGTCGTAGGTGAGGGCCAAATGATGCCATTCGTTCAAGGAAACGGGGTTGAGCGTGCGTACCTTGATGGCGTTGTCGGGCCAGGCATGAACCAGATGCGCCATGAGCAGGGGACCGCTGTACTTGGGACCGTCATGCTCCTTGAAGTCGCCGACGAAAAGGTCATAGCCGCGAAGCCCCTCCACATCGTCCATGCGGGCGACGACGGCCTGGTCCCCCTCGTTCCTGAGCCGGACCCAGGCCAGCAGAGAGAACTCGTCGGTCCGGTCGAACCCAGCCAAGTCGCCGAGGTCCACATGGGTCCGGATGGTGAATTTGAAAGCGCCTCCGACCTTGCCCTCGGTCGGCACCAGTTCCTCGCCTCTGGGTTTCCCGTGACGGTAGTGGCCGCTGGTGTCCGACGTGTGGTGATCCAGTTCGTAGTGGGCCAGGAGGCCTTGGCGGGGACTCTCGGCAAGCTTGGCCGAGGTGGGCGCCTCCCACTCCCGTACCAGGGACTTCAAGAGGCTCTCCGGCATCCGGTTCTCGATGGTTTCCAGCCTCTCCCGCAACTCGTGCAGACGGCTTGCCTGGTCGGGAAAGGGCAATTCCATGACCGGAGCCGCGTTGCCTTTTCGCCCGTCAAGACCCTTTTCGGGGATGGTGTTGAAGAAGGCCGAAAAGCGGTAGAACTCCCGCTGTCGAATGGGGTCGTATTTGTGGTCGTGGCAGCGGGCGCATCCCATGGTCAGGCCCATCCACACCGTCGACGTGGTGTTGACCCGGTCGACCACGTACTCCAACTGGTACTCCTCCGGAATAGCGCCGCCCTCGAAGTTGATCATGTGGTTGCGGTTGAATCCGGTGGCCAGCTTTTGTTGAGCCGTAGCGCCGGGGAGAAGGTCGCCGGCCAGTTGCTCGATGGTGAACTGGTCGAAGGGCTGGTTCCGGTTGAAGGAGTCGATGACCCAGTCCCGCCAGAGCCACATGTCCCGGTGGCTGTCGATGTGGTAGCCGTGAGTGTCCGCGTAGCGGCTGGAGTCGAGCCACTCCAGGGCCATCCGCTCACCGTAATGCCGGGAGGCAAGGAGCCGTTCCACCACCTTTTCGTAGGCTCCGGGGCTGCCGTCCGCAAGGAAGGCGTCCACCGCTTCCGGTGTGGGAGGCAGGCCCGTCAGATCCAGGGTCACCCGGCGGATCAGGGTGACGCGATCCGCTTCGGGTGACGGTTCGAGTCCCTCGCTCTCGAGGCGGGCCAGGATGAAATGGTCGACGGGGTTGCGGACCCAGGAGATGCGCTTCACCTGCGGGAGGGGCGGCCGGCGAGGCTTGACGAAGGCCCAGTGGTCTTTGGCCTCGGCGCCTTCGTTGATCCAGCGGCGGATGAGGTCGATCTGGTTCTGGTTCAGCTTCCGGTCGAAACCGGGCGGCGGCATTCGCGCGCCCTCATGCTCCGCCGAAATCCTCTGGTACAGGCGGCTGGACTCCGAGTCTCCCGGCGTGACGATCTTGGTGCCGTCCCGGTCCTGGAACATCCCCTCCTTTGAATCCAGGCGCAGACCCGCCTGTCTCACCTTTTCGTCTGGACCGTGGCAAGCGAAACAGTGGTCCGAAAGGATGGGGCGTATCTGGCGGCTGTAGTCGACGGCGTCGGCCGCCGTCTCGGCCTGGGCCGCTGACGGAACTGCGCCGGAGGCCAACAATCCTGCCAGAACCACCGTCCTCGCCGTTTGGGCCGCAGTGCCGATCGTAACCTCTGGTCGACTCATGGAACTCAGACCCGAGTGTAGCCCAAATGGGTCCGATCCGCTCCGGGAAGCGCCCATTCAAGCTGTGCCGAGAGTGTACGCCCTGGTGAAAACGACCCGGCAACCTGCGGATACACTGAGATTTCAAGCCATCTTCACGGCTCCTTAAATCCCACAACCTAAGCTCTGGACGGTTCTTCCCCAGGTCGAGGGAGGAGAACTGCGCATGGCCGCATGCGCAAGAACCGATCGGCCGGAGAGGGACAGATGCGCATGCAAACCAAGAGTAAGAGCCTGTCTGCAACGGGGCCGTTCTGCCTGAAGGCCGCGCTGTCGTTTTTCCTGCTCTCACCGCTCGCCGCGGCGGAGAACGAACCGGCCGGGCCCAGAGACGTGTCCGACATCGGCACTCTTTCGGGCTTCGTGGTCAACGTGGCCAACGGCACCTTCCTCAATGGGGTTGAGGTCCGAACCCGCCCTGACGCCGGTGAGGCGGTTTCGAATCTGGACGGCATCTTCCATATGGACATCCCCGCCGGAACCTACGAGCTGGAGGTCCGGAAGAATGGTTACGTCCCCCAAGTCATTCGCGGAATAAGTGTGGCCGTGGGAGAGACGGCATTTCAGGACGTGGCCCTGAATCCGTTAGGCGGTGTGAGCCTCGGCGAGGTCACGGTCGTGGCGATGGCCGATCAGGCCTCCGAAGCGGCCCTGCTGGTGGAACGGAAATCGGCGCCCACCGTGAGCGACGCCATCGGGGCACAGGAGATGTCCCGAATGGTCGGCTCGGACGCCAGCGACGTGATGCAGCGGGTTACCGGGGTCTCCATCGTGGACAGCAAGTACGTCTACATTCGCGGCCTGGGGGAGCGCTACAGCTCCACCATGCTCAACGGCGTCGTGGTCCCATCCACCCGTCCGGACAAGAAGGTGGTCCCCATGGACCTCTTCCCGGCCGCATTGATGCAGAACATCCGCACCGAAAAGTCCTACACTCCCGACCAGCCGGGCGAGTTCTCCGGCGGCCTGGTGAAGATGAACACGGTGGATTTTCCCCGCAGTTCCATCCTCAAGCTCAGCTATGGAACCAGCTTCGGCAGCACCACCACCTTCAATGACTTCGCCGGCTATTCGGGCGGTAGCCGGGATTGGCTCGGGTTCGACGACGGGACCCGGTCGCTTCCCAGCGGGATCCCCAACGAGAGACTGACGCGCCGTGGGCGCTTTTCCACCGCCGGGTTCACGTCAGACGAACTGCAGGGCTTCGGCCGGTCCTTCAGCAACGTCTGGACGCCTGGGGGCGGCCAGAACGCGATCCCCAACCAGAGCTTCAACTTCATGGCCGGAAACACCTTCGGCAAGCTGGGCGTGGTTCTGGCCCTCTCCCACGGCAACAAATGGCACCGTCAAGAGGAGGTCCGGAACTATTACCGGTCCGCGGGGCGAGGAGAACTTTCTCCCCTGCGGGAGTACGAGATGGATTACAGCACCCGTTCCATCCTTACCGGCCTCACCGCCAACTTCGCGTACGAACTCACCAGCAACAACCGGATCCAGTTCCAGAACTTCTTCAGCAAGGACACCAGCGACGAATCCAGGTTCTTCGAGGGGTTCGATTCGGACGGACAACAGAGGGTCCGGAACCAGCGGATCCGCATGATCGAGGAGGACGTGGGCTCCACCAAGGTCTCCGGTGAGCACTATCTGACCGCCCTGAGCAACAGCTTCCTGACCTGGCGGCTGTCTTACTCCCTCTCCAGCCTGGACGAACCGGATCTGAGAGAGGCTCTCTACGAAAAGCGGAACAACCGCTTCCTGCTGGCCGACGAAAGCCAGAGCGGCTTCCGGCTCTTCAATGACCTGGCCGAAGACATCTGGGAGCCGGGTCTGGACTGGACCACCTATTTCAACCGCGGCAGCGTGAACAGCTCCGTCAAGGTGGGAGCGTCCTACCGTTCGCGTCAGCGGGACTTCCTCTCGCGGCGGTTCCGGTTCGTTCCCCTCCGGACGGCCGGGATCGATCTGTCCCAGTCGCCGGAGCGGATCTTCGCGGCCGATAACATCAATCCCAGCGCCTTCGAGCTGCGGGAGGAGACCCGCCCCACCGACACCTACGACGCCAAGCAGTTGACCCGGGCCGGTTACGCCATGCTGGACGTGTCCATCGACAAGTGGCGGTTTATCGGCGGCGCCCGGGTGGAGGCCGACTCCCAACGGGTGGAGACTTTCGATCCCTTTGACCGAACGGCCCCTACGGGCGTCTCGACCCGCCTCGACAACACGGATCTGCTCCCCGCCTTCTCCGTGGTGTACCGCCTCGACAACGACATGAATCTGCGGGGCGGCTACGGAAAAACCCTGAATCGTCCCGAGTTCCGCGAACTGTCTCCCTTCGAGTTCACCGACGTGGTGGGGGGCCGAGCCGTGGTCGGAAACCCGGATCTGATCCGCGCCCGGATCCGGAACTGGGACGTTCGGTGGGAATGGTTCGTGAGTTCCAACGAACTGCTCTCGGCCAGCTTCTTCTTCAAGGATTTCGAGAACCCCATTGAAAGGGAGATCCAGTTGACCGCTCAGCTCAGGACCTCCTACATCAATGCCCAAGGCGCCAAGAACCTGGGGATGGAGCTGGAGACGCGCAAGAACCTGGGCGGCCTCTCGTCGTCGCTCCAGAACTTCTTCGTCTCGGCCAACTACACCCTGGTCGACTCGGCGGTGGAAATCTCCCGGGAGCAGGCTCCGTTGCTCACCAACTTGAATCGGGCGCTGGAAGGACAGTCCCGGCACGTCTTCAACGGGGTTCTTCAGTACGAGCATCCGACCCGGAGGTCCCTGGCCCGGCTGCTCTACAACTACCAGGGCCAGCGGATCTCGGATGTCGGCGCTCAGGGGTTGCCCGACGTGGTTCAGGTAGGAGTCCCCCGTATGGACGCCGTCTTCATCCAACCTCTGGGCAAGAGCTGGAGACTCAAGCTCAGCGCCGAAAACCTCCTGGACCACCAGTACGAGTTCCGGCAGGGGGACCGGATTCAGCGATCGTTTCGAGTCGGACGGAGCTTCTCCGTCGGTATTTCCAAGACCTTCTTCGAAGAGTAGACGACTAACTCTGAACCACCTTTTGGAAAGGAGCCCAGACCCATGCGAAGAACCATTGCAGCAAGATTGTTCCCTTTGATCCCGATCCTGGCGGTCGCCAATCTGGCGGGCGCTTCGCCGGGTGCCGGAGCGGCTGGGGACATCCAGTTCGTGCAAATGATGGATCGGCCCAGCGGCCCGCACGCCAGCATCTTTCTGCGGACCAACGAAGTCGGTTATTTGGCCCAGTCGGCCGATGATCCGCGGAACCAGATCTCGGTGATGGTGGACATGGATCCCAACGGCCACGCCTACGACAAGACCTTTTTCGTCTTTTTCTTGAACAAGGAGACGGGAGAGTCCCGCTACCTGGATGTGATTGGTGGTCGGTTGCTGGAAGCCTCCGAAGGAGTCGTTGATTTCGAAGGGAATCCCCCCGGTGAAGCCAACGCCTATCCCATTCCGACCCTTGAGGCGCCCCTGAACGCCCTCGTGGGCCCCGCGCCTGCTCCCGTCAGCACGTTGGATCCCGGTGACCTTGGAGTCGGCCGCTGGGCTGTCGTCTTCGACATCCGGGACGTCACCGGAGCCCGGATCTTTCAGCGGGCCTATTGGCATTTCGTGATCGCCGAACAGGCCACGGAACTGCCCGCCGAGATCAATGCCGACATGACACTTGACTGGAAAACCCTTTGGGTCTTGCCGTCCCGGCTCCACCGGGTCGGTGATGGCGCCACCCTGACCATTGAGCCCGGCACGGTGTTGTTGGGAACCGACATCGCGACCCTGCTGATTGACCGGGGAGGCCGGATCCATGCCGAGGGAACCGCGCTCAGCCCGATCATCATGACCTCCGACGAAAGTGTCGGCTCGCGTCGTGTCCAAGGTTGGGGCGGACTGGTGCTCGCCGGTCGGGCTTCCATCAATGGTTGCGAGGGAGGCAATTGTGAAGGAGACGTCGAGGGTGTGAGCAACGCCAAATACGGCGGCGCCGATGACGCGGATGACAGCGGCGTGCTGAAGTACGTCCGAGTGGAATTCGCCGGAGCAGAGTTCTCACCCGAAAACGAGCTCAACGGTATCGCCTTCCATGGTATCGGAGACCAGACCGAAGTCGACTATGTCCAGGTCCATTACAACAAGGATGACGGCATCGAGATGTTCGGGGGGACTGCCAATATCCGGCACGCGCTCCTGACGGGGGTTGCCGACGACAGCCTCGATTACACGGAAGGCTGGAGGGGCAGCGCTCAGTTCATCTGCATCCAGCAGGACAAGTCCGATGCCGACAATGGCTTCGAGTTCGATAGCAACGGCGACGCCAACGATCTGTTGCCCCGCTCCAATCCCACAATTTCGAATGTGACCCTTGTGGGTGGGAATCCGGGCGCGGGGAGCGATGAGGAGAGCGACATCGGCATGCTCGTTCGCGAAGGCACAGCGGGCCGGATCTACAACTCCATTGTCATCGGTTTTGGCCGGGAAGCGGTGGTGATTGATCAGGCGGCCACCACCCGGCAGGTCGACAGCGGGGACCTCGTGATCGCCAACAATATCTTTGGGCCGAACCGAACACGGGACACTCAGCGGTCTCAGTTCGCGGCCGGCAGTGACGCCGGTGGTTACGGGGTTGACGCCTGGATCCGCGGCGCGTCCCAGATGAATCGCTTTGCCGATTCGGCGAGTGCGGTGGGCCTGGCCGATCCGTTCAATGCTCTTTCGCCCGACTTCCGGCCCATGCCCAACTCCATGGCCCTTGACGTGAACTACGTCAAGACGCTGCCGGAAGATGGGTTCTTCACGCCCGTGACCTACGCGGGTTGTGTCGGTCCAAACGACGATTGGACCCATAGCTGGAGCACGAGCGAACCGTCACTGGCCTCCGGGAACTAATGATAACGGAGGACTTCGAGACGGGTTCGGAGATTGTCGCCGGGCCCGACGCTCCACGGCGAATCGCGCAGCAGATTGAGCAACATGTCGAACAGGCCTCAATCCACAAGGAAATCCGTGGCGAGCCTCTGGCTCCTGGGAACAGGAGGCACGGTGGTTCTGATGGCGTCTCTGGCTTTGCTCCTCAGCGGATTCAGCAGTAGTTCGATGTTGTTCGAAGACGGCGACCTGGAGAGTTCCGCCGTCTCGCCGCAGGCTCTGGGACGCCTCTTGTTGAAGCGGCTTCGGGAGGGGGACCTCTCGGAGGTCGCCCAACTCGGTCTTACCAAGGAAGAGTGGACCCGCCACGTCTGGCCGGTGAGTGCGGCGAACAGGCCAGGTTCCAATTTCACGCCCGATTTCGTCTGGGGTCTGGACGCCGTCAGGAGCCGGCTGGATCTTTCCGTCACCTTAAGTCGTTACGGTGGAAAGGAATTTCAGTTGATCCGGGTCCGATTCCGGAAGGGAATCCGGGACTATGAGGAATTTCGTCTGCACCGGGACGCCCGCGTGGAGGTGGGTCTGCCGGACGGAGGCAAGCGGGAATTGAAGCTGTTCAGTTCCGTCTTCGAGCGAAACGGGGAGTTCAAGATCTTTAGCTTCAAGACTGACAATTGAAGTGGGGGAGGAAAAAGCATGTCGGGTTTCAGAATTCTAATCTTGTCCATTTTCTGCGGGGCGGTTCTGGCCCAGGATCAAACCGTGTACATTGCGCAGGTGGGTCACGGCGGCGGCTTCGAGACGACCCTCAGCTTCGTCGGACTCACCAACACCACGGCGAACGTCCTGATCGAGACCTTCGATGACGACGGCGATCCCGCCGCGCTGCTGGACAGGCCTGATCTTCTTGCCAACATCGGTATTGTTGGAGGTGGCGGCGGAGCGGCCAGCAGTTACGGCATCGAAATCCCTGCAAGGGGAACTCGAGAGGTCCAGAGCCTGAATGAAAACGCATCGAGTCTCGAGGTGGGCTACGCGAAGATCACCTCGGACGGTCCAGTCGGAGTAGAGGCAGTGTTTCGCAATTTCGCGAACGGGGTTCGCGTCACCACCACCAGCGTCCTGCCCGAGAGTCCGACCATGGGCTTCACGATCTTGGCCTACGGGCAAACCGGGCTGGCGCTCTTGAATCCGCCCGATAACGGAGGGGCTGCGCAGGTCACGGTGACGCTTTTCGACGGTGCCGGCCAAATGATGGGGGAGAAAACGATTCCCCTGGCCGTCGGCAGCAAAGCGGTGGCCTTCCTCAATCAGGCGCCATTCTTCGATTCCCATTTGGTGCCGGCCGATTTCTTCGGTTCCGTCGATATCAGCTCGACACGGCCGGTGGTCCCCGTGGTCATCAAGATCGAAGGCAGCGCGTTGGTCACCCAGACCGTCCAGCCTGCCCGCTAAGGTCAACTCGCGTCCGGCGCCGACGGCTCCGGCCGGCGGCGCCGGACGCATATTGCACCGCGGCATCGTGTATCGTCGCGGCGTGACCTCAATGGCCGTCGCGGCCGCATCTCACCAACGTTTCCTACCCTTGTCCGCGTCCTTTAGATTTTCTCCGGCAGCGTCCATGGCTCCCGGTACGACTTGGTGAGCATGGCATTGGCTTCCGAGTCGTGGGGAAAGGTCTCCGTCTCCGGGTCGAACTCCAGGACCCGGCCGACCCGGTACGCGATCTCGGCCAGGTGAATGACGCCGCAACTGAGATGGGCGACGTCGGCCGGCGCGTTAGGTTGTTTCCGGCTTCGGACGGACTCCAGGAAGTTGTACATGTGGGCTCTCGAGTTCTGCCGGAACTCCCGTCCCGTCACCCCCGGTCCCTTCTCCTCCTTGCGGCCCATGTAGACTTGGAAGTGGCCGCGGCGAGAGAAGATCATGTACCCTTCGGTCCCGTAGAAAGCGTTCCCGTTGTCGTACCCGTGGAGCCCGTAGGGAGTCCACAAACGGTCCTCGTAGAGCAGCACCTTCCCTTCGGCGTATTGGAGGGCCACCGTCATGTTGTCCGGGTACTCCCTCTCCCCCTCCAGATCGATGGTGCTGCCATGGGCCGTGATCCGCACCGGATGGGTCGTCACACCCAGAGCCCAACGTGCCATGTCGAGGTCGTGGGCGCCGTCGTCCCCCATGTCTCCGTTTCCATAGTCCCGATAGACGCGCCAACTCCGATGGAAACGATTGGGGTTGAAGGGGCGCTTGGGCGCCGGGCCCAACCACCGGTCGTAGTCCACACCGTCGGGGACGGGACCGTCGGGTTTGGGCTCCAGGGCGTTGCCGCGCTGGACGTTCCAGGCCTTGGTCATCTTGATCTCGCCCATCAGACCCGACTTCAGGACCTCCGCGGCCCGCAGCGTCACGCTGGTGGAGCGCATCTGGGTTCCGTGCTGGACGATCCGGTCGTATTTCCGGGCGGCCTCGACCAGAAGCCTGCCTTCCCGGAAGACGTGTGACGCGGGTTTCTCGACGTAGAGGTCCTTGCCAGATTGCAGGACCGGGAGGGCGATGGGAATGTGCCAGTGGTGGGGCGTGGCCACCACCACGGCGTGGATGGAGGCGTCCTCCAGGAGTCGCCGGTAGTCCTTCACTAGCCGTGGTTTCTTGCGATTCGCCTGCTGGACCGTGCCCGAAACCTGTTCCAGAACCGCGTCGTCCACGTCGCACACGCAGGCGATGTGGACATCTTCTCTCAGCAGCAGGTTTCTCAGATGGCCGCGTCCCATGCCGCCGGTCCCGATGATGCCCACGGATATCTGATCGTTCAGCGATGCCCGGGAGGCCTTCAGGGCCGGCGCGGCAAACGTGCCGGCAGCCGTGGTTCCGGCCAGAGCGGTGAGGAATTCTCTTCGAGCTACGGATTTCATGCCTAGTTCCTTTCCGGTTGCGAAATTCAACGGTCCACAGTGACCAACCGGCAGCGCATCCGCATTGGAATGCCGTGCCGGTCCAATGGCGCTCCGGCTCTTGCCGTATGCGGCCGATATCAGACGTCGACGCCGCACGCCTGTAGCAGGGCCTGCTGCACTGCAAGATCGTGCTCCGGCGTGAAGAATTCGACCCCTCTGTCTTCGCGGATGGCGCCGGCCAGATCGTCCACGTCGGGCAGATAACGCGGCGAAGGTCCTACCGGCACATCGTGGACCCCCGCGCCGAACTCACCGTGGGGACGGCTCAAAGCCAGCCTCACCTTGGGACGGTCGGGTGAGTCGATCTGAATGGATCCCTCTTCACCGAAGACGTAGAAATAGCGGTTCCCGTTGAGGCTGTGGCTTTTGACCACGGCCACCGCCGGGTCGAACTCGAAAGTGGCCAGCACGTCGTCCTCCACCTGGTCCGGGATCGGATCGCTGTGGCGCAGCACCGAACTCACCCGATTGGGAGTGCCCAGAAGCCAGATCAGGGCGTCGATCATATGGCCACAGATCTCGAACATCAGTCCGCCCGGGTAGTTGTCGAGGCGCCTCCGTCCGGCCGGCCTCAAGGTGTCGTTCATCTGGCAGACGGCGGATCGAATCGAGCCCAGCCAGCCCTCCCGGATGGCGCGGTGAGCCAGGCGGAAGGCAGGATTGTAGCGATACACGTACCCCATTTGAATCAGCAGGTTCCGGCGGACGGCCTCTTGGAAGAGGCGCTCCAGAGCCGTCAGGTCGGCTCCCGGCGGCTTGTCGATCTTCAGGTGCTTGTTGGCCACGATCACCCGGTGGGAATAGCGCAGTGCCTCCAACGGGTCGGTCTCGATGCACACCATCCGAACCCGGTCGTCTCTCAAGATCTCCTCGACGCTGGCCCAGGGAACGCCTTCCCATCGGGGATTCTTCTCAGCGCGGGCGCGCAGCTTGGGGTCGGGCTCCGCCACGCCCAGTACTTCGTAGTTGGAGGACTTGCGAAGCGTCTGCAAGTGACCGATGGCGTGGGAATGGACGGTGCCGATGATGGCGGCGCCGATGGGATGCGAGGCTGCGGCTGGCGCGGCCCGAGTCCCCATGGCTGCCACACCCGTCGCCGCGGCCGAATGAGAGAGGAACTGACGTCTGGCGATCATGGTCATTCGATTGCCTCCTGGAGCCAAGTATCGACAAGCATAGTCCAGCGCCAAACCCGCATCAATCTCGCCTCTCCCGGCTGTTGCGTCACCTCCTCCGGTGTGGTTCTATTTGGGCCAATGAAAGACTCTCCTGAACGACCTGATCGCCGCCGTTTTCTTTCCACAACCGCCCTGACGGCGGGGACGGCCGCCAGCGTTTCGCTGCCCGCCGCCCTGGCCTGCAATCCGGCTTCCAGCCCTGCCATCGCGGCCCCCTTGGACCTGACGGTGACGCGGACCGAAACAGTAACCGTCAATGTTCCGTTTCGTCCGGTTCCGGCCCGGAACATGATCCGGGAAATCCCCCACTGGACGGTGTTCGAGATCTGCAAGGTGGAACTCAAGTGCGGTGTCGCCGGGTTTGGCGAAACCATGGAATACTACACTTGGGGCCAAGTCTCGGAGGAGAGCCTGCAGCGGGTTCGGGGCAAAAACGCCGCCGAGCTCATGTGGGATGATTCTCTCGGCGCCGGCCTTCAGATAGCCCTCTTCGACGCCGTGGGCAAGGCCTGGGACGTCCCCTGCCACCGTCTGCTGGGACACCAGGTTCGGGAGCGGGCGCCGGTCAGCTGGTGGGACATCGACATGCCGGGATCCGACTGGGTCCTGGAGTGCGCCGAGGCGATGCGGCAGGGCTACAAGGCCTTCAAGACCAAGGGGCGCCCCTGGTTCGATTTGGATCAGCAGTTGGCGACCCTGCTGCCCACTTTGCCGGACGATTTCGAAGTGGACATGGACTTCAACGGATTTTTGCTGGACGCGGACCGGGGCGCCGAGCGTTTGAAGCGTTGGGAGGCGTATCCGCAGGTCGCCATCTACGAGACGCCCATCCCCCAGGGCGACATCCCGGGGAACCAACGTCTCAAGGCGGCCACCCGGGTCCCCATCGCCATGCACTACGGGAATCCGGAGCCGGCCGTGGCGGTCCGGGAAGAGGTCTGCGACGGATTCGTGGTGGGGGGTGGAGCCTCCCGGGTGATGAGAGCCGGCCACTTCTCGGCCGAGGTGGAGCTGCCGTTCTGGCTCCAGTTGGTGGGGACCACCATCACGGCCACCTTCTCTCTCCACTTGGGCGCCGTCCTCAAGCAGGCGGTCTGGCCGGCCGTGAACTGTCATCAACTCTACACTCATGCCATGGTTCGCCAGCCCATGCAGGTGGCCCAAGGGAAGGCCTCAATTCCGGAAGGACCCGGTCTCGGCGTGGATCTGGATGAGGACGCGGTGGAGCAATTGCGCATGGAGCCCCCCAAGGAAAGGCCCTACCCGTATCCCGGTCTCCTGATCGGTATCCGGTGGCCTTCCGGACGAACCAGCTACTACGCCCACGCCCGCCAGTACTGGGAAGACTTCAGCGCCGACAAGCTGCCCGTCTTCGCGTCTGGCGTGGATCTCAAGAGCATTCCGGACGACGGGTCGGAGGCGTGGAGAAACCTGCAGGCTCAGGCACAGAAGGGGGGAGTGCACCTGGAGGAGCCCCGGTTGTGGTAGCCACCACGCACTGCAAGGAGGAGACTTCGTGATGTTGCTGAGACTGGCCGCCGGCCTGTTGCTTTTGTTTTCGACGAACCTGCCGGCCAAGGACAATGAGTCGCCGGCGCCGCTGGACCTGGGCTCCCGGCTCGAGCTCTTCGTGGACGACTTCCTGATCCAGTCCATGGAGGGCTTGGAGCAGAGGCTGCATTATCCCGTGTCCGCGGGAAAGATCCTCACCCTGGACAAACCCTGGGAAGGAATAACCTGCGATTACCAGGTGGTCTTCAAGGATGGGGACCTCTACCGCATGTACTATCGCGGAAGCAGTCACGAGGGCTACACCATCCCGTCGTTCCTGGAGCCGGGGGAGGGGGTGGTTCCGGTGCATCCTCAATTCTCGCTCTACGCGGAGAGCCCCGACGGCCTGACCTGGACCCGTCCGGAGCTGGGGTTGATCGAGTTCAACGGCTCCAAGCGGAACAACATCGTCCTGGAGGGAGACGGAGCCCACAATCTGGCACCCTTCCCGGATCAGAACCCGGCTGCAACTGATTCTCAACGATACAAGGCGGTCGGTTCCGGCGTGCGGGACAATAAACCGGTGCTTTACGGGTTCGTCTCGTCCGACGGCCTGAGATGGAGCAAGATCCGGGAGGAGCCCATCATCACCGACGGCAAGTTCGATTCCCTGAACGTGGCCTTTTGGGACACGATCCGGAAAGAGTACGTGGCCATATACCGCGATTTCCAGCACGGGGTCCGAACCATCAAGGCGGCCACATCTCCGGACTTCCTGAATTGGTCTCCGGGTGAATGGGGCCAGTTCGGAGACGTGGAGCGGGACCACCTCTACACCAACGGCACCACGCCCTATTTCCGCGCTCCCCAGATCTATCTGGCCTTCCCGCGGAGGTACATCCCGTGGAAGACCCGTCTCAGCGAATCCCCCTGGCCGGGGGCCTCGGACACGGTCTTCATGACCAGCCGCGACGGCGTCCACTGGGACCGGCGTTTCATGGAGTCGTTTATCCGCCCTGGCCGGCAGCGGCGGGCCTGGATGCATCGGACCAACCTGGCGTCTTGGGGCGTCGTTCCCACCGCTCCCGATGAGATCTCCCTCTACGTGCTCCGGGAGCGGGATTTCCCCTCGGTTCACTTCGAACGCATGGTCCTCCGGACCGACGGCTTCGTCTCCATTCGAGCCGGCTACTCCGGCGGCGAGCTGCTGACCCGTCTGTTCACCTTCGACGGCGGCGCCCTGGTGCTGAACTTCTCCACCTCGGCCGCCGGAAGCATCCGGCTGGAGTTGCAGGACATCAACGGTCATCCCGTCCCCGGATTCTCGCTGGCGGACTCCCCGCTCATCTTCGGAGACGAGATCGAACACCGTGTCGAATGGGTGCGCCCCAGCGGGCAGACCGACCGGGAACCCTTGAAACACTTGTCCGGCAAGCCCTTGCGTTTGCGGTTCGTGATGAAGGACGCGGATCTTTATTCCATCCGTTTCGAGTGAGGTTTCCTGACATATATGGAGAGGACGTCCGGCAGCGCAGTTGAAAGGGGCAGCGGCAGGTCTGGATCGGGTCCCGAGCCAATGACTTCCGTGCTCCTCGCAAGACGGGAGTTCCTGAGGCGGAGCCTGTTGGCGGGAGGGACTGCGACCGTCGCCGGTAGCCGGATGCCCCAAGCTTCCGCCGTTGCACCGGGTCCGGTCCGGGTTCTCTGCTGGTCGGAGCGAACGGAACCCACAGAGGTCTATCCCGAAGGGATCAGTGGGGCCATCGCGCGGCATCTGGACACGCTTCCCGAGGTGACCGTCCGGACCGCCTCCATTCAGGATCCGGACCAGGGCCTCGCCCCATCGGTCCTGGACGCAACCGACGTTCTGGTCTGGTGGGGACACAAGAAGCACAAGGATGTCCTCTTAGACCGCGTCGCCGACGTGGTGTCCCGGGTTCGAGGGGGACAGTTGGGGTTCATCGGACTGCACTCGGCCCACTGGTCCAAGATGTTCAAGAGCATCCTGGAATGCACGGGGAACCTCGGGGGCTGGAGGCACGGCGCCGGGCCCGAACATATGAAGGTAGTGGCTCCGTCCCACCCCATCGCGCGTGGCATTTCGGATTTCACCATCCCTGAGACGGAGATGTACAACGAGCCCTTCGACGTGCCACCCCCGGAGAAGGTGGTCTTGTTCAGCTACTGGGCTACGGGAGAACAGTTCCGCAGCGGCTGCACCTGGACGGTGGGGAAGGGGAGGGTTTTTTATTTTCGTCCCGGTCACGAGACCGACCCGGTCTATTTCCACAAGGAACCGCTTCAGGTAGTGGCCAACGCCGTCCAGTGGTGCGCTCACCGGACTTGATGGCGGGAGACCGGGCGCGGCTCTGAAGCATCGCGGGTGCCGAGGACCTGAACCGGCCCGGCCGGCATGGGAGGAAGAACATGGAATCGTGGAAACGGAAACTGAGAATGGGGATGGTCGGAGGCGGGCAAGGGGCCTTCATCGGAGGTGTTCACCGCATGGCCGCCGCCCTGGACCAGCAGGCGGAGTTGGTGGCGGGCTGCTTCTCTCGGGATCCCGAGAACACCCGAATCACTGGAGAGCAGTTGTATGCCGATCCGGCCCGCTGCTATGCCACGTATCAGGAGATGGCGGCCCGGGAGTCGGAGTTGCCGGCGGACAGGCGGATCGACTTCGTCAGCGTCGTGACCCCCAATGCCTCTCATTTCGACATCTCCAGGACCTTCCTGGAGGCGGGTATCCACGTCGTGTGCGACAAGCCCATGACCTACTCGCTGGCGGAGGCGGATGAGTTGTGCCGGCTGGTGGAGCGGACGGGCCTGGTCTTCGGCCTGACCCACAACTACACGGGACACCCCTTGATCCGGCACGCTCGACAGCTGTTCCGCTCGGGCCAGATGGGTACGGTGCGCAAGGTCATCGTCGAGTATTTGCAGGATTTCCTCTCGGTCCCGCACGAAAAGCTGGGGCAAAAGCAGGCCTCGTGGCGGGTGGACCCGGCCCAGGCCGGTGCGGGAGGGACTCTGGGCGATCTGGGAGTCCACTGTCTGAACCTGCTGGAGTACGTGACCGGGGATCCCGTGACCTCGATCTGCGCCGACACGAGCCATTTTCTTCCGGACCGGACACTGGACGAGGACGCCAATATCCTCTTGAGGCTCAAGGGGGGCGGCAAGGGTGTTTTGACCATCAGTCAAATCGCCACCGGCGAAGAGAACGGGCTGCGCCTGAGAGTGTATGCGTCGGAGGGAGCCATCCTCTGGGCCCAGGAGGATCCGAACCAGATGCAATTCTACCGATACGGCGAGCCCCGTCAGACTCTCACCCGCGGGCGCGGCGAGTACCTGGACGAAGCGGCCGGAGCCGTGACCCGTATTCCACCGGGGCATCCGGAGGGGTACCTGGAGGCCTTTGCCACCATCTACTGCGGCGCCGTCGAGGCGATCCGGCGGCATTTGGAGGGCGCGCCGCTGAAACCGGAAGAATACGGCTGTCCCAACGTCTATGACGGGCGCCGGGGATTGGAGTTCATCGAGAAGGCTGTGGAGTCCAGCGGCCGGGGCGCGGTCTGGATCGAGATGTCGGAGGGAGCTCCGTGAAGACGACACTGGTTTCCGCATTGCTGGGTCTGTTGCTGGCTATTCCGTCCTCCCCCGCGTTGCGCGCCGGAGAGCCGGAACCGGGTTTCATCTCCCTTTTCAACGGCCGGGACCTGACCGGATGGAGGACGATCCGACAGCGGAATCAGGGTTGGCTGGTCCGGGACGGCCTTCTGATCTGTCCCGAAGGGGAGGGTGCCAAGCTCCTGACGGAGAAGGAATACGCCGACTTCATTCTGCGCTTCGAGTTCAAGCTGCGGCCGGGAGGCAACAATGGCGTCGGCGTCCGGGCTCCCATGGATGGACACGCCTCCATCGAGGGCATGGAGATCCAGATTCTGGACAACACGGCGCCCAAGTACGCCGGGATCAAGCCCTATCAGGCCCACGGTTCGGTCTACGGTCTGGTTCCGGCCCGCCGCGGCGCGCTGGCGCCGGTGGGAGAATGGAACCGTCAGGAGATCTCGCTCCTGGGGCGCCGGGTGAAGGTCACGCTCAATGGAACGGTGATCGTCAGCGCCAACCTGAACGACGTCCGCGACGCCGAGGTTCTCCAAAGGCATCCGGGAATGATGCGCTCCCGGGGTCATGTGGGTCTCCTGGGGCATTCCACTCACGTGGAGTTTCGAAACATCCGCATCAAGGACCTGGGTGGGGAACAGCCGGACAATCTGGCTCCCGAGGGTTTTCAGGCGCTGTTCAACGGCATGGACCTGGAGGGCTGGAAAGGCTTGGTGGCCGATCCCAAGAAACGGGCCGCCATGGACCCGGCGGAACTGGCGGCGGCCCAGCGCGAGGCGGATGCCAAAATGCGGAAGCATTGGACGGTCGAAGAGGGTGTGCTGCTCTTCGACGGCAAGGGCGGCAGCCTCAGCAGCCGCCAGGACTTTCGAGACTTCGAATTGTGGGTCGACTGGAAGATCGAGCCCAAGGGAGACAGCGGCATCTACCTGCGAGGGAGTCCCCAGATTCAGATCTGGGCAGACCCCGAGGGCTCAGGGGCCATGTGGAACAACAAGAAGAACCCGTCCAAGCCCAAGTTGGCGGCCGACAATCCGGTGGGGGAGTGGAACCAGTTCCGGATCCTCATGTCCGGCGAGAAGGTGACCGTCTGGCTCAACCACCGCCTGGTGGTCCATAAGACCACCATGGAGAACTACTGGGAGCGGGACCAGCCCATCTATCCCACGGGCGCCATCGAGCTCCAGGCCCACGGGAACCCCCTCTACTTCAAGAACGTCTACGTCCGCCGGCTCGACTGAAATCAGGATTCGGGCGCTACAGCATTGCGGACCAGGGTTTGAAGGCGTTCCGGCAGCGTTGCAGCCACCATCAGGGCTGCGTCATGCCCCAGCGGGGACATCTTTCGCCACGTCTTCCGGAGGATGTCGGCCAGCTTGGCGTCGTCGTGCATCCGGGAGAATGCCTCGAACTCGTTCTCCAGGAAGACCAGGCAGACGGCGTCCTCCAGAAGCTGCGACTCCCGGTCCAGCTTGAGGCGCAGTTTCCGGAGCAGGGACTGGACCTGTCCGATGGTGATCTCGTCGTATCCCGCTTCGCCGAGTATGCGTCCGGCCTCTTGGGCGTGGTACCGGGCGAGAGTCTTCCGCCACTGTTTGTACCCGGCTCGCCCCATCGGATAGCGGTCACGGGGAATGGTCCAGCGGCGGATGTGCTGGCAATGGGCAGCCAACACGAGCGCTTCCGAGGCCTCCGGCTCCAGCCGGCGGACCCACGCCACCAGCCGGCGGTGGTAGTGGACGGACCAGGGGACCGTGCCGTCTTCCGCCTCCACGGTGGCCGGATCTTCGCAATGGGCCTCCTGGAATCGGGCAACAGCCAGCTGGAAACGGGAGTCGTCGACAAGCATTGCCCGAAGACTATATCAGGCTTATTTTCCCAGTTGCCGCGGGATGCGAGACGCGCGCTGAATGCGCAGCATCAAGAGCGACAGCCGATGCACCGCGAGCCTGGCGAGTAACGTGAAACGTTTCGGGGCGAGAGCGGATCGGTGCCACGCGCGGCGCGTGGGTTCATTCAGAGGGACGGCGTGGCCTTGGAACGAGGCCGCGTTTCCAGACAGGAGGCCTTCTTGTAGACTGTTTCCATGATCCGCCGCATCGAAGCCTTGAATTTTCGTTGCCTGCGCTATGTGGACGTTCGCTTCGAGAGTTTCGTTTCACATCCTGGTCGGCCCCAACGCCAGCGGGAAGAGCACCCTGCTCGACGTGATCGGCTTTCTGGGCGACCTGATTCGCGATGGTCTCGACGCGGCCGTCGACCGGCGCACCCGAAACTTCCAGGATCTGGTGTGGAATCGCCCGAGAAAGAACCCCGGTTTCGAATTGGCAGTGGAGTTCGACATACCCGAGGCATTTGCACGCAAGCTGCCTGATAAGGAGGATTACCGAATCTTCCGATACGAGATCGCCATCCGGGAGGGAAATGATGGCCTCGGCATCGCTTCCGAAGGAGGCTTTCTGGGAACTCGTTGGCGGAGGATCCCCGAGGAACACCCATCGTCTGACGAAGACCCATTCTCGCTGACAAGGAATTTCCCATCGTCCAGACCGACCCCGAAGTCGATTCTCACAAATGCCAATGACTACGGCTATCGCCTTGTCCTCCAAAAGTCCGCGAAGGGTACGGACACCTTCAGCATGGAGACATCGGAGCGTTACGCGGATTTAAGGGGTTCGGGGATGAGCTTCGCGTTCGGCCCGCGGCGCTCCACCCTCAAGAATCTGCCGGAAGACCCCGAGCAGTTTCCAGTTGCCACGCATGTGAAGCGAGTTCTGGAATCAGGCGTACAAAAGTTGTTTCTTGACAGCCGGCGGTTACGGCGGGCCAGTTCGCCCAATAGTCGTCGTCTGGGTTTCGTTCCGGATGGCTCCAACCTTCCTGGGCGATTCAGCGACTTGGAAAGATCGATCCCGCGAGGTACAACGAATGGCTCGACCACGTTGGCACGGCGTTACGCGAAATCGAACGTATTCGCATCGTGGAACGGGAAGATGACCGCCACGCGTACCTGATGCTCCGCTCCGCGACGGGAGTGGAGGTTCCCTCCTGGGCAGTTTCCGACGGCACGGCTACGCCTGTTAGCCCTTACTCTTGCCGCGTACCTTCCGGAAGACGACAAGATCTACCTCTTGGAAGAGCCGGAAAACGGAATACATCCCATGGCTGTCGAGACCATCTACCAGTCACTCTCCTCCGTATACGATTCGCAAGTGCTGGTCGCGACTCACTCTCCGGTCTTTCTGGGCTGTGCTCAGCCCGAAAGAGATCCTGTGCTTTGCCAAGAACGACGAGGGGGCCACGGATATCATTGCCGGACACCATCATCCAAGGTTGGCGGATTGGCGCAGCTCCGCCGACGTAGATCTACTCTTTGCTTCCGAGGTATTCGGGTGACGATGGGGCGCCAGCAGAGGGATCTCTTCGTGCTTGTCGCGGATCAGGACATGTATCAAGCCATGCGCGAGCTGTTGGCACGTGGTGAAGATCTTGGAATTCGTTCCATCAGATACTCCGTTGATAGGCATCTGCAGCGCGATCCGGGATGTCGAACCGAGGCGTCTCGATATCATCGCCACTGCATCCGCTATTACCGGTATGCACTCGTAGTGTTCGACAGAGAAGGTTGCGGTGACGACGCACCGCGTGGGGAAATTCAGCACAAAGTCGAGCGTAACCTGGAGCGCAACGGCTGGAATGGTCGATCCAAAGCAATCGTGATCGATCCGGAACTT
This sequence comes from uncultured Acidobacteriota bacterium, assembly GCA_951812665.1. GTDB lineage: Bacteria > Acidobacteriota > UBA6911 > RPQK01 > JAJDTT01 > JAJDTT01. The sequence continues at coordinate 288,183 of CATOST010000032.1, forward strand.
GAGGCCTGGGTTTGGGGCAATTCTCAGTGCGTTTCCGAAGTTCTGGGCTGGGGCACCGACTATTCGGGTTTACGGAACTGGCTGTATTCTCAGCATCTTTGGCCGCGCGATTGCCCGAAAACCTCCCGAACCAAAAGGGCAATGCAGGCAGCAATGCAGTGCAAGCGTGTGAGAAAATCGGCTCGCAAGTTCTCGGAACTTGCTGCCAGGGTCCGCTTGAGCAACTGTCAAGACCCCGCCTTCACGAACTCAGAGAAACCCTGCGCCTCTGGTTCCCCGCAGGGGGACCATGATCGCCCACTCTCAAGCCGGCCACCTCCTCTGAAAGTCCGTTCACGAGGACACCAGGTGAGGCCGGAGGGCGTCCTCGTCGAACTCCACGCCCAGACCGGGCCGGTCGGGCACGAGCAAGGCTCCGTCCCGAAAAACCATGGGTTCCTTGAGCACTCCGTCGCGCCATGGAATCTGGCTGGGGGCGATCCACTCCAGGATGAGCGGGTTGGGAATGGCGGCCATGACGTGTGCGGCGGCCATGGTCCCGACGGGTCCCTTGGTGTTGTGCGGCGCGATGGAGACCTGATGGGTTTCGGCCAGCGCACAGACTTTCTTCATCTCCGTGATGCCGCCGATGTAGACGGGGTCGGGCTGCGCCACGTCGACGGCGCCGGCCCGGAAGAAGTCGTTGAAACGGTGCTTGTTGGTCAGGCGTTCGGAACCTGCGATGGGGTCAGGGTGCCTTGCCGCACTTGAGCGTATCCGGCGGGGTCTTCCGGGATGGTAGGTTCTTCCAGAAACAGCAGGCGATAGGGTTCCAGAAGACGGGCGACCTCCAGCGCGGCGCCGGGAGCGAAGGCGGCATGGGGATCGTCCATCAGCAGCACCTCTTCGCCCAGCGACCGGCGGAGGGCGGCGTAACGCCGGTCCATGTTCCTCAGCTCCTGACGGCTGATCCCGGGCCCCCGGGCCTCCTGGATAGTGATGCCCGACTTGAGCGCCTTGAAGCCCTCGCCCAGGGACCCTCTGCGCGTTGGCCACCAGCGTGTCCTCATCCCGTCCGCCGAAATGGGAGTAAACAGGAATTCGGGCAGAGCGGGGGCCGCCCAGAAGGGTGCAGACGGGGCTCCCAGGGCCTTTCCCTTCAGGTCCCAAAGAGCCTGGTCGATGCCGCTGATGGCGCTGGTGAAGATGATTCCTCCGGTTCGATAGGCGGTGCCGCCGCCGGAGTAAAGGTCCCGATAGATGCCTTCGATGTCGAGAGCGTCCCGGCCCAGGATGTAGGATTTGAGCTCTTCGACCATTCGAGCGACCACCGTCTCCTTCCGGCTGTAGGTCGCCTCGCCGATGCCGGTCAGGCCTTCCCCGGTGTGGACCCGCACGTGGGTCCACTTGCGCCCGCAGTCGGACTGAACCAATTGAACGGTGATGTCCCGGATCGGCAAGGAGACACCGGACTCGGCCGTTGAAGCCCGGCCGCGAGCCGCGCCGGAGCCGCGCGCGCCAAGCCCCCACATTCCGGACCCGAATCCGGGCCGGTTTGCAGGAGAAACCTTCTTCGGTTCATGGTGGAAGCCTCTCTGTCCAAAGGTTCGGAACCCGAAGTCCCGACCTCGTTTCACGACGGTTCGATACGATCGGCCCCCTCGATCCCCTCGGGACGGGCGAAGCTCCGATACCGCGTCCGGATCTCCACTCCGCTGACGAAGGCGCGTCCAGCTTGGCCGTCGGCGTCAGCCTCCGGGCCAGAATCTCAACCGTGTCTCTCCCTGTTTCAGAAGTTCCCGATCCAGCTTCGTCCGGAGCCAGTGGGCGGCAAAACCGGACGGCGCCTCGATGGGCCGGGCCAGGCGGACCGGAATTCGAAGCGCGCGTTCATCCGTCATTTCGAAGCGCTCCAGGGGCAGAGCCGCCCGTTTGAAGCGGATCCTGATCTCGTCCTCCACCGGGAAGTTCTGAAGCGGAGGGTGAGCTTGGGTCCTCCTCAGCTCGCCATCTTTCTCCGCTCCCTTCAGATCGTCGGCGACCCGAAGCGTCAATCTGGCCCACTCGCCTTCCTTCAGTGCGAGCGGCAGCATCCGTTTCGGCGGTGGACCGGTGAAGGTTCCGGCTCCTTCCACCGGCTGGAGAAAGTACCGCTTGTCCTCTCGTTGGTACGTCTCCGGATAGGCCATCTCCCGGAGGATCTGATGCTCCTTTCGGTCCAGGGGCCAGCGCAGGTAGCCGAGATAGAGGCCGGTGGCTCCCTGAGACCTGAGGGGACTGTCCCAGGGCTCGATACATCTCGATGGTGGGGCGGGGGCGTCCCTTTCGTCGTAGCAGTACTCGAATCCGGGATGGCTCTCGTCCGTCTCCCCGATGCAGACCGACTCTCCCCATTTCCACTTGAGCCACCCGCAGCGCTGGGAGCCGGGCGGTTCCCGTCCTGAAGCTTGAGGCTGGGGAGAACCGGCAATCTCTCTTTCCGTCCCCGGAGGATCACCTCACGGAGCTGGTCCGTCCCCAGCTTCCTGGCGTCCCGAACCATGCACATGATCCGCCAGTCGGATGATGTGTTCCCAGGTTTGCTTCTCCTGTCCCACCACTCGCCCGACCTTGCTGTCGTGGAAATACACGTCGCCGTAGCCCAACCCCAGGACCAGCGATTCCCACTCCGGTCCCAGAACTTCGTCGACCGGGCCGCTGCAGCTGAAAGCGGCTCACCGGCGGATCGATCCTCTTGGCATGGAAGTGGTGGGCGTCGTTGTAGTAGATGAGGCGGAGGCCGCGTCGGAACCCCACGATCCGCGGTGGCCAGAGCTTCTCGGCCCAATTCGCCTGCAGATACGCTACGGGACGCAGCCAGCGATGTTGCTGCTACTCCCGGCCCCACGCCCACGAATCGTCTCCGGGTCCAGTTCGGTTTCATGGTCAGCGGGCTCCTGTGGCCACTGCGCCGGATTCTATCCTTGAGGGTCCCGTTTCCAGCCTTCCATCTGCTCCCGGTCCCACTCCTTCCCCGTGCACTTCCTTCTTGTTGTGGTACCGGCTGATGTGGGGGAGGATCTTCAGCTCCCG
>CATOST010000033.1 GCA_951812665.1 uncultured Acidobacteriota bacterium
GAACGGGGCGGCCTCTTCGTGCCTCGATTCCGGGCAGTTCATATCGTCGCGGAGACAAGTCCAGTGGAATCCGGATGCACCAGATGGTCAATCAGACCGACTGGTATTTCGTAGCCGCCACTTTCGACTCGGAAACCGGCAAAGTCGTCCTCTACCAGAAGCCGGTCACCTCGTGGCCGTTGGAGGACACCCGCAGCCGGACCGAAGAGGAGACTTCGGCCCGCTCCATACGCAGCAGCCGGGCCGACCTCCTGCTGGCAGGCTACCGAACGGAAGACTCGGTCGAAGGCGTGTTCAACGGCAAGCTGGAGAGCCCAAAAATCTTTGACCGCGCCCTGAGCCGCCCTGAGATCGAAGCCCTCAAGGAGGGTCAGGAAGTAGCAAGACCGGTGGCCGCCTGGGACTTCTCGGTCGGAATCTCCACCCGTGATGTAAGAGATACCTCCTCCAACCAACTGCACGGCAAGACAGTGCAGATGCCGACTCGCGCCGTGACCGGCCACAACTGGACCGGGGCGGAAACGAACTTCAGACTGGCCCCTCGACAATATGGCGCCATTTATTTTCACGACGACGATCTGGACGACGCCGGGTGGGAGGTTGATTTCGAGTTCAGGGTACCGGCCAATCTAAGAAGCGGTGTCTACGCCGCCCGGTTGCAGTCCGGTACTGCGGAAGACTACATCCCCTTTTATGGGGATTACGGCGCTGGCGGATTCGAGATCGACCGACTGGATCATCGGCTCGGCACCCCTCCTCACGCACTCCTGCTGGCTACCGCCTCAGGCTACTCCGATGTCTATCAGCACGTCGTGGAGGAAGTCATGCAGGCGGACTCGATGCAATCCGGGTCCGTCAACCCGTGGGTCCGATCGGATATGGTGTACTTTGAGTATCCCAACGGGGGAGCTGTTTTCTCGGTCGGTTCAATTGCCTGGGATGCCAGCCTGTCTTACAACGAGTATGACAACAACGTCTCGCGCATCACGGAGAATGTCCTGAAAAAATTCGCCTCGGACGAATGGTCTCCTGAAGACAATTCGAATTGATTCTGCAATCCCCTTACCAGCCCAGCCCAGAAAGAAACTAGAGTTACGTCTATGCACCATGCGCAATACGGGGCTAACGGGCACGACTAGTTCCCGAGCGCATTCTCACTCCGTCGAGACTTCAAGGCTTCGAGCATCTCAAGTAACTTGCCCACGACCTTGCGCTCGGCTTGGACTTCCAGATAGCTGTGCTCGCCCCGCCAGGTCTCGAAGCCGCCCAGCGGATGGTGTCTGGGTGGGGGAAGATAGCTTCTTCCGCCCGCCAGGGAAATCGTGAACGTCGACCCGAAAGGGCTCTTCTGCTTCAACTCCAGACCGGTCTCCGCAAAGACTTCATTGGGGATCGCGAGGATCGCCAGATCACCCATTCGGACGACCTGCAACGGCCGCGTGAGCGTCTCGGGATATTGGCTCAACAGGGTCGTTTCCAATGCGAAGTACTGCTTCAGCGCCTGGTTCCTGTTGCCAGGGGAGATCTTGAGCGGATACTCGGTCTGGTCCACGATTCTCTGGGCCCGCTCGACTTCGCCTGGACTGGGAAGGCGGACCCCCAGTTCCAACTCGGCGTTGATCACGTCCAGCGATACCCAATCCTGGTACTCCAGGGTCTGATGAACTCGAAAGACCTCGGCGGCCACGACTGCGGCGATCCGATCCACCCAATGATACCGGTCCGCCTTGGGCAGGGTCCGCCGGAGATTTCTCCAGCCGACGTCTCCGCTCGTACCGTTGGAAAGTATTCCCACTAACGGCGGATCCTGACGCTGGACCTCCAACAGGCGCTCCATGTGATCGGCGAAGGCTCCGAAGTAGTCGGCGGAGACGTGGCCCGCCGGCACTCCCACGTAGTGCAGCGAATAGTTGGCGAGGAGAGCGATCGGTCGACCTTCCAGCGACTCGACCGCGACAAATGAAACGTCCGGGTCGACCGGACCGGCCGGTTCCAACAGGTCGGGACTGCCTGCCGGTGGGTGCATCACGACCTGATCGAATCCCCCCAGGGGATTGTGCACAATGGTTCCCGGCTTCATCTTCCATCTGCGATTGAAGACGAACTCGGGGACCTGGCCCACACCCCAGCCGATCCGGGCCGGCGCCAGATGGTTGATGGCAAGCTGAACCCCGTCCGCGATCTTCACCTTGAGGAGCCGCAGGTAGTCCTGGTCCGGCTCCATCTGGTTGGCCTTGACCAGCGCCGGAGCCGAATGGGTGTGGGTCGCCGACATCAGCATGTGTTCGACGGGGATGCCGGTTCGCTGATGGGTCAGTTGCTTGATCTCGCGCCAGAGCTGCTGGGAAACAATCGTGTTGTCGACGACGACGATCGCCAAACGCGTCGCGCCGTCGTCCAGGACGAGGCAACGGGCATTCAATTCATCGTGAATGTGCTCCGCTCGCCGGTCATGGAGCGCACCGGCCAGGGAAATTCCCAGCCACGGCGTGATATTGCCGGTGGCGGCCCCAGCCTTGAACTGTCTGGCCCCCTGCGCAGCAAGGAGTTGGTCAGACTGAATCCAGCAGGAGACTGCCAGAGCCACGCCCGACAGGTAGAGAAATCGCCAGAGCGTTCTGAGACGCCCGTTTGCCGATGACTTCCCCGCTCCCGCAGCATTCATAATCCGTCTCCCAACCCGACAAATGATCCGCTGAACACAGGGCGGCGGAGCCTAGGAGGCTGCGCCGTAGAAATGATCGTAGCGAGAAAGTGGGGAATCGAGGCCAGATTTTCTCGATTTTGAGGTGCATAGTCGTTCTATTCGCCGAGAAATCGAGGAAATCTGGACCGATTCTACCGCTTTCGCAGTAGATTGATTTCTGCGGCGCAGGTTCCTAGGACCAACAGTGTCGCGACCTCTATCGTTGCGGTTCCTTCACCTGCCCTACGAGTTGGTGAATCTTGCGTACCACGATCTCTTCGATCTCAGGGGCAAAGGGCCCGGGCAGCCCGACCAGCAACATCGATCGTTCCGGCTCGTATCCACCTTCCTGCAACACCCGCCGCGAGGGAATATAGGTCGTAATGTCATTCGAGTAGCCGACGACCCACACGTCTCGATCGCGGGCGGCCAGTTCCTTTCTCAACCGCACCGCGTAGTCGGCGACCACTTCACCGCCCAGGGCGATCAGGGTGAGAGAAGACCCCAACCGAATCGCTTGGAGCGGCAACCGGTGGTGGCTCACGAGCTTGCCGTCCCGCTCCAAACGAAACAGCGAGTACTCGGCATGCCGACGGACGTAGTCTTTTTCCGCAGAAAGTCTCTTCTGAAGGAAATCACGCGTCGGAGCTGGACCGAACGGAACCGGGACGATGGCCAGCGCGCTGTCCAGGTTTCCGCCAACCGGCCGGCCGCCGTCCGACATGGCCTTGGAAACCGCGGCCGCCAGCGCTCCTCCATGCCGGCGAGCCAAATCGAGGCTGCCTCGTTCACCGGGTTGGGCATCTCCTCCACAACCCTGCATGAACAGAGCCACCGCCCCCGAATGAGCCGCTTCCAGATCACTTTGCGCAAAGCCCGGATAGTCGCCACTGATTAGGTGAAAATCGCCTCGAAGGGTGGTGGGATGGCAGGCGTAGCTGAAGAGAATCGCTTTGACGCCCCCATCCTTGCGGGAGACTCGAAGCACCGGGACGCCGTGGTCCACCAGACCCTCGGGATTGGGGGCCAGCTTGACGCCTTCCGGTGTGGGCAGACGGCGATTCATCGCGAATTTCGCCTCACCCCGGTGAAAGGAGAAGCGGGCCGGCGCCAGGTCCGCCAGGGCTCCACTCACCACCCGCGCCATCCGTTCCTGCACCGTCCGCGTGTAACGACGCAACCCGGCAAGCTGTTCCTCGTCGAGAACGTACATCATCTCCAGCGGACGCCGAACATGCTCGACCAGAGGTCCCGTATGGGTGTGAGAGGCGTTGAACAACAACTGCCGGCGCTGGAGTGCGTGGCGCCTTTCGATTCGCGCTGCCACGGGTTCGATCATCTCCCCCTCGAACCCGGCCAGGTCGGAGGTCACGATCACGACCCGGTTCCCCGCCGGATCCTCTATCGCCAGAGCCCGGACATGGATCTCATGTGCGATGCCCTCAGAGAAACGGACTCCCACGTATCCCCACATGCAGACCGGCTCTTGCGGCGTAATCGAGACTCTGGCGACTCCTGCCTTCCAATCCGCCGCCCGGAGCGCCGACGGGGCGTTCAGCGCACCCAGCGCGAAGCACAGAACCACAAGGACCGTCCTGAACATGAGCCTCACGTTCCTCCAACCTTCCTTCGGGATGCCTCTCGACTCCGGAACGTCTGCTCCCACCGGTCAACGGCGTCAACAGAACGCGGCGAGGCGCATTTTCCCTCCCGGTTCGCGGGATTCGATCTCGTTGACCGAAGAGGAGACAATCGCTATTCTGACCGCGATTCAACCATCCTATGTCAACCTTGGCACTCATCACCATTCTGCTTCTGTCCCATGGACTTGTATGTGCCCAGGACGTGCGGGATGAAGAAGTCGACGACTACTTCAAGAAATGGCTCCGCGAAGACGCCGTGTACATTATTTCTCCTGAAGAAACGTCCGTCTTCGAAAAGCTCTCCGCCCCGGAAGAGAAGGAGCGTTTTATCGAACAATTCTGGTTTCGACGCGATCCCGATCCTGGAAACGCGTTTAACGAGTTCAAGGAGGAACACTACCGGCGCATCGCCTATGCGAATGAACATTACAAGGCGGGCAAGGCGGGCTGGACCACGGACCGCGGCCGCATCTATATCATTCATGGACCTCCCGCCAACATCATGATGCGGCCCATGGGGGGTCTGCATAAACGAACCTTGCAGGAAGGCGGTGGCGCCACGACGACCTTTCCTCACGAAGTCTGGAGTTACCGCTACATCGAGGGTATTGGAAACGACGTCGAGTTCGAGTTCGTGGACTCGAACCTGAGCGGCAACTACCGTTTGGCGCTCACGCCGGACGAGAAAGACGCCCTGTTGCATACGGGTTTGGGTGCAACTCTCGAAGAGAGCCTCGGCATGAAGACCCGGGCGGACCGGATCCGGGAGCAGACCATGCTGCGGCCGTTGGAAGACCGGACTCTTGGTGCCCAAAAAAGCCCCATAGAACGCCTGCAAAATTACTTCCAGGCTTTCAGGAACCCCGCAATCACCTACCACGACCTGCAGAGGATCGTCGAAACCCGAGTCACCTACGAGGAGCTCCCGCTGGGTACTCGAGCCGATTATTTTTGGGTCGCTGGAGAGAGGTTCATGGCGACGGTGACGCTCCAGTTGGCCAACCGGGAGCTGACCTACAAGCAAGACGGCGCCAGGAACGGGGCGCGCGTTGACGTGTATGGGGCGGTCCAGGACCTTTCCGGAAAGACGGCCTACGAGTTCGAACAGACTCTTTTTGTCAACACCCCCTCGGAAATCGCAATGGAGAAGGGACATACGCTCTACCAGCATGCCATCCCCCTGGAGCCGGGACGGTACAAACTGGATTGGGTGGTTCGCGACCTTCATTCCGGAAAACTGGGCACGTCCGCACACGCTCTAGTCCTGCCAAGGCGTGGAAAGGACGAGTTTTTCACCAGCTCTCTCATCCTGGCAGACCGCATCCGTGGCGGCTCAGGCGATCCCCTCGAGCCCTTCAACACGCTTTCGGGCCTGAAGGTTTATCCCAACGTCGAAAAGAACACCTTCGCCCTCGGCGAAAAAATCGGCTTCTATTTCGAAATCTACAACGCTGCCCTGGACTCGGCTTCAGGCAACCCGGCTCTGCAGGCCGTCCTGCGCATCCGGGGGGGCGAGGATCAGGTCGTGGAAGAGCGGCGGCTGGAGGGGTGGGCTCTGAACTACGCCAATGAGCGGGCCTATGGTTCAACCATCCTGCGCCTCGATTCCATGGCGCCCGGACCCTACCTGGCCGAGGTTTCCGTTCAAGATTCAATTTCCGGACAGAACAAGACGCTCAGTTCCCGCTTCCGACTGGTTTCGTCGAAAGCCGACGGCGAATGATGGTCGAGGAGTGGCCATTGACTCCATCAGGAGCACGGTCATCGCGCCCTCAGGGGAGAGTTTCGACCTTCGAGACAACTCCCGTGGGGCACCCATGCCCCTGCATTTGGGCGGTGGTTGCGATGTTCGGTCTGAGTTCCGTTCTCTGGGCCCAGACGGTAGATCTTGAGCAGGTGCAAGCCCTCGCCAGCTCCGGCGACCTGGCACAGGCACGACTCCTTCTTACCAGGGCCGTGGAAGCAGATCCGCTATCGACGCGCCTCTGGGCCATGCTCGGGAGCGTGTGTGCAAGGCTCGAAGATTGGCCCGCCGCCCGGGACGCCTACGATCAGGCTTTGCTACAGACACCGGACGACCCCAGACTTCTGGCCGGACTGGGTTATGTCCTGGCTCGTCAGGGTCGACTCAAGAAAGCAACGACGACGCTCCAAAAGAGTTTGAGCCTTGACCCGGAGAACGCGTCGATTCGTTTCCTGCTGGGCCGGGTGCAGTTCGAGGCACAGCAATTCGAAGCGGCCGTGTCCAACTTCGAGCAGGCGATTCTCAGGGAGCCGGGCAACGAGACGTTTTATCTGGACTACGCCCGGATTCTGGCGCGAGGTCAAGCCTATTCCGGGGCGGAGAAGATCCTGGAGTACGGCCTTCTGCAACTGCCTCGTTCGGTCGCGATCCGCTTCGAACTGGCGGTCTGCTACCAGAAGCAGTTGAAGAGCCGGAAGGCGCAGCAGGCGTTTCGGCGCGTGATCGAGTTGGACCCGGCCTTTCCTCGAATCCACGCCGCCCTGGCCAGTTCGCTGCTGGAGAGCGGGCAGTTGGAGGAGGCGGAGCCCGTACTGAAAGACGCACTCAAGATCGATGGCAGCGATTTCGACGCACTCTACCTCTACGCGGTGTTGCTGACCCGGCTGGGACGACCACGGGAAGCTGTTACGCAATTCAGGAAATGTCTTGAGTTGAGAGCCGATGACGCTCGAGTCCACTACCAGTTGGGTAAAACGCTATCTGAATCCGGGGAGATTGCGGCTGCGGAATCCGAGTTGAATACCGCGGTCCGCCTATCCCCGGAGTTCAAGGAAGCCCATCTGGAGTTGGGTCGCCTCCACTCCAAACAGGGCCGCACGCAAGAGGCCAGGCAGGCCTTTGGAAGGTTCGAAGAACTCCGTCAGAAACAGGAACGGGAGGACAAGGAACAGCCCAGCCGAGTCCTGATCGTCGAAGACTGAACACCAACTGGATTCGTAGCTGTGCTCCCGTTCGAGGCTCGATAGCGGATGATCTATTCCGTTCATTCGTGATATCTCCCCCGGTTTGACCTATCCTCTTATTGGATTCAAACTCGACCGCAACTTTTTGTTCAAGCAGGAAGCCACCGTTTCCTACCTGAATAACACCACGTCCGACCAAGGGAGAATGGCCGAATGATCTCTCAACGAAGCCTCAACGCTATTTTTATTGGCCTCATAGGGCTCTTTCTATTTCCGGCTGCGGCCCTTGCCCAAGAGGCGCAAGGAGTGATTGTCGGGATTGTGCAGGACAAGACGGGAGCCGTCGTACCTGGTGTCGAGGTGACGGTTACGGACGTCGGTCAGGCGCGGTCGCGGATCGCGATCACGGGGGATGCCGGCAACTACCGGGTCAGCAATCTCGACCCCGGGGAATACGAAATCAGAGCCTCACTGGTCGGTTTCGAAACCACGATCCTGACCGGGATCGTACTGCAGGTCGGTCAGATCGCCCGGATTCCGATCACACTGTCGGTGGGAGAGGTCACCCAGGAACTGACGGTCGAAAGCGTGGCTCCCATCATCCAGACCGACCATGCAACGGTGGGCGAAGTCATCGACACGACCAAGGTGACGGAACTGCCTCTGAACGGCCGGGATTTTTACCAGTTGGCGACCCTGACGCCTGGAGTAGTGGCGAATACTCAAGACCAGGTGGGCGTCTTTGCCCACACCGGGACCAGTATCTCGGCCAACGGTATCGGCCCGCAGTCGACCAATGTCATGGTCGATGGAATTCAAAACGTCGAGTTCGGCGCCGGCCGGCTGGCTTTCACCCCCAGCATCGACCTGATTCAGGAGTTCCAGATCGTCACCAACGTCTACGACGCCGAGTTCGGCGGAACCCCGGCCGCCCAGATCAACATGGCGACCAAGCGCGGATCTCTCGACTATCACGGCTCCATTTTCTACTTTCGCCGCAGTGACGCCCTCGATGCGCGCAACTTTTTTGAAACCGGAGCCCTCCCTCCCTTTGAGCGTGAACAGTTCGGAGGCTCCTTCGGCGGGCATGTTCCCGGATCGGAAAAGGACTTCTTCTTTTTCGTGTACGAGGGGCAGCGGCAAGCCCGTGGTCTGACACTACGGGCCAGCGTGCCCCCGGTTGCGCTTCGGAATGGGGATTTCCGGGAGTTCGGGACGACCGTTTACGATCCGATGACCACGGACCCGGACACCGGTGAGCGGCAGCCCTTCCCCAACAACGTCATCCCAACGAACAGAATCACTCCACAAGCCGCTTATATCTCCTCGCTGTGGCCGGAGCCGACCCTCCCCGGAACCGTGGCCAACTTTGTCGCCAACCCGGATCGGCTTCGCAACTTCGATCAATGGAGTATCCGCTACGATCGCGACCTGACCGATGCGGACAGCATCATGTTTCGTTTTACCCGGAACAAGAATTCCTATCTGGAGCCTCAGCCGAGGGGCTTCACGCTGCCGGTCAATGGATTCCGTCAGAACCAGACGTTCGTCGGGCCGAACTGGAAGGGAGGCTGGACCCGCACCATCAGCCCGACCACGCTGAACAGCCTCAACATCGGTTACAGCAAGTTCGATCAGTGCCGCGACTCGGAGGCCACGGATCCTGAACTTTTCGGGTGCGGCGGGCCTCACGGTCCACTCACCGGACCGGAGTTCTTCCAGAATTCCGGCATTCAAGGGGTCTCGCCCGAAGCGCAGCGCGCCGACATCCCCAGGATCAGAGTCAGCGGCTGGAATGACATCGCGACTTCGACCTTTGCTCCCGTCGCCTCCAAGGAGCCTCATTACCAGATCAACAACGTGTTCAGTAAGGTTGAGGGGAATCATTCCTGGAAGGCGGGAGTGGACGTCCTCGACAGCTTTTTTGAACTGAAATTCGAGGCCCGCACGCGCGGCCGGATCGATTTCGCGTCCCGGTTCACGACCGAGTCCGTGGGCTCCCCGGGAAACGAGTTCCATTCGTTCGCGGACTTTCTCCTGGGTCAGGTCAATTTCAGCAACTTGTTCGGAAACCCCTTGTTCCAGGAGATCGAACTGACCTGGTGGAGCTTTTTCATTCAAGACGACTGGAGCGTCCATCCCGATGTGACGCTCAATCTCGGACTGCGGTATGAGATCTTTCAGCGCCCCGTGGAGAGGGGTAATCGTGTCGTGGCCTTCGACCTCGCGACCGAACAGTTCGTCTTCCCGGGTTCGGTGCCCAACCTGCCGGGCACCCCTCCCAATTCCGTGACCGCCGACAGCCTGGGTTATTCCCGCACCCTGCAGCATGACACGGACCTGAATGATTACGGCCCCCGATTGGGTTTCGCCTGGAGAATCGGTGGAGACAACAGCACCGTGTTGCGGGGTGGATTCGGTGTCTTCTACACCTGGTTCGTGGAAGACATGCAGGTGGGTCAGGGTTTCGGCCCACCCTTCGTGCCTCAGGCCAGCAACCGTAGCGACCCGGATCGCCCGGCCGCGACCTTCGAAGCCCCGTTCGCCGGCAGTGCGGCTGCCACGGTGAGACCCTCAGGAGTCGCGGTTAAAGACAACAACACCGGATATCTCTACCAGTACTCGCTGGGCCTGGATCGGGCCCTGACCCCCACGCTGGGTTTCGAGATCGGTATTGTCGGGAATGCCGCACGTAAGATGCTTCGCAGTCACAACTACAATCAGGCGATCCCGGGGGCCGCACCCATTTCCGAACGGGTCCCCTATCCGCAGTATGGAGGCCTCACTGCCCGGCAAAGCTGGGCCAACGGCAGTTACAGTGCGCTCCAGATGAAGCTTCGCAAGGATTTTTCGGGTGGTCTGATGGGGCTGGTTTCCTATACCTGGGGAAGGGCGATCGGCCACGTGGTTCCAGGGGCGGCCTTCCGTCAACAGCCCAACCGTAATCACAACAATTGGAAAGCGGACTACGGACCGACGCAGTGGGATATCCCTCAGATCCTTTCCCTGTCCTGGGTCTGGGATCTCCCTGTCGGTCGCGGCAAACCGGTGGGGAAGGATCTGACGGGGGTCGCCAATGCCATCTTCGGTGGGTGGAAATTCGGCGGCATCGCCAATTTCCAGGCCGGGAACAAGTTTACGGTCAGCGATATTTTCAACAACTCGAACGCCGGCGGCAGCCGGCCCGACATGATCAGCAATCCGAACGGTGTCTCCCATGGTTCCAACGCCTCCGCGATCGCCCAGTTTTTCAAAACCTCCGCTTTCGTCCGGGCGCCGAGATATACCTTCGGCAATACCGGGGTCGGGGTGGTTTCGGGTCCCGGACTGGGGATTTGGGATCTGTCCCTGTACAAGGACGTCTACGTGGGCGAGGGGATGCGAGCTCAATTCCGGGTGGAGTTTTTCAACGCCTTCAACAAAGCCAATTTCTTCAACCCGAACGGTGCGTTCGGCAGCAGCAGCTTCGGCGTGATCAGCCGGACCCGAGATGCCCGCCAGATTCAGTGGGGGCTCCGTTTCGACTTCTAGCTCGCATTTCTAACCGGGGGGGCGCAAGGAGGGGCGACTTCCAGTCCTGACTGCCTCTCAGTCAAAAACTACCGAACATTAACTTTTTCAGTCATTCCCCGACGACTTAGTGGATCGCCCCATCCAGGTCACGATCCGGAAGGGACCAACCTGGATCACAACGTTCCGGGAGATTTTTCACCGGGATGGTAGATTCATCCTAGTCCGCGAATCAGGGAGAGGATAAACTAGAGGACAGGAGAAATTGATGCCCCCAGAACTCGCACAGTGGATCGTTCCCTTAATCGTCATCTTCGGGACCCTTTCCCCCGCTGTCATCGTCGGCCTCATGCTCTACCTGCACCGCATCACCCGCCAGGACATGAGGGAAATGGAGTCGCGACTTCGCGACGAGTTGAACCGCCTCGACGGCCGTGTGGCTCGGCTCGAACACAGCCAGGCCAAGCTCGAAGGGCTACTGCAAGGTTTGCGCGAGGCCATCACCCGCCAGCCCGCCGCCTGAGCGGCGCGGCCCTACTCAACAAATTCCTGGACTGGGTGATGCGGTCAAGTATCAAGCGGCGGGAAGATTTCATCCTGATCCGTGACTTGGGCAAGGGGTGGACTGGCTGTCCGAGAATGGCACTGTCACCGACAGCAAGAAAGGATCACACCCATAACTCAGATGGACAGGGCAACGGACTTCCAGTCGCCCATTCCTCCGCTCTCCCGCCCGCTCATTCCGCCATACTCTCCTGCCCCTCTGGAGTACGGCGGCAAGAAAGCCGCCGGTCCCATTCGGCGACAAGAAAGTCGCCGCCCTGCTCGACGACTAAAAGTCGCGGCTCCCAACGCCGCTTGTCGCTCCCAAGTGGGTCAGGTACTCGAGCAGGTCGGTCATCTGCCGGACGCTGATATCTTCCTGGACTCCTTCCGGCATGGCGGACACTCCAAGGGACCGGAGGCTGGCGATCTGGCTCCGGGAGATCGTGTCCTCCTCTCCCTCGCTTCGCCTCAGGGTGACCGTGGCCGGCCCTTGGCTGGCCATCACTCCCGTCAGGGCGCGTCCGTCGTTGGTCTCGACCAGGTACTCCTCATATCCGGGGACGATGCTGGAGTTGGGGTCGAGGATATTTTCCAGAAATTCGTACTTGGTCCGGCCTGAAAGGCTGAGCAGGTCCGGTCCGACTTCCGAGCCGGTTTCCCCGACCTTGTGACACTGACTGCAATGGTCGTTGAAAACGTCGCGGCCGGCGCCGATGTCCCCGGTGGTGCGGGCGGCGGCGCCATACTGGTCCATCAGTGACCGCAGGTCGGGAGGAGAACTCCGCAGGAGAGTCCTGGCGCGCTCCAGGGTCTCGCCCTCCGAGATCCGAAAAAGGCGGCCCCGCCTGGCGCCTCGGATGGTCCAGGGCTGGACGGTCCCCGCCTCGACGGCGTCCAGGAGGTTGGGCACTCGCACCGGTTCTCTGAGCATCCCGTCCACGGCCGCGTTCTGGAGCGCGGCCGTGAAGGATCGCCAGTTATCCAGAAGAACTTCGGTGGACCTGGGGTGGGGCAGGACGGTCAGCGCGCGCGTCGCCGCCATCTGGATCTCTTCGGGCTGGCGGGGTTGCAGCAACCCCGCCAGCAGTGCGTAGTCCGCTTGGGCGGGGTCCAGAGCCGACAATCGGATGGCGTGGACCCGGGAGTCCGGACCGGCTGCCTCATCGGCAGCCGATGAGGCAGCCTGCCGCATCAAAGACCGGAATTGAAGCGTATCCGACAGCCGGACTCCTTCTGCCATTTCAAGAGCCGCCGCGCCCAACCGATTCGGTTCGGACAGAAGATCCAAAAGGATCTGCTGTGCCCGGCGGGAAAGGTCGACCTCCGGCACAGTCCCTCGTTTCAACCCTTGCGCCAGACCCTCCAGGCTCAGACCGGACCACCAGACGTCCGCATCCGCCGCGGCCTTGCCCACGGCCGCCAGAACCGCCGTCAGTTCCCCAGGCTTCTGGCGGGCTCCGATCATGGAAGTCAACCGGCGCAGGAAGAGCCGGCGGCCCTCCGTCTCCTGGGAAGTGAACTCTTCGTTCCGGGTCACGGCGTGAAACCACCGGACCGCTTCGTCAGCGGCGGCACTGAGCACCGCGACCTGAAACCATGGATCCTCCATGTGGTCCGCGGCGATCTTCACCAGGGGCTTGAAAGAAATGGCGGCTGGAAGTTCCCCCAGCGTGCACGCCAACTGGAAGCGAACCCGCTCATCCGGGTCTCCGGTCATTTCGATCATCCGGTCCACGATGCGGCGGTCCGACAGCCGGGATTCCCCGATTCGGATCGCCTGCTCGCGAACCTCCGGGCTATTGTCTCCCAAACCGCCCAGGACCAGGTCGGCGTCCAAGCCGTCGAGCCCTTCCAGCGTCCAGAGGGCGTGCATTCGCCCGGCCGCCGAGGCGCCGGGCCGGGCAAGTTCCCTCAGGCGGGGAATCGCCGACGGATCCTGGCGCTCGATCAGGAGCCGCTGGGCCGTGAGCCGCCACCACCGGTTGGGATGGGAAAGCCGGTCGACCAGTTCCGAGGCGCTCGCCTGGTCGAGCCGAGGCGGCTCCGACGGCTCGTTCTCACCATGGACGATCCGGTAGATCCGCCCTCGATCCTGACCCGCGTAGAACAATTCGTGGTCGTCGACGAAGTCTTCACGAATCCATTCGGGGTGCTCGACGATCTTTCGGTAGAAGTCGACCACGTAGAGGGCCCCGTCGGGACCGGTCGTGGTGAAGACGGGCATGAACCAACTGTCCCGGGAAGCCAGGAACTCGGACTCACCGAAGGCGCCGGCGCCGGAATAGGTCGCCCCCCGCGCCGACACAATATCGCCGTGCACCAGATTGTGGGCTGGCTCCGCAATGAAATGGGCTCCGTCGTAGGGCTGGGGAAACCGGCCGCCCGTGTAGACGCTCTGGCCGCAGGCCGAGGTGAAATGGCCCAGCTCCTTCAACAGGCGAGTCTGGCGAATGTCCTGCAGGTGCGGATCGTCGGTGATGGGATAGACCGGCGCCGGTTGTCCGTGGTCGGAAACCGTCTGCATGGGGCTGTCGACCTGAAGGTGGGGATTGCGGTCCAGGTATCGCGTCTCGATCACCGAATGCCTCAGGTGATTGTTGTTCCAGGAGGGGAACCGGTGGCCTCGGGCGTTGAAGGCTTGACCGAACTCGGAGTTGCCTGAGACCGGCTCGAGCTGCAGCTTGTCCGGCTTGAACCGAATATCCGAACGCCGCTCGAAGACGTCGACGGGTGCGATCTCGGGATGATCGGGGAAATGGATCGGCTGGCCCTGATCGCTGAACTGCTTGAAACGGCGGCCGACCCCGAACCTCGGGTAGGCGGCGTAGATCCAGTTGTCCATTTCATAGAGGGGCGTATTGATGCGGAGCTGTGGATTGACCTGCGCGAAACCGGTCAGGATCACTTTGCGCTGGTTGGCCCGGCCGTCCCCATCGGTGTCGGTGAAATGGAGAATGTCGGGGGCGCAGGCGACCAGGATCCCCCCCTTCCAGGGCAACACGCCATGGGCCATGTGGAGCCCGTCGACGAACACGCTGCTGTGCTCGAACCGGCCGTCGCCGTCCCGGTCCTCAAGCAGCTTGATCCTGGAGAGGGGGTGGTCGGAGATCGGGTAGTCCCTCATCTCGACGACGAACAGGCGGCCGCGTTCATCGAACGCCATGGAGATGGGATCCACGACCTGGGGTTCGGCAGCCGCCAACTCGATCCGGAATCCCGGGGCCAGTTGAAAGGTCCGGAGAGCCGCCTCCGGAGGGTACGGAGGTTCCGCGTCCGCGCAGCCTCCGGTGAGAACTGCTGCCAGGACTGCGGCGAACCGGACGGCCTGTGTCAGCCTCGTCCCCACCCGTCTCAGTCTCAACCCGAATTGTCCTGGATTCGAAATCGGACACTCATATCTTTGGTCTGACCCGAGATCAGGTCCTGAATGGAAATCTCGGCGCGATAGTCCCCGACACCGTCGATATAGAGATGGGTCGAGGCCGACGCTCGTTCTCCCAGGTAAGTCAGGCCCACGTGATCCAGACGGATCTCCTGGACCACCCGCCCCTCCCGGTCCAGAACGCGAAGCGGAATCTTCAGGTCCGCTTCCCCGGTGGCGGCGTCAACGGAGAAGTTGTAGATCTCGAAGTAAAGTCCGACCCGCTCCCCGGCCGGAAACGTATTCTTCTGGAGGTTGGGATAGACCTTGAGTCCGGACAGCGTGGCGAAGGGCTCCAGCGGATCGGCCTCCTTCTGGACCCGAATCCGATCGGCCAGGATCAATGAACTGGTGAAGAGTTCCTTCCCCGGCTTGGGCGGCACCACGATGGAATGGACCGAGGTGCCGATCTTCCCGGAGTGAACGTCGCGGACCACCCAGTCCAGCTTGTAGCGGCCCGACCTCAGGGGAATCGTGTGTTGGTAGAGAGACTTCCCCTGTTCCACGAACGGACGATAGCCCGTGTCCTCCACGTAGACCTGGTCTTCGAACTCGTAGACGGTCTTCCCCAAGAGGCCATGAACGGCCCCGTAGATCTCGACACGCGCCCGGCGGATGTCGTTCTCCGGCTGATAGGTCAACAGACGGTTCCAGACCTGAAGCGTGGCCGGCACCATGAACTGCTCGGCGTTGACCCAGACGATGGAGGCCCGGGTGTCGATGGGCAACTCCTCATAGTGGATTCGGGTCCCGACGACTTTCTGCAGGTCCTTGTACTTGATATTGGGAGGAGTGAGCGCCTTGAAGTAGTCCTCGATGAGCTGGAGGTTGCTCTTGTTGATGCCGAGACCGGTGTGATCCAGAGGCCTCAGAATGCCCTGCTGCCGGATGCGGTCGAGTCGCGTCCTGGATCCGAAGAACTCCTCCATGGTCAGCCCGTAGCCGGTATGCAGCAGGGCGTCCTTCTCGTCCGGAGTGAGAGCCAGACGGTAGTTTCCGTTCATACCGGAGTCCACGAACTCGAACAGGATGTCGTTTCCCAGGCCTTCGATGTAGCGATAGCTCCAGACTTCGTACGGGAAAGTGACGGTGGACCCGCCCCCTTCGGAAAGCGAACGGTTGTAAAGTCCGCCCATGGGATGCATTTCGATGTGGGCCGGCGCACCGAAAACGATATAGATCCGTCCCCGATCCGTGAGCCAGCCGTCACGCCCCGCCTTGAAGCGCTCATTGGCGTACGCGATGCGGCGATAGTGCTCCTCCTTGAATTCGTTGATCGAGGTCTTGGGATCGGGGTCCCGCCTCAGCCAGAACTGCTCGATGAAACGCTCTTTTTCCTCCGGCGTGGAGAGCTCCTGGAAGACACTGGTTTCTTCCGGATTGACGATGTAGCGAACATCCTCGTCCAGCCACTTCCTGAAGTACTGCTCGGACTCCTCGTCTCTGACGGATTGGCCAAGTGAGACGGAAGCAATGAGGAAAAGGAGACAAAGTGCCGGAATTGCCGGACCCATGGGTTGTCGAAGAGTATAACGAATGCTCATCTCCGGCGGAAGCAAGCCGGCGCCGTCCCAAGAGGGGGGACATGTTGTCCCCCATTCTCCCCGGCGTCGGGGGTTGCCCCCATTTGACAACGTGGCACGCCCTTCATATCCTGAGCCGCAAATTTTCACTCAGCTTCCAGTCCAGTCAATCAGCAAGAAAGGGAGGTCACTCATGAGGAGTTCGCCGTGGACTCTGCTGTTTGCAGTGGGACTCTTCTGCTTTGGTCTTGCGGCCGCCGGGCCGGCAGGCGAGGAGAAAACCATGGATGTCGTCGTCCTGAAGGATGTCATGGTCCCGATGCGGGACGGAGTCGAGCTGGCGACGGATCTGTACCTGCCCGCAAAGGACGGCCGACCGCTGGAAGGAAAGTTTCCGGTGGTCCTGCAGCGGACGCCCTACGACAAGGAGAACCAGTTCTACAAGGACCCGGCCAGCTTCTTTGCCAGCCACGGCTACCTGTCGGTGATTCAGGACTGCCGGGGGCGGTTCCGATCGGGAGGCGAGTTCTTTCCCATGCGGGACGAGGCGGAGGACGGCTACGACACGGTGGAATGGCTGGCCCGGCATCCCTCCAGCAGCGGAAAAGTGGGGACCTACGGGGTCTCCTACATGGGTTGGGTGCAGATCCAGATGGCAACGCTGAACCCGCCCAGCCTGGCCACCATGATCCCCCACACCGGACCGAACAACGCCTACTACTACAGCATGCACGTCGGCGGGACCCGCACTCTGGGCCTGCTGAGGTGGCACCTGCACATGGCCACCACCAGTTGGGAGGCTCAGGAGAACCCTTCCATCGTAGAAGCCATCAAGCCGATGCTGACCTCCAAGGGGTTTCTGCAGTGGGCGTCGCGGATTCCGTGGCGGCGCGGGCAGACGCCGCTGAGCGTCGCCCCCAGGTATGAGGACGCCGCCTTCCAGTTCTACTTCGACAACAACGACTACAACGAGTTCTGGCGACGGCCCGGCCTGGCTATGGACGAATACTTCGACAACTATCCGGACATTCCCATCATGTGGGTCACCGGATGGTACGAAGTCTACGCCCGCTCCATCGTGGACGGCTACCGGGAAATGCTCAGGCGAGGCCGCCGCGACCAATTCCTGGTTGCCGGCCCCTGGACCCACGCCAACTGGGATCCCTACAACGGGGACGCCAACTACGGCGCCAAGGCGGAGCTCATGCCACCCAACGATCTCGAATTCCTCGACTACGAGCTGCAGTGGTTCGATCGCTGGCTCAAGGGGGACGAGAGCGCCGAGCTGGGCCATCCGGTGAAGGTGTTCGTGATGGGCGGCGGTGACGGCGGGCGCGGTGAAAAAGACCGGATGAACCATGGAGGCGCCTGGCATACCGGCGACGAATGGCCCGCCGTCGACACCTCTGCCAGGAAATACTATTTCCACGGCGATGGCACTCTGTCGGCAACGAAACCCGGCGGCGGGGCCGATTCCACCACCTACACCTACGATCCTCGAAACACGGTCCACAGCGACGGCCGCTGCGAGATCGCCTACGGACCGGCGTCCGAGCTCGGGTTCCGGGGAATGGGACCCTACAACCAGATCCAGATGGAGACCCTTCCGGGCCACGGGATTCCCGGACTCCCCACCGCCTCCCGCCCCGACATCCTGGTCTTCCAGACACCCCCGTTGTCCCGGGACACCACCGTGGCGGGCAACCTCCGAGCCGTCCTCTACGTCTCCTCCGACGCTCCCGACACCGACTTCTTCGTCAAGCTGATCGACGTCTATCCGGCCAGCGAAGACTACCCTGCCGGCTACGCCTTCCCCGTCACCGACGGCATCATCCGGGCCCGGTACCGCAACAGCTTCAAGACGCCGGAACTGATGGAGCCGGGCACCGTGTATGAAATTCGCCTGCCGATTCAGCCGGCGGCCAACCTGTTCAAGGCCGGCCATCGCCTCCGGGTGGACATTTCCAGCAGCAGCTTTCCCAACTTCGACATCAACCGGAACACGGGCGACCCGCTGAGCCGGCAGTGGCGCATCGCCAACAACACGATCCATCACGGAGGCGAACACGCCTCCCACATCGAGTTGCCGATTCAGGAGGGGAGTCCATGATCCGATCGACTCGCCACTGGACGCGAGGACTTCTCGTCATGTGCCTGCAATCCACACTCATCTCGCCGTCCTTGGCGGAGAGTCCGGCCTGGAAGGATCTGCTGTCGCCGCCGGAACACTCCCCCGCCACGCTGATCGACGTCCGGGTGCCCATGCGGGATGGCGTGTCTTTGTCGGCGGACGTCTATCTCCCCGGGAAAGAAGGCCGGTGGCCGGTGATTCTGGAGCGGACGCCGTACGGCAACAGCTCCGACTGGTACGTCAACCGGGCCCTCTATTTCGCCCGGCGCGGTTACGTCTACGTGCTCCAGGACTGCCGCGGCCGCTTCGATTCGGATGGGGAGTGGTCCGGGTGGATCGTGGAGATCGAAGACGGGCGCGACACGCTGGACTGGTGCGGGACCCGGTCCTGGTCCAACGGCAATGTGGGCATGATGGGGATGTCCCACATGGGACTGACCCAATGGAAGGCGGCCCAGACCGGTTCAGCCTACCTGAAGGCCATCGCTCCCCAGATGGGCCCGGCCGACGAGTACCTGTACGGGATGAACTACACCGGCGGGGCCTTCCTGCTGCAGATCGGCATTCCCTGGTCCATCGGCGTTCGCGGGCGGACCCAGCAGACGCGGCAACCGTATGACTGGGACAAGCTGTTTCGGCACCTGCCCATTCTGACGGCCGACGTCGAGGCTACGGGAAAACCGATCGGGTTCTACCGCGACTGGATCCAGCACCCCAGCTACGACGATTTCTGGAAGAAGGCCAGCAATTACGGTCACTTCCGCGAAATGGACATCCCCATCCTGCAGGTGAGCGGCTGGCTCGACCTGCATGCGAAGTCGCTGTTCGCCAACTACGAGGCCATTCAGCGAGAGGGCACCGAGCGCGCCAAGCGCCTACAGAAAGTGGTGGTGGGCCCCTGGGTCCACACCGACCGGCCCAAGCAGGGCTACGGGGTGCTGGATTTCGGAGTCGACTCCATCATCGACCTCTATGCACTCTACCTGCGCTGGATGGACCGGTGGCTGAAGGGAATCGAGAACGGAGTGGAGAACGAGCCCCCTCTGAAGCTGTTCATGATGGGGAAAAACAAATGGCGAACGGCCGACAAATGGCCTCTCCCCGAAACCCAATGGACTCCCTTCTACCTGCGTAGCGGCGGGCGGGCCAATTCCCTCTTCGGCAACGGCACCCTCTCTACGGGAATGCCCGGCGGCGGCGAGCCGGCCGACCGTTACACCTACAATCCGGAGGATCCGGTCCCGACCCTGGGGATGGACCCCAACGGCGAGGTGGAGCCCCTTGACCACCGGCCCGTGGAGTACCGTGACGACGTCCTGGTCTACAGCACCGAAGCCCTGGAGCAAGAGCTGGAGGTGACGGGGCCGATCCAAGCCAGCATCTACGCCAGCAGTTCCGCTCCGGACACGGACTGGACCGTAAAGCTGCTGGACGTCTACCCGGACGGCAAGGCGGTCAACCTCTGGGACGGCATTCTCAGGGCGCGTTACCGGGATCCCGCGGCGATCCGGGCCGGCGTCCCCTCACCCGGGCAGTTCGAGAATCCCAAACTGATGGAACCCGGGAAGATCTACAAATTCTTCATCGAGGTCGGCGTCGTCAGCAACGTCTTTCTCAAGGGTCACAAGATCCGCGTCGAAGTCTCCAGCAGCAACTTCCCGCGATTCGACCGCAACTTGAACAACGGAGGCAAGCTCGGCGTCGACACCGAGATCGTCGCCGCCGACCAGACCGTCTACCACGACGCCGAACACCCGTCCCACATCCTCCTGCCGATCATTCCGGAGCGGCGCTAGGAGCGGCGACTTTCCAGTCGCCGGGAGCGGCGTCTTTCAGGCGCCGACAGGGGAGTGTAAAGGGGGGACTGCAGTCCCCCCTTTACACTCCCCCCAAACCCACCCAATTCCCAACACAGGTATATTCTGACGATGTCGATACGCACCATCGTCCTCCTCTTGGCATCCACCTTCCCCGCCCTCGCAAACACCCCCAACATCCTGTGGATCAGCTCCGAGGACAACGGCCCCCACCTCGGCATCTACGGCGACTTCTACGCCGACACGCCGAACCTGGATGCCCTGGGCGCCCGCGGCATGATCTACCGCAACGCCTGGTCCACGGCCCCCGTCTGCGCGCCGGCGCGCACCACCATCATCAGCGGCATGTACCCGCCGTCCACGGGCTCGCAACACATGCGCTCGTCGACGCGGCTGCCGGCAGGAATGAAGATGTTCCCGCAATACCTGCGGGAGGCGGGATACTACGTCACCAACAACTCCAAGGAGGACTACAACCTCATCAAGCCCGGCAAGGTCTGGGATGAGTCCAGCCCCCAAGCGCACTGGCGCAAGCGCGCGCCTGGCCAGCCCTTCTTCTCGGTCTTCAATCTCACAGTCACCCACGAGTCCCAGATCCGGAAGCGGCCGCATGCAGCCGTCCACGACCCCGCTACGGTGCGCGTGCCCGACTACCACCCCGACACGCCGGCAACCCGGCAAGACTGGTCCCAGTACCACGACAAGATGACGGAGATGGACAGTCTGGCCGGCAAGGTACTGGAACAGTTGAGAGAAGACGGCCTGGAAGAGGACACCATCGTCTTCTACTGGGCGGACCACGGGGCCGGCATGCCCCGCAGCAAGCGCTGGACCTACAATTCGGGCCTGCACGTGCCGCTGATCCTGTACATCCCGGAGAAGTTCCGCCACCTGCGGCCGGCCGAGTACGCCACCGGCGGGGAGAGCGGCCGTCTCGTCGGTTTCGTCGACTTCGCGGCGACGGTTCTCAGCCTCGCCGGCATCCAACCTCCGGACCATTTCCAAGGCCATGCCTTCACGGGCAAATACGAAGCTCCTCCGCAGCCGTACCTTTACGGCTTTCGCGGACGGATGGACGAGCGCTACGACATGGTCCGCAGCGTCCGCGACCAGCGCTACGTCTACATCCGCAACTTCATGCCGCACCGGATCTACGGCCAGTTCGTCGAGTACATGTTCCGGACGCCGACGACCGCCGTGTGGCACCGGCTGCACCGCGAGGGAAAACTGAGGCCCCCTCGCACCCATTTCTGGGAGACCAAGCCGGCCGAGGAGCTCTACGACCTGGCCGAGGACCCTGATGAGACCAGGAATCTAGCGAACAGCCCCGAGCACGCATCTGTTCTCGATCGTCTGCGGGCCGCCCGCCGGGAGTGGTCGCTGTCGATCCGCGATCTCGGATTCCTGCCCGAGAGCGTCACCTACTCACGTTCCGACCACGACGCGCCCCACACGATGGGGGCCGACGCGGCGAGGTACCCCCTGGAGCGGATCATGTCCATGGCGGAATTGGCCTCCTCCATGCAGGAAGGCGTGGAGCCGGAACTTCGCTCCGGGTTCGCAGATCCCGACGGCGCCGTGCGTTACTGGGCGGCCCTGGGCGCCTTGATGAGAGGCAAGGCGGGTGTCGGGGCATTGGCCGCGCCGCTGCGGGAGGCGCTCTCGGATGACGATCCGGCGGTCCGAGTTGCCGCCGGCGAAGCGCTCGGGCGGTATGGAAGCGACCCGGACACCGAACGTGCCCTGGCCGTGCTGGTGGAACTGGCGGACGCGGAAGAGCACGGTCTCCAAGTCGCCATGATGGCGCTCAATGCTCTCGACTACCTGGAGGACCGCGCCGAGCCGGCGCTCAACCGGATCCTCGCCCTGCCCCAAGAGCTGCCGGGAATGGACCGGCGGTTCCGCATTTACCTCCCGAACCTCATCGCCAAGATCCGCGCGGACTTCGAGTGAACGGAATCAGCGGTCCGACCCGCCTGTTTCGATCTGTCCACCCTGGAGTTCTTCCGTCGTTCAAGATTGTGCCAAGTCCAAAAGCGGAATGTTCATGGCGCGGGCGACATCTGTCATTCGGCGATCGTAGCTTGCAAGTTTGACTGATTGTCCTTGCTTGCGAAGGTAGTCGCAGGAAGCAAGATGAAGGGTATCGAGGGTGCGTAAGAATACAGACACGGGAAAGGCATCCAGGGCCCGTGCCAATACCGGTG
The DNA here is from genome assembly GCA_951812665.1 of uncultured Acidobacteriota bacterium. Classification (GTDB taxonomy): domain Bacteria; phylum Acidobacteriota; class UBA6911; order RPQK01; family JAJDTT01; genus JAJDTT01. The sequence goes on from CATOST010000033.1 coordinate 22,413, forward strand.
GAGCGAGCTCCAGCAACGCGACTCGTCCGATGAGTCGAAGGGCCGTCTCACCGTGGGATTCGGCGAGTCTGCGCGCGTGTAGCTGGGTCCAGATCTCGTACTCCATCAAACGACTGGACACCAGCGTCTCGCTCCAAAGCGAGGCTGGTGGGCGTCGATCTTCCGCCAGTAGCTGGGCAAGAGCGACGGAGGCATCGAGGTAGATCACCGTTCGCTCCGGTGTTCTTCCAATTCGGCGAGAATATCCCGGAGCGGCGCCACCGGTTGAGGTGTCGGCGGCTCACCGTCGGATGGTAGGGCCGGCGGCGTCAACCAGCCCTTACGTACCGCCTCTGCGAGCAGCGCATCGGCTAGAATCGGACTCCTCGCCGGTTTCCGCGGACCGATTTCGGCTACGACTCGATCGCGGTCTGTCACCAGAACGGTTTCCCCTGATGCGGCGATCCTTATGTACTCGCTTAAACGGCTGTTGAGCACCTTTATTCCTACTGATCTCATACGGATTAAAGTAGCAACTCGTAGCGACCAGTTCAAACTGCGCCAAAGCGACCAATGCGGCTATGGGCTCAAGGTTCCGCATCTACCTGCCGAACCTCATTGCCAAGATCCGGTCGGACTTCGAGTGAGCGGGCCGGCAGCCCGGCGCGAGATGGGAATCAGGCGGAGTTCTTTTCTCGTTTCCAGAGCCTGTACAGACCGAGAGTCATCAACGGAACGATGTAGACGAACAGGAATCCCCAGCTCACCGCTCCGTAGCCCTTGGCGACCAGTTGGACCAGCCCGAAGGTCGACAATGCCAGTCCCACCAGAAGAAGCCCTATGGCGACCAGGGGCCTGACCCCTCGAGGAAGGTCTCTCCCCCGAGCCTTTAAAGCCGACTGCAAGCGTTCGTTGACGGCATGGATCAATCCCGTCCCGGTTTCGACCAAAGTTCCCAGCAGGACCACCTGAAAGACGATGAGGAGCAGGGGCAACTGGGCCGCGCGCAGCACGTAGACGGCTGGGACCTCCTGGGAAAGCACCTCCGGATAGTGGCCGACGATGGCGAGGTAGAAGAGCAAGCCGGGGAATATTCCGATTACACCGCCAAGGAGACCGGCCCCGACGGCCTGCCGCCGGCTCTTGATGTGGTGCGTGGTAAACAGAACCGCCGGGATCACTCCCAGATTGTAGAAGCCGTACTTGAAGGCGCCGACGACCCAGAGCGAGGAATCGATCCCCGCGGAAAAGCTGTCTCGAATCTCGTTACCGAACCGGAGGAAGCACAGAACGAAGAAGACCAAATAGACTCCGTAGAGAAGCAGCGACCATCCGGAGAGAAACTTCTCGATCAGGAGAGTGCCCTTGAAGGTGAGAAATCCGACGGAAGCCAGCATGATCGCAACCCCGAGCAGGTAGGGCAGCCCGAAATTGTCGCGCAATAGAACTCCCGCGGTGGAGCCGATCACCGCCAATACGATGAGCAGTAGAATCAGATAGAGGACTTCGAAGCTAATCCAGAAACGGCCCAGCAGATGGAGGAAAAACGTCCGATAGTCGTGCGCCCGGTAGATCCTGGCGAATTCGAAGGAGACAGCCAGGACCACCGACCACATCACGGTCGAAATGAAAATCATCCCCAGCAGTCCGCCGACCGGTCCGTAGTTGAGAAAATACTCCACCATTTCCCGTCCCGTTCCGTATCCCCCGGCGATGATCACCGACTGGAAGACGATTCCGGGTAGCACGTAGGCCTTGAATGCGGACCTGAATTTCTGGCGTTGCACGGCAATCACGAGTTCCTGGGCGGAGATCCCGTCAGAAATACCTGAAGCGTCCGGGATCTACGCAATAAATACATATATATCAATAACTTACAGTATTAAATGAGCACGTTCTCGTGGCCGCAGAGTGTATCAGAACAAAGCTGCCGGTTCACGAAATGGGCCGCTCCGAGTCGCCCTGAATACGGTAGAGTACGCTGGCGCACGGGATGATGAGCGGCCTCAGAAAACAGCATGAGATCGGCGATACCCTCGGTGAACTTGGTGTCTCCGCCGGCGAGATCCGACGCGTGGAAACGATCTCCGTCCGTCCCGGCCATCGTCTCTACAGAATTCGCACCCGCCGATGCTCGTATGTTCTCAAATCGTTCCCCGTCAATAACCCGGGAAACGAAATTGAGGCCTACAGTCTCCTCCGGCAGCTCGGTGTACCCACCCTAAACGTCATTGCGAAGACGGAGACCGATCTCCTCCTGGAAGATCTCACCTGCAGCGACGCGTGGCGCTTGGCCACCGAGCTGGACATCAGAAATCGACAGGTTGGGGAGGCCGTCGCCCGCTGGTATTGTCACTTCCACGAAAAAGGCTCGGCGCTGGCGGCAAGCCGCTCCGGTCTTCCCCCGTTCCTCAAACCAGAAGAAGATTTTCTCGACCGCGCCAGCATCGAATCTGCGGGCCGCGCCTTGGGCCTTTCCCGAATGGATTCGTGGCGTCTCGCCGCCGACCACATCGACCTTCTGAAACTCGGCCTTTCCAGTTTCGGGATGACCCTGAACTACAACGACTTCCACTGGACGAACCTGGCCCTGAGCAGAAAGTCCGGCCCCGGAATGGAGGCCATCGTGTTCGACTACGACCTGCTCGGAATCGGCACCCGGTACAGCGACGTCCGCAATGCGGTGGGCTCGCTGTCGGGGGAGGCAAGCACGGGGTTCCAAGAGGTCTACGGAAGCGTCGATTCCGGCGAGAAGACGCTCGACCGGCCCCTGGCCACGCTGTATGCACTCGTGTCAGCGGCCAGGATGGCGACGTTCCCAAGGTGGGCTGAAGAAAGCAGGCAGACCGTCTTGAACGGAGCCTTCAAGACGGATCTGCTCCAGGCAGTCGACTGGGTAAGTGCCGGGAAGAATAGGGACGCGAGGATTCCTACGGCCAATCAAGCAACCACAAAACCAACCAGGCCGAAAGCATACCCGTTATAAACCCGACCACTAACCGCTTCGTCGTGCTCCAATCGCGTATAGCCATATCGTCATTGCCATCCTTTCCCCGAGTTGTCCGGACGCTCGACGGCGGAAAATTCCAAGGCATGGGAATCCTCACTGTAAACGATCCTGGCAAAGCTGATCGTTTGCGCTACGATGACCGTCATTGGAAGGTCACCCGCAAGTGATCGCCGCAGGAGGGACAACCATGCTAAAAACGATCCGCACTGTCGTCGTTTCCGTTTTATTCGGAACTACGTTGACGGTGGCCCAACTTCCACCCGAGGTGATGGTGGACCGCCACCTGTTGCACGCGGAACGGCTGATAGCTCAAGGAGACCCGGTACGGGCCCTCGAAGCGATGCAGAAGGCCCTTGATCTGAAGATGGATCGCGATCTCGAGTTGCCGGAGGATTTCGACTTCAAGTATGCGGAGGTGGCTTTCTCGGCCGGCTCGCTGCAGGCCGCCATGGACTCCGTGAACCGGTTTTTGAGGATGGCCACCAGGGAAGACAGCTTCTACCGGGAGGCACTGGAGTTGTCGCTCGATATCGAGGCCAGTCTGCCGGCGCAGAACTCGTGCTCGGACCGACCCAAGGGCGCCGAGTGCTGGATGGAGTTGGCCGAACAGCCGGGATGCCACGTCTGGAATTCCGACCTGCAACCCGACGAAACCATCACCTGGTCATCCATCTGTGCCGGGAGCATGGCCCAAGGAACAGGGACCATCAAACGGGTCTGGAACGAAGGCAAATCAACGATTGAAGCCACCGGACGGCTCCAGTATGGCAAACGCCAGGGCGACTGGGTCGTCCGCGAAGCGAACGGGAACGTCTCGGAAGGACCCTACGTCGCCGGTCTGAAACATGGTCTCTGGGTCGAGCGCCGGGCCGGCGGCGCCGTCTGGAAAGGCTCCTATGTGGCCGGCGTAAGGCAAGGCCGGTGGGTCGTGCGCGACGCCTATCGCAGCGTCTGGGAAGGACCCTACGTAGACGGCATGAGGAACGGCGACTGGGTCGTCCGCCATGCTGACGGCGGCGTCTGGGAGGGACCCTACTTCGACGACAAGATGCACGGCGATTGGGTCTGGCGCCTTGCGGACGGCGGCGTCTGGAAGGGGCAGTACGTGTACGGCGAGATGGACGGCGACTGGCTCATTCGGAACAAGGACGGAAGCACGAGCAACGTGTATTACCGGAACGGTGTAGCGTATTACGAATAGGTAGGAGCGAGGGTTTTCAACCCCCGATTCCGGGAGAATGGGGAACAAGAATGTCCGCCCTCCTAATGGGACGGAAGAGGGCGCCGTAGCGGCAGGACTGGCAGCGTCGTAAAGATACGGCTGTCGGCGTCCATCTCCAAGGCGACTCCAGTAAATTTCCCTCCGTCCGGCGCCGTGCATCGGACCGACCCCTCAAATTCGGAGGTGTCCGTTTTCGTGAACAGCTCATCGATGAAACGAGCTGTCTGTCCCCACCCCGGCAGCGATACCTCCTTCTCTTCCAATACCTCTCCGTCTTGCATCAATTGACAATCCACCTGGATCGAGTCCTCGGCCGGGTTTTGGATGGCCGCTCCCGTGTTGATGCCCGCCGCTCGCCGGCGGACGGGAAAGATCGCGTCCTGGACAGACTCTCCGGCGCCGACTCCGGCCACGCCGGCCGTGGACGCGTCGAAGCGCAGGACACCGCCGATGAACCCATCGGCGACGACTCTCGCCGATCCGGTCACCAGCTCGCCGCGGCCGTGCGTCGAGAGCGTAAATTCTCCCATGCCGTTCACGCCTGCCTGAATGACAAGACCGCCGTCCTCCCGCACCTGCATATCCTCCCCCACGTCCACCACCGATCCGGGATCGATGACCTGCCCGTTCTTGTCAAAGAAGTGGATCACGGGGCGGACGGGAGAGCGGATCGTGTTCACCAACACCAAATCGGAGGTTATGGAGGACCCGTTGGCGAAATGAGGAAAGTTGAGGAATACGGCATCCTGTGGCCGCGACCTTGGAACGGACACGACCGGCAAGGTGGTGAAGATCCGGTCTTTGGCATCCATCTCGAACGCTACTCCCGTGAAGTTTCCCCGGCAGCGCAACGACCCCGTGAAGTCGGTCGTGTCGGTCTGGGTGAACCACTCATCGATGAACCGGGCTTCCTGTCCATCGGCTTTGAACTCCAATCGCACCTGTTCAATCACACTGCCCTGCTGCATTAAATCGCACGTGACGTGCCCGGACCCCTCCCCCAGATAGCGGATCGCCGCCCCGGTGTTGACGGCTCCCTCCTGGCGGCGCACCGGGAAGATGGCGTCCCGGAGGGGTCGGCTGGACCCCACGCCCGCCACCCCGATCCCCGGGGCGTCGAAACGCAGGACCCCGCCGATGGGGCCGTCGGCCACGACCCGCGCCGATCCGGTCACAAGTTTCCCGCGGCCGTGGGTCGAAATCGTGAACTCCCCCAGGGGCTCCAAGGCCGTCCGGGCGGTAAGAGTCCCGTCGCCTCGGACCTCCAGGTCCCCGGCGGCGTGCACCACCGACTCGGCATCGATGGAATTCCCCTCCTTGTCGAAGAAGTAGATCGAGGGCCGGATCGGCTCGGTTCCCACATTCACGATCACCAACTCGGAAGTAATGGACGACCCGTTGGCGAAATGGGCGAAGTCCAGGGAAAGCGGTTCCCACACCGTCAGCGGCATGGGGGATCGTATGAGGGCGTACCCTCGATGGGGAAAAGGGAGTATGGGCAGACGCTGGATATCGGCGGTGACGGCAGCGTTCGCATCGGAACCCCGGGAGACCGAGCGGGCGGGGCTATCCGTGTGCCCTTTGGGAATCGTAATAAGGCGTGAACCCCCTTCGATGGTGACGCCGCTGGTGAAGAAGAAGTAAAGGTCGAGATTGAAGGGCGCTCCGGTCGGCGCTCTGGCCTCAAACCGGCCCGGTTCCAACCACTCCAGGAGAACTGGTACGTGTAAGGGATCGCCGGGATTTCCCTCCAAGGAGATCTGCTCCAGGGAGGTCAGGCCCAGGAAGATCCCGTCCGGCAGGCTCCTCAGTTGGAGATTGTACAGCCAGAGCGTCTTCAGCGCCGAAAGGCTGGAGAAAATACCCTCCGGAAAGCTCTGCCTGCTCAAGGGATTGCCACCCAGATCGAGCTCCACCAGGGTAGACAGGCCGGCAAAGAGTCCGCGCGGCAGGCTGTTCAGTTGGTTGCGGGCAAGGTTGAGCACCTTCAGCGAGGAGAGTCCGGCGAAGATCTCTTCCGGCAGCTTGCTCATCTGGTTCCGGTTCAGCCGGAGCCATTCCAGCGAGGACAGACCGGAGAAGATGCCTGTCGGCAGATTGCTCAGTTGAGTCGAGGCCAGAAGGAGAACCTCCAGCGACGGGAGTCCGGAGAAGATCCCCTCCGGCAGGGTGCCCAGATCGTTGTCTTCCAGGGAGAGTCCCTGCAAGGAGCTCAATCCGGCGAAGGTCTTCTCCGGCAAACCGGTCAGCTGATTTTGGGCCAGAGAGAGTCCTTCCAGAGAGGACAGCCCGGAAAAGGTACCGGCCGGCAAGGCACTTAGATTGTTCCAGGCCAGATCAATCCCTACCAGTGACGCCAGCCCGGAAAAGGTCCCCGCCGAAAGTCTCGCCAGTTGATTGCGTCCCAAGTAGAGTCCTTGCAGGGAGGTCAATTCCGAGAATATCCCATCCTGAAGGCCGATGATGGAGTTGCTATCCAGGCGGAGCTGCTCCAGTGAAGACAGTCCGGAAAAGACGCCCTCCGGCAGGCTCGTCAGCCGATTGTATGACAGCAGGAGCTGTTGCAGTGCCGGAAGCCCGGAGAAAATCCTCTCGGGGAGGCTGGTCAGATTATTCTGGGCCAGATTGATCCCTTGCAACGATGTCAGGCCTGAGAAATCGCCCGGCCTCAATTCCGAAATGATGTCCGGACGGGTTTCCCGCGCCTCAAGAGGTATCCTGAGGATATCTATCGGTCCGCGCAGGTCGAGTACTTCGTCGATCTCAGCCAGATGCGCCTCCGTCACCTCGGCGCAATCGTTGATCCCAGGGACCCGTTCCACGATCTCGTCGCGAACTCGCGGGCTCCGGTCGCAGACCGGTGTCAATCGATTCGCCTGGGCTGCCGCCGGCACCTGCAATGCCGCCAGCACCAGCATGGCCAGGATCACGGTCAGGACAAGAGACACGGCGGTCCCTTTGGGAAGATGCGTGGTTATCGAGGGGTGCGTTGACATTTAATGTCGATCCTCCAGAGCAAGGTTACGAACCGGAACCATGGGCAGCGTCGTCAGGATCCGGTTTCGGTCGTCCATCTCCAGCGCCAACCCCGTGAAGGCTTCGCCGTCCCTTGCCGTGCAACGTACCGACCCCACGAAGTCGGACGCCCTCGGGCTGTCGAACAACTCGTCGACGAACCGGGCCGCCTGCCCGTTCCTCAGCAACGGGATCGGCCTGCCTTCCAGTACCATGCCGTCTTGCATCAACCGGCAGGCCACCTCCGAAGCGGTTGTTCCCAGGTTGCGGACGGCAATCCCAGTCCGGATGCCCCTCAAACGGTTTTGGGCCGGGAAAAGGGCGTCCCGGACCGGTTGGCTGGCTCCCACTCCGGCAACGCCGATCTCCGGGATGTCGAAGCGGAGAAACCCACCCACTGGACCGTCGGCGACGACTTTCACCGATCCGCTCACCAGATCTCCCCGCCCGTGGGTCGAGATCGTGAGCTCTCCCAAGGGGGCTATGGCCGCCGTCACGCTCAGGGCTCCGTCGGCGCGGACCTGAAGTCCTTCCCCGACGTCCACCACCGACGCCGGGGCGATGAGATCGCCCGCTTCACCATGGAAATAGACGGCGGGACGCACGGGCCCCGAGGCCACGTTCACAAAAACCAGTTCGGAGGTGACGGAGGAACCGTTGGCAAAGTGGGAGAAATACTGACGCGTGTAGTCCTGATTCCGCATTCGCGGAACGGAAACCACAGGCAAAGTCGTGAAGACGGCGTGTTCGAAATCGATCTCCAGAGCGACTCCGGCGAACAACGCCTCCGCGGGTGCGCTGCAGCGCACCGATCCCGAGAAGTTCGAAGTATCGGTCCCGGTGAACAGCTCGTCGATGAAAGCGGCCGCCTGTCCGTTGGCTGGCAGAGGGATTTCCGCCTCTTCCAGCACGTTGCCCTCTTGCATCAATAGACACGTCACCGTGATGGGGTCCCACAGGCTGCGGATCGCCGCACCGGTGTTGATGCCTCCCGCGACGCGCCGGACCGGGAAGATGGCGTCCCACAGGGGCCGGCCGGACCCGACGCCCGCCACCCCGATCCCGGGGGCATTGAAGCGCAGGACACCGCCTATGGGACCGTCGGCGACGACCCGCGCCGATCCCGTCACCAGTTCCCCGCGGCCGTGGGTCGAAATCGTGACCTCTCCCAGCGGCTCCAGCGCCGTCGGGAGACTCAACGTCCCGTCGGCTCCGACCATCCGATCTCCCGTGATCTCCACCACCAGTTCGGCATCGATGAGATCACCCCCCCGGTCGTAGAATCGGAACGAGGGGCGAACCGGCTGGGTTCCGACATTCACGATCACCAGCTCGGAGGTGATGGACGAACCGTTGGCGAAATGCGCGAAGTCCAGGGATTGCGCCTGCCACACGGCCAACGGCAGGGGCGATCGGATGAGCGTGTACCCGTAATGTGGAGAAGGGCGTCTCGGGAGACGCCCGATCTCGACCGTGACGGCAGAGGCCGCGTCGGGATTCCGGGAGACCGACTGGATGGTGCTTTCCGTGTGGCCTTTGGGAATCGTGATGCGGGGTGAGTCCCCTTCGACGGCGGAACCTCCGGACAGTTCGAGAGCAAGCTCGATCTCGAAAGGGGCCCCGGTCGGGACCCGGGCCCGGAATCGGCCCGGCTCCACCCATTCCAGGGAGACGGGTACGAGCAAGGGATCGCCAGGATTGTCGGCCAGGTTCAGCCATTCCAGGGAGGTCAGGCCCGAGAAGATCCCGTCCGGCAGACGCCTGAGTTGGTTCTGATGCAACCGGAGCTCATAAAGGGAGGTCAGGCCGGAAAAAACCTTGGCCGGCAAATGGCTCAGTCGATTTCCCGCCAGGTAGAGCCGGATCAACGAGGCGGGTCCGGAGAAGATCCCTTCCGGCAGGTTGGCCAGTCGATTCTGTTCCATACGGAGCCATTGCAGCACGGAGAGTCCCGAGAAGAGGCCCTCGGGTAGACGTCTGAGGTCATTGCCGCCCAGCTCAAGCCAGCGGAGGGAAGAGAGCCCGGAGAAGACCCCCGCCGACAGCGTGTTCAGTCGGTTGTGGCCCAAACTGAGCACGACCAAAGCGGGGAGCCCCGCGAAGACCCCCGCCGGCAGGGTAGTTATTTGGTTGTTATCCAGATAAAGAGATTGGAGAGACGAGAGTCCGGAGAAAGCCCCCTCCGGAAGGGTGGTCAGCTTATTCTCCCCGAGACTGAGACTGGAAAGAGCCGAGAGACCGGAGAAGATGCCGTCCGGAAGGCTGCTGGTTTGATTGTTGACGATCGAAAGAGACCGGAGTACCGGGAGCCCGGAGAAGATTCCCTGCGGAAGCGTGCGCAGTTCATGCCGGGCCAGGAGGATCGATGTCAGCGAAGTCAGGCCGGAAAAATCTCCCTCCTTCAGCTCCTTGATTCGTTCCTGGTTGTTGAAGACCGCCCCGTTGATCGGACCGTGCAGATACAGGGATCCTTGAATCGCTGCCAGATGCTCCTCGGTCGCGTCGGCGCAATCGGCTATCCCTGGAATCTTCCTCAGGATCGCGCCTTGGATTTCCGGCGTCCGGTCGCAGACCGGAGTCACAGCGGACATCTGGGCCATGACCGGCACCGGGGCGGAAAGCAGGATCATGCCCAGGGTCGCGGACAGGAGAAGAGACTCAGGTCTCTTTCGGGAAAGATGAGGAGTCATTGAGGGGTGGGTCAGCATGTGATTTCGGTCCTCCGAGTGGGGCCAGCACTATGCAGAGAGGCATGAGGCTTTTCCGAGCCACATTTCAGGAAGGTCGGGTTACTCAACAGGATGCGCCAATTTCCGATCATTTTGAACCGTAAAGAGACCAACTCCCGCTACGACGGACATTCTGATATCGGCGAGATTCCTTATGGCGGGATCATCCCTGCCAAGAGGTAATGTGAATTTTTTGCCTGAATGGGCTCACCGGGTCTCGCTCTTTCGGAAACTCTCCGTCCGGCCGGGGACCCGGCGAAGTCATAGGGGAACAAGGCGGGGCCTGGGAGCGGGGTTTCCAACCCCCGAGCTTGGGACGGGACATGGGGGCAGCATGGGGGAATGACTGCATAGGAGAATGCGAGGAATGGGGGACAAGAATGTCCCCCCTCCTGGTCGCCTCCTGGTTGCCTCTCCCGGGGGTCTGGAAATCGGGGATCGATTCTGTAAAACTGATTTCTTTGCACGACTGTAAGCAAGGAATGAGCGCTACCGAGCCTGCCCCGGAACCAATTCACCGGGAGTTCTGCCGGATTCCCCTTCACTCCACAGTCCGCGTCCCCCCCGGCGGAGTCTTCCAGGCCGGTACGGTGTGGTCGATTCGATCGGGAGTATCAGGTGATGTCGAATAAGAGGCCTCTCCGTTCTTGTCTTCCTGGCTCCGGGCGCTCTCGGCGTCTGACCGGGACCGCTGCCGTGATCCTGCTGGCCGGGATCGTTCTGCTCCCCGCCCAGACCGACACCGGCACCATCCGCGGCTACGTCTACGACGAGACCCGGGCCGTCCTTCCCGGCGTCACCGTCACCGCCACTTACCAGGGCCGGGGCGTGATCCGGGAGACCTTCACCTCGGACCTCGGCGAATATGTGCTGAGCCGAATCGATCCGGGCCTCTACACGCTTCGCTTCGAGTTGCCGGGCTTCGCTCCCTACGTGGTGCAGGATCTGGAGGTCCTGGTCGGAGAAACCCAGACCTTCTCTCCGGAGATCGTGGTGGCCGCCGAGGAAATCGTCATCACGGCGGAAGCGACGCGGATCGCCGTCGCCCGCGACAAGACCCAGCAGTCCAACCATATCGACTCCGCCAGCATCGAGGACCTCCCCATCAACCGCCGTGACTATCTGGACTTGGCACTTCTGACTCCAGGAGTCGTGGACTCGAACTACGTGGCGGACGACCGGGACTTCCGCATCGCCCCGACACCCGCGTCCGGACTCGGGATCGGCGGTGGCGGTGGGCGCGGTAACACCTTCACCATCGACGGGCTGAACAACAACTACTCCACCGGGAGCGTCCGGTCCTCCATCAGCCAGGACGCAGTGCAGGAGTTTCAGGTCAACCGCAATTCGTTCTCCGCGGAGCTGGGCGGAGCGCCCGGGGGGGCCATCAACATCGTGACCAAGGGTGGCACGAACGATTACCGCGGATCTATCTTTGGAGTACTCCGCAACCGCCGGTTCCAGGCCCGCAACCATTTCGATCCGGCCGAGTCGGCCTACACCCGGGCCCAGAGCGGGGGTTCCTTCGGCGGTCCCATCCTGCGCGGCACAACGTTCTTCTACACCTCCTACGAACGCCTCGACCGGCACGAGTCGTCGTTCGTTCCCCTGCTCCGGGACAAGTCGTTCCTGTACGAGCTGACGCCCTCGCAGCAGGCTCTGGCCGACGGGATCGCCAGCGACTCGGCTCCACCCGAATTCGCGCCGCTGGCTCCATTGGTCGGGTACCTTGCGGAGGCCCTGGTTCCGGGAAACTATCCCCACGTGGTCCGTCTGTTCGAGAGCAACAGCGGGGTCTTCCCCTTCTCGGAAGAGCGGCAGCAATTCATAACTCGCGTCGACCATGCCATAGGGTCGGCGCACAAGCTCTTCTTGCGAGGAAACTGGACGGGACTGAACAGCCAGAATACCAGCTTCGGTTCGTTGATCGCCCGCGACCGGGGCCGGAACAACGACCTGAACGATTTCTCGCTCGCGGTCGGGAACGCCTCGGTGATCAGCCCGGAGTGGATCAGCGAAACCTGGCTGGGGATCGGGTACCACGACTTCGGCGTTTATCCCACCGACCCGCATGGACCCTCCATCGACATCAACGGATTCGGCTATTTCGGACGGGACCTCATCCTGCCGACCCGGAACGTGGAACGGACGGGGCAGGCGCGGCAGAACTTCACCTACGTCTCCGGCGGTCATTCGGTCAAATTCGGCGCCGACTACAATCCGATTTACGACCGGGCACGGTCCGAGACCTTCTTCAGCGGGAAGTTCGTCTTTGGAGAGGCCATTCCGCTTTCGGTTCTGATCGACCAAGGGGCCGGGTACACCGTCGCCCCATTGCTCAAGGATCTGTTTCATTCGGTCGGGCGGCCCCAGATGGCCGCGGCAGTCGATGCTCCCATCTCCTCACTGCAAGCCTATGCGCTCGGTCTGCCCCTGGTCTACCAGCAGGGTTTCGGCGATCCTTTCTACAGCGGTTGGGCCCACACCTACGGCTTCTTCGTCGAGGACTCATGGCGGGTCCATCAGAACTTCCTGCTGACCCTGGGACTGCGCTACGAGCTCTTCCGCAAGGCGGATTTCCCCCGGGACAACAACAACTTCGGTCCCCGGGTGGGATTTGCCTGGAGTCCCGACGCCAAGACCGTGATCCGAGGCGGCTACGGGATCTTCCACGCCCGGATCGACGGCCACGTCACCTTCATCAACGACCTGCTGGGAGAAGACGTCCAGCAGATCATTCAGGTCTTCATTCCCCTGAACGGCATCCCGGGAGTCAACAGCGCACTGACCGGAGAGCCGCTCAACTCGGCGGAAATCTACCATACGCTCTTGAACCGCGGCGTTCTGGGCCAGCGGCAGATCACGGCCGAGGACCTGGCCCTCCATGGATTCGTTCCGACTCCCGGACTGCCCTTTCACGTCCGGTTCCAGATCGCCGACGATATGGTGAATCCCTACTCGCAACAGGCGAGTCTCGAGATCCAGAGGGAGGCCGCCGGGTTTGCCCTTTCGGCCGGGTACAATTTCAACCGCGGCGTTCATATCGTCCGCCCGCTCGACGTCAACATCTACGAGGCGGGAACCAATGCCCTGGGGAGGCCCATCATCGGTTTTCACAATCCAACCATCTTGCAGGACAACATCTACGGCAGTTGGTCCAATTCCTTCTACCACGCCCTGATCCTGCAACTGGAGAAACGCTTCTCGGAGGGTTTCCTGATCTCGGCGCATCACACCTGGAGCAAGGCGATGGACGAGATCACCGATTACAATTCTTCGTTCCAACCGCATTTGCAATGGGACGCCGCGTCGGAAATGGCCTTGTCCTCCTACCATCGCGGGCACCGATTCGTCATCCGCTCCATGGCCCAGCTTCCCTGGAAGGCCGGCCGGGGAAAGGGCTTTTTCGACAACCTGCTCGGGGATCTCACGATCTCCGGAATTGTCACCGCGCGCTCGTTCGCCCCGTTCAATCTCAATACGGGTTACGACAACGTGGGGGACCGCCACAACGACACTCACCGGCCCTGGGGCGTGGGCCGCAACGTGGGCATTGGCCCCAACTTCTTCAGCGCCGACCTGCGCCTGAAGCGCCGGATCTCCGTCTTGGAGGACGTGAGCGTGGATGTCGTGGCCGAAGGGTTCAACTTGCTCAACCGCACCAATTTCAAGCACGTCAACGGCACCGTCGGCAACCTCACGCTGGAGGAACTCCCGTCCTCGTACCAGGGGCGCCGGGGCCCGGTGACGGAACCGTTTTCGTACACGTCGGCATTCGCGCCGAGGCAGTTCCAGTTCTCTCTCCGCCTCAATTTCTAGCGGGACAGCGGCGGCAGCTTTCTCGCCGCCGAACTCCCAACCGGGGAATAGGCAATGCCCAATCTGGCGAGAACAGGTGGACGATTCCCGCTGCTTGCGATCCTCCTCGCTTGGCTCCCTCTGCACGCACTTGGGAACACGGACGGCTCCATGAAGGAGCCCGAAGTGTTGAGCGTATTCCCCCTGGGAGGACAGCAGGGGACGACCCTGGAAGTGCGGATGCGGGGCAAGAACCTGGGGGGAACCTACGCCGTCTGGGTTGACGGCGGGGAGCTCAAGGCTCGCGTCGACCGGGTCGACGAGATCGAACTGAAGGAATTCGACCCCGTCAAGAAGGCATGGAAGAGCCAACCCGGTTACCGGGTTTCGCTGCAGTTGGAAATCGATGGGAGCGCCGAGGCCGGAACCTACCCGGTCCGAGCCGTCTCCCCGCAAGGGGTGTCCAACGCGTTGCCGTTTCGGGTCACCTCCGATCCGGTCCTGACCGAAACCGAGGGTCCGCATCAGACGCCGGGGGAGGCGCAGAAGCTGCAGTTTCCGGTGATCGTCAACGGGAAGATCAGTCAAGGGGGAGAGCTGGACTTTTACGAATTCGATGCCGCCGAGGGTCAGGAGCTCAGGTTCGAGGTGATCTCCCATTTGGGGATTGAACCGACACTGACACTGTACGAGCCGACCGGGAGCTGGTTCGATCCGAATCGTGCCCGGGAGTTGGCCTTCCATCTGGGAAAGCTGAGCACCCCCGCCAGCCTGCACACCTTCGACCGCATGCCCCCATATGAGAAGCCGCGCCTGACCTACCGGTTCAGCCGAAAGGGGCGTTACCTGGTCCAGGTGGGAGCCCATTTGAGCAAGGGCGGACCCGACTGTCCCTATCAGTTCCGAATCGCCCCGGCCGAGCCGAGGGCTGCCCGGGAAGGAGGGAACGGATCCGTGCAGGGAATGCCGTCGACCTGGGGAGGTTTTTCCCGAAAGCTTGAACCGGATCGCCTCGAGCGGCTCTGGTCGAGGACCGTACGGGAGACCGCGGATCCTTCCGCTCCCGCCGCCGGGCTCCCTCGTCTCGTGGAAACGGAACCCAACCAGTCGACCGGCCAAGCCCAGGAGGTTTCCGTGCCGTCGATCATCGAGGGATCGATCGACCGTCCCGGCGACGTCGACCGCTTCCGATTCAAGGTCGAGGACGGAGCGAAGTTGGCGTTCGAAATCGAGACGCCGGGCGTGACGCCTCCCTTCTTCAATCCACGCCTGACAATCCTGGATGCGGAGGGCAACGAATCCTTCAACAACATCTTTCGGAGGCTGGGGCGGCAGTTTCAGTTCTACAGCAAGACGGTGGAGGCGAAGACGCTCCACACCTTCGAGTCGGGAGGCGAGTTCACACTGCAGGTTCGCGACATCACGTCCCGCCAGGGTGACCGCAGCTTCGTCTACCGGCTGTTGATCCGTCCCCAGATTCCCCATATGGGCGACGTCGAGGTGAAGGAGGACCGGGTCAACCTGCGGGCGGGACGGGCCGCGAAGCTGACGCTGGTGACGGCACAGGAGGAGGGTTTCGACGGCGAGATCGTCCTCAGAATGGAAAATCTTCCTCCGGGTGTCGAGGCCCTGCCCGGCACGGAATTGGAACCCGAAAAAGGAATCAATCCGGACGAGGGTCCCAAGGAACGTTTCGTGCCGAAGAGCCAGAAGGCCACGGTCCTGCTGGTGGCCCGCGGCGACGCCCCGGCCACGCCAATGCCCTGGATGATTCGGATCGTGGCGGGTCCCGTCGTCGGAGGATCCCTGGGTCCGTCGCAAATGGTGCGGGAAGTGCCCCTGATGGTGGTGAAGCGTCAGGAACTGGCGCGTGCCGACAGCCGGGAGGAGGCGATTCCGTGAACCGGCTTGCTCCGGCGATTCTGATCCTCTCCACCTGGGTCATCCTCTCTCAGGCCCAGGGCGCGGTGCTGCCGGGGAAGCCGGCGGCGAGCCACGAGTCTCCGCTCTCGATACGGCTGGCGCCGGGAGACGTGACTCTGTGGGGGCCCCGGGCGAGCCAGCGTTTCCTGGTCCTGGGGAAATTCGCGGACGGTCTGGAACGGGACCTGACGTCACGGGGCCGTTTTTCCGTTTCCGATCCGGACGTGGCGAGCGTGAAGGCGACCGGACGGGTATCGGCCCTCGCCGACGGGCAGACCCGATTGCGGGTGGAAGCGGCCGGCCGCACGGTGCACGCCACCATTCGCGTGGAGGGCTCGGGAGCAACCCGGCCCTTCAGCTTCGACCGGGTGATCGGCGGGATCCTGACCCAGCAGGGGTGCAACGACAGCGGCTGTCACGGCAGCGTGAAGGGGAGGGGAGGATTGAAACTCTCCCTGAACGGGCTCTATCCCGAACAGGACTACCAGTGGATCGTGGAAGGGGGCGTCTATCAGGTCCTGAGCCCCGAGTCGGGCGGGCCCCGGGTGCCTCGCGTCAATTTGCAGGATCCGGAAAAAAGCCTCTTGCTGCTCAAGCCCACCCTCGGTGTCCCCCACGGAGGCGGACAGCGTTTCGCGGAGGATTCCCTGCACTACCGGAGGATTCTGAACTGGGTTCGGAAAGGGGCGCCCTACGGAGAGGAAGGCGCGGTCGAGAGCATCAGGATCGAGCGCTTGGAAGTCTATCCCCAGTGGGCGGTTCTGGATCTGCAGGGAACCCAACAACTGCTGGTGACGGCGCACCTCTCGAACGGCCGCCGGGAAGATCTCAGCGGCGAGGTGCTCTACGTCTCGAATGATCCGGGCGTGGTGAGCGTGAGCCCGGAAGGCCTCGTCAAAGCCGGGAAAAGGGGGGAGACGGCGGTGATGATTCGGGCTGCGGGACACGAGATCAGCGCCGGTTTCGGCGTGATCGCCGAGCCCTTCGCGGACTACCCGGAGGTGCCGCGCCGGAACTTCATCGACGGTCACGTCTTCGCCAAACTGCGCCAGCTCAACATCCTGCCGTCGGAACTTTCCAGCGACGAGGAGTTCCTGCGCCGCGTCTGCCTGGACCTGACCGGCACCATGCCGCCGCCGGGCCGGGTGCGGGAATTCCTGGCGGACCCCGACCCGGACAAACGGGACAAGCTCGTGGAGATCCTGCTGGATTCTCCCGAGTACATCGACTATTGGACCTTTCGTTTCGCCGAGCTCTTTCGGGTCAGCTACGAGAACGGGGGAGACGCCGGCGTTTATCCCCTGCTCTATTGGCGGTGGATCCGGGATTCCATCGCGCGCAACAAACCCTACGACCAAGTGGCGCGCGAGCGTCTGGCCGCGCAGGGCTACGACGGCCCCACGAGGCACTACTTCAACGGTTCGGACCTGCGGCGCCCGACTGACGTCATGGCCGAACAGGTCCGGGTCTTCTTCGGCCGGCGCCTGGACTGCGCCCAGTGTCACGACCATCCCTACGAGGCCTGGAGCCAGAACCAGTTCTGGGGGATGACCGCTTTCTTCGGCCGGGTCACCCAGTTGGGAGAACTGAGTCACACTCCGCCTGGTGTGGTCATCGACGATCCCGCCGGGCATGGCCTCTACGGCGAGGGCGAGAAGGTGATCCACCCGCGCACCAAGGAGGAGGTCCCCCCGCGATTTCTGGACGGCACCCTCTTGGCGGAACACGAACTGAGCGACCCGCGGACACCGCTGTCATCCCGGATGACCTCTCATCCTCACTTTGCGGAAGCCGCCGTGAACCGGATCTGGGGAAATTTCTTCGGGCGGGGGATCGTCGATCCGGTGGACGACTTCCGCTCCAGCCACCAGCCGACCCATCCCCGGCTGCTCCAGGCCCTGGCTCGTGACTTCGTGGAACACGGACATGATCTGAAACATCTGATGCGCTTGATCGTCCAATCCCGGACCTACCAGCTTTCCGGAACCCCCAACGAGACCAACCGGGACGACCAGATCAACTATTCCCGAGCCTGGCCCCGGCCGCTGGGCGCAGAGGTACTTCTGGATGCGATCTCGCAGGTGACCGGCATCCCCGAGGAGTTCAAGAACGTGACCGGAATGCCGATGCCTCCCGGGACGCGCGCCCTGAACCTGGACCGGCCGCATATGTTTCCCTCCCGGTTCCTGGACATGTACGGACGAACCGACCGGCAGATGCTGCCGGAGCGCCGAGTCGAGGCGAACGTGGAGCAGGCCCTGCACCTGCTGGCGGGTTCCACTTACACCAGCAAACTTTCGAAGCAGGGGGGACGAATCGACCGATATCTCGAGAACGGCGCTTCAGACCGGGAGATCATCGAGGAACTCTCCCTGGCGGGACGTTCCCGGTTCCCCACTACCCGGGAGCAGGCTGCACTGGAGAGGATGATCGAGACCAGGATTGAAGGAGGATCATCCCGGCGGCAAGCTCTTGAGGCTCTGCTCTGGGGGCTCGTCGCTTCCCGGGAATTTGCCTACAACCACTGATTTCCATAGGATCGAGAAATTACGGAATTCCAAGGAAGACCTCGATGAAATCCACTGGCTGTTCGCACTGCGCGGGGCCCGGCCGCCGCGACTTTCTCCGTGTGGGCTCCCTGAGTCTTCTGGGAGTCAGCTTGAGCCAGTACCTCGAGCTGCAGAGCGCGATGGCCGCGGTGAACAAGGATCGTCCCGCCCGCCAGGCCAAAGCCCAGGCCTGCATTCTGCTCATGCTGGAGGGGGGACCGGGCCAGATGGACACCTGGGACCCCAAGCCCAACAGCAACTTCAAGCCGATCTCGACCAACGTCGCCGGGATCCGGATCTCCGAGCTCTTCCCCAACGTGGCCCGCCACATGGACAAATTGTCCATCATCCGGTCCATGCAGACGGAAGAGGTCGATCATCCCCAGGGGACGCACTACGTGTTGACGGGTCACCGGCCCAATGCCGCCATGCAGTTTCCCAGCCTCGGCTCCATCATCGCCAAGGAGATGGGACCTCGGAGGTCGCTGCCTCCCTATGTGATCGCCCCTGAAATCACCACCGAGCAACATCGGAACTATTACCGGTCCGCGTTCCTGGGCCCGCAATACGACCCGCTACGGCTGGGCGACCCCAACCAGGCGGACTTTCGGGTCGCCGACCTGAACCTGCCCAAGTCCCTCTCGGTGGAACGGATCGAGGAGCGGCGTTCCTTTCTGAAGGTCTGGGACGCGCTCTACCGGCAGAAGGAAGAGATCGCCGAGTATGGCAACCTGGATTCCTTCACCGACCAGGCGCTGCAGATGATCCTGTCGCCGGAGGTGAGGGACGCCTTCGACATCTCTCGGGAGCCGGACAAGCTGAGAGACAGGTACGGCCGGCACCCCTTCGGCCAGAGTGTCCTGCTGGCGCGGCGGCTGGTGGAGTCGGGAAGCCGGTTCGTGACCGCCGCGGGCTACAAGGCCAGTTGGGACACTCACAGCAACAACGACAAGAGCCTGCGCGACAAGCTGGCCCCGCCGCTGGATCAGGCCCTTTCGACTCTGTTGTGGGATCTGGACCAGCGCGGAATGCTGGAATCGACCATCGTCATCGCCATGGGCGAGTTCGGCCGCACTCCCCACATCAATCCGGTTCTCGGGCGGGACCATTGGCCCGATTGCTGGTCGCTGATCCTGGGAGGAGGCGGCATCCGGGGCGGACAGATCATCGGCGCCAGCGACGACCGGGGCGCCTACGTCGCCGAGCGGATGGTGACCATGGGGGACGTGTTCGCCACCCTCTACAAGGCGTTCGGAATCGACTGGACCAAGACCTACATGCACCCCATCGGCCGGCCCGTCAAGATCGCCAATTCCATCGGCGACAAGCAGGGGGTTCCGATTTCGGGATTGGTCTGACCCAACTTTCTCCTCTGCAGGCTCCTATCCATCCAGGAAAGAAGTCCGATGCAATACCGTCAGCTTGGAAACAGCGGCCTCAGAATCTCGATCATCGGCCTGGGCACCAACGTGTTCGGTCAGCACGAGACCTTCACCCACTACTGCGACGAAAGAGAGACGGCCGACATCATCCACCGGGCGGCCGACCTGGGCGTCAACCACATCGACACCGCCGACATGTATTCCCGCGGCGTTTCCGAGACCTACATCGGCAAGGCCATCGCCGGACGGCGCGACCGCTTCGTTATCGCCAGCAAGGTGGGGCTGCCAGTGGGGGACGGCCCCAACGATGCCGGGCTCTCTCGGGGCCACATCATGAGCAGCATCGAAGGCACCCTCAAACGGCTGGATACGGACTACGTCGACCTCTACTACGCGCACCGTCCGGATCCGGCGACCCCTATCGAGGAGACGCTCCGCGCCTTCGACGACCTGGTCCGCCAGGGTAAGGTGCGCTATGTCGGGTGCTCGAACTACGCGGGCTGGGAAATCGCCACGGCAAGCGCCGCTGCCGAGCGGCGCGGCTACGCGCCGTTCCTGGTCAGCCAGTCGCCCTACAACCTCTTCGAACGGTCGCTGGAAGCGGAGGTACTCCCCTCCTGCCGGCACCACGGGCTGAGCATCGCCGCATACTCCCCCCTGGCCCAGGGCGTTCTGACGGGCAAGTATCGCCGGGGTGCGCCGATCCTGCGCGGCACCCGGGCCTGGAAGAATCCGAGTCCCGTCCTGGCCCGTTACATGACCGGCGGGCGTCTGGAGACGGTCGAACGGCTCGATGCCTGGACCCGGGATCACGGGCGCCGCATGAGCGAACTGGCGATCGCCTGGCTGCTGGACAAGCCCGACGTCTGTACGGTCCTGGTCGCGGTCACCAGCATCGAGCAACTGGAGGCCAACGTTGCGGCCACCGGCTGGACCCTCTCGCCGGAACAAGTGCAGGAAGTGGAAGCCATCGTGGCCGGGAGCGGCGTCTTTTAGGCGCCGATCCCAGGGGGGGTTAGGGGGGACGGCAGTCCCCCCTCCGAACTCCAAGATGGCAGCTACTGATCCAGGCGGACCAACCACCTGGCCGCATTGCGCATGAGCCGCTGCATCATGGGATGCCCGAGCGCGTCGGGCGTGTGTCCCGGCGCCAGATAGCAGAATCGTCCCTTTCCCATTTCGCGCCACCATCCGGCCGGGGCAGCCAGGTTGTCCCGTGCAATGGACCGTAGCAGGAGGTGTTCGCGATCGAGATAGTATTTCACCGTGTGCTGCTCGTCGAAGATCTCAAAATCCTCCACGCCTGACGTCACGGGGTGGTCCCTGTCTTCGACTCGAACGGTGAAGACATAGGGCTCGGGATGGCCTCCGTAGTCTCCTCCGAAGAGCTTGTAGTAGAGGCCGTCCGGCGGGTACAGGCCTTGAGAGTTGTGCAGAGCGAGGAAACCGCCGCCGCCGTGGACAAAATCCCAGATGGCCTGCTGCTGCGTGTCGGTCATCCATTTGACGTGTGGCTTGTCGTATCCCTCGGGCCAGTTCATGCCGTCGCGAAGGATGATGAGCAGACCATGCTTTGCAAGCGCCTCAGGGGTCAGAGCCTCCACGTTCTCGATGAAGGTCACCGGGATGTTCTCTCGAACCAGGGCCTTGATCAGATGATCCCGAATGTAGACCGGACTGTGGTACCGGTCGCCAATCAGAGCCAGCGCATGGGGCCGCTCAGCCGTCTGGTAGACCTCGAACGCTTTCTGCGCCGGAAGTGCCAGGGTCAGGGCAAACAGGGTCAGTAACAATATTTTCTTCATAGCTTTCCTCCATGCACCAGGTCCCATCTATCCTGGCGCCGCCCCGCCTCACCTCCGGAACGCGAAGCTGAAGAGGGAGGCGTCCCGGATCCGGAAGCGCAGGACGACCGGTTGCCCTGCCCAGCGGGATAGATCCGGGCTCCCGGAAAAGGACAGCTCCTGGCGCAGCGAATCGCCGGTGAAACGGGTGGAGGGGCGCAATTCCTCGACGGGCCGGCCGGCCACGTCCAGGATCTCCGCCGTGATCCACCCCTGAGGCCGCGTCTGGGCATTGAGCACCAGGCGGGAACCGGAAAAGGTGACGGGCACCGTGGTGAGAACGCCTTCCCGGGCGCCCGCATCCACGGAGACGAAGCGATCCAGAGGCCAGGTCGCCAAGCCGATGGAGGCCGTGATCCGGCCCCGGCCGGTGGGCCGGCCGTCCTCGAAGGCGGCTCGGTAGAGGGCGGGAGTGCCGTGAGTGTAGTTGGCGCCGTCGTAGTAGACCCGGATCTCGTCGCCCACCCGGAGGGCCCGGTTGCCGGTGGCCTGGTAGCAGCAGTCCCATTTCCCCATGTCACCCATGGGAATGACCGGTGTGCGAAAGGGCCTCTCCCAGTGGAAGAGGTCCCGGGAGACGGCCAGTTGGACCTCCTGGGGTCCCTCATGGTTGCCCCAGCGCGCGTTGTTGTTGATGGTGAAGACCCAGGGGAACCCGATGGTGCAACTCTCGGCCGTGTAGACGCCGATGCCGTAGAACTCCGTTCGCATGAGCCGCGGGTCGTCGGGCCGATCCAGGACGGACCGGACGTGCTCGAGCCGGGCCAGGGATCCGGCATCGTCCCGGGCGTCGGTGGTCCAGGTGAGGACCGGCTCCGTCCAGGCGACGAAATCGCGGCTGGTAATGGTGTAGAAGAGGCGCCGCTTGTGACCCAGCCAGTAGCTGCGGGCCCGGTTTCCCACCTTGGGGAACATGACGAAGAGGCCCCGGCGCTCATCCCAGAATCCGGTGGTGGCGTCGGCGAGATCGGGCCAGACCGACCCCTGGCTGTAGGGACGCCAGTGGAGTCCGTCCGGGGAGACGTAGGCCTTTCCGTTGGAGCCCATCATCTTGTAGCGGCGGTTGGGGTCGGGGTCCTGGGAATCCTTGACCACGTTGCCCAAGGTGGTCCCGGTGAGAACGGCGTTGTGGGGTTGGCCGTTGTTGGAGGGCAGGGTCCCCACCAGAGGCTTCTCCCATCGGATCCCGTCCCGGCTGGTGGCATAGCAGATGAAGTAGCGGAAGTCGAAGTAGTCCCGGGAGTCTCCCGCGTCCCCCAGGTACCACATCTTGAAGATCCCCTCTTCCTGGTCGTAAATGACAGTTCCGTGCATCTCCAGGCGCCACCCCTCCCAGGGCCGGTCGGCCAGGATGAGGGGGTTCTCTGGGTGGGGACGGCCCGAATGCTGGGTGAAGAAGACCCGGTCCGCCTTGTGCACCAGGATCCGGTCCACGAAGAGCTGGGCGTGGTCGCCGACGTCGAAGGGGGATTCGGCGGCCGACCCGGTGGCAATAAAGAGGAGGAGGACAACCAGCAGACCGGAGAACCGTTGGCGATCGAGACCAATCATCGCCACCTCCATCGGATGGGTGCTCAGGACGTCAGGCGCGAACTGCCGGCTCGTCCCTCCGGACGTGCTTCCAGTTGAACTCGGTCTCGCTCATGGGGGTGTCGGGGAAAGGCTGCCAGACCTGTGCCCGCTCCTTCTTGCCCAGGGCCCGGGCCATCTCCGCCATGTGGCTGCCGATGCATCCGCAGCATCCCCCGATGAAGCTGACACCCAGGTCGCGGGCCTTGGGGGCGAACTCTCCCATCTGATAGCGGGTCAGCAACGTCTTCTCCAGCCGGTCGGGAAAGGCCGGATTGGCGGTGAACCAGGGGACCTGGTCGGTGCAGGCGAAGGCCACGGGCTGCGCCGCCAGGAAGGCGTCGGTGGCCTCCCGCATCTCGTCAATGATGGGATAGGTCCGCTTGGGGTCCCGCATGCAGTTGGTCCCCACGATGTCCGCCCCCTCAGCCGTGAGGATGCGGGCGCACTCGGAGGGGGAGTAGCCGTCCACCGTCTTCTCGCCCCCGCGGAAGGAGACGGTGATCATGGCCGGGACCGTGCTGTGCTTCTTGATGGTCTCCAGACAGAGCCGGGCCTCTCCCAGATACCAGAAGGTCTCTCCGATGATGAAGTCGACTCCCGCCTGGGCCTCGATCTGCTCCTGGAACATGGCCGCCACCAGGTCCCTGGAACTGGGGCTGTCCGCCTCCCACTTCCAGGTGGCACAGAGGTCGCCCGCCACCAGGGCCTCGTCCCCCGCCACCTCCCGGCAGATCTGGGCGGCCTTCCGGTTGATCTCGATGGTCTGGTGGTCCCGGCCCACCGTGGCCAGCTTCTCGCGGCTCCCGTAGAAGGCCATGACCTGCAACACCTCGGCGCCGGCGTTGAGAAACTCGACGTGGAGCTGCCGGATGGCCTCGGGATGGTCCAGGACGAAGTGGGGCGTGAAGGCGCCGGCCGTTCCGTATCCCCGGCGTTCCAGCTCGACGATGTAGCCGCCGTCACAGAGGACGGGTCCCGCGGCCAACCTTTCCAGGATGTCTCGATTCATGACAGGACTCCCTTTCCGTTCTCGTTTCCAATCCGGGCGTGAACTCGAAAGATTTCGATAAAAAGTAGGTGCGCGGCTGAGAAAAACACTTGCTCCATAATACACTCAACGAACCAGTGAGATACTCGGGCAAGCTCCTGACAGAGGTCTCGACCGAGATGAATGGCACAAGACTGTCGAGACGGGACGTGCTGAGTCGGATGGGCGCCGTCGCGGGCCTGGCTTGGTGTTGGAATCCCGAGCGCCTCGCGGCGGCGGGGAATCCCGCCGGGTCCTTCCTTCTCTCGCGTCAAGGATGCGGCCGGGCCACGGGGTACTCCGAATCCAACAAGATCATCACTTGGCGCCGCCGGACCCACGTCGCCTGGTTGGATTCACCCCCGGAGGGTTTCCGGGTCCGGGTTCGAAGCTACGATCGAGGCACCGGGGAGTGGTCTTCCACCGTCACCGTCGGTCACGCCTATGACAATCACGGAGGGCCTGCGCTCACCATCGACAGCGACGGTTATCTGCACATTGTCTACTATCCCCACCACCATGCCATGTGCTACCGCCGATCACGCCGGCCCGGGGATTCCTCGGAGTGGGAGGAAGAGGTCCGATTCGGCGAGCGTCTCACCTATCCGACGCTGGTCTGCGGGCCCGACGACACGTTGTTCCTCAGCGCCCGGCGCAGCTACCCGGATCGTCCCTGGGAGGTGGAACTGTGGGAGCGGGCGCCACGCCGGCAGTGGCAGCGCCGCCGCGCCCTCCTGAAGTCACGCCACCCCGGTTACTCCCATTTTCAGGAATCTCTCGCCTGGGGACCCGATCACCGGACGCTCCATCTCTGCTGCCGGTTCCACGAACGGTCGGACAGCCAGGCTTACGGCCGCCTGCAGACGGTGGCCTACCTCGTGAGTCCCGACGCCGGCCGGACCTGGACCCGCAGTGACGGAACTCAGGTCTCCCTCCCGGCGACGCCCGACTCCGCCGAGGTCCTGGCCCGGGGGGGAGTGGACCAAAGCAGACTTCTCCGGGCAGGGGCCCTGTCCGTGGACGTCGGCGGGCGGCCTCACGCCGTCTACAGTGATGAAGAGGGGGGCCGCTCCCGGCTGATCCTGGTTCGCCCCAACGGCGACGGAAGCTGGGACCGAACGGATCTGAGCCGGTTCCTGCCGGTGCGCTGGAAGGGTCGGCTTCTGCTGGCGCCGGCCGGCGTCACCTTTACCTCCAGCGGCGGGATGGTCATCACGGCACAGATCGAGCCACCCGTGGACGGCGCCTCCACTTGGGGTGGTCCCGGCAACGAAGTCGTGGCCTTCAGGTCTCCGGACAAGGGACGGAATTTCACTGTTTCCCTGGTCAGCCGGCCGGATGGGAACCGGGCGCACTGGCTGCCCAACATCGAGCGGCCCACCGGCCACAACCGGGTTCCGGGGAAGCCGGGCGTTCTCTACACAGGAGGGGGTCCGGGCAAGACGAACAAGGACCTGCTGTCCAACCAGGTCCTCTTCTCCCGGGGGTGACGCCTCATGCTCGTCATCGACTGCCACGCCCACATCTACTCGCCGGACGAAGGGCGCTACCCACCCGTGACTCAGCCCCTGCGGGTTCCGGGAGGAGGCGGGTCCATCCAGGATCTGCGGGCTGTGATGGACGCCAACGGCGTCGCGGCGGTCCGGGCCGTCCAGACCGTCTCCTTCTACGGATACGACAACCGGTATCTCGCCGACGTCTGCCGCGCGAATCCCGGGTGGGTCGGCGGAATGTGCACGTTGGATCCCGACGATCCCCGAAGTCCCATGATGCTCTGGGACCTGGTGCAGAAACATGGGATCAAGACGCTGCGAAGCATTCCCGCGGAATCCCGGACCCGGTTCGATCATCCGGCGGTTCGCCGGCTCTGGCAGACCGCCCACGAGTTGGGGATCACCGTCGACATCTTCCTCATGCAGTTGGAATGGGTAGAGGGGGCCGAGAGGCTGCTTCGGGAGTTTTCCCACCTCACCGTGGCTTTCTGCCACTGTCTGGACCTGAAGCCGGGCGAAGAGTACCGGGAGAAGCTGAAGGCGGTCCTGCGGCTGGCCCGGTTTCCCAATCTGATCGCCAAGGTGGACTTCATCAGTACCGGGACCGAAAAGGGTTTCCCGGGAGACGATCTCCACGAGGCGGCTCTGAAGATCATCGACGCCTATGGCGCCGAGCGCTGTGTCTGGGGGAGCAACTACCCGAACCGGCTCTGGACGCCCCGGATAAGTTACGAGGAGCATCTCCGCATTTTTCGGGAGGTCCTGCCGCTGAAGGAAGAGGATCGGCGGCGGATCCTGGGGGAAACGGCGCGCAGGATTTGGTTCTCGGATTTGTAGGGGCCGGTCGCCCCGGGTCCGGGTGTTCATTCCATAATCTCGAATTCTTGTGCAAATCGACGAAGAATATCGGTAGGGGCGCCCCTGGTGGGCGCCCTCTTCGGTCCAGAGCGGAGCAAGACGGGATCAGACGAAGAGGCGGCGGCAAGAAAGCCGCCGGTCCCAGTCGGCGACAAGAAAGTCGCCGCTCCCCTACGCGATGACCTGTAGGCCGTATTCGTCGGCCGAATGCCGGAGCCAGATGCCCAGATAGTCGGCGAAGCTGCGCCGGACGATCACGTCGAAGGACTCGGCGTCGGAGGAATCGCCCCTGGGAATCAACAGGACTCCGGCCTTGCCCAGATTGGTCTGGGCACATTGGCCGGGCGAGAAGCTCCTGGGGTGGAGATCCAGAGTGCATCCCTTGGCCAAGAGTTCCCGTCTCCGGGCGCCCGCGACATTGACCAGGGTGTAGCCGCCCGTCGTGTCGACGGCGGAGGCGTGGTGCTTCTTCAAAGCCTGTCTCAGGTTGGCCACGCACCGGGTCTGCTCGCCGGGATGCAAAATGATCAACCACTCGTCGGGACCCATCCAGCAGGCGGTGACGTCGTCGCTTTCGGCGATGGTGTTGGGATCGACCGGGAGGTCCACGCCCAGAACTCCCTCCACGGCGGTCAGAAACGTGGCATCATCGGCATCACCGCGCAGGTTCAGGTAGCCCAGAAAAAGCCGTTCGGTGAGTATGACGCCGGGGCTTCCGGTGTCTCCAACGGCGGTGCTCGACAGGACACCGACCAGGGGGGATTCTTGCCTGAGATCAGACATTCTGCCTCCCTCCCTCCGGGTCGTAGAAGACCGGATCGGCGATCCTGGCGGCGATGGTCCTGCCGTCGAAGTTCTGGACGTGGACGGTCTCTCCCCTGCGCCCGTGTCCCCCCTTGACCAGTCCCAGAGCGATGGAGCGCTCCAGAGCGGCGCTGTAGTAGGACGACGTCACGTGGCCCAGCATGGGTCGGGGTAGGGGCGCCGCAGGATCGTCCACGATCTGTCCCCCCTCGGGCAGGACTGCCTGCGGATCGTCGGTCAGCAACCCGACGAACTGTTTGCGGTCCTTCCGGACCAGGTAGGAGCGGTAAAGAGAGCGCTTGCCCAGGAAGTCCTTGTTCTTCCCCAGCATCCGTTCCATGCCCAGATCCACGGGCGTGACCGAGCCGTCCGTATCCTGGCCCACGATAATGTACCCCTTTTCGGCCCGGAGGACGTGCATCGCCTCGGTGCCGTAGGGGGTGATTCCATACTCCTCCCCGGCCTCCATGACCGCTTCCCAGACGTGGCGGCCGAAGTTGGCGTTGACGTTGACTTCGTAGGTCAGCTCCCCGGTGAAGCTGATCCGGAAGATCCGTGCCGGCACGCCGGCGACCGTGCCCTCCCGGACAGCCATGAAGGGGAAGGAGTCCCGGCTCAAGTCCACGTCGGAACACAGTTTCCGGACCACGCGGCGGCTGTCGGGTCCGCAGACGGAAATCGTCGCCCAATGGTCCGTCACCGACGTCATGTAGACCTGCAACTCGGGCCACTCGGTCTGGAGCCAGAGCTCCAACCAGGACATGACGTGGGCCGCACCGCCGGTGGTGGTGTGCATCAGGTAGTGGTTCTCGCCGAGCCGGGCCGTCACCCCGTCGTCCATGAGCATGCCGTTTTCGTCCAGCATGAGACCGTACCTGCAGCGGCCCACCGGGACCTTCAGGAAGGGGTTGGTGTAGACGCGATTCAGAAAGGCGTTGGCATCGGGCCCCTGGATGTCGATCTTTCCCAGCGTCGAGGCGTCGAGCACACCGACGCTGCGGCGCACCGCCAGGCACTCCCGGTCGACGGCCTCGTGCAGCGACTCGCCCGGCCTCGGGAAGTACCACGGCCGCTTCCATTGGCCCACGGTCTCGAAGAGAGCCCCCTGCTGGACGTGCCACTCGTGGATGGCGGTCTTGCGGACGGGATCGAACAGGTCCCGTTGCTCCCCTCCCGAGAGGGCCCCGAAGGTGACGGGAGTGTACATGGGCCGAAAGGTGGTGGTGCCGATGGAGCCGGGGTCGGTGCCGTGATGGCCGGCCAGGATGGCGATGCCGTTGACGTTCCCCAGCCTGCCCTGGTCGGGACCCATGCCCAGGTTGGTGTACCGCTTGACGTACTCGATGGAATCGTAACCTTCCCGTGCCGCGGTCAGGATGTCCGCGGAGGAGACGTCCATCAGGGGGTCCACGAACTGCTTGGGGGCCCGCGGAACTGGTTTCACGGCCGGGACGATCCAGAGCGGCCGGATCGGGTCTCCCTCCTTGGCCTCCACCCGAGGGATCGGCCGCGAGACCACGCCGCCGCCGTGGCCTGCGGCGTGAGCCGCTTCGGCACCTGCCCGGAATCCCTCGGTGACGCAGGCTCCCAGCTCGAAACTCCCCCGGCAGGCTCCCGCCGGCCGCTCCGCCTGGACCGGGGGGCCCGGAACGAAGCAAGCCGTCCGGGAATCGTAGACCGGTCGGGCGCCGGACTGGGCGTGGAGCTGGACATTGGGGTTCCAGCCGCCGGAGACGGCCAACAGGTCGCATTCCAGGCGACGGCCCCGCCCCGAAACGGACCTGCCGTCTTCGCTCAGGGTCATGAGCCGGACTCCCCGAATCCTCTTCGTTCCCCGGACGTCGATGACGGCGTGCTGGTTAACGACCTCCAAGCCCCGTTCCCGCGCCTCGGCGCTCCGATGGCCGGCCGGCCGTACATCCACGATGGCCGGCACCATCGCGCCTGCATCCACCAGATCGAAAGCCGTCTCGTACGCGCTGTCGTTGTTGGTGAAGACCACGGCCCGGGACCCGGGAAGGACCCCGTACCGGTGGATGTATTCCGAGACCCCGGAGGCCAGCATGACGCCGGGCCGATCGTTGTTGCAGAAGACCAGAGGGCGCTCGATGGCGCCGGTGGCCAGGACCACCTGTTTGGCCCGGATCCGCCAGAGCCGCTGACGCGGGCCACGGCCCTCACCCGGAGCAAGGTGATCCGTCCGGCGCTCCAGGGCCAGCAGGAAGTTGTGCTCGTAGTAGCCCGCCGCGGTGGTCCGGGTCAGCACCTGGACCTCCGGCAGGGAAGCCAACTCCTCGACTCTAAGTCCGGCCCACTGCCCGACGGGGGCCTGTTCGATCCGGTCGCCGCACCCGGGCAGAGTGCCTCCCGGCTCCGCTCGTTCGTCCGTGAGAATCACGCGGGCGCCGGTCCTTCCCGCTTCCAGGGCGGCGGCCATCCCGGCAGGGCCGGCGCCCACTACCAGCACGTCGCAGTGGGCGTTCATGTGGTCGTAGTCGTCGGGGTCGGCGTCCTCGGGGACCACGCCGAATCCGGCAGCTTTGCGGATATGATGCTCGTACTGCCGCCAGGACCCCGCCGGCCACATGAAGGTCTTGTAGTAGAAGCCGGGGGGCATAAAGCGCGCGAACCAACCGTGGACGGCCCGCAGGTCGAACTCGACGCTGGGAAAGACGTTGACGCTTCGGGCCGTCAGCCCGTCGTAGAGCTCCACCTGGGTGGCCACCATGTTGGGCAGGGAGCGGGCCCCCTCTCCCACTTGGACCAGCGCGTTGGACTCCTCCACGCCCGCGGCCACGATGCCGCGGGGACGATGATATTTCAGACTCCGAGCCACCAGGTGGACGCCGTTGGCCAGCAGCCCGGAGGCCAGTGTGTCTCCCCGGAATGCGGGGTAATCGCGGCCGTTGAAGGTGAACGTCAGCGGTTGGTTCCGGTCGATCCGGCCACCGGTGGCGAGACGATGGGACCGGGTCATCCCGCTGCTCCGGGAGGCGGCTCGCCTGATTTGTACACCGACTTGATGCGGTTGGTCACCGTGTCCCGCTGGACGTTGAAGTAACGCCGGCAGCCGGAGGAGTGGCACCATTGCTCCAGATGATCCCCCCGGGTGTTCCTCCGGTAGAAGAGATAGTCGGCCCACTCCTGGTCGGTAAGCTCTTCCGGCTTCAGGGGGCGGACGATGTGGGCCTCGCCGGAGTAGGCGAACTCCGACTCGTCGCGGGGACCGCACCAGGGGCACTCGATCAGGAGCATGAGGTTCGTCTTCCGGCCTTCAGTGGGCCACTCCCGCGGCGCCGTGCTCGTCGATGAGGCGCCCCGTCGTGAACCGCTCCAGAGAGAACGGCTCGTTGAGGCGATGGGGACGATTCCGGGCGATGGTGTAGGCGAAGACCCAACCCGAACCCGGCGTCGATTTGTAGCCCCCTGTCCCCCAACCGCAGTTGAAGTAGAGGCCCTTCACCGGCGTGAGACCGATGATGGGGCAGGCGTCCGGACAGGTGTCCACCGTGCCGGCCCACTGTCTCAGCATTCGAACCCGGCTGAACCTGGGGAACATCTCGATAATGGCGGCGATGGCGTGCTCCAGGGTGTTGGGACTGCCGCGCTGGCCATAGCCGTTGTAGGAGTCGACACCGGCGCCGCAGAGCAGTTCTCCCCGGTCGGTCTGGCTGATATAGGCGTGCACGGCGTTGGACATGATCACCACGTCCAGAATCGGCTTGAGGGGTTGGGAGACCCAGGCCTGCAAAGGACGGCTCTCCAAGGGCAGCCGCATCCCCGCCATGGAGGCCAGGACTCCCGAGTTCCCCGCCGTGACGCAGCCCACCTTGCCGGCCTTGATGAAACCTCTGGAGGTCTCCACTCCGGTGACGGCCCCATTTTCCCGGCGGAACCCCGTCACCTCGCAATTCTGGATGATGTCCACTCCCACCGAATCCGACGCCCGGGCCAGCCCCCAGGCCAGGGCGTCGTGCCGGGCCGTCCCTCCCCGGCGTTGCAGGGAAGCTCCGAGGATGGGATAGCGGGCCCGGGGAGAGACATCGATGGCCGGGACCATCTCCTTGATCTGTTCCGGCGTCAGGAACTCGCTGTCGATGCCGTTGAGGAGGTTGGCATTGATGCGGCGCTGAATGTCGCGGAGATCCTGCAGGGTGTGTCCCAGGCTCAGCAGCCCCCGCTGACTGAACATCAGATTGAAATTGATCTCCTGCGTCAGGCCTTCCCAGAGCTTCAAGGAGAACTCGTAGATGTGGGCGGCCTCGTCCCAGAGGTAGTTGGACCGGACGATCTCGGTGTTGCGCCCGGTGTTGCCGCCTCCGACGTAGCCCTTCTCCAGGACGGCGACGCTGCCGACCCGATGTTCCTTGACCAGGTAGTAGGCGGTGGCGAGGCCGTGGCCGCCGCCGCCCACGATGACTACGTCGTACTCGGATTTGGGGTCGGGACTCCGCCAGGCGCGCTGCCAGTTTTCGTGGTAGGTGAGTGCGTTCCGGGCCAGGCTGAGGAAGGAGTATTTCTGCATGAGGAAAGCGCAGATTATACCCAAAGGGGGTGGGGCGGGCTATGAGACTGGGGAGGGTCGAGGTAGTGGTGGCTGGGGAGTTTTGGGTGTGTTGTGAGTCTGGAGATCGGCGGGTGGAAGGGGGGCGGCTTTAGTGGGCGCCTAAAAGACGCCCCTCCAAGCGGGCGCCTGGAAAGACGCCCCACCAAGACGCCCCACCAAGACGCCCCTCCTCAGGCGTCCAGCATTGTCAGGAGAGTTTGGGCCCGGGCGCGTTTTTCCGGGTTGAGATCCCGGGCGACGATGCGCTGCAGGGTCGAGCGGGCCAACTCATCCCCTTTTTCCGCCATTTCCATGGCCAGGACGTCGCGCCGTTCGAAGTAGCTGGGGTCGTAGTCCACGATCCGGGGATTCCAATCTTTCCAATAGTATTGAAATTCATCGGAAGTCCAATCCGCGTAGATCTCTTCCCAGCTCAACCCGTCGACACCCATATGCGGCGTCAGGCTGTCCCGGGTGATGGGATCGCTCCGCTTCTGGTAGCGGCCGTCGATCGACAGACGCATGCGTTGTCCCCGATTCGGGACTCCGCGGTGCGCCGCCAAGCTATGGAAGAACAACACGTCACCTTGCTGGAAGCTGTTGCCCACCCAGCAATCCCCCAGGTCGTCGATGATCTCGAAACCGCCGGCGCCCAGGGCCGGCTTGATTTCGTAGACCCCGCCCAGGTGGGAGCCGGAGGCAATCTGCAGCCCGCCCATTTCTTCCGGCAGGTCCGACAGCGGGATCCAGGCGGTGTAGGTGTCTTCGGTTCCCTGGATCGGGATGAAGTCCTGATGCGCCTTGGTCGTGTACGCGTTGCGCTGCGGGAACATGAAGCGGCCGATGATGCGCGGATGGTGAATGACCGGCTCTCCGAGCATCCGTTCCAGGAACCCCAAGATACGGGGGTGGTGCGGCAACGCGTGGAAGTCCTGGAGCCGGTAGAACTGCTCGTAGACTTCCATGTATTTCGGTTCCGGCTCGACGCAGAACCCGGTCAGATCCGCGACACCTTCCTCTATGGGCGCTTGGGTGCTGACCCAGCCGTTGACGGCCGCGATTTCCAGAAACTGTATGCGCAGGGATTCCAGCGGCTCCGCCGGCAGTAGACCACGCACGAACAGATAGCCGTCTCTTTTCATGCGGCGGGCCAGTTCGGGACCGTCGCCGATCACGCCGGAAGAGTTCAAAAAGGGTTTCATGACGGGTTACTCCAGACTGAGGTTTCAGCTTTGTTCTTGGAGCATGTTAGAATTCGACGCCACACTTGAGAATACCCTACCTTGAATTTCTCTTTAAAGACACATTTGGTCGATGGTTTGCGCAACTGCAACACCCTCGAAACGCCCCGAAACACTGGTTGGAAACGGAGGCCTGAAATGAATTCGCCCGGGCGACAATTCCCTTGTCTACTCCTCCTTCTCTCGGCCTGCTCGTCTCCTGACTCCGATCCCGCCGGTCCATCGCAACCCGTTCATGAAATCATCGATGAGAGCAAAGTTCCCGTCCCCATGCAGGACGGCGTCAACCTGGCCGCCCACGTCTATCGTCCCGATGCGCCCGGAAAATTTCCGACTCTCATGCTGTTGAGATATTTTCGGGCCCCCTTCCAGAATGAACACGCCGAGTACTTCGCCAAGAGAGGCTACGCCGTCGCCCTGGTGGATTCCCGGGGGCGTTACGATTCCGACGGGAAATGGGTTCCCTACGTGAACGAGCCCCGCGACGGCTATGACGCCCAGCAGTGGCTGGGTCAACAGCCATGGTCGAACGGTGAGATCGGCACCATGGGGATCTCCTACAACGGTTTCACGCAGGTGATGCCGGCTCCCCTGGGCAGCCCCTACCTCAAGTGCCTGGTGCCGCGTGAAAACCAACAGACCAACTTCGGGCACCTCTACAACGACGGCGTCATGCAGTTGAACGTGGTTTTCGAGTTCGGACTCTTCACCAAGCAGGGCTCGCAGACCCAGAAGATCCTGCCTTCGGAAGATCCCCACTATCGCCGGCTGCCCCTCCTAGCGGCCGTCGACGACTTCCCGCAGGTCCAGCACGTGAAGGACTGGTTCGCCCACGCCAAGTACGACGAATACTGGCAGGCCTACGGGATCAAGGAGAAGTACGGGCAGATCCAGGTCCCGGCCTATTTCATGACCGGCTGGTACGACAACCTGGTCCACGAGGGCTGGCGGAACTTCAAGGGTTTCACCGAAGAGGGTGGATCCGAGGCGGCTCGCAAGGGGACGAAGATCCTGGTGGGTCCCTGGGTACATGGGGGGACCAACTCCTATCCGGAGCTGCTCGGCGTGGAGTTGAGGTGGTACGACTACTGGCTCAAGGGGATCCGGAACGGGATCGACACGGAACCTCCCATCAAGATCTTCGTCATGGGTCCCGATGTCTGGCGCTTCGAGAACGAGTGGCCCCTGGCCCGGACCCGGTACGCGAAATACTACATTCGCAGCTCGGGCAAGGCCAACGGAGACCAGGGGGACGGCACTCTGATGTCATCGCCGGCCCAGGACGAGCCCCCGGACCGCTACGCCTACGATCCGGAAAATCCGGTGCCGACTCTGGGAGGACAGATCTCGACTCACGGGGAGATTCGGGGGCGAAAAGACAGAAGCTCGGTTCAGAGCCGGAAGGACATTCTGGTCTACACCTCGGAACCGCTGGAACGGGACATGGAAGTCACCGGCCCCGTCGACTTCAAGCTCTACGCGGCCTCCAGCGCCGTGGACACCGACTGGACGGCGACGCTGAGCGACGTGCATCCCGACGGCCAGGCGATTCACGTCTGCGAGGGGATCCGCGGAGCGCGCTTCCGGGATTCCCTGGAGACTCCGACGCTGATCGAGCCGGGGAAGATATACGAATACAACATCAGCCTCTGGGAGACCAGCTACGTCTTCAAGGCGGGACATCGGATCCGCCTCGAAATCTCCAGCAGCAACTTTCCCCGGTTTGCCCGCAATCAGAATATCGGCGAGTCGCTGGGGACGAGCGACAAGATTACCGTAGCCAACCAGACCGTCTACCACAACGCCCAATACCCCTCCCATCTGGTACTCCCTGTGATTCCACCTGGGAACGGGAATTGACCATCGAGACAGGCGCATGAACCACCCTCACGACGCAGGATCCGGCGAACAGCCAGCCCCTTTCCACGAGGTCCGTATCGGCCGCGACGATTCGGATGGGATCCGACGCTCCTTTGAAGAGAACGGCTACCTCTTCTTCAAGGGCGCCCTGAATCCGGAGACCGTGCTCAGAGCACGATCAGATATTGCCGGCGTCCTTCAGCGGCAGGGCGTCATGCAGGAGGGCTCGGCCGAACCGCAGGCGACGCCTGGCGCCAGCGCCGTTGAGGTGGACATGGGGCCCCTCTACCGGCTGACATCTCCCTGGGAACTGATGGCTTCTCCGGAACTCCAGGAGGCCGTCGATATCGCTTTTGGGGAGAGGGTGCGGGTCGGGAGATCTATTGGATTCCGTTACTCCATGCCCACCGATGCTCCCTATCTCACACCCCCTCATCAGGACCACTTCTACATCCGGGAGACCGATGAGTTCCGCATGATCTGGGTACCCCTCATGGATATGGAGATCGCCAACGGAGGACTGGCGATCGCGGCCGGCTCCCACAAGCACGGCCTCCAGGAACACGTCGAATTCGACGGAGTCTACTCTTATTTTTTCAAGGGACGGACGCAGAAGGGAGTTCGTCCCGAAGACATCCACGGCGCCTGGACTTCCTCGCGGTTCGAATTGGGCGATCTCCTCATGTTCCACTGCTGTGCCGTCCATCGCTCGCTTCCCAACGTCAGCGGTCTCATCAGGCTCTCGCTCAACACCATCACCTACCCGGCGCGTAGGCCCACGATGTGGCAGGCCGAGCGAACGGGTCCGGAACTGGAGGTCTTCCGGGCGGAAGTGGAGCGGATCTGCAAAGCCCAGGGGATCGTCGGCGACCGGTTCGAAGAGATCCAGATCATGGCCTTCAAGCAAGGGGATGATCCGAGTCCGGAATTGATCGCGAAGCTGGAGCGGCGACTTTCCAGTCGCCGTAGGAGCGGCGTCTTTTAGGCGCCGACCAGGGTGGACTGCAAGTCTCCTCTCCTAGATCTCCATCCGGCAGACAACGCCCACGTCGTCGCAGTACCACAGGACGCCGTCCCGGATGGACATCCCATGAGGTATCGGGTCGTCGTCCGCGAGTTGGATCCTCTCGACGATCTCGCCGGTGCCGGGATCGTGCTTGAAGAAGGCGTACTGGTTCGTGTCCGCGCACCACAGATAACTCTCTGCCCAGCCGATCCCATGCGGACGGTTGCCGGAGGTGGGGAAACGTTGCTCGACGATCCAGCTCTTCGGATCGATGCGGTAGATCATTCGTGACGGCGGGACCGCCACCCAGAGCTTGCCGTCCTGCCACTCGAGACCGTGAGCGCCGGTTCCATCACGGGGACTGGCATCGTAGTCGCCGGCCGCGGGCTGTCCGCTCGGCGAAGGCTCCGGGGGAGACAGGAGCGGACTAGTCCGGTGGGGCGCATCCGAAGGCATTCTGTAGATCACACCCGCCCCGGGCGTGAAATACTTCCGGATCGTCTTGCCGTTGGAAGCGTCGGCGCGGATGATCTCCCGGCTGTAGGTCGACGCCATCCAGATCGTCTCGCCGTCGAAAGTGATTCCGCTGGGTTTGACGCACTCGGTCTCGAAGCAGCGAAGGACCTTGCCGTCCTCATAGCGGACGAGGAAGACGCGGCCGTCATCCCCATCGATGATCCAGAGTCCTTCCCGCGTGGCCTGCAGACCGTTGGGGTGGGGACCGGGGGTCTTGAAGACGGTCTCGACCCGGTCGGCGTCGCGCACCGGGATCTTGCCCATGATCGGGGTGGCGGCCATGAATGCGAGAAACTCTCTGCGCGCAATCAATCGTTCTCCCTCCGTGGCTAACCTGGAGTCTCAATCCTGAGATCCCACCCGTCCAGAATCCAGAGGCGGCTCGCGGCCGGGAGGAGACTGGGTTTTCCCCTATTGAACCATTCCTCCACCTCGGAGCGGTGCCCGATGCGAGCCGCCCGCCGCCACCGGCCCGCGCCGCCCGTCCGGCCCAGCCCGTCCCAGAAGAAGAAGCGTTCGACTCCGGACTGATACAGGCGATACGCCAGGTCGTAGTACTCACGCGAAGTCATCGCCCGAGGTATCAGGTTGAGCGCCAGGGTGCAATCGGTACCCTTGACCAACGACACGAAATGCTCGACGTCCTTCGGATCATCCCAGGCGGGCACGAAGCTGTTCAGCCGGACCGATGAGGAGTAGGGGATCAGCGTGTCCACCAGACCCTCCCGGACCCAGGTCTTCAGGTCCATGCCGTGCAGGATGTTCTCACCCGGCCGGCACACGACTGCCGTCACGGCCAGCCGGCTGCGCCCCTGCTCACGCTCCACTTCGTCCAGCATGGCCCGCAACTCCCGCATGAACCGGGTCAGAAAGGTGGACCGATATTGAAGCCACCGTTCATCCAGAGAATCCAACTCCCGGGGATCCTCCCCGTACTCGGCCTGGAAACCTTCCACGATGGGAGCCTCATAGGCCAGCAGCGGCGGCCGGCGATTGTAGAGGAGGGCCACTCCGTCGATGGCGTAGTTGGACGCCATCTCACGGAACAGGGACAGGACGTACTTGCGAGTTTCGGGAAAGGCGTAGGAGATCCGGGGCAGCGGATTGCCTTCGCGGTCGACGCACACCAGTTCCGGATGCTGCGCGAAGAAGCTGCCTTTGGTTTCGGAATAATGAGGAACCGGGAAGCGGAAGCCTCCCACCCGCGGTAGGCGGCGTGGAGCTCGATGCCATGCTCATGCGCGAATTCCACCGCCACCTCCAAGGGTTCGACCCCGGTTTTCCGGTAGGCCCGCCACGTCTTGGACTCGATCCCGTCGTAGGCGCGGCCGTAAAAGGGGTTGTCCGGATCATCTCCGTGGTCGCGAGTCTCCGTCGGACGCCTGCCGATACTTGATGAATAGAAGACCCGGTCCCCCATGCCGGTTTCCCAGTAGAGGCGGGCGACATCCCCATTGCGGAGCGGGTCCAGAAGGGAGAGGAGAGTCTCCTTGGCGCCGGATTCGTTCGAGATCCCGGGATCGATGTGGACGAACAGCCGCTTATGTTCCGGGTTGGTGCGATCTGCCTCGAATTCCCGCACCTGCTCCTCCGACAGGGGCACGAGCTTGACGAACGCCACCCACGCTTCGCGAATCCGGGGAAAAGTGATCTGGCGGAAATGAAGGGATTGTCCCGTCAGATCGGCCGTTTTCCAATAGACCTCGTACAGCCGATTTTCCTGGTGATCCTTGCCTCCCTCGTGTCCCTCCACCGTCGTAAATGACGCGTCTCGAGAGAGTCTGACGTCGACCGCCTTGGTCCCTTCGAACGGTTTCTGATAGATGCCGATGTAAATTCGATGCCAGCCTGTGCGGTTCAGAGAGTAGGTCATCTCCGGTGCTCGACTGTCGTGCATGGCCAGCAGCAGAGTGCCGGAGAAGGTCCGGCTGGGATCGGGCTTCTGGTCAAACGCATCGTGAATGGATTCGATGTCAATGTCTTCGGCATCCCGTTCGGCGGTGTAGTCGAAAAGCCGCCAAGTCCCGTGTTTCCATTGCCGGGCAAGTGCGGACTGGGGCGCCGACCGGTCCAGGTCGCTCAGATAGATCGCCTCCGAAGAACCGGTTTCCACCGGTTTTTCGGCAGTGTCGAGGACCGGACCGTCATCGCCCGTCTCCGAGCAGGCCGCGACCAGAATCAAGATCGGGAGCAGAAGAAACCGGTTCTTGAAATGCATGGCAGATACTCCGCCGGATCATGCCGTGAGGCACTCGGAACAACAGAGAAGTTGGAGAACGATTCATTGTGGAGGAGCACAACGGACTCGTCCAGAAGGAATCGGGAATACCGTCAAGAAATAAGCGTGCGGTTCGAGGGGGACGCCTTTTTTTGCGTTGCCGGTTCGGGCCGGAGCTCGAGAGGTCAGGGGAGATCGAGCGCCGGGTTGCGGTCGAAGAAGTCGAACGGCCGAAGCTCGAAGCCGTACCAGACCGTCGGCATGACCGGCCAGTCCTCGGAGCGGGGCAGATGATGCATGCCGATGGTGTGCCAGACGACGATGTCCGTGTCACGGATGGGCCGGTCGGCTGCCGTCCACGCCGGCAACCCCTGTCCGGGCTCGCTCAGGGTGGGATGATCGCCGGCCGCATGACGCTCCTCGTCCCGTTGCGGCGTGATCCAGAGGTGGTGGTCGATGAAGCCGGCGCGCCGCCGCGGGTAGTCGTCTTCCGAAAGGAGCGTGTTGGCGTTCCTGCCGGGAACCACCTGGAAGCTTGTCGGGTAACCGGAAGAGTTGCGCCGGCCGTTGCTGAGAACGCGCCACAGAGCGGGACGTTCGAGGTTGATGTCCAGTTTCGCTTCATGCTCGGTGGCCGGGACGTGCTCCTGCCGGACCCACAGGCTCCGGCGGGGGTGTCCTACCGGCAGCCGCCGGGTCACCAGGCGGTCGGCCACGAAGCGGTTTTTGGCGCCGTCGATGTCCAAGTCGAGACGATAGCTGAAGTAGTGGTCATGATTCACCGCCACGATATTGCGATCCACGAAGCGGCCGTAGGCGTCGGCGCCCGGCTCCGCCTGCAGGGCATTCTCCGACTTGCTGGCCTTGACTTCGACGATGCCGGTCGTCCCCACCCGCACCTCGATGGCGCCATCCTGGCGGAAGATCCAGTCAAGCAGGTAGTCGTAATTGCCGACCACGGCTCCGACACGCACCACCAGGTCGCGGCTGCGCCGGCTGTCGGGCAGCTCGGAAGACCAATGGCGCCAAGCGGGATCACCGGTTTCCCTTTCGAAGACACAGATCGTGTCGGGCACGGTGTGCGGTCGGCCCTTTTCGTTGCTGATCACGGTGTCGACGTACGCGGCGTGACCGGGGCAGTCACCGCCGCGAAGGAGCGGATTTGCCAACCCGCCGGCCATGAATTCGCCGACGTCAATGAAGTTGCGGCGATACCACCCGAACGACGGGTCCATGTAGGGAACGTAGATCTCGGACAAGTGCCCCTGGTACATCACCGATCGGGCCGGTTCGCCGGGGTTCTCCTGGTAGCGCACCAGGGAAAGGACGGCGCCGACACGCTGGTCCGGCCGCAGGTGGAAGCGCCAGTTCTGCCAGCGCACCTGGTGCCCGTCGATTTTGAATCCGGGGCCGAGCGGCTGACGCGTGTCGAGCGGACCCGGAACTTCCCGGGGGCGCTCGAGCGTGGTGCGGTCATAGTCCCCGTCGGTTCGGGTGAGCGGAACGGGACCGTCGTCCACGACCCGCAGGACCTCCTCCGATTCGAGATCGACCACCGCCGTCAGGCCCTCGACTTGCCGGGTCCAGGCGTTTCGGACCCCGCGCGGCTCGGAGCACCGGACGTGGCCGATGCGCCGTCCCCGTTCTTCCTCGGTTCCGAAGTAGCCTGGCGGCAGGGTGGTGCAATCGAGGAAGGTGGTGTCGGTGATTCCGCGCGCCTCGAGACCGGAGACGAAGTCCGGATGTTCCAGCACTTTGTCGACCACGGCCTTGTAGTCGTCCGCGTTCCAGTTCGGGTGGACCTCCTTCAGCGGGATCCATGACGCGACCCGGTCCGCAGTCAGATCGACGATGCCCTCGAACGCATCCTGCTCTTGGCGCACCAGGGCGTAGGCCTTTCGAGGCATCTTGGCGCCGGGACTCCAAGCCAGCACCTCGCGCTTCGGAGGCTCCTGCAGCGTCAACTGGGAGAATCGAGTCTTCCTGTCCATGTGCCCGGCATCCCGGAGGAGCTCGAGGACCCGCCAGATTTCCCGGTAGCTCAGCGGGTCGAGGGGATGGCCGGCCGCCGGCGCCGGCTGCGCGGCCGCAAGAGCCGCGACAAGGATGAATGAGAGGGGCAAATGGATCACAATCTTCACCTCGGCCCGCACACCGCGTGGGTCGTATGACAGGCTACCTTGGGCAGATTGTGGCAGTTGCCAGGATTGCCCACAAGGATGAGCCTAACCCAAATCTTCACCAGTGTTGGATATGATCCAGCTTCGAGCAACGGGAGTAAAACGATGGCCAGAAGACGGGATTTCCTCAAAGGGGCGGCCGGGTTGGCAGCAGGTCTGATGGCC
The DNA here is from genome assembly GCA_951812665.1 of uncultured Acidobacteriota bacterium. GTDB lineage: Bacteria > Acidobacteriota > UBA6911 > RPQK01 > JAJDTT01 > JAJDTT01. Next base: position 63,350 of record CATOST010000033.1, read on the forward strand.
GGATCCTGCCTCCGTGACTCCTCCGACACGCCGATCCAAAACCCGGGGACGGACCCGTCCGGAGGTGACCACCCGGCGAGAAAGGGAACGACCATGATCGTAGACTCGCACGCCTACGTGTTTCCGCCCGGGGACGAGCCGGCGGGGCACGCCAGTCCCCAAGAGCATCTTGCCTGGATCCAGGCGGCTCACGCCGGACACCATCAGCCCGCCTGGAGAGTTCGGGACCGGGCGCCCGCCTCGTCCAAGCCCCTGGCTCCGAAGGGATTCAAGAATCTGTCCGGTCTGCCCGACGTGAACTTTCGAGTGGATCACGAGCGCGGCCGGGTTGTCTGGACCATTGACGGGGAGGACTACACGAAACAGTTCTATCCCCCCAACCTGCGAAACCTGGAATTTACGCTTCACAGCCTCATCGCCGAGATGGACTACGCCGGCGTGGATGTGACGCTCCTTCACACCGACCCCATGTTGATCCGCGACAGCCGCTATCTGGCGGAAAGCGTGCGCCTGTATCCGGACCGCCTGCGCTCCATGGCCCCGGTGGATGAATGGCGGATTCCAATGGAAACCGACGCCGTCATCCAGGAACTCGACACGGCCATCAACAAGCTCGGCCTTCACGCCATCAAGTTCATTCCCCCTCTGGGCTACGTGAGCAGCAGCGCTCCCTGGGACGACGGCCCCTATCGGCCCTTCTGGGAGGCGGCCACATCCTGGAACGTTCCGGTCTTCTTCACCCTGGGTACGGGCCCGGACGCCGTGTCCCTGGAGAACCAGCGCGCCGGGTATCTCAACGAACTGGGAATCCTGATGCGCTGGATGGAACGCTACCCCGACACGGTGTGCAGTCTCACCCACGGCTTTCCGTGGCGCGTGTTTCTGGACGGGGACGGGATCCGTCTGCCGCAGGACATCTGGCAACCCTTCCGGAATCCGAAATGCAACCTGGAGGTGAGCTTCCCGGTGCGCCTCGGCGACCTCTTCGATTACCCCTACCGGCAGGTGTGGCCCACCCTGGAGGCGATGGTGGAAAACGTAGGTCCTGGCCAACTTCTTTGGGGCACCGACATGCCCTTCCAAAACCGCTTCTGCACCTACCGGCAGTCCCGGGACTGGATCGAGAAATACTGCCTTTTTCTAAGTACCGACGACTTGGCCCAAATCATGGGAGGAACCACCGCCCGCATCCTCGGGTTGTGAGGAGCGGCGTGTTTTACGCGCCGAGGAGCGGCGTCTTTCAGGCGCCGACTGGGACCGGCGTGTTTTACGCGCCGAACTCCAGACTCACAGCACACCAACAAGAGACCGGACGAAAGCACCGTCGCCGCATGTCCACCGAGTGAGTGCCCCCCGCCACCCACCAGTCGGGAAAAATGGGGCACGACATAAAAATGTCATGTTGAAAAAAAGAATCCTCTACGTCGTATTCGTTTCGTTCGTAGCGGCCCTCGGCGGTTTCCTGTTCGGCTACGACCTGGTGATGATCTCCGGGGCAGTCATATTCCTCAAAGAGGAATTCGGCCTCACCGCTGCAGGATTGGGGTTCACGACAGCCAGCGCGGTCATAGGTTGCATCGTCGGACCGATAGCCGGAAGCCGGCTGTGTGACCTGCTGGGCCGCAAGCGGACACTGATCATCGCGAATCTCCTGTTCGGGATCAGCGCCATCGGCACGGCGTTGCCTGAGACTATCGGTCAATTCAATTTTTTTCGCGTCATCGGCGGAATTGGGTGCGGTCTTGCCAGCGTCGCCTCGCCCATGTATTTAGCTGAGATCGCTCCCGCACGCCTGCGGGGCCGACTGGTGTTGATCTACCAACTGTTCATTGTCGTCGGGGCCTTCTCCGCCACTCTGGTGGCCTATTACCTGGCCTTTTTCGAGGCTTGGCGCTGGATGTTCGCCTCCGAGCTGGTTCCCATCCTGGCCTTTGGAGTCCTGTTGCCCCTGATACCGCGGACACCGAGGTGGCTGGCCCAGCAAGACCGCTACCAGGAAGCTCGAAGAGTCCTGTCTCGAATCAACGGGCGGGAAAAAGCGGAGGGGCTACTCCGGGAGATTAAGGAATCCCTGGCCGAGGAGACCGGCACCCTTTCCGAATTGCTGAAGCCCGGAATCCGGACCGCCTTTGCCGTAGCCGTGCTGCTGGCCGTCTTCAGTCAATGGACCGGTTGGAGCCTCGTCGCTGCCTACCTGCCGATCCTGCTGCAGAAAGCCGGATTTGAAGAAGCCAGCGACGCCATCTTCCAATACGCGATGGTGAACGGAATCAATATTGGGTTGACTCTCGTCGCCATCTGGCTTGTGGATCGCGTCGGCCGGCGGCCGATCTGGTTGGTGACATCGTTGGGGATGGTTTTCGGGGTCACCCTGCTCGGTGCGGTCTTTCACTTCAATCTCACCGGGTTTGTCGTGGTTGGGGCGGTGTTGATGTGCGCCTGGCCTCACGTCATTGGCCTCGGCCCGTTGCCTTGGGTCATGATGTCGGAGGTCATGCCCACCCGAGTGCGGGCTCGGGCAGTCAGCATTGCGACCATGTGCCTCTGGATCGCCAACTATTCGGGTGTTCACGCCTTTCCGGTTCTCCTCGAGTTGTCGGAGGAGCGCTTTGGCTCTCCGGCGGCAGTTTTCTGGATCTTCACGTTGACCTGTGCCCTGGCTTTTGTCTTCGGCTGGAAATTGGTGCCCGAGACCAAGGGCAAGAGCCTGGAGAAAATCGCCCGGGACTGGCAGCATTCCGGGCATCGTTGACAGCCCGTTGTAAAAGTCGTCACGGCATTCGACCGTCCCTGCATCCGGCGGCTGCAGTGTTTGAGACAGCCATAGTGTCCGGATCAGTCCATTATTTCCGGGCGTGCGCGGAAAGCCGCTCGGGAATACGGCCATGTCGGAACTGCTCCGGACGTTGAGCATCGCAGCCGTGCACACGGCTTCCGGTCGAGCTTTCGGGACTGGGCGGCCGAGGAGACGGATCATCCGCGCGAGGTGGCGGAGGCGGCGCCGGCGCACAAGGTCCGCAATCCGATCGAGGCGGCACACCGCCGGCTTGGTTACCTTGATTCCGATTGCTCCGAGCACCACGGCGTTCTGTTATATTGGTAGGCGGATTTATGACGGAGAGAGGTGCTATGAAGAGTGTGGCCGAGCGGATCATGGAGTACGCCGAGGCCTCGCCCGAGGCCTCGGCGATCTGCCCGGGCGCCCTGCTTCATCTCGGAAAGCGCGGGGCGGTGAATCAGGCTCTGTCGCGCTTGGCTCGCTCCGGGCGACTCTTGCGGATCTGCCAAGGCGTCTACATGCGCCCGATCGAGACCCGATTCGGGCGCTGTGCACCGAGCGTCGACAAGTCGCTCCAGTCGCTTTCGGAACTCTGGGGCGAGACCATCGTGCCGAACGGAGGCGGCGCGGCCAACTGGCTTGGCCTGACGACCCAGAATCCGGTCCGCTCGGTCTATCTCACATCCGGCCGCAGTCGGCGATTGCTCTTCGGGAAGCACCCCGTGGAGCTACGGCACGCGCCGCGCTGGCAGTTGGCGGCCCCGCGTCGGATGGCGGGAGTAGTCATCCGCGCCTTGGCATGGCTTGGCCCCCATGAGGTCGAAGATGGCCTCGACGTTGTCCTGCCCAGGCTCACTCAGGAAGATCTCGACGAGCTTGCAGCCGCGCGAGCCGTCATGCCCCGGTGGATGGCGGAGCCGCTGAGCACACGTCTCGCGCATGGGTGAGACACCGTTTCAGCATCTATCGGTCGAAGATCGCCGCCTCGCCCTGCGCAAAGCCCAAGCCGAAAGCCCGCACCCGGCATTCCTGCTCGAGAAGGACATCTGGGTTGTTGCGAACCTGCATGTCCTGTTCGAAGCTCCGTTCGGACGGCATCTGGTGTTCAAGGGCGGCACCTCGCTGACCAAGGTGTGGGGGGCGATTCGGCGGTTCTCCGAAGACATCGACATCACGTACGACATCCGCAGTTTCGCCCCGGATCTGGTCGCCGGCGTCGGTGACGAGGCGCTGGACCCGGGCGATCCGTCCCCGTCTCGCCGAATGGGTCCGTGATCGGGCGGGACCGCTGGTCGAGGAAGAACTCGCCCGCGCCGGGTTCGTGGCGCGGATACGGGCGGAGGCCGAGCGGCTCTACATTCGGTACAAGCCGCTGTTCGAGGTACGCGGCATCGTGCGGCCGGAGGTGCAAGTGGAAAGGAGAAGGAGGCTGGGAGGACAGGCCCATCTGACCCTACTCAGGGATCGAAATACCGAGTGAGGCTGCCAGATCAACCAACTGGCGCCATAGCGTATCCGGAATCGGAATTCCCTCCCGCAGCCGGAGGACCCTGGCCTGGAGCTCGGGATCGCCGGGGATCAGAACTTCCTCGAAACCTGCGGCCGGAGGGACAGCTTTGATCCGTTTACGGAGCCGGTCGGCCCTATTCCCATAATCGGAACACGGCTGAAACAGGTCGGCTTTGAAGACCATCATGGCCGCGCCGGAATGACTGAAATAGAGACCCCCGCGATTGGCCTGGGCAAATTGGGCTGATCCGGTGAAGACCCGGCCCAGCCATTCAGCCGCCACCGCCAGCGCGTACCCCTTGTGCTCCCCAAAGGGCAATTGCCCCCCTCCTTCCAAGAGGTCATTCACATTGTTGGTGGGATTCCCCTCTTTATCGACGATCCAACCGTCGGGGACTTCTTGGCTGGTCCGCCGAGCGTTGACGATTTTGACTCCTGACGAGGCAGCAGTAGCGTAATCGAAAAGCATTCGGGGCTCCCTCCCGGCGGGGAGACCCATGGCCACGGGGTTGGTTCCCAGTACGGCGCCGCGACCTCCGTGAGGCACCACTCTTGGCCTTTTTTCGCCGAATCCACCCGCCCAAACCATCGCAATCATTCCTTCAGCGGCTGCCGCTTCCGCATACTCCCCCACACGGCCGATATGGTGGCTCTCCACTAAACCGACCACAGACACGTCGTGGTTTGCCGCCTTGGCAATGGCTTTCTCGATGGCGAATTTCGCCACCACCTGTCCAAAGGTCCAATTGCCCCTGACCAAAACACTGGTGCTCGTTTCCCTCACGATCTCAGGCCGGGCTGCCGGAACCAACTCTCCAGCTTGTATGGCGGCGATGTAACCCGGCAGGTGCCAGACCCCATGCGTGTCGACGCCACTCAGGTTGGCTGTCACCAAATGCTTGGCCACTACGGCAGCGTTGGCCTCATCGGCATTAACCGCCACCAGCATTTCCTTCGCCAGTTGTTCGAGTTCGTCAGCGCTTTTTCTCATTCTTTTGCCTCTCCACGATTATCAACAGTACAATTCCGGGCAGGATCCGGCCACCCTGAAAGCAAGTCGGAAGGTGAGAAGAAAACCATTGCTGCACCAGTAGAACCCCCTGGATTCAGGCAGGGCAGGCCGGACTCCGGACTTCGCCTTCCACCCGGGATTGAGGCTTCGGGGCACGCTGATACTTGAGGAGAAGGACGGCCATGTTGTTGCAGGATAAAGTCGCTCTGATCACAGGCGCAGCCTCGGGAATCGGACGGGCTACAGCCCAATTGTTCTCGAGCCAGGGCGCCACAGTGATCGTTGCCGATATCGATGGCGCCGGAGCCGCAGAGACGGTCGAGACCATAAGGAGAGGTTCCGGCGAGGCCTTCTTCGTCCAGGCAGACGTGGGAAGGATGGACTCGGTGGAGGCGATGGTCGGGTCAGCTCTGGATCGGTATGGCCGCCTGGACGTCGTACACAGCAACGCCGCCGCCTATGGGCTGGGGACCGCTTCAGAGACGAGTGAGGCGGATTGGGACCGCACCCTCGACGTCTGTTTGAAAGCCACCTGGATGATTGCCCGCTGGTCCCTGCCCCCCATGGTGGCTCAGGGTGGCGGCACTTTCATTATTACGGGATCGGTTCACTCCATTCGAGGCTACTCCCTCCATGCAGCCTATCAAGCCTCCAAGGGGGGCTTGCTGGCCCTCACCCGGTCCTTGGCCGCAGACTATGCGCCCTCAGTTCGGGTGAATGCGATTCTGCCGGGCGCGGTGGAGACCGGATTGTGGAAAGGTCTCTCCCAGGCCGATCGTTTGAAGATCAGACAAATGTGTCCCCTGCGCCGGAACGGTCAACCGGAAGACATTGCCCAAGCCGCTTTGTTTCTGGCATCTGACATGTCAGCGTACATGATGGGCGCCTACTTGGTGGTGGATGGTGGTTTGAGTTCCATTATTGAGATGCCGGAGTGGCTGTGGTCAAGACTCGAATCCCGATGAGGCTTCAGCACAAGGCACAATGCAGGTAAGGACTGACAGCAACAGCAGCGATCGGGAGGTATTGCCGTATCGGTTCAAGAGGAAGGGCCAGGGCGATGGGTAAGCTTAACGGAAAAGTTGCTTTAGTCACCGGAGGAGGCACCGGGATAGGAAGGGCAACCTCTCTCCTGTTTGCCCGGGAGGGAGCAGATGTTGCCGTGAACTTCTCCCGTTCCAGATCCGATGCTGAGGACACGGTGTCTGAAATACGGCAACTCGGCTCGCAAGCAATCGCTGTCTGTGCAGATATCTCAAACGACGACGCCGTAAGATCGATGGTCGGGAAAGTCGTGAAGACGCTGGGTAGGTTGGATATCCTCGTCAACAACGCGGCGACTACAAAGTTCGTCCTCCCAAAAGATCTCGAAGGAATGACCGAAGAGCTCTGGGACAAGATCCTCGATGTGAACGTCAAAGGCACTTTTTTTTGTTCACGAGCAGCGATCGCTGCCATGAGAATTCATGACGGCGGGCACATAGTCAATGTGTCCTCCGATTCGGCCTTCACCGGAAGAGGAAGCTCCATTGCCTATACTGCTTCCAAAGCGGCAATTATCAATATGACTCTGGCATTGGCTATCAGCCAGGCTCCGGCGATACACGTTAACGCGGTGGCGCCCGGAGTCGTGGAAACTCGCTGGATCGATAAGATAAAGCCACTGGCAGACGAGGCTCGGAGGAAAAATCCTCTCCAACGGCTCGCCTGCCCAAACGACATCGCCGAAGCCATTTTGGGTCTGGTGGTGAACGATTTCATCACGGGCCACACGCTGGTGGTAAACGGTGGAGCCACGCTGGTGTAGCCACGCCTGGAATGCGGTAAGGAGTTTTCCCAATTATGAAATCGAAGGCGGCAATACTCTTTGAAGTGGGCCAACGGCTCGATATTCGAGAAGTCGACGTGGCAGAACCTCGGGGCGGTGAAGTTCTGGTGCGAATGGCAGTCGGCGGCATTTGTCACAGTGATCTTCATGTGATGACGGGACACTTGAGCGCCCCGATACCGTCGATCCTGGGTCATGAGGGCGCTGGGACTGTGGTCGAAGTCGGCTCGGGGGTGACCTCCGTCCGGCCTGGAGACAACGTCATACCCCTTTGGCGACTCAGTTGCGGCGAATGCGAATACTGTACTTCGGCTCGACCGGCACTCTGCGCCGTGGGACTGAAGATCCGTTCTACGGGACGGCTCTTGGACGGCAGCAGCCGCTTTTCCCTCAACGGGTCCGAGATCAAGCACTTTCTGGGAGTGTCGACTTTCTCCGAATACACCGTGATTCTGGAAAAAGCGCTGGTGAAGGTTCCAAAGGACATCCCTCTCCAGCAGGCAGCCCTGCTGGGCTGTGCCGTGATTACCGGAATCGGAGCGGTGACGAATGCCGCCCGAGTGAAGCCGGGCAGTCAGGTTGCTGTTTTTGGCAGTGGAGGAGTCGGCTTGAACGTGATCCAGGGAGCCGCTTTGGCGGGCGCCGAAAAGATCATCGCGGTCGACCTTTTGGACAATAAGCTCGAAATGGCACGGCAATTCGGAGCCACGCACACGGTCAATGCGTCGGCGGGCGATCCGGTGGAACAGGTCCGGTCGTTGACCGAACAGCAAGGAGTGGACTACGCCTTCGAGGTTATCGGGCTTCCCAAAACAGTGCGACAAGCCTTCGACAGCTTGGCCAAGCGCGGTGAGACCATCGTGCTCGGAGTCACCCCTCTGGAAACCGAAGTGTCGATACCGATCATGCCCCTCATCTTTGAGGAGAGAGTTGTCAAGGGATCGGTCTATGGCTCGAGCCGGCCTCGAATCGACATCCCCAAATTGATGAATCTCTACCGGGCCGGGAAACTCAAACTCGACGAATTGGTTACCCGCACCTACTCTTTCGATCAGATCAACGAGGCCTACGCCGCACTCGAGCGGGGCGAGGTGGCTCGAACCGTGGTTCTGATGTGAGCTGAACTCGCGATTGCAATCCGTTGAGGCGCAAAAACAAAGGGAGACAACATGGCTGAACTCGATCGACGGGATTTTGTCAAACTGGGTGCGGCCACGGCCGCAGGCGCCGGCGCACTGGTGAGCTGTTCAAGGGGAGAGAAGGAAGGTGCACCGCCAACAGCTTCCACCTATGAGGCCGACGTGCCGGACACGCTGGATTTGGCGGAGCGGGCCCGGCTCTCAGTCAATGCCTTGACCGGAGCAGTCGACCTCCGGCAGAACTGCGAAACCTTCCAGTGCCTGCACTTTGACACCAACCCAGCTTATTTCACTCACAACACCGGAGGTCCGTGCCTGCCCAAGGCGATCCATGTTTTGCCGCTGATGCGCAAGATGAGCGGCAGTACGCTCCACGCCGATTATGACAGCAGGATGGTCGATGCTTTGCTCACGGATATCGACGAGAACGGACTCTGGTGGCTGCGATATGCCGGAAGGCCCTCTCGGGAGGGTTTTCCCAATTACGGAGAAGATGTTTACTGGCCCTTCCCCCATGCCCGGCTCATGGTCGCTTTGATGGCCTGGCACGAGTTCGACAACAACCCGAAGTGGCTCAAGGTCGTGAAGCACTTGGCCGGGGGGCTGCAGAAGGTGGCGCGGCAGAACGAGCAACGTGCCTGGTTTACCAACAATAAGCCGACCTTCCTGGTTCGTGCGGCAATGGCGGAGGAATTCGAAGATCTGGCTGCCATGGGTGAAGGGAAAAAGCCGACCGGGAAAGGCGGCTCCGGTCCGACGGTCGAGGAACCGGACAAGGTCAATTTTCAGGTCATCGGCAATCCGTTGCGCGCGCTTTCCCTATGGGCTGATCTGAGCGGAAACGAGGAGGCACTCGAGCTGGCCCGGAAAACGGCGCGTTTCATGCTCAAGCCCACCATGTGGGGATCTTCCGACGGACCGACCATGATCGCGGGGCCGGAGCACGCTCATTGGGAAGGTCACTTCCACACTCGGACCACCGGTGTGATGGGAATGGTGGACTACGCCATCGTTGCCAACGATTACGTGGCCAAGCAATTCGTGCGCCATTTCTATGAATACACCCGGAATGCCGGGATCGGCCGCATTGGGTTTTTCCCCGCGGTTCTGGGTCCCCTGGAGAAGATCCAACAGAACAACCGGCGGGCCTACGGGGGATCCGCTCAAGTGTGTGAGACCTGCTCGATCGGAGACATGGTCTATATCGCCTGCCGGCTGAGCCAGGCCGGGATCGGCGATTACTGGGACGATGTCGACCAATACGTGCGAAATCACCTGGTCGAGAGTCAGTTGTTGCGTCGCGACCTGATCGAAGAAATCATTGAAACCGCTGTCGAGCATACCCTCAACCCTGAATTGGAGTCCGGCGAGAGAGTCATCGAAAGAGGACTGGGCGGTTTTGCTTCCGTCTCCGATCCAACCATGCTGCATGCCTGGTGGACGATGTGCTGCAATGCCAACGCCCCTGTAGGGCTTTACGAAGCCTGGAATTCGATCGTCCAATACAACCAGGGTCTGGCACAGGTGAACTTGCTCTTGAACCGGGCATCGCCCTGGGTCGATATCGATAGTTACCTGCCCTACGAGGGCAAGGTGGGATTCAAAATCAAGACGGCAAAAGAGCTGAGTGTGCGCATTCCCACTTGGGCTGACAAGAGGGCGGTACGATGCCAGGTTAATCAGAAAAGCATCATGCCGGCATGGACGGGTAAGTATGTTTTGGTAGATCGATTGCAACCTGGTGATGAAGTGACCCTGACTTTTCCCCTGGTGGAGACCACGGAATATCACACCGCGCCCACCTATGAGATTCAATACACCTGCCATTTCAAAGGGAACACCTTGGTTGACATTTCGCCGCGGCCGGACAAATTCGCCTGGAAACTGATGGCCTCGGACGATGGCGCCAAGATTCCCGTCAGGAGAGGGTATCCGCTCTATTTGAGGGACTTCTACAAAGGTGACAAAGCCCCGGTGAAGAAGATTTCCCGCTATGTCCATCCGGTTTAGGCGTGCGGACACAGTTTGGTCCTTGCCGATTGCCGGCACTGCCGAAGGACTGCGCTAGAATCTTGTATCCTCAAGTGACATGGATTTTCATTTCTAGGAGATTTGGCGATGACAGATGCAGCAGCCCCGTTCCGATTCGGGAACGCAGCCTACGGTTTCCGGGAGTACGGCTTTCCGGAATTTTTCGAGGCTTGTCGCAGGATTGGCACGCCGGCGGTCGAGATTGACGCCGGATGGTTCGATGAAGGCGAAGCCGAAAACCGGGTTTCGTTGGACGCCACCGCCCAAGAACTCGACCAGGTGAAGGAATTGGCAGCGGCGGCCGGCGTGAAAGTGACTGCAATCGGAAGTGGGGCCGTGGTCGGTCTCGCCGGTGACGTCGCCGAGGATCGCTCCGCTGAGATCATGAAGGCGGTCGACATTGCCGAGGTCCTGGGCGCGCAGGTGATTCGGGTATTCACCGAACACGATTTCACCCACTCCAAACACTACGTCCTGACGCCTGACCGGGTGACCGACGCGCTCTACGAGACGCTGGCCATCGCCTTCAACAAATTGGGCGACTATTTGAAGGGCAAGGGAATCCGGGTGGGAATCGAAAACCATGGCGGCACCTCGGCCACCGGCGCCGGCCTCAAAAGGCTCTTGGACATGGTGCCTCACCCGGAAATAGGGGTGACCTTTGATCCCGCCAACTACGCCTTTGGGGGAGAAGATCCCTTCCAGGCGTTGTTGGCGGTACAGGACCGAGTCGTCTATACGCACTGGAAAGACGTCGCCCAAGCGCCTGAGAATCCCAGGGGCGTCGAATACCGGGCCTTCGGGGAGGGCGAGATCGACTGGTCTCCCATCATAGGCACGCTCTTGGACTCCTTTGACGGAATCTGGGCCATTGAGTACGAGCGCAAGGAGGCCAGTACGCTGGAAAATCTTGCCGAGGGCACACGAAGATCGAAGCAGAATCTTGCAGCAGTCATCGAGCAGGTGAGGAACGCTTCATGATTCGCGTCCGAAACTTCACTCACGTCGGCATCAGCGTCCCCAACATTGAGGAGACAGTCGAATTCTACGAAAAAATTGTCGGGCTCGAGACGAGCGGCCGCGACAACGGCGCCGCCTTCCTGCGCTGTAACCGCAACCACCACTGCCTGGCCATCTATCCTGGCGATCGGGCTTTACATCACCTCGGATTGGAAGTGTTGGATGAGGAGGCTTTGGAGCAAGCTGAGCACGAGCTGGCGGCACAAGGCTTCCGCCCCGAGCCCCGGGACTACTCCGAACCGGGTCACGGATCCGGCCTTTGTTATCGCGATCCCGACGGAAACAGGGTGGAACTCTACGCAGGAATGCAAACTCTGGATCAAACGTTGGAACCGCGTGAAGTCCGGCCGGTTGGTTTCGGCCACATCACGTTCATGACCGCCGACCTTCCGCGCTGCGCCGCGTTTTATACGGATGTTCTCGGATTCCGGGTTTCGGACACCGTGGACGACTCAGCCATCTGGATGCGGTGCAATCAGCAGCACCACGGCGTCGCCATCCTCCAAACCGGCCAGGCCAAGGTGAACCACTATGCCTATGACCTGGCCGACTGGAGCGAACTGAAAAAGATTTGTGATCATCTTTGGAAGAACGACGTTCCCATCATCTATGGCCCCGGCCGTCATGGTCCCGGGCACAACATCTTCATTTACATCCCTGACCCCGCCGGAAATGTGATCGAACTGACCTTGGAGGTGGACCAGATCTGGGATGAAGAAACCTACCGGCCCCTGAATTGGACCAACGAACCCAAAACGGTCGATGTCTGGAGAGCGCTCCCGCAGCCTCCCTACATGATGGAAGGGGAAGGCCGAGATTTTACGGATTGGTCGACCGGCTCCCCGCTGATTGGTCGAGGCTGGAGCATCCCCAAAGTGAACGGCCACGAGATGCTCGATCCTACAGCCACCGTGACCCCCCCTACGTCAGATACCCCCGAGCTGAAAATCGAGATCCCTGCCTTCACGCTCAAGTTCGACAATCCTCTCGACCACGTGAAAGCCATGTTCGTGAGCGATCGGCGTTATCCCACGGGCGAAGGTCTTTCGGTTTCCGTAGACCTCTGCGTTGAGGTGAATGGGACCGAAGCCAACCCTTTCGGCGCGGATCCGGATAATCCCAAGTTGGCAAACGGGGCCATCGCGTTGATCGACAACACCACCGGGGTGGTTTTGAACTTCGGGGCATCCAATCGACGTATCGTGGCGTTACGCGAACATTTCCAGGTGAAATCACCCACGGGCAAAGACTCGACCCTGCCCATGGTCGATCCGCTCCTGACCGATATGACGATTGAGCCCGGTTCGTGGCATCGTTACGAAATTCGTTATCAGCCGGGAGAGGACGGCTGGTTGGAAGCGGCTCCCGACCACGCCCAATGGCTGGTGGACGGCCGGATCGTTCGCGAAGTCAGTTGGGTCGCCACCATCGACCAGCCCTCGGCTCCTATCGTTCTACCCGCCCGGTTCCGGGTCCTCATGGCCATTTTCACATTGCTGGACGATCTTCCCGACGGGAGGGGAGGCGTTGTGCCGGGACTCGATTCCCAATACCGGCACTCACTCTTCGGACAAGGTGTCACGGCCCGTTGGCGCAACTTGCAGGTCCTGACTTCCAGTCAAGCCGAGCACATCAAAACTTGATCGACAAGCGCGAAATCGACAACCGAAAAGCAAGTCCCATCGAGGAATTCTTTCGAATCGGCGTGGCGTTGCTCCTTGGACTTGTGGTCGACAGCGCCGTCCTCCCAGCCCAGGCTCCAATCAAGTTCGTCGATCGTAGCCGGGAGTCCGGCCTGAATCGTCCTATTGTCTATGGAGGCGTGGAGTCTCAACGCTACATTCTGGAAACGACCGGGACGGGAGTCGCCACTTTCGATTATGACCGGGACGGACGGATTGACATCTTTCTCGTCAACGGCTCCAGATTGGACGGCGCCTCCAGCGATCCTCCCTCCAATGTGCTGTATCGAAATCTCGGGAATGGCCGTTTTTCAGACGTGACGGCGCCTTCCGGCCTCAAGCGCTCGGGCTGGGGACAGGCGGTCTGCGTCGGAGATATCGACAACGATGGATGGACCGATCTTGGCGTGACCTACTACGGGGAGATCGTACTCTACCGTAATCGAGGAAACGGAAGCTTTGAAGACGTCTCCCAGAGCTCGCGGATCGGCGGCCAGCGGCGTTGGAACGCCGGCTGCACCTTCCTGGATTACGATCGCGACGCCGACCTGGACCTGTTCGTAGCCAACTATGTGGACTACGCCGAAGCCACCCGGCATGAGCCCGGCTCCGGCGCCAACTGCATGTGGCGGGGCATCGCGGTCATGTGCGGTCCGCTCGGGCTCAAGCAATCGGCCAATATCATGTTTCGCAATAATGGAGACGGCACTTTCGGCGATGTCTCCCCGGCGAGCGGAATCACCCGCGCCGAAGGATTTTATTGTCTCATGCCGATCACGCTTGATTTTGACGAGGACGGCTGGACCGACATTTATGTCGCCTGCGATACCACCCCCAACATCCTTTACCGGAATAACCAGGATGGTACGTTTGCGGATGTGGGCATGGTCTCGGGCGTGGCACTCAGCGACAACGGAAGAGAGCAAGCCGGGATGGGAGTCGCGGCCGCGGATTACGATTTGGATGGACACCTGGACCTGCTGGTGACAAATTTCTCCGACGACACTTCTACCCTCTACCACAACGACGGAAACTCCACTTTCACCGACACGACTTATCAGGCCAAGCTGGGGAAGGACACCCAATACTTGAGTTGGGGGACGGGTTTGGTCGATTTTGACAACGACGGTTGGAAAGATGTGTTCATCGCCAGCGGGCACGTTTATCCCGAAGTCGACCGTCACCCTTCAGAAATTACCTATCGGCAGCAGCGATTGGTCTACCGGAATCAAGGTGACGGCAGCTTCAGAAATGCCTCCAGTCAAGCCGGAGACGCAATTGCCGCCAAAGCGGCCGGGCGAGGCGTCGCATTCGAGGATCTGGATGGTGACGGGGATTTGGATATCGTCGCAATCAACCTGAATGACACCCCTTCTTTGCTGATCAACGAAAGCACTTCAGAGAACAGCTGGCTGATCCTGGAACTGGAAGGTGAAAGCAGCAACCGCAGTGCGATTGGCGCAAGGATTCAAGTGGCAGCCGGAGGACGAATCCAAACCGATGAGGTGCGGAGCGCCTCCAGTTACTACTCAAGTAACGGACTGCGTGTCCATTTCGGCCTCGGCAAGGAGAGTCGGGCCGAGTGGATAGAGATCCAGTGGCCCAGTGGTAGCCGGCAAAGGATTGAAGACGTCCAGGCACGCCAAGTCATTTCCGTCCGCGAGGGAACCGGTATCCGATGACGATCTACTGCGAAGCGGCTAAAGAGATCGTTAACAGCGAAATATTTCTCATCTATGGCTTCCACGGTTTTCCGGAGCCTTCTTGGAGGGTGACGAGCCGGTCAGCTTCCACCCCTTCCCAGATCTCGCTGCTGCCGCTGGGCCAGTGGACGATGACTGCCTTGACCTCCTGGTCTCGGCCCAAGCCAAATTGCACCCGATGGTCGTTGGCGTTCAAATAGCTGCCGTCGGTATGCGCGCGACGCCATAACGTTCTCTTTCCCTGGCGCTGCACTCCCACCCGGGCTCCGACCCCGTAGCGGTTGCTTTGCACCCCCTCCAGTTGAACCTGCAGCCAGTGGTGCCGCGACCCCATCTCATTCAACAGCAACCGCACCGGTCCGTTGTTGTTGGTGACCAGAATGTCCACGTCCCCGTCGTTGTCAATGTCGCCGAAGGCTGCTCCCCGGCTCACTTCCGACAGTTGCAGGGCCGCTCCCGCCTCGGCCGTCGTTTCTCGATAGTTCCCTTCCCCGTCGTTGTGGAAGAGTTGGTTGATCTGATCGTAAGCATAATCGGCCGGTTCGGCCAGCCGCGTCATTCGCACCGCACCATTGGCCATGAACAAATCCAACTGGCCGTCATTGTCGTAGTCGAACCACCGGGTGCCGAAACCGGTGTAATTATGAACCCGGGTCAATCCGAACCGACTGGTCTGGTCAGCAAAACCACCGGCGCCATCGTTCAGATAGAGCGTGTGGGTCTCTTGCGCCAGATGAGTCATGAAGAGGTCTTCGCTGCCGTCGTTGTTGAAATCGGCGGCCGTGACCCCCATGCTGGCTTCGGCATTGCCATCGCCGTTGAACGCCGTCCCTGAAAACAACCCCGCCTCTTCGAAGCTTCCGTTTCCCCGGTTGAGCCAGAGTTGATTGGGAGTCTCGTCATTGGCGACGTAGATATCCATCCACCCGTCATCATTGAAATCCGCGCAAACGACGCCTAATCCATTGCCAAACGCAGGCGCCAGCCCCGCCTCCTCCGTCACGTCAACAAATCGGCGTCCACCCTCGTTGCGAAAGAACCGGTCGGGTAATGGGGAATAAACAGTGGGAAAACAGTAATCCCTGGCGCCGGCGGTCCTGCAAACCTGGTTCCCCGTGACGGTGAACCCAACGTAGTTTGTCAGGAACAAGTCGAGGTCACCGTCGCGATCGTAGTCCAGAAAGGCGGCGCTGGTGGTCCAGCGGGAATCCTCGGCTCCCATTCCCTCCATTGGGGTGAAGGTCGCGTCTCCGTTGTTGCGATACAACAGATTGGGGCCGTAGTTGGTCAGGTAAAGGTCAAGATCTCCATCGTTGTCGTAGTCCCCAACCGCGGCCCCCATCCCGTAGCTGACCGAGTCGACTCCGGTCTCAGTGGTCACCTCGCGGAAGGCCAGACTTCCGCCAGGGATCAGTTCGTTTCGATAGAACCGGTGTCCCGGCCTCCACCCAGGGTCCGGAGCAAACCAGGACTGGGAGGGACTCTTGCCCGGTTCCAGCATCGTGCCTTGTACCAGGTAGACATCCAGGTCGCCGTCGCCGTCATAGTCCAACAGGGCGGCTCCCGAGCCTACGATTTCAGGCAGGTAATACTTGCCGCCGGCCCCGTTGAAGTGCTTGAAATCCAGTCCCACCTGGGAAGCCACTTCCGAGAAAAGGGGAGTTGCTGTCGATGGGTCTTGAGCCCCGAGAGCCGGCCCAGCAGAGGCTCCCCAAAGCAGAGTGACCAGCAGCCGGCCCGCGGACCGTTGGCAGGCCCTCCGGGCCGGACGGACAGCCACCTCTCTCATGGCCGTTTGCCTACCTGCCGCAACCTCCGGAGGAACTTCCCGACATCGGCTGCCAGTTCACGCTTCCCCACGGAAAATGCCTTCTCCTGGGCCTTGACGGCAGAGTCGATGGCTTGATCAATTTTACCGAGACGGGCGTAGCTGTGGGCCAGTACGTAAAGGCACACCGGAGTTCTCTCATCTTCTACTGTCAGGGTCTTCAGGAAGTGACCGATCGCTTCCGCATCCCTTCCTTGTTTTTGAAGCAGCAACCCCAACTGAAATTGGGCATCCATGAATTGCGACCGATTCTCGATGGCCAGGCGGAAGCGTTTTTCCGCCTCTCCCACCTGACCGCCGTTTTCCAGAATGGCGCCCAAAAGGTAATGTGACTCGGCCCGAAACGGATTGAGTTCCAGAGCTTGCCGGAAAGCTTCTTCAGCTTCCCGATGGCGCTTCTGAAGTGTTCGTAGAATACCCAGATTGTGGTGGATTTCGTGAAGCCGGGGATCGAGTCTGTGCGCCGCTTGGTAATGTTCTTCCGCTTTGACGAAGTCTCCCAGGGTGAGAAAGCTGAAGAACAGGTTGGCGTGTGCCCCGGCATGCCGGGGGTCTTCTTTCAAGGCCCGCTCAAATTCGCCAAGCGCTTCAGAAATTTGCCCTCTACGTTGAAATCCCAGCCCTCGCAGGTAGTGGTATTCCGCCTTTGATTGAAGCCGGCGGAGCGAATCCAACAGCGGGTCCGCCAAGGGAGGCGGATCCCCATGAGTCCGCTTGAAAAGGAGTAGATGCCGGCGAGCCTGCTCTTTTTCTCCCAGGCTGCGGTACACAGTGCCGAGCCCATAATGGACGGCCCCGAAATCGGGTGCCAACCGGGAAGCGGTCCGATAACTCTTCAAGGCGGCCTGAGTCTCACCTCGAGCAAACTGAACCCGGCCAAGTCCGTAATGGGCACGGGCAGAATCGGGATGCTGCCGGACCACCTCGCGATAAATTTTTCCGCTCTCGTCCCAGTCGCCCACCGTCCGAAGCAGTTTGCCAAGTCCTAGCTGAGCTGGAAGATAGTCGGGCGCCAATTCGACGGCCCTCCGAAGAGCAGGAATCGCTTCTGCCTCTCGCCCGATCGCGGTCATGGCGACCCCTAGATAATAGGGCCAGCGAAAATCGGACGGTTCGATGGCCCCGACTCGACGGTAAAACGTCGATGCGAGTTCGTATTGTCCAAAACCGTGCAGAAGCATTGCCAGCCGGCCATTGAGTTCGCCATCCGTCGGGTTTGCCAGAGCTTCTCTGTAAGCCTCAAGCAGCCGGTGACGATCGCGGGGCTCGAAAGTTGCCAGCAACCGTTCGGCCAATTGGGGCGGTGGAGGTGATTCCGGAATTGCGACCGCGATGAAAGCCAGACCCAAGGTCCAAAGCGGCAGCATTGTCCTGATGATACCGGTTTGCCCAAATCAGGTCGAATCTCCCGTAGGGGCGACCCTTGTGGTCGCCCTCTTCCAGGTGGCATGAACCCGTTTGAAACGAAGAGGGCACCCACAAGGGGCTCCGGACTGTCGGGAGTACGGGAATTGGACCGCTTGACAGACGTTCGGCTGGAGTCTTATCGTTTTTTGAAACAAGTTTTCGAAGCTCAAAGTGAGGTGGCCGGAAGGTGAAACAGTACATGGGGGGCCAAAGCCTCGCCTTATTAGCACTTGCCGTACTGGTGGAGACCGGTTGGTCTCAACAACCCGCTCCTCCTTCGAAGGAACGCGATCGAGCCCTGTTGCAGGAAGAGGCTCAGGATTACTTTAAAAAGTGGCTTGAACAGGACGTCGTCTACATCATCACCGAGGAAGAAGAAGACGTTTTCCAGCGACTCACAAACGATGACGAGCGGGAACGCTTCATCGAACAGTTCTGGCGACGGCGCGATTCGGATCTCCGCACCGCGGTCAATGAATTCAAGGAAGAACATTACCGGCGTATTGCCTACGCCAATGACCATTTCTTCAGCGCCAAGGCAGGGTGGAGAACGGATCGTGGCCGGACCTACATCCTCTGGGGTCCGCCTGACGACCGCGAAATGCGTCCATCGGGCGGCCGCTATGAAAGGCTTATCTACGAGGGAGGAGGAACGACTACAACTTATCCCTTCGAGCGCTGGATTTATCGCCACATCCCAGGAATCGGGTCCGATATCGAGTTGGAATTTGTCGACCAGTCAGGTACCGGTGAATACCGTCTTGCGCTTGGTTTGGAGGAGAAAGATGCGCTCCTCCACAGCGAAGGCGGATTGACGATGGCAGAACAACTCGGGATGATGGACAAGTCCCAACGCCCGTATTTCACTCCGTCCAGCGCCCATAACCCCTTTATTCAGGGGATCATGGGCATGCGCGCAAAAGATCGTCCCTTTGCTCGCCTGGCGCGCTACTTCGATGTTCAGCAGGCTCCCGAGATTCGCTACAAAGATCTCCAGAAGCTGGTCGACAGCAGAGTCTTTTTTCACAATCTCCCGTTCGACATCACCACCAACGCGATCAAGCTGGACGATGCCAGGGTGCTGATTGCCATTACCGTCGAGGTGCGCAATCAGGATCTGACCTTTCAAGAGGAATCCGGCATCCAGCAGGGCCGCCTTAGAATCTATGGACGCGTGATGAGCGTGAGCGGCCGAATGCTGACCGAGTTCGAGCAGGAACTGGCAATTGATTACGAAGCCGAAGAATTCAAAAAGAGCTTGACGGAACGGTCCGTTTACCAGAATCAGGTAGCCGTCCCGGCCGGTCTCTACAAGCTGACCCTGATCCTTGAAGATTTGCACGGTGAGAGGATGGGTTCGACCGAGATTCGCTTGCCGGCTCCCAAATATGACGAAAAACAACTTGCCGCCTCTCTGATTCTGGCCGAGTCGATTCAGAAGCTTGGTGCGGTGCCGGATTCGATCCAGATGTTCGTGCTCGGTGACCTGAAAGTGATCCCCAATGTCAATCGTACGTTTGCCTCCACCGTTTCGCTGCCGGTTTATCTTCAGGTGTACAACCTGCAGGTAGACCAGGCCCTGGCCAGACCGGCCCCTGAGATTGTCTACGAAATCAGCAGGAACGGGAAGATTGTCAAGAACGTCGCCGACACTGCCAGCCAGAATCTTGCCTATTTCTCACCGGAGCGGGCGGTTTTCGTTCAATATCTTGACTTGGAGGGCCTCCCGCTTGGCGACTATTCGCTACGCGTGACCGTACGTGACGGCATTTCCAGAGAATCGGCCGGAACCCGCGATCGATTCAAGATTCAATGACAAACAGGTGTTCAACATTAGCCGAATCCTGATCGGAACCGGCGTCGCCGGCTGCGCCATCCTGGTATTTCCAGCCGTGCTTCTGGCGCTCTTTCCACAGGGTTCGACCGGCCAGCCCACGCCTCTCTCCACAGCCGAGCCGCGTCAGGCCGAAGGCCATGTCGGGCAAAATACGTGCGCCAGTTGTCACAGGGAAATCACCGACTCCTACCAACGTGTTGCAATGGCACGCTCGTTCTCTCGCCCCGCGCCTGCGAACACGATTGAGGACTATGAAGAAAACAACAGTCTTTTCCATGAAAAGTCGGGCTTTTATTACACCATGCTCGAGCGCGACGGGCGCTTTTTTCAGCGCCGCAGCCTCAAGAACAAAAAGGGCGAGCCCATTCACACTCATGAGGAGGAGATCACCTACATCCTGGGTTCAGGCGATCATGCCCGCTCCTATTTTCATCATCATCCCAATGGCGTGATTACCAAGTTGCCCGTCACCTGGTACACCCAGGAACGACGCTGGGGCATGTCTCCCGGCTACGACGTCGCAGATCATCTCGACTTCACCCGCCCCATACCCCAGGGGTGTTTTTTTTGTCACACTTCCTACCCTCGGCTCATCCCGCAAAGGTCCGAGGACGAGGTCTATTTTCCCAACCCCCTTCCGGCCGGCATCGGTTGTGAGCGTTGTCACGGACCGGGCAGCGAACACGTCCGCTTGATCTCGGAGGGAGCTCCGGCGGAAAAGGTCAAGAAGGCGATTTACCATCCCGGGCTGGATTCGAAGCAGGCTCAGAGAGATCTCTGTTACCAATGCCACCTGGAGACCAACGTCTACAGCGTGGCAACCAGAGTCATCGTGCCGGGCCGGGAAACGTTCTCCTATCGGCCGGGCGAAACTTTCTCGGATTACGCCGTCCGCTTCAAGCTTCGAGGTATGGACGACAAGAGCAGACAATTCGACATGGTGAAGCAGCATGGCGATCTGATGGAAGAATCGAAATGCTTTCAAGCCAGCGGCGGCGCGATGACTTGCACTACCTGCCACGATCCCCACCGGAAGGTCACTCCTGAAGAGAGCGCCGATTTCTACCGCGCCCGCTGTCTTTCCTGCCATGTCGCGAGTGAGCTCGACAGTACCCACAAACCTGTCGAAGTCGAGGGGGACTGCGCCCCTTGCCACATGCCATCCGGAGACCCCACCGGTGACAGCCCCGATATTTCGTTCGAGGAGCTTCGGAGAGGAAACCAACGCACCCGCCACATCGTTTTTACCAACCATAGAATCGGTATTCACTCCAGAGCCGAAGTACCCGCTGATCTGGGCCGGAACACCCTCTACGAACTGGAACCTTCAAGCTCGTCACTGTCCGAGACCGAGAATCTTTTTTTTACGGGAGCGGCCTTTTTGGATGCGACTCCGGCTGAACTGAGCGAACGCCCCAAACAGTTGGAAACAGGAATGCGATTGTTGGCGCAGTACCTCGAGCGGGCCGACGGCCGCTACCGGATCGAGGCCTTCGCCCTACTGGGAAAAGGTTATGAAGTTTCGGGGAAAATCGATCAGGCGGTGGCGGCTTATGAGCGCTCGCTGGCAGGACGGCCGGGTCAGTTGCTGCCTTTGAGCAACTTGGCATTGATCAACGCCAATCGGGGAGACCATGAACGCGGCAAGATCTACTTCTCCCGAGTGCTGGAGCGATTTCCGGACTATGTTCCGGCACTTCACGGGCTGGGCGTCCTGGCTGCCGGCGCCGGAAAAAAACAAGAGGCGATCGGGTACTTCGAAAGAGCAACCGAGTTGTTTCCGATTGCCGTCTTTTCCCACTATCACCTGGCCCAAATGTACTTGCGCGACCAGGAGTGGGACAAAGCCTTCGCAGCGATCAAGCGCACCTTGGCTGTTTCTCCAAGATTCGCTCCGGCGTACCTGGACCTTGGAAATCTTTATGCCCTTCAGGACCGATTGTCCCAAGCGGAAGAAGCTTTCGAGCGGTTACTGAAGTTGGATCCAAACAACGAAACCGCCTACAACGCGGTTTCAATCGTCGCGGCTCGGCAGGGCGCTTTCGAGCGCGCTATTGAAGTGCTCGAGGAGGCAGTCGAAAAGGGGGTTGCCGCAGAGGCAACCTTCCTGAATCTCGGTCGCGTCCTGGCTCAAGCCGGTCGTCTGGAGAGATCCATCGAGTCGCTGCACCAGGCGTTGTCCCTGAACCCTCAAGCCGAAGAAACTCTCTTGACCTTGGCGATGGTGCACTCGTTGAAGCACGAGGGTGCATTGGCAAGACAATTCCTCCAGCGGCTGCTCAAGCTGAATCCGGACCACGGGCAGGCCCGCCTCCTCTTGGAGAAGCTTGGAAATTAGCTGAGCTGTTAAGGGGAGAAGAGGTCGACCACAAGGGAGGGCGACCACAAGGGTCGCCCCTACGGGAAAATTCAAACGTATCCACTAACTTTGGCTGCCATGCCCTCTCAGGCGGGCGGCCGAGGTGTCGATCGCACGCGCCAAATGCGCCCAATCCACGCCCATGAGCACCCATTGGATTCCCTTTTCCGTCCACTCCATAAGCGCTTCAGGATCATCGGCCAGACCGATACCGGGAAACACGCCGGCTTGATGTGCCTTGGTCACGACCGTTTCAACTGCGCTCTGCACCTCCGGGTGTTGAGGATTTCCCATATGTCCCATTGACCCGGCCAAATCGTTGACACCAATCATGATCGCTGTGAGTCCCGGCACGCGAACCATTTCTTCGATGACGTTGACAGCGTCCATGTGCTCGATTTGCACTATACAAACGATTTCCTGGTTGGCTCGCCGGCAGTATTCTGCGTCCCCGATGCGGCCGTATCGAATCGGACGTCGCGGACCGAATCCCCGCTCTCCCTCCGGAGGATACAAGCATGCCGAGACGGCAAGCTGAACGTCTTCGACCGAGCGGACGAGCGGGACCACAATGCCGTCTGCCCCAATGTCCAACACCGGCTTGATCAAGACGGCATCATTCCATGCAACACGCACCAACGCCGCAGCGTCGCTACCCTTTGTCGCCATGATGTGACCCTGAACCGTTTCCAGGGAATGGGCATTGTGCTCCATGTCGATGAAGGCAAAATCGAGTGTGTGAGAGATCAACTCGGTCACGGTAGGATCCGAAAAGGTCACTCCGCAGCCAAGCGGGATCTGCCCACTCTCCAGCTTGGCCCTGAACGTATTGGCGTTCTCCATCAAAACCCCTTTCCAGGATTGCTCGAAAACTGTTGCGTCGATTGACGACCAGCGGTTGATTTACCGCTTAGCCGTTTCGGAAACAGGCGTTGGGATGGTCAAAATTTTTTCAACCACTATCCGATTCCAATCGATCTAAGATACTCCCGGTTTCGCTTGGCGATTGGCAATGGTTTGTCGAAGGGCACAGGATACATGTCTTGTTCAACGATTGCCCATCCGTCATATTCGATTTCCTGCAACAAATCTCGAAAGGCAATGTAATCCACCAATCCCTTTGAGAGTTCACAGAACATGCCCATGGCGACGGCATGAATAAACGCTATTTCTTCAGCCACAACTTGTCGGCGAAGTATTGGGTCCACACTCTTGAGATGAAGGTAAGGAATCCTCTCGTGATGCTTGCGCACGAAGGCGACCGGATCCACCCCGCGGTAGGCCAAATGACCAACGTCCTGGCCAAGGGAGATCACCTCGGGGTCGGTATCTTCCAGTAACTTCTCGATCTGATCTTCAAAGGCAACGTGGGAATCGGGGCTGGAATGATAAACCAACTGCAGATCGAATTTTTCCCGCACCATGACTGCCGCCCTGTGGGTGGTGTCGATCAGGCGCTTCCACGCATCCTCATCCAATCGTTCGGGCTTGATTCGTTCGCCCGTAAACCAATCGGTGTGCAGGTCATCGATCAAGACCAGAAATTGCGCTCCCAGTCCGGCCAGCAACTCCCCGACTTCCAAAAGCTGCGACTCCAACCCCGGCCATGCTTCCGGGTCTTCCAGATGAGCCATCAGAAAAGTGCCCGTGACCTTCAGGTTCCGCCGGCTCAATTGCCGGCTCAAGACGTTGAGATCTTGCGGGAAATAACCATACGGGCCCAGTTCGATCCACTCATAGCCGGCCTCCGCCACCTCGTCGAGAAACCTCCGCCAGGGAATCTGTTTCGGATCTTTCCCAAACCACACGCCCCAGGAATCCGGGCAGCTACCCACCTTGACGTTCATTGTTGGAATCTCCTATTGGTCAGTTGTCGATCTCTTCCGCCAGACGAGCCAGTTCCTGCTCCTTTTCAGCCCGTTCCGCCGCCAGGCGTCCTCGTTCCTCTTCGAGGATTTCCTCAATGCTCTTCCCGGCCCATTCGTAAGCGCGAGCCTTTTGCAGGATCGAATGTATTCGCTCCAAATAAGTTTTGGAGCGCTCGGCGGCCGGAGAATCCAGAATGGAGGCTCGGGCATAGGCAGCCACTGCAGCCTTCGGATTGCGAGAGTTTCCCTGCGCAAAGCCCAGTCGGAAGGCAGCGTAAGCATGCTCAGGATCCAATTTCAGTGTCTTGCTGAAGTGCTCAACCGCCTGTCGAAGTTCCTTGGGTGAACCGACCGATTGTTGCCAAAACTCCAAGTGGGCGCGACCCAGAGCATAGTGGGAGTCGGCCTGCAATCCCTGCCTCTGCTTGATCCATTCGGAGGAGGTCATTTTGCCGGGTTTTTCCAGTTTCTCCAACAACAGCAGGGCCCGATCGGCGTACTCTCTTGCCTTGGCCGCTTGGCGTCTCTCGGAATAGAGGTAGGCTAGTGGGGCCAGCAACTGAGGTGTTTCGGGCAACTCAAGCAAGGCTTTTTCGGCATGCAGGATAAAATTGTCGACATCATTCACCTGATAAGCCGCGTCCGCCAAGACGTGATGGGCAAAGGCCGTCAGCCCACTGTTGGGAAAGCTCTCCAGAAACCTCGTGGCCAATTCGGCCTTTTTCGAGAGGCTCCCGGACCGTTCCACCTCTTGCCAGGCATCGAACTCTGCTTTCTCTCCCGCCTCTCCGACGATGCGGACAGGCGCCTCGGGTTCTTGCTCGTCTTGAGCTGGCTGCTGAGGCGCCTGTTGGGGTTCCGGTGCCGCCGCCTGTGCTGTCAAAGGGTTGGAGAACCCACTCAGCACCAGCACCGTCAAAACCACGCGAGAATACCTCAGCTCCATCTTTTCACCTAACGGGGTGTGTAGAGTTGGGCCGCCCCTCTCTTGAGCTTGCGATAAAGGAATCGGTCGGTTCCCAGCTTGCGTTCCTCCCGATTGAGGCGTCGCACCTGTTGGAGAGCCTCGAGAGCTTTTTCCTTTTTCCCGGCCTTCCGATAGGCGATCGACAATTGATAATAGGCCGTCGTTGCCTGGGGATCGAGCCGGATCGACGTCTCCAACTCCCGGATGGCCGAGTCCAGGTCGTTTCTTTTCAAATAGAGTTTTCCCAGGCTGATGCGGGCAAGAACGAAGTCGGGCCTCAAGGCCGTCGCTTGCTGCAAATGTCTCAGACTTCTTGCTTCTGCCGGTGTACCCGGACGAGACCCTTGAGTCATCGCGATGTCTCCCAGCAGGTAGTGGGCATAGAAATTTGTCGGGTCTTCCCGTAGTGCCTGCTCGAGAAGAACCGTTGCCTCGCCATGTTGCTGAGCTTCCACCAAAACGAAAGCCAGTCCGAGTCTGGCCAGCTCCGAATTCGGCTGTAGCTGAATCGCCTTTTCGTAGTCGGATGCCGCTTCGCGGTAGCGACCCTGGGAAAGCTTCAAGTAGCCGCGTTGGATGTGCAAGACATCGGAATCCGGCAGATGAGCCAACCCCCGATCCAGGAAATCCAGGGCCACTGACGGTGACATGGACGCCTCTGTCGCCAGCCGGGCGATCGCCACGTAATTGCGTTCGTCGCTGGGATAGTCCCGAGTTGCCCGCTGCAGGATCTGCCAGGCTTTTTGGAATTCTTCCAGCTCCAAATAGGCCAGTGCCAGCAGGTTGAAAACATCACCGGTCTTGTATCGTTGCGGAATGTTCTCCAGGGTATTGGCGCAGTCAGTGTGTTTACCCAGAAGATATTGTACGAACGCCAGGTTATAGGCCGCCGCGGATTTGTCCGGATAGCCCACCTGGGCAAGCTCGAAGTGGCGTTCGCCCGCGGCATACTCACCGAAACGCGCCAGCAGGAGACCCGTCTCGAACTGGGCAATGGCGTTGTCCTCCGCTACGCTTTCGAGGACACGTTCGGCTGCCCCGACCTGCCTGGTTTCGAGCAACGCCTCAGCATAGTTGACCAGCCACAAGGGGTTTGCCTGCAGCACCGAGGGAGCTTTGGAAAAGCGTCGGACTGCTTCCTGGTAAGCCTTCAGGTTGAAGGCGATTTGTCCCAGCAGAGCCTGGGCCTCTTCGTCCTCGGCCTCCCGGCCCAACCTTTCCAGCAGCAGCGTGCGTGCTTCCTGCACCCGACCCCGGTCAAGCAGTTCCAGTGCACGCTGTTTCCAGACCGGCTGGGCCAGGGCGAGAGAGAGCAGAATCAACCAACCGGGCGCGCCCACAAATAGCGAGAATGGAACTCGCCTCATTGACCCAGTATAAGGTTTGGCTATCGGAAGAACCAAGGAGTCCCAACCGTTGAGTAGTCGGTCAAGGAACCACGTTGACGGTTCTCGCGCCTCTCGAAAGAGTCCGTTAATTGAACCAAAGACTGGAGTTGTCCCTCCAAATGACACCCCTCCGACTCGCCCGCCCTCGGCAAGTTTCCCGACCCGGGAAGATGCAATCGGAAATTTTGTTTCATTTCGGGGGGGTTGACTTCCTCTCCCGCTCTTGCTAGACAAGTTCAAACGCTCTGCATCCCAGTGCTACGTGCGTGCTTTGGACCGATGGATCGTCCGCAGGATTCGGAATCCTGGCGACTGACATTGCCCAGCCGATACCAACAGAGTTGCGTCATGGCCTGCGGTAAAGGCCGAATTCCGAGCACCCGCGGCGGACGAGAACACCTCGGTTCCGCTTTTTGTTTTTGAGAGAGTTGGATGAGGCCTTTGACGGCCGTAGAAATTTATTCTCTCCCCGGTTGGTTCAGCCGGGTTTTCTGCTCACACCTTAATCCTTCAACCGATTTTTTTTAACAGAAGTGAGGACCATGAAGTCTAAGACGGTTGTTGTTTTTCTGCTTTCTTTCTCGCTGCTTTCTTCGGTTGCCTGGGCACAGCGCTTCGCCGAAGTCTCAGGGACGGTCACGGACGCCACGGGCGCAGTTCTGCCCGGCGTCACCGTCACCGTCACCAGCGCCGAGTCCGGCGTAAACAAAACGGCCATCACGACCGACACGGGGCTATACCGCGTCTTCGAGCTGAATCCGGGGGCCTATCGAATCAGTGCCCAGTTGGACGGCTTCAAGACCACGGTCGTGGAAGCAACGCTGGAAACGATGAAGATCACCACCGTGGACGTCGCCCTGGAAATTGGTGAAATCGCCGACCAGGTAACGGTGGAGGCGCTGGGCGTGACCCTGGAGAGGGAATCGGCAAAGGTCAGCACTTTTTTCGAAGAGAAAATGATCGAGGACCTGCCCCAAGTATTGAAACGGCCTCTCGACATGATCAAGTATGCAGCGGCTGTTTCTTATCGCGGAACCTGGAGTCTGATACCCGGCCAGTCGACCTATTACAGCATGAACGGAGCTCCTTACCAAGCTGGGGAAATCTATGTCGACGGAGCCTACGGCATGAGTGGCCGTGCCTACGACAGCAACCCGGACACCAGTCCCAGAACAGCCACTGTCAAGGAAATGCGGATCGTGCAAAACAGCTTCAAGGCCGAGTACAACGGAGGGGGCGGCGGCCTGGTGATCATGTCCACCAAGTCGGGAACCAACAGTTTCCACGGTTCCGTGTGGGAGTTTCACCGTCAGAAAGCGTTGGACGCTCGTAATTTCTTCGCTGCCCGGCGAGATCCTTTCCGGGAACATCTTTACGGGTTCGAAGTGGACGGACCGATCCTCAAAGACAAACTCCACTTCATGGTCAGTGGTTCGGGAAAGCGCTCCTTTACTCCAACCGGCTCCAGGTTTCACACCTTCCCCACGGAGGCCCAGAGGCGGGGGGATTTTTCGGGCAAGTTCAACTCTGACGGGAGTTTGCGAACCATTTATGATCCGCTCACCACGGTTGAAAATCCGGACGGAACGATCAGCCGAACTCCTTTTCCGAACAACATCATCCCGGCCGACCGCATCAGCCGCCAGGCACAGGCGATTCTGGCCTATCTTCCGTTAGGGAACCGGGCCCCTGACGACCCTTCCGGAACCAACAACTTCGTGGGGCTGACAGCCAACCCCTTGGCCTTGTGGGGATGGACCGCCCGTGTCGACTGGCAAGTCGATGACAACGACAAGATCTTTGCTCGCTTTATTTCCGATCCATCCGTCAGTGAATCGATTGGACCCTGGACTCCACCCTCCGGCTTCGACACGAGCCGGCTTCCCGACGACGCCATTGCCAAGCGCGCCGAACGGAATCCGGCCGACCCGGATGACTGGGTTATGAGGTTCGACCAGCTCAACCAAGCGGTCGGTTGGACGCATACCTTCAGTCCCTCGGTGATCTCTGACTTTCGCCAGTCCTACAACGAGTTGTCGCAATGGGCAAGGCCTCTTTCCCAGGGTCTGGGTTTCCCGCAAGAGATAGGAATCACGGTTCCTTCTGAAGTCCCGGCCACGACTAACTACGGCGGCAACAACCACTTTCCCTTTATTGGCATACCCGGCTACAACGGTCCCGGCGCCGGCTGGGGCGGTGGCGCTGCGATCAATCCACGACGCGGGCTGCACTTTGGCGAGACCGCCACCTGGCTGAAAGGCGCCCATTCATTCAAGGTCGGCATCGAGACGAGACGCTCCGGTCACGCGTATTTCCAGGCCAGCAATTCCTCCGGGCGGTATAATTTCTCCGCCAATGCCACAGCCGCCCATCCTTTTGACGCCGCCAGCGGGGATTCCGTAGCTTCTCTGCTGCTGGATTGGGTGGACGCTGTCAGCATTTCCAATGTTGGCCAACGAAATTTCAGCACTTGGTACTGGGGGATGTTCGTGCAGGACGACTGGCGGGTCAGTCCCAACGTGATCGTGAACCTGGGGCTGCGCTATGACTTCGACACGCCGTTAAGAGAGCGAAATAACCTCATAAGCTCTTTCGACCTCAATGCGATCAACCCCGTTTGCAACTGCCCGGGCGCCTTCTTCTACCCCGACAAGTACTATGAGACGCAAAAATCGAACTTTGCCCCGCGCCTGGGAGTCGCCTGGAATCCCGGGGGCGGCAAGACAGTGGTGCGGGCCGGGGCCGGCATTTACTACATGCAGCCCATGATCGGCATGAACCCCTGGCAAACTCCCCGGACGGGCCGCGGCGATGTGACAGTCAGCAAGGACTTGGGAAGCCCCGACTTTGGAGTCACTCCGGCGACTCCAGGTCTTGCGGCCGGTGTGGGAGCGATACCGGTGTTCGAGCTGCAACCCGGATTCGGAGCGGTTGAGATTGGGCAGCCGGCCATTCTGGGCGCCGAATACCTGTGCTGTCCCGAGTTGCGTCAGAACCCCTACAGCATCGCTATGAGTTTCACCCTCCAGCACGAAATCAACGACATCGTGCTCGAAGCCGGCTACATCGGCAACCTGACCAGGCACCTGGGTGAGTGGAGCTACAATTTGAACCAGCTTCGGCCTCAATTGATGGGGCCGAACGCCACCCAGGCCGACCGCCCCTATCCGCAATACAGCGCTGTAAACCAGATCTCGGTACCCGACAAGACCATGACTTATCATGCCATGGTGCTCAAGGCGGAAAAGAGGTTCGGAGGCGGCTTGGCATTTCTCACCAATTTCACCTGGTCAAAACACCTGGGCAATCGTGAAGGGCGACACAACGTCTACGATCGAGCTTCCGCCAGGGGGCCGGCTTGGCTTTCGAGACGGCTGCGTTTCGTGGTGGCGGGTACTTACGAGTTGCCCTTCGGAGTAAATCGTACGTTTCTCGCTGACGGACCCATAGCTAAAATACTAGGGGGTTGGAACACCTCATTCGCCTTTATTGGCCAATCGGGGGTTCCTCTGAACTTCTACGCATCGCCCAACTTGACGGGCTCATTCGGGGGAAATTCACGCGCCACCCGGTTACGTAACGGCAAGGGACCGCAGACGATCGAAGCCTGGTGGGACATCAATGCATTCGTTCATCCCGGGCCCTTCGTGTTTGGCAATGCCGGTGTCGGAATCGTGGAAGGTCCCGGATCCCAGACCGTTGATTTCTCCCTGATGAAGGACTTCCATATCCTGGAGGGTAAGCGGCTTCGTTTTACGGCCGATTTTTTCAATTTCCTGAACCGCGCCAACTTCAACGATCCGAGTACAAGCATCTGTCCGGCCGCTGCTCCCTGCACGACCAATCGCATCACAAGCGCTCAATTTGGACGCCAAACTCAGTTGGGACTGCAGTTCTATTTCTGACAATCAACCATCTGCGCAGTCTCGCCATCTTGTTTGAACAAGGTGGCGGGACTGAGCAAATCCCTGTCAAATTGACCGTCGCTGACCCGACGTGGACTTTTGTAGCGGTCCACGACCGGATCGTCCGACAGGCGTAGTTTGGTGACTTCCAACCAGTCCTGTCGGGAACCAAGTCAGCTTTCCCATTTTTGGAGAGTTGGGGGATAAGGTGGGTTGTCCCCATACCCGCTCTTTGATCTGGCTCCTGGTTCCGCTCCTCTTCGTTCAACCGGTCGCCAGCCCACGGCTGCTCCCACCGGAACAACCAGCCTCTTCCGTGTCGGCGCCTTCCGGCAACGATCGCTCTTCTTATGCCGGCGCCTCGACCTGTGGGAAATGTCATCAAGCCTTCTTGGAAAGCTTTCGCAAAACCTCCCACTACCTCACCTCCCAGCTTCCTGGAGCGAATTCCATTCTCGGCAGTTTTTCGCCCGATCATAATTTGCTTCGCACCCGCAATCCCGATCTCTGGTTCGAAATGCGCGCCTTGGAAGACGGCTTCTTTCAAACCGCCTGGTCCCGGGAAAAAGGTCGAATTGTCCCGCGGACCGAGCGCATGGACATGGTCGTCGGATCGGGGAAAATGGGCCAGACTTATCTCTACTGGCGAGGCAGCGAACTCTTTCAGTTGCCGGTTTCCTATTTCACTCAGGCGAAGCGTTGGATCAACAGCCCCGGCTATCCGGATGGGCAAGCGTACTTCGATCGCCCGGTTAATCCGCGTTGCCTCGAATGCCATGCCACCTTCTTTGAGGTCGTCAGCGAAGAAGACCCTATGCGGCCCTATCTGAGCAATGTCTATCGCCAGGACCATTACTTGCTGGGAGTCACCTGCGAAAGCTGTCATGGTCCGGGAGGTCTTCATTCGAAAAACCCGTTGGAGAGATCCAACTCCGGCGCCACTGCCCATATCGTCCATCCCGGAAAACTCGACCGGCAACTCCGGATGACGCTCTGCGCCCAGTGTCACTCGGGTCACCTGGTCCCACGCAACGGTCCCTTTTCCTTCAGACCCGGCCAGGGACCTGAGGCGTTCATTGCCGTGGAGAGCCTTCGGGCCAGGAACAGCGGAGGCGTGCACACTACCAATCAACCCGATCGCCTTCGCCGCTCCCGATGTTTTCAGGAGAGTGGATCAATGACCTGCATGAGTTGCCATGATCCGCACCACCTGGAGCGGGGGAACCTGCAACTGTTTTCTCGACGTTGCATGACCTGCCACCAGCCCCAGGTCTGTGGGATGGCAGCAACCTTGGGGGATACCATCGAAGGCAACTGCATCGACTGTCATATGCCGGTATATCGGGACCTGAGAACGCCAATGGAGACGGCCGGCGGTTTTGAGGCTCCGCGGATGCGGGATCACAACGTCGCTATCTATCGGACTGTAGCTGAACGTCTTTTGAAGCAGTTTCAGCAAAAAGACAGTTCGCGGCGTTGACGATGGGACCTGGAAGTTTTTCCAGCTTTAACCAGGGGGACGGCCAATTCCCAGGCGGGTCTTCCGAAGCGCTCGACTCGACAATTCCCTGGCGCCCAGTTGGCGCCTTTGTTGGTTGAGGCGACGGACCTGGGCCAATGTCTGGCGTTCTTTTTCCTTATTGCCCAACTTTCGATAAGCGATCGAGAGCTGGTAGAAGGCCGGAGTCGCTTCGGGGTCCAGTTGAACCGCTTTTTCCAACTCCCGAACGGCCGAGGCGGGGTCGCTTCTCTTCAAATACAGCTTACCCAGGCTGGTGTGTGCCAGGGCCACGGGAGACGATCCTTCCCAAAAAAAGAAATCCGGTCGTAACGCAGTGGCCTGTTTCAGGTGCTCCACGGCTTTCGACTCAACCTGACTGCCGGGCGCAACCCCGCTCAAAATAGCCAGCTCTCCCAGAAGATAATGTCCATAAAAACTGAGAGGGGTTCGTTGCAGCACCTCTTGCAAGACAGTGGAAGCCTCGTCAAGCTGCCGGGTCGCCATCAGCACCAGAGCCAAACCCACTCGCGGAATGTCCAGATCCGGCCGTAGCTTGGCAGCCTTTCGGTACTCGGATTCGGCCATCCCGTATTGAGCCAGGAAATAACGCAAATGAGCATGTTTGAAACGCAGACTGTAAGAGTGCGGAAGTTGTTCCAGACCCTTCTCCAGCAATCCAACTGCCTGCAGCAGCTTGTTTTCCTCGACCAGACGTTCGGCAGCGGCCAGGTAATTGATTTCATCTCCAGGATCGCGGTCAATCGACTGCCGCAGCATGTCGACTGGCGCCTCCTTTTTCGCCAGCAACAATAGATCGAGCATTCGTTCCTGTTTCTGAGCCAAGGAGTGATCCGGAGGATCTGAAGAATTGGAAATGGTCCAGTCGCGGCGCAATTTCTCGAGCGTCGCCGCGCACTCTTCGAACTTCCTCAGACGATATTGCGCCAAGGCCAAGTTGTAGGACACGGACAGCGGATCCGGATGCCCGGCTCGGGCCATCTGAAAATGTCTTTCAGCAGCCGGGAATTCGCCGAAGCGAGCCAGAATCAAACCCGCCTCGAACTGCGCCATGAAGTGGTCTTCAGGCAATCGTTTCACGGCTTCAAGGGCAGTCTGATTGGCCTTGGTCTGCAGCAGCGACTCGGTATAGTTGAGAAGTAGAATCGGGTTCGTGGAAAGCTTCGAGGTGCTTCTCTGGAAGCGTTCCGCAGCCTCCCCGTACTCTTTCAAACTGAAGGCGATTTGCCCCAGAACTGCCTGGAGATCTTCGTTGTCCGGATCCTTTTGAGCCAGCTCCAAAAGTGTTTTACGGGCCTCCACGAACCGGCCTGTTTGAAGGAGTTCCGAAACGGTGTTCTGCCCTGACGATTGTGACCATCCGAAGCAGAAGAAAATGAAAAGGACAGAAATTCGTGTCAGGTGTGACAAGCGTGGCCCGGCAGGCAACACCATCCTCCAATGCTAGCAGACGTGCGAAGAGGGTAAAAAGACCAAATAGAGAATCCCGCCTATCTTGTTCCAGTTGCTCCGGGGCACACGATCCTTGGCCTGTTCTGAGCCTCGTTTGACCGAGTGTTCGACGCGGAATACAATTCGGGCAATGGGCCGTTGGGCCGCACCGGCCGTGTTTTTTCTCCTGGTTTCCTCAGACCTTTGGGCCCAGGATCTTCCACCCATTCCTCAACTCCTGCCCCGGCAATGGGAGATTCTCGATCCCAAATTGCAGCAAGCCTATGCCAGGGTGATGGAATCTCCAAACGATGTGGAATCCAACGGTCGCTTGGCAATGACCTTCCATGCCTTCGACCAATTTGAGCTGGCAGCAGTTTTTTATCAGAGATGCGACCTGCTGCAATCAGGAACTTTTCGTTGGCCCTACTACCTGGGCATCGTGCGCGGAGCCGAGGGGAAGACCAGCGAGGCGATCGGCATATTGCGGAAGGCGAACACGGTTGACCCGGACTATCTTCCCGCCCGTGTCCGATTGGCCGAACTTCTGCTTGCGACCCACAATCAGGAGGAAGCAAAAACCATCTACGAGCAAGTGCTGGAGCAACATCCCGACTGTTCGCAAGCACACTACGGAATGGGGCGGGTTCAGTCCTCCAAGGGTCAATGGCAAGCCGCCATTCAAAGCTACCGCAGAGCCTTGACATTGTCTCAGGGTTATGGGGCGGCCCATTACGCTTTGGCAACAGCCTATCGACAGGTGGGAATGCTGGATCAATATCAAGAAAACATACGGCTCTTTCAACAGAATCGAGGGGGAAGTCCGCAGTTGGATGATCCTCTGCTCAAGAAAGTGGCCGCGCTACGGTCCTACGCAGAATATTACTTCAAGGAGGGGCTTCGGCTTCAAGAGGAGGGTCGGTTCGAACCGGCCATCGTTGAATATCAGCGGGCTCTGAAGGAAGATCCGAAGTACGCCCGGGCTCACGCCAATCTGTGCCTGGCCCAGTTGCTTTTGAAGCGGTTGGACCAAGCCGAGCACCATTGTCAATCGGCCCTCGAGCTTGATCCGAATATTCACGAAATTCGCCACAACCTGGGTCTGCTCCGCCGACTTCAGGGTAGAAACCGGGAAGCTGCGGAAGCCTTTCGAGAGGCATTGGAAATCGATCCTTTTTACGCCGAGTCTCATTACCTTCTGGGGGCGATTTTGGCCCAGGAAGAGCGTCTGAAGAGTGCGGAGCACCATTTTCGGCAGGCGATCGAAAACCAGCCGGATTACCGCACAGCCCATTTTCAGTTGGGTCTCCTGCTTCAGAAACAGGGTAGGGATGCGGAAGCCGTCCCCCATTTCCGGAAGACTCTGACCGTAGAGGATGAGAGAACTCCCGTGTACCTGTACCTGTTGGCCCACAGCTATGCCCGCCTGGGTGACCTGGACAAAGCCGTTGAAACCGCCGCACAGGCCCGAGATAAGGCGCTTTCGGTGGGGAAGGGTAAATTGGCGGCTGACCTGGAGAGGTTCCTGCAGCAGTTGCGGCAAGCAGGCGAACGGCCATGAGAGAGAGGGCGGGCTTTCCGGCCCGGGGCGCCTGCCCACGGCCCGCGGCCCGGCTGCTGGCCACCCTGCTTTGGGGAGCCTCTGCCTGGCCGGCTCTTGGGGCTCAAGACCAGTCCGCACCAACTCCCCTTTTCTCGGAAGTAGCCTCCCGGGTGGGGCTGGATTTCAATCACTTCAACGGAGCCGGCGGAAATTTTTACATACCCGAAATCGTGGGCTCGGGAGCCGCCCTGTTGGACTACGACGGCGACGGCGACCTGGATGTCTATCTGGTACAAGGCGCGATGTTGGAACCGGGCAAGAGTCCCTCCCAGTCCTGGTTCACTCCAGGTCCTGGGTGGAGGCCGGGGCACCGGTTGTATCGAAACCAGCTGATCCCCGGGGGAAGTCTGAGTTTTCGGGAGGTCACCGCGGAAGCTGGGGTCGACTCGGTCAGCTACGGGATGGGGGTGGCGGTAGGAGATTACGACAACGACGGAGATCTTGACCTTTACCTGACCAACTATGGCCCCAATCTATTGTATCGCAACAACGGGGACGCGACCTTCACCCCAATGAAGGGAATGGGAGCCGAAGATTCCCGTTGGACCACCAGCGCTGCCTTTCTGGATTATGATCGCGATGGTGACCTCGACTTGTTCGTGACGAATTACGGAAATTTCACTGTCAAAGGAAACAACCCCTGCCACAACAAGATGGGTCTCCGGGATTATTGCGGTCCCAGTGGCTATCGACCCATCCCGGATCGTCTCTTCCGGAATGAGAGGGGCCGGCAATTTGTCGACGTGACAGAGGATGCCGGACTGGGGGCCGCCTTTGGAACCGGGTTGGGAGTCATCTGTGCCGATTTCAACGGTGACGGGTGGCCGGATATCTACGTCGCCAATGACAGAACTCCCAATCAACTCTGGCTCAACCGGGGAAACGGAAGCTTCGAAGAGGCGGGGTTGTTCTCGGGGACGGCGTTCAACGTCGATGGCAATGCCGAAGCCAGCATGGGGGTCACGGCCGCCGATTTCAACAACGACG
Source organism: uncultured Acidobacteriota bacterium (assembly GCA_951812665.1). GTDB lineage: Bacteria > Acidobacteriota > UBA6911 > RPQK01 > JAJDTT01 > JAJDTT01. The sequence continues at coordinate 99,152 of CATOST010000033.1, forward strand.
GCAGCGAAGACCTCTTCATGACTCATCTGGCGGAAGAGACCCACACGCTCTACCTGAACGATGGCGCCGGCGGATTTTCCGACCAAACCAGTCGTTTTGGATTGACCCGGGTTGACAACTACACCGGTTTCGGCACCCAGTGGTTCGACTACGACAATGACGGCCACCTGGATTTGTTCATGGCCAATGGTGCGGTGCGAATGACGCGGCTGGCCGAACCGGCCGATTATGCTTACGATCAGATCAACCAACTGTTCCACAACGACGGTGACGGGAACTATCGAGAAACGACTGCCGAGGCGGGAGCGGCCCTGCAACTGTCGGAAGTGAGCCGGGGAGCCGCCTTCGGCGACATTGACAACGACGGTGACGTGGACATTCTGGTCACCAACAACAACGGACCGGTGCGGTTGCTGTTGAATGAGATCGGGTCGCGACAGCACTGGCTGCAGGTTCAACTGGAGGGGGTGCAAAGCAACCGCTACGGGGTCGGAGCCCGGGTGGGAGTGCAGCACGAAGGTAAGAGAACGTCATGGCGCCGCGCGCATACCGACGGCAGCTATTTGAACGCCAACGACCATCGGGTGCACTTTGGCTTGGGCCGGGACCAGGAGGTCAAGGCAGTCATCGTCCACTGGCCCGGCGGCAGCAGCGAGATCTGGGAAGGGGTGGAAGCCGACCGGCTCGTCACCCTCCAGGAAGGCTCCGGAAGACCGTGGACGCCGTAGCGGAGCAGGATTCCCAAAAAGCGGCATCGGAGCCCCCAGTCAGCTTTCAAACAATCTGGAAATAGGGACGAACTATTGGTGAGAATAGGAGTTCTGGTGCAGGGAGCCGAAATAACCATTGACGCTCGAAGGAGGTTCTCATGGCAGGTAGTCTCGACAACCGAATTGCTTTGGTAACGGGCGGAGCCTCGGGGATTGGCCGAGCCACCTGTCTACTGCTTGCTCGGGAAGGGGCCAAAGTGGTGGTGGCGGACGTGCAGCAGGATAAAGCGAGCGAAACCGTCCAGTTGGTCGAAGCTGCCGGTGGGGAGGCGATGTCCGTTGCCTGTGATGTGACGAAAGCCGGCGAAGTCGAGGGGCTGGTCCAAGCCTGCGTGAGCCGGCATGGCCGGCTGGATTGCGGTATTAACGTCGCCGGCATTCTGGGAGAAATGGGCAAGATCCATGAGTGTACCGAGGACAACTACGATCGTGTGATGGCAACCAACACCAAGGGCATATGGCTGTGCATGAAATATGAAATTATCCAGATGCTTGCGCAGGGGTCGGGAGTGATCGTGAACATCGCCTCTGTCGCTGGTGAGGCGGGAACCCCCGACTTGGCGGTTTATGGAGCGTCCAAGGTGGCTGTCACTATGCTGACACGGGCGGCAGCGGTCGACCTGGTCGCCAGGAATATTCGTGTGAACGCCATTAATCCCGGATTCGTCCAGACTGCAATGGTCGACCAGCAGGAAGCGGACTATCCCGAAAAGGTCAAGGAATATCAAGAAGGTCTTAGAATCGGTCGCATGGGACGTCCCGAGGAAATCGCCGAGGCGGTCGTGTGGTTGTGTTCGGACAAAGCCTCTTTCGTCGCCGGCCAAGCGATGAACGTCGACGGAGCGGCTCTGGCCTAACCTGCACTTCTCACCCGAGAAACAATTATCGGTTTGTTTAGCAGCATTTCAGTAGTTCTTTATCCAATGGTCTCCAAGCGGTGTCTTGCGAGTTCGAACGGGGCGACGATGGCCGAAATCCGTCGATCTCGGGAGGCATTCGGCCTCCAACCTGCGCTCCTGAGGATCGCCTCTCGGGCAAGTGCCGACTCCAGAGCAGAGTCCCCCCTGTAGACTTCCAACGTGGCGTTCTCCCAAAGGCTTGTTCGCGCCAACAGCGAAGCGGGTGGGGTTGCACTCGGGCCAGGACCATCCGCAACAACGCCGGATACGGATAACTCTCGGAAAACGACAACCAGACCTTGCGCGTGGTAGCCCGGACCTGAACTCCTATTTCCCGCGCAGGGTCCAACTCTGCGCCCGTGCCAGCTCCGTCCCCGCCAGCGGCCTGCCTCGAGCCGCCGCCAGACGCCGGATCTCTCCCGTCGGGTCGTCCCGGTCACATAGCAGGGCCAGGAGGCGGTCCCGATCCTTGAATGAGACCCTTGCGGACCGTACTCTGCTGGCAATGACCGTCCTGCATTTGCTGCCTGAGACCGTCCTGAAGTTGGTTCTTCCGGTCAGGAAAGTAATCCGATGCCTGACGCCGGCAACGGGGTTCGACACCAAGAACAGAATGCCGGTGCGGTTCGCGATAGCCGTCGTCTCCCTGAGTCTGGCGATACCGGCCGCGGCTCAGGAGTCCCCCGAGACGGTGCCGGACCGATTCGTGACGCTTTGTTCAAGCTGCCACGGTGAAAAGGCCCAGGGCACCGAACGGGGTCCTTCGTTGGTCCACAGCCGGAAGCTGCGAAGCCTTTCCGAGAACGAAATCCGCTCAGTGATCCGCAACGGCACCCAGGGAGGGATGCCGCCGTTCGCGATGTAGGACTCGGCGCTGGTGAACTTGGCGGCTTGGGTCCGCTCGCTGAACGCCTCGGCCTACGATATCCAGCCGCCTGGGGATGTCCTCGCCGGCGAGCGCTTCTTCTTCGGAGAGGGCAAGTGCGGAACGTGCCACATGATCGCGGGCCGCGGGGGTACGAACGGCCCCGATCTGTCGGATATCGGACGTCAACTCACGGCACTCCAACTGGACCAGTCTCTGGACGATCCCCTCGCCCGCGCCGCCGTCCGCTCTTCCGCTTCTTGTCCCGGCTGGGCCTTCTGTCCCGAGAACCCGTGGGAAGTCGCCACCGTCCAACAGCGCGATGGATCGGTGCTGCGCGGGTTCATTCGCAGCCGCGGAATGCACGACCTGCAGGTTCAGACTCTCGACGGTCGTTTACACCTGCTGCTCGACACCGAATACACCGGCATCTCCGTCGAAGCAGAACCCCTGATGCCGGCCCTCGAGGCTTCGGCCCGGGAGCGCCGCGATCTGGTGGCCTACCTGAGCCGCCGCTCCGGTACTCCGGTCGGTCCCCTGGCCGGTGAACCGGTGCCGGTGTCGAAGGAGGAGATGCGGCGAACCCTCTCTCCCGAACCTGGGGAGTGGCCCACCTACAACGGAAACCTGAACGGGAACCGTCACAGCCCTCTCGATCAGATCCATACCGGCAACGCCGGAAAGCTGCAGCTTCGATGGTCCCATTCCCTTCCGTACTCGCCTCTCGAAACCACGCCGCTGGTCAGCGACGGGATCATGTTCGTGACCGGGCCCAACCGCGTCTGCGCGATGGATGCGCGTACGGGACGGCGGATCTGGTGCTACGTCCGTCCGCGCAGCTTGGCGGGCACCATTTCCGGCGACGCCGCAATCGGAGCGAACCGGGGGGTCGCGATCCTGGGTGACCGGGTCTTTTTCAGCACCGACGATGCCCACCTCATCTGTCTGAACCGCATCACGGGCGGATTGATGTGGGATGTCGACATGCCGGAGCCGGACCTCCCGGGGCCCTACGGATCGACCAGCGCGCCTTTGGTCGTCAACGACCTGGTCATCGCGGGGGTCGGCGGCGGCGATGAGGGAATTCGAGGGTTTCTGGACGCCTACAAGGCGGCGACCGGAGAACGCGCCTGGCGCTTCTGGACCGTCCCGGCGCGGGGCGAGCCGGGCTCGGAGACCTGGGTCGGAGACGCCATCGAGCTCGGCGGCGGGGCCACTTGGCTGACGGGCTCCTACGACGTGGAATCCGGGTGGCTCTACTGGACCACCGGAAACCCTTGGCCCGACACGGACCCCACCGACCGGATCGGTGCGAACCTCTACACCAACTCGGTCGTGGCGCTGGATGTGAAGACCGGCAAGCTGCAATGGTATTTCCAGTTCACTCCGGCCGACGTTCACGACTGGGACGCCACCGAGCCGGTTCTCCTGGTGGACACGGAGTTTCAAGGACGGGACCGGAAGCTCCTGCTGCAAGCGAATCGCAACGGTTTTTTCTATGTACTCGACCGCACCAACGGCGAGTTTCTGCTGGGGGAACCCTTCGTCAAGAAGCTGACTTGGGCCAGCGGCATCGACGACAACGGTGCGCCGCAACTACTCCCCGGCAATGAGCCGACGCTGGGCGGAACGAAGTCGTGTCCCGCCGTGCGGGGAGCCACGAACTGGTACTCGACGGCCTTTCACCCGGCGACCCGGTTGCTGTACGTGATGGCCGTGGAGGACTGCACCATTTACCAGAAGGCCCGGCTCGGGGGATTCCTGCCGTACCGGAATCCGGAGGACCCGCCCCGGAAGTTTCTGAGGGCGTTGGAAGTCGACACCGGGAAGATCGCCTGGGAGATCCAGCAAGTCGGCACTCCCGAGTCGAACTACTCCGGCGTCCTGTCCACCAACGGAGGATTGGTGTTCTACGGCGAGACGGGCGGAGGATTCGCGGCCGTCGACGCCAGGAACGGCGAGACGCTGTGGCACTTCGAGGCGAATCAGATCTGGAAAGGCTCGCCCATGACCTACACGGTCAAGGGCAAGCAGTACGTCGCGATCGCTTCGGGGGGGAACATTCTCTCGTTCGCGCTGTCCGATTAGCCTGAACCAGCCGCGGGGAGCGATGCGAAGGTCAGCCCGCATTTCCCACCGGGGGGCACACTTCGGGCATCTGTTTTTTGCCGGAGTCATCGGCTGTTCCCTGGCCTGGTCGAACCCCGTCCGCTTTCTGGACGTCACGGCGGAAGCGGGGATCACCCACTCTCATCACTCGACGCCGGCCAGTCAGTTTTCAGTTTCATACACCACGCCGAAAGGGCGCTGCTTGAAGTTCCGCACGATCCGCTGCTCCAGACCCGGCTCGCGGTCGCGTATGCCCAGAGCCATCAGACGAGAAAGGCTGTCGGGCAGGCCCGGAGAGGGTTGAAGACCATCGAGACTCTGCGAAGACCTCCGAAGGTGTCTGAAGAGGAATGGAACTCACAACTGATGCGGTTTCGCGCCGACGCGAATTACGCCTTGGGTACGGCGTATCTCGAGGATTTCTCCAATTCAGGAGGGGGATCCACCGATCCCGTTCTGAGGGAAGCTCGGGGATATCTCGAACGGGCCATCCTCCAGGACCCACGCCACGACGCGGCTCATTTTCGTCTGGGTTTTGCATACCTGAAACAGAACCAGGCGGACAGGGCCATCCGGAGTTACGCGCGCGCGGCGGCCCTGGACGGTTTTACGTCGTCGCCGGCCCGTCAGCATCTCGAAAAGATCTACAGGCACCTCCACCCTCCCCTACCGGATGAGGACCAGGAGCGATATGAGCTGCGGATCTCGCACGGCTGGAACGGACTCGTCGCTCAAGAGAGGGAAACCTTCGGCTCCTCAAGATAATCTCCATCACTATCCTGCAAGATGGATATGATCCGGTTTCGAGCTACCGGTTGAAGACCATGCCCAGGAGACCGGATTTCATCAAAGGGGTGGTTCGATTGACGGCGGGTCTTCTGGCCGGCTCCTGCCTCAGCGAAACCTCCGAAAGGCGGAACCGTCAGTCGGGGAGTGATCGGTCGGAAGGCGACAACCCGGCAAGAAAGGGAAGGACCATGATCAGCGGATCGTACAGCTATCTCGGCTCCGTCACCGGGAAGCGGTCCGAAACCGTAATGCCTGCCATCGTCTCTCCAGCAGGATCATTCGTGAGCACGGTCTGATCGCTGTGGAGAAGCTGAACATCCAAGGGATGGTAACGAAGGGCTCGAAGAAGAAGGGGCTGAATCGAGAAATACTGACGCAATCCTGGGGGCTTCTGCGGAATCAAATCCAGTACAAGGCAGAATGGGCCGGTCGGAAGTTCGTAGAAGTGAATCCCGCATATACATCGCAGGACTGCCACCGGTGCGGCGCCCGCCACGATCCAGGGCGGAGCGAAACCTTCCGGTGCAGGGCCTGCGGACTTGGAATGGACAGGGACCACAATGCCGCCCTGAACATTCTCAGGGCTGGGGTTCTTGCCCTGGGTACCGGAACGTATCTCGTTGGGGAAAGCGTGGTGCCAGAACTGTATGCCAAGGGCACTTAGGTATATAAGCCCCAAACCGATTACGGCAAGGCCTTCACCGAACGGCCAAGAGCGGCGGCTCGGAGAAGTGACTTTTCAGGCGCCCAATCCTCCATTTTCCAGTCAAGCCGTGACGCCGGAAACGGCCTTGTTCAAGGCGGGCATCAGTTCCTTGGCGAACAGTTCCAGGTTGCGAATCCAACTGGCCTTGTCGTCCCAGTCGAAGCCCATCAGGACCAGGGTGCCGAAGGGACCGCTCTCTTCCATGAGCTCCAGCAGCCTCCGGAGCACTTCGTCGACGTCGCCGGCGATGATCTGCTCCTGGAGCCAGAAATCCATGTTGCACTCGGCGTCCGGCATGTCGAGGTCGCGCTTCAGGATGCCCCGGTGCCCCAGTGCATTGTCCATAAGGGAGGCGATGTACTCGTAGTTCCCGCCCACCGAGTTGTTGCGCGCCAGCTTCACGGCCTCCTCGATGGTGTCGGCGAGGAAAATGGCGCGACAGACTTTCCAGATCCCGGGATCGGCTTCGCGCCCCGCTTTGGCGGCAGCCCCGGCGTAGGTCGCCCAGTTGTCCGCCAGGACGTTCCCGGTGGCGAGAGCGGCCGAGAAGGGAGCGTACCCTCGCTGTCCGGCCAGGGTGAGGGTGCCCGAGTTGCGGCTGATGCCCGGCATGGCGATGGGCGGATGCGGCTGCTGGAGCGGCTTGAATATGAATCCGATCCCCGTCGCCTCATCGACGTTCTCTTCGAGCGAGAACTGCCAGAATTTGCCTTCGTGGTGGTAGGGCGGGTCCGACGCCCACAGTTTCAGGATGACGTCCAACGACTCCAGCGTCATAGCACCGCCATCCTTGGGATGCTGGCCGTAGAGCTCCATGTCGGTGCTGACACTGTTGGGGCCAAAGCAGAGGTTGAGCCTTCCCTTCGAGAGGTGATCCAGAAACGCGAGCCGCGTGGCTACGTAGGCCGGATGGTGCAGATTCAGGCACACCGGCGCGGCTCCCAGGCGAATGCGTTCGGTCACTCCGAGCACGCGGCCGATGAACACCTCGGGGACCACGATCGGCTCGAACCTCATGGTATGGTGCTCGCCGATCCAGAACTCGTCGAAACCGAGTTCCTCCGCCCGGATGACCAGTTCGATGTCCTCGTCGAAGCACTGAGCCAGCGGCTTGCTCGAAGGATGGTAGGGCATGATGAAAATGCCGGTTTTGATGGGTCGTGCGCCAGCGTTGGTGTCACCTGTCATGCGCCGTGGTCTCCTCTCGTCAACGGGGCCTTTGGGGAATGGATCCGTGCCAGAAGGATGTTGCGATCGGATTGTGGAGTCAACCTCAGGAGAGGAATAAGGAGTGAGAGAAGAGAAGGTGACAGGCACGCCCCCATGTTGATTGGCTCCCGGTCGACGAAACTGAACCAGGAGTGAAGATAAGGAACAGAACCTGGGCGAGGCGGCGGCGGCACGAATCCCTGGTTGGGTGGTTCGCACTTCCCCACTTCACCGGTAGCAGGAGCCGGTCGAGCTCGACGCCCGGTTTCTCCCGTGAATCCGCCCGGTCGCCCCTGGTTGGGGAAGCTTCTGAGTCGTCCAAGCTGGACCTGTGTCGGCAGCCTGCATGACGTGTGTTTGCGGCCCGTTTGCTCTGGGGGAACGTTTCGCCCGCCCGTTGGTCTGGAACTCGGAAATCTGTTTTGTAATATTGGATTTTACGGAGATGAGTACGATGGAACCCGCCACGGACCTACCGGATGGGGAGCTCCGCCGGGTTCTCCATTTCTCCAAGTTCCATGTTCATCCGGCCCGATTTGTCCGGCTGGCCGAAATAGCCTAGTCGATTTCATGCGGGAGATTTCCATCATGTCGATCAGAAGCCTGATCCCTTCTTCCTCTCATCCTTGCTTATGGTGCTCTCTGCGCCGACCGGGGATCGCGGCGGCGATTCTGTTGTCCGGCACGGTCCTGCTTTCCGCCCAGACCGACACCGGCACCATTCGCGGCTACGTCTACGATGAGACCCGGGCCGTTCTCCCCGGCGTCACCGTTACCGCCACTTACCAAGGCCGCGGCGTGACCCGGGAGACCCTCACCTCGGAGATCGGCGAATACGTCCTGAGCCGGGTCGATCCCGGGCTCTACACGCTCCGCTTCGAGTTGCCCGGGTTCGCTCCCTACGTGGCGAAGGATCTGGAGGTGCTGGTGGGACAGACCCAGTCCTTTTCCCCCGAGATACCTGTGGCCGCCGAGGCCGTTGAAATCACGGCGGAAGCGACGCGGCTCAGCATCGCCCGCGACAAGACCCAGCAGTCCAACCATATCGACTCTGCCAGCATCGAGGATCTGCCCGTCAACCGCCGCGACTACCTGGACTTGGCGCTGCTGACTCCCGGCGTCGTCGACTCGAACTATGTGGCGGATGACCGCGACTACCGCATCGCCCCGACCCCCGCGTCCGGACTCGGTATCGGCGGCGGCGGCGGGCGCGGCAACACCTTCACCATCGATGGATTGGACAACAACTACGCCACCGGCAGCGTCCGCTCCTCCATCAGTCAGGACGCGGTGCAGGAGTTTCAGATCAACCGCAATTCGTTTTCCGCGGAACTGGGCGGAGCGCCCGGGGGAGCCATCAACATCGTCACCAAGGGAGGGACCAACGAGTTTCGCGGGTCCATCTTCGGAGTGCTCCGCAACCGGCGCTTCCAGACCCGCAACCACTTCGATCCGGCCGACTCGGCGTATACCCGGAGCCAGAGCGGGGGGTCTTTTGGCGGCCCCATCCTGCGAGACAGGACATTCTTCTACACCGCCTACGAACGCCTCGACCGTCACGAATCCTCGTTCGTTCCGCTGCTCCGGGACAGATCGTTCCTGTATGAGCTGACGCCCTCGCAAAAGGCCTTGGCCGGGGCGCTCGGGGACGCGGTTCCGCCCCAGTTGGCCCCGCTGGTCCAACAACTTACGGCGGCCTTGATTCCGGGAAACTTCCCCCACGTCGTCCATCTGTTCGAGAGCAACAGTGGGGTGTTCCCGTTCTCGGAAGAGCGGCAGCAAGTCATAGGGCGCATCGACCATGCGGTGGGCTCCGGGCACAATCTCTTCTTTCGAGGAAACTGGACAGGACAGAACAGTCAGAACACCAGCTTCGGTTCGCTGGTGGCCCGCAGCCGGGGACGCAACAACAATGTGAACGATTTCGCCCTTGCGGTCGGAGACACCCTGGTCGTGGGTCCGGAATGGATCAGCGAGACATGGTTGGGCCTGTCGTACCACGACTTCGGGGTCTTCCCGACCGACCCCCACGGACCCTCCATCGACATCAACGGATTCGGCCATTTCGGACGAGACTTCATCCTGCCGACTCGAAGCGTCCAACGCAGGGGGCAGGCCCGGCAGAATTTCACTTACGTCTTCGGGAGGCACACGTTGAAGTTCGGTGCAGACGTCAACCTGGGCTACAGCAGAGTTCGGTCCGAGACCTTCTTCAGCGGGCGATTCATCTTCGGAGAGGCCGTCCCCCTTTCAGCTCTGATCGACGCCAGGGGCGAGCCCGGCGCATCCCAATTCATCAAGCTGTCGCTGACGGGAGCGGGGGCTCCCCACCTGGCGGCGGCAGTGGACCACCCCATCTCCTCACTTCAGGCCTACGCGCTGGGCCTCCCCATCGTTTACCAACAGGGCTTCGGCGAGCCTTTCTGGCGCGGAGCGGCGAGTACCTACGGGTTCTTCGTTGAAGACTCCTGGCGGATCCGCCCGAAATTCCTGCTGACTCTGGGACTGCGCCACGAGCTCTTCCGCAAGTCGAATTTTCCCAGAGACAACAACAACTTCGGGCCACGCATGGGATTCGCCTGGAGCCCCGATACCAAGACCGTGGTGCGGGGCGGCTACGGTATTTTCCATGCCCGGATCGACGGCCAGATCACCTACATTCGGGACCTGCTCTCAGACGAAGTCCAGCAGATCTTTCAGGTCTTCATCCCCTTGACCGGCATTCCGGGAGTCAACAGCGCGCTGACCGGGCAGACGCTCACGTCGGCGGAGATCTACCAGTCGGTGTTGGCCCGGGGCATTCTGGGCAAACGGCAAATCAGGCCTGAGGACCTGGCCATCCACGGCCTGGTTCCGACTCCCGGACTGCCGTTGCGCGTCGCGTTCACCGTGGCCGACGATATGGTGAACCCCTACGCCCAACAGGCAAGCCTCGAGATCCAAAGAAACGTCGGGGGATTTGCCCTCTCGGCCGGGTACAACTTCAACCGCGGCGTCCATGTCGTCCGCCCGCTCGACGTCAACATCTACCGCGCCGGAACCACCGCCCAGGGACGACCCATCGTCGGTTTTCACAGGCCGGAGATCCTGCAGGACAACGTCTATGGCAGCTGGTCCAATTCCTTCTATCACGCCCTGGTTCTGCAATTGGAGAAGCGCTTTTCGGACGGCGTCGTGATCTCGGCTCACCACACCTGGAGCAAGGCGATGGACGAGATCACCGACTACAACTCCTCGTTCCAACCTCACCTGCAGTGGGACGCCGCGGCCGAAATGGCCCTCTCGTCCTACCATCGCGGTCACCGCTTCGTCTTGCGCACCCTGGCGAAGCTGCCCTGGAAGGCCGGCCGGGGGAAAGGGCTCGGACACAACCTGTTCGGCGACCTCACCCTTTCCGGGATTGTCACCGCACGCTCGTTTGCCCCCTTCAACCTCAATGCCGGCTTCGACAACGTGGGCGACCGCCACACCGACACGCACCGTCCCTGGGGCCTGGGCCGCAACGTGGGCATCGGACCCAACTTCTTCAGCGTCGACCTGCGCCTGAAGCGCCGAATTTCGCTCGGAGAGGACAAGAGCCTGGACATCGTCGCCGAAGGGTTCAACATCCTCAACCGCACCAACTTCAAGCACGTCAACGGCACCGTCGGTACGCTCACCCTGGAGGAGCTCCCGTCCTCGTACAAGGGACGCCGGGGGCCGGTGACGGAACCGTTCTCGTACACCTCGGCATTCGCACCGAGGCAGTTCCAGTTTTCTCTCCGTCTCAATTTCTGATGGGCGGAACGTAGCTTCCCGGACGGCAAAGCGAAGAACCGAAGAAATCCGTGCTATTTGCTCCACTATGCGCCGGAGCCGACCCGCCGGCGGTCGGGAGCCGCGCCGGGATCAGACTCGCGTGGGCAACGTCCGGTATTCGATGCTCAGCTCCAGGCTGTGGAGGATCATCTCGATGCGGACCTGAGGGTTGCGCTTCTCGAGGGTGGCCTCCAGCCGGTTCACCCCCTGCCGGATCCAGTCTCCGTGCGTGAGGTCGTAGGACATGATGTAGTTGCCCTGGTACTCGATGGGCCCCGGACCGACCCGGTTCATGGGGATCTCCAGACCGGGGTTCTCAGGCAGCGGACGCCCGTTCCAATTCAGTTCCAGGATGTCTTCCCGCGTCAATCCCACCACGGTCAGGCTCAGCTTGATCTCCTGGAGCATGCCTCTTCGGCTTGCCATGTCCAGGTCGTCCGCCACCAGGACCTCCACCTTCTTGGTCTTCCCCTCGGCCAGCGCCTCCGGCAGTTGATGCACGAAGGCCTGGAAGACGTCACTGCTGCGAGGGTACTTATTCAAGCAGTCGTAACATCCGACTTCAGTGTAGAGCTTGTCCTTGTGCTCCAGCGTCTTGGGATCTCCCAGTTCCTGGAACACCACCTCGGCCTCCTTCAGATTGTGGCCGATGTGGTGGTGGAAGTTGAACATGTAGATCCCGTCAACCCCCTGCCGCCAGGCGTTGGCGGCCCCGGCCCGGAGTGTCGCCGCGGGTGGACGCCGGTGGTAGCCCGGCCCCACTTGTTCGGAAGTGCAGGCGTAGATCCGGCACGAGGTCCCTTTCGCCAGGGCGACGAACTCGTCGTAGGGCATGCCCGTGGCCGTATCCCAATGGACCCCGGGAGAGACGTAATCGACCAAGCCCTCTTGGATCCAGGTCCTCAACTCCAGTCCGATCTGATGGCACCTTTCCAGCGTCGCCGGGACTCGGACCCCGAATCCCAGGGGGCGGCCTCGATCGGTTCCGATGCGGCTGAACAAGGCCCTGGCTTCACGCAGATACCGGGTCAGGATCGGCCTCCCCTTCTCGATGTCGGGGAAATAGTGCCCGGGCTCGCGCAGGAAATCCCACTCGAAGCCGTCGGCGTCATAGCGGGTGCACGCGTCCTCTACCAGTTGCAGACGGTGCGCCCGGACCTCCGGTATCGAGAAGTTGAGGCCGACGCATTTCTCGGCGTAGACGCTTTCGGGACTATGGACGCCCGAACCACAGTTGTCTCCCAACTCGTATTCCCGATGGGCAACCCGAAAGTGGCTTGGCCATTGAAAGCGGGGACCGTGCAGATCATTGAAGCGCATGCCGATCCAGTACTGCAGGCCCGCTTCGTGAGCCAGCTCCAGAGAGAGCTGCCAGGGATCGATGCCCTGGTCCAACAATCCTCGGATACAAGTCTGCTGTTTCCACTCGCTGACGTGAAGGAACGTGTCCCGATCGATCCCCTCGGCCTCGGGGACCCGGGTGGGAAACAGGGGGACCGCGTCGCCGAATCCGAACATGTGGCAGACGACGGCGCCGATCTGGGTCCCGACGAACCGCCCCACGGCTTCGTATACGAAGTCCTCAGGCGTCCTGGGAGGAGCGGGGTAAAAAAGGAAGCTGCCGTCGTTGTTGTAGAACAAAGGCGGCAGCGAAAGGCGCTCCGTCTGGGCTTCAAGAGGCCGGGCCGACGCGACTCCGGCCCCCGCCAAGGTCAGCGCGCCCAGGTTTCGCTGAAACTCCCTTCGGTTCAGCCTCTTCGTCATGATGGTCCTCCCGCGAGCCCAGTCGATGCGGGTTTTGGAATTCGCTTCCTGTCAAGAGACCCTCAGGCCGGAATTCGCACGGCCCGGCGGCTGGCCGACGACTCCTTGGCCGCCTCGATGATCTCCAGCATGTGGACGTTGTCTCGAATCGGCGAGGGGGCCGGGGCCCCGGTCCGCGAGGCCTCCAGGAAGTCCCGGAACAGCTCTTCGGCCATGATCCCGCCGTAACCCGGAGTCTGCGGAATCTGGTAGGTCTTGCGGTGGCGGCGCCCGCTGACCCAATGCCGGGCCTCGCTGTAGAGGGTGTAGGTTCCCCCCGCTACGGCGGCATTCGTCGTCCCGTGCTCCACCGGCTGCACCAGCGGCAGGATGGAATAGCCTTCCGTTCCGCGCATGCCGATGTAGAAATCGTAGACGGCCCGGCTGCCCTTCAAGTGATATCCGGCCTGGAACGTCCCCATCTTGCCGCTCTCGAAGCTGAGCAACAGCAATCCCGTGTCTTCGACGGCAATCTTCTCCGGATTCAGGTTCCCCACCAGGGCCATGACTTCCACCACCCGCTCCTGCATCAGGTACAACACCAGGTCCAGGCAATGGCACCCCAACCAGGACATGATTCCGCTGCCCGCGGTCTTGGGATCGAAGATGTAGGCGGAGGTGTCCCGGTATTCCACCAACCCGTTCAGGAGCTTGGCCTCGATGGTCATGATGCGGCCCAGCGCACCATCGTCCAGGGCCCGCTTGAAGTCCATGACCATGGGATTGTAGCGCCACTGCAGCATGGCGCCGGCCGTCACGCCTTTCTTCTCCGCCACTTCCGCAACCCGGCGGAGGTGGGAGGAGTGGGTCGTCGCAGGTTTGTCGTACAGGACCGGCAGGCCGGCGGAGACGACCTGCTCCAGAATGCCCGGCGCCTGGTCCGGACGGGCGCAGACCGTCACCGCGTCCAGGTCGTCTCTGGCCAGGAATTTGCCCAGGTCGGTGGATTTCGAGGCCACCTTGGACGACTCAGCGGCAAGTTTTTCGACGTCGGCCAGTTCGGTGGCGGCACAGACGTGGATCTTGCCCACCTCCGAAAGCTGGTCCAGGACACGCACGTGTCCCCCGGCATGACCGTGGCCGGAGATGGCTCCCACCACCATCGATCCGTCCCGGATTGGGCTTGACCCAAGCTTCGATGGGAGGACGCCGCCGCTCGATCCCAACGGCTCGCCGCCCCCTAGAACTTCCCGCCCCAAGCTTCCCATCGCCGCCACCGAAGGCAGCGCATAGCCGAGAAAGTTGCGTCTCTGCATTTCCGATTCCTCCATATTCCAGATTCGATCCAAAGCCGTTGCCGAAGACGGCTCCGAATTCCGCGGGCTGCCAACGGCACGGCGATTGTAGTGGCCATGCGCCCTGAGTTGCCACCCGATTCGGTGAGCCCATTCCGGCAAAAAAATCACATCTATCGAGGTGGAGACCCCCTCTCGTGGGTACGGAGAGTGCGAAACACGAGGAGTGCAGGAGACTGTTGATCCGCCGGCGACGTTTTCTGCCGGTGCACAACGTTGAATCCCAGCGACTGAGCGATTTCGAGGAGGTGGCGCTATGGCAAGTCTCATACTTAAGAACAACAGATGGATCCGGAAAACCACGATCGTGGGACTGGCCCCGTTGACGTTGGTGCGAATCTGTATCGCCCTGATGTGTCTTCCCCAGACCTTGAAGGCCGGTTCGGAGATTCGCCGTGAGTTGGCCTGGGAGGACCTTCCCGCCGTTCTTCACGGAGAGAAGGTCACCGTCACGCTGTCGGAGGGAGGCGCCGTCCGTGGTGGCGTGGTCGTGGTTCAGGAAAACGCCGTCTACCTGCCCAAGGTCACCGTGGCCACCGACGGAAAACGTTACGCCGGGGGATTCGAGGCCTCGATCCCCAGAGAATCGGTCAAAGAATTTCAGGTGGAGAAGGTGCTGGAGGACGTAGCGATCGGGGGTGCGGTTGTGGGAGCCATTGCGGCCTTTGGGCTGACCGGCCTCACGCTCCTCGGTGCTCGTTGGGACCCACGTCTGGAGTGGACGGCCCTATTGGTTTCGCCTGTGGGAGGCGGTTTTCTCGGACACCAGTTGGGGAAACGACTGGGTCGCAAAACCACCGTTATTACGGTTCGTTGATCAGCAGCCTCCCGGAAATCCACTCCCGATTTGCAGCCGATTCAAGCCCTTCGCAACACCGTCCGCCGGCCGCCGCCACGATCTCCCGGCCGTAAGACCAACTTCACCCTGCCTTGGGGGTATTCAATTCCTGCGAATGCGAAACGCGTAGATACTGCCTCGACGCAGCCACAGGCGCAGTTTCACGATCCGTCCCCGCAATTGGCTCAGGTCCCGCCGATTCTTCCAGCGCACCGGCACTCGCAGGCCGTCGACCTGCCGCAGAACGAGGGCCTCTTCTCGGGAAAAGCCCGGGATCGGCTCATCGTCGGCATTCAGAACCTCGACTGTGAGTTCGCCGTTCGGGACCTCCAGGTTGACCACGACTTCCTCGCCCTCGACCCGAAACGGCCGGGTGGTGGCCCAGCCCAATCGATCGGATGCAGTCAACGAAACGAAACGATCCAGCGGGACCGTGGCCAGGCCGACGCCGGTGGGCGCTCCAGCGCTTCCCTGGCCGCTGTGAGAGATGGGACGCCCCACGTAATAGATCCAGTGCTGGTCCTTCCAGGTGACGATGTTGGGAGCCGGCTGGATCCATTTGGCGTCGAAGCTACCGGCGGGGCCGCGGGGCAGGAACGGCTGGTTCCGGTACACCCACTCCAGATTCCAGGGGCGATCCCCGCGAGTCGTGGCCAGAAAGAAGTCCATCTCCTCACCCTCCCCCGGCCGTTCCAGCGACCAGATCAGCCCGAACTGGATCCCCTCGTAGATCCATCCGTTCAAGCTGTAGATCTGGCGGGTCCACTCGTAATCCTTCCTGCCGCTCTCCCGCCCCAGACACCACTCGCGCACGGTCGTCCACTCTCCAGGGTGACTCCGGAGCTCCGTCCATGGGTTGATCATGTCCCGGGTTCCCCGAATCTCCCCCTCGCCCCCGCCCGGTCCATAGTCGGTACGGGTGTAGAGGCGGTAGCCCCCCGCATATGGGTCCCAGAGCACCTGGTTGATGGTGTCCGCGGCCCGGCCGGTGATGGGCCGGCCCTGATCGTAATAGCTCCAGCGCAGGCCGTCGGGGGAATAAGCCAGGGCAGTGGTGGTGCCGTATCCCTTCCCGGCTCCGACGGCCGACTTGTACTTGTGGCGCGGGTCCTTCTCGTTGGGATCCACAAAGGGGCAGTAGGCCTGCGGCCGGCCGATCTGATAGATGTTGTTGGCCCGGCTGCCGTCGAATTCCACGAGCCCGAGCCGGGGCTTGACCCAGCGGACCCCGTCCCTGGATTCGGCGTAGCAATAGGTTGCGGAATCCCCACCGGAACCGGCGGCCCGGTACCAGATGCGGAACCGGCCGTCCTCCCGGAGCACGGAACCGACGATGGGCACCCCGAAGTCTTCCCACGGAGTGTCGTCGACGATGACGGGCCGGCCGCCATTCGCTTTGGTGGGCCGCCTGAGCCGGCGCGCCAATAGGTGCTTCCCGGCAATGACGTGGTCATCCACCAAAAGCTGCTTCCGCTCTCCGAATTGAAGAACGGGTCCGTCACCCGGCTCGCCGGCATGGGCCGAGGCGAAGAGCGTGATCACGAACAGCGCGAAGAGTGGCCGGCGACACCACGGGCAGAGCATCTCCCCTGCCGCTGGCCCCGCCAGCCGAGAGACGGCCTCCGATGTTCGGACCAGGAACGGAGGGACGGCCGCGGCGGCAGAGTTGGTGAGGCTCATTGCGGGAAGAGGCAAGGTTCGCAGATCCTCGACGAACTTGTCAGGCCCCTCAGGGATCCGGCGAGCGGATTCCGAACAGCACCTTGGTGCGCGCCTCCAAGCCTTGCGCCAGGGATTCGACCAATCTCAGACCATTCAGGGCTTCGGTCTCACTGTAATAGGTGAGTGCGGCTCGGGCCAGCTCCGGCTCGCCCGCCTGGAACAGCGCCCGCGCGATTCCCTCCACCGTCTCCTGTTGGGCAATCAGACCCGATTCGAAGGCGGTCAAGGCCTCCACGACTTCGGGCAGGAATTTCGTTTCGTGGGATTTGGCCAGATAGAACAGACGCTTGCAGGCGCGGAAAGCGTACCGCGTCGATTCCAGCCCCATGTCCTGGCCCCTGATGTGGCGGGAGTCCTCGCCTGCAGTGAGGTAGCGATGCCTCTTGAACTCGGGCGGCACGTCCTGCACGCCGATGCGGTAGGGGACGAACGGCGCCGCCACCGGAGGGGCCGGCGCTACCCACAAGGTCCGCAACTCCCGGGGGACGCCCTTGCGCAGATGGGCCACCTGGCCGTAACCGGCGGAATCCCTGGTGAGTTCTGGGGTCCGAACGACCTCGATCATGTCCTTCAGGCCGATTCTGCCGGCCCGCGCCCGCAGGCGATCCTCGATCATCCGGACTGCCTCGGCCTTGTGGGCGGACCGCCCATACACCTTTCCCACATGAAAGGGCTCCCCCGATCCCGGGTCGTACCAGCCACGTTCCACGGCGAAGGAAATCAGATTGCCGGATCCCATGAAATCCGGATGCTCCCGGTAATTGAGCGGCACCTCATGGATATAGCCGGGACGAGACACCCGGATGTCGTCCGGCCCCAACCGCTCGGCAATCCAGAGGCCCTGGCCCCCGGCGAAGTTGATCAGGATCCACCCCTCTTCGGCGTCGGCGAAGAGGTGGGAGTTGCCTCCGTAGGTGGAAAAACCGTACCGGTCAATCAGCTCGCCCACGATCTCCACCGCCCCGCGTGCGCTTCGGGCGCGTTCCATCACGATCCTGGACAGGTCGCTGTAGTTTGGCCCGCGCTGCGGATTGGGCGTCATCTCCCGCAGCTCGATCCGGGAGCCGGACGACACGTCGCGGGCCGCGACACCGTGTTCGTTCAGTCCGCCGTTCGTCAGGGGCGCCGGGAAACCCGCAAAGTAGGAATAGTTCATGGTCAGGTAGCGAAACGTGGTGGGCACCTGCGGAATCTCGATGAGTTCTCCGGGATAACGGGATTCCAGCGTCGCTCCCACCGTCAGCGTGGACCCCGGGGCATGCTTCCGCCGAGGCACGATCTCCAACCAATGGCTCGAAGGTTCGTCACCGTAGCCGGCCAGGAACACACTGCCGTCCCGGGTCAGATTGTTCCCCACATAGATTGCATAGCTGGCCTCGGCTCCGGCGCCGCCGGCGAGGCTGATCATCAAACTGGTCAGCACGATACGCGCCAACGCGCAGCTGATGGTGACTGTCACCTGCTTGCTGGTGGTTACCCGGTCGCCTTCTATCATGATCACCCGCTCCCTTCTTTTCATGCGTTCTGAAGCAACATCGCCAGCTCGGAGACGCTGATCGCCTCAACGCCTTCGGTGACCGGGAAGCGCTCGTCCCCGGAATGCGCGACGAACGCATGGGCCGGCCTCAGATCCGCGCGGGCATTGTGGAAGCCGCGGTCCAGCCTCGGGGCGCGGCCCCGCTTGATCTCTATCGCCCACAGTTCGCCGTTCGGCAACTGAAGCACGAGATCGACCTCGGCGCCGGCGGAAGTGCGGTAAAAACTGGCTGTCGTCCGTTCCGGGGCGGCCGCGAGCAGATTCTCTATCACATATCCTTCCCAACTGGCGCCGGCCACAGGATGGCCGGCCAGCGCATTGAAATCGCCAATGCCGAGTAAAGCGTGCAGCAAGCCGCTGTCGCGTATGTAGATCTTCGGCGATTTCACAAGCCTTTTCCCGATATTGGCGCGAATAGGAGCCAGGCGCCGCACCAGCAACAGATCGGTCAAGAGTCCGATATAGCGATTCACGGTTTGCACGCTCACACCCAATGACGAAGCCAGCCGGGAGGCATTCAACAGGCCTCCCTGGCTGTGGGCCAGCATGATCCAAAGGCGTTCCAACGTTTCCGCGGGGAGGCGGGGCCCGAACAGGGCGACATCCCGTTCCAGGTAAGTCCGGATAAAGTCCTTGCGAAGAAGAAAGCTACGCCTTCCGTCAACGGCCAGAAAGCTGTCCGGGAAGCCGCCCCGCACCCAGAGCCGGGTGGGCGTGTCACTGCCGCCCGCCACCTCGAGGAAGTGGAACGGCTGCATGTCAATATAGGCGATCCGGCCGGCAAGGCTCTCGCTGGACTGGCGCAACAGATCCATCGACGCGGAGCCGAGGATCAGGAATCGTCCGGTCCGTTTTCCTCGCCGCCGGCCGCTGTCGATGACCCCTCGAAGATCCTGAAACAGGCCGGGAACTCTGTGGATTTCATCGAGAATCACGAGGCGGTTTTCGTAATGGCTCAGGAACAGCGCCGGGTCGCTCAGCTTTTGCCGATCGGTTCGGTCTTCGAGGTCGAGATATAGGGCTCCGCGCTCTTCGCCGATATCCAGCGCGAGCGTGGTCTTGCCAGCTTGGCGCGGGCCGATAATGGCCACCGCTGCCTTGTAACCAAGCGCCTCAAGAACGCGGGGCTTGATGTGCCGCTCTATCATCCTTGTATATTATCCATAGAATGGACAATATACAAGGATAGAATCCACTCCGAGGAAAGAAGCCGTCTATGTATTCCACAGGAACGAGAATGCCCCCGCTCGTGGACGCGTGGGCGGGTCCGGCACGCGTTCCCGACCTACCCGTCCACCTGGACGTGCTTCATGGCCTCGTAGGCCGGAGATGGCTTCCCCTGAACGTGCAGGAAGGGGTACCGGTAGTCCTCCTCCCCCACCCATCGGGACTCGCCGGTCATGAAGATCACGGTGTAGGCGCGCCGGGAGTGCGGGCTCCGGTTGAGCTCGCTCCGGTGATAGGTCAGGCAATGGTGGAACCCAACGCTTCCTTTGCTCAGCTCCACCGGAATCTCATCCCCCAGACGGCTCAGAGCCTCTTGGGTCAGCTTCCAGGTATTCCCGGGCACGTCCGTCTGCTCGTGATCGAGCAGGCCCAACTTGTGGCTTCCGGGGATCACGGTGAGGCAACCGTTCTCGCGGGTCGCATCCTCCAGCGCGATCCAGGCCGTCAGCATCCGGTAGGGCTGGAAACTCCAGTAGTACATGTCCTGGTGGGGCGGGACCACGCCCCCGTCCAGCGCCGGCTTGGCAAAGAGCCCGTCGGCGTAGATGTCCAGGTCGGGGCCGAGGATCCGCTCGACGACCGCTGCCAACTTGGAATGCGTGGCCACGGACCGAAAGGCGGACTCGCGGTGGAGCAGCCCGAAGGCGTTCCGGAGGGCGGAAGGATTGGTCGGCTCCCACTTGAGATCGCCCTCGGGGTAAGGAAGCTCCTTCCTTTCCAGGGCATCCACCCGGGCCATGAGTTCGTCCATCTCCGCAGGAGTGAAGACGTCCTCCACAGTGACGTAACCGTTCTCGTCAAAGAAGCTCTTGAGGCTCATCGATTCTCCCTCTCCGGACCTTCCTGCCCAATGCAGCACAACAATATAGACGCAGCTCCCTTCCGGAGCAAAGCCTGGTGTGGTTCTGGCGGGACGGTCGGAGCCGCCGGAAACGGCGCCGTTGTGGTCAGCGGGAACCCTTGCCGGCGGCTTTCAGTCCATACAAATTCAGGAGTTCGATGAAGTCCTGACTTTGACGAAATCCGTCGAAAACGCCGTCCGCCGCCAGCCGTTCCTGGTCCGCGAATCCAGCCGCCAGCGCCCTCCCCAGATACTTCAGGCACTGGGGCTGGTCCCCCATTTCGGCAAAGAGGCGGGCCAGATTGTAGTTCGTCTCCGAGTCCATTCCCATGGGGTCCGGATAGGTCAGGCGGGACACACTCGTTGTATTGAAGATTTCCGGGTCCAAGTGCGCGGCCTGGAGGTAGGCTCGGCGAGACTCCTCGTACCGGCCCCGCATCATCTGTCCGTAACCCAGATTGACGTAGTAAGACGGCTTGGGATCGAGGGCGATGGCCTTTTCGAAATAGCCGGCCGCCTGCTTGTACTTTCGATTCGAAAGGGCGACGATTCCCAACGTGTTGTAACCCGAGGCGTATCCTGGCTGGAGCCGGATGGAGCGTTGCGCGGCCTTCCTTCCCTGCCAGTACCTCCCGGTCCGGCAATAAGCGATGGCCAACTTGTTGAAGATGGCTTCGTGATACGGATTCAGCGTCGTCGCTTCGACGTATTTCAGGACCGCCAGATGGTCCTTTCCCTCCTTCATCATCTCGTCGGCCTCCCCCATGAGACGGTAGGCCTCGATCACTCTCTCCTGTGGAACCGGCAGTTTCTTGATGCGTGAAGCGCCGCATCCGAGGAGCGACCCGGTCAAAACGATGATGGCGGCGTCCCGGAATCGTAGGGACATTGTTCAGTTGCGTCCGAAACTCCCCGACGTCTCGGACCTGGGTTCAGAGCGCGAAATTCGGCGACGGGAACCGTATCCGTGTATGCTCCCGATTATATCGAGAAAGTTCGTTTTCGGGTGCCGGACTCGAATCCTTGGCGCTTCATCAAAAGGGAGGTCGCAAGTATGACTCTTCACAGGATGCTGGTTGTTCTCATCGGAATCGGCCTGTCGCTGCAGCCGGGCTCCGGGGCCGGCAAGGAGACGGTCCTTTTCCCGTTCGACGACTACAGCGTTCCCTTCAGCAAGGGCCTGGTGCTCGAACTGATCCCGGGCCAGAAGGGCGCGGTCAATACGGGCCACGGAGCCGATCCCCTGCACCCCAGCAAACCGGTCGTCCCTCCGGGCAAGCCGGGAGCCCCGGACCACCCGCGGGTCTATTACTACGGCACCGTCCTGAAAATCGATGGCGAGTACCGCATGTGGTACACCGGTTGGGACAAGGAGAGGAAGCGGCAGGTCCTCTACGCGGTCTCCCGGGACGGCGTCCGCTGGGACAAGCCGGACCTGAGACTCGTCGAGTACAACGGGAATCGGCAGAACAACCTGGTTCTGTCCAACGGCGAGGGCCCCATGAAGGGCGCCTTCGTTCTGGTCCTGCACGAGCCGGAGGATCCGGATCCCGGCCGGCGCTTCAAGATGGTCCGGGAGGAGCACCCGCGAGCCATCATGGCGGCTTACAGTCCGGACGGACTGCGCTGGACCGACTCTCCCAACAATCCCATCATCAAGAGCAGCGGCATGGAGACGGGCGGCCTGATTCGTTTCAACGGCTTCTACTACCTGAACGGCCAGGGCGGGCCGATCCCCCATCCCGTCCCCAAGGCCCGGAACCGGATCATGGTCACCTTCGTCTCCCACGACTTCGACCACTGGAGCGACGCGGCCCACCTCAGCTTCCGGAGGGATCCCATCCCGCCGCAGCCTCTCAACGACTTTGAGATCCATCGCGGCGAACAGGTCCACATGGGGGCCAGCCTCTGGAACCGGGGCAACGTGATCATTGGCTTCTACGGGCAATACGACAACCAGACCAATGACCGGCGCTACTCCACCTGCGACCTGGGTCTGGTGGTGAGCCACGACGCCATCCACTTCAAGGAGCCGATCCCCGACTTCAAGATCCTGCCCTCGTATGAGGAACCGGACGGGGCCGAACCGCGGCTGATCCAGGGACAGGGGTTCGAGAACATCGGAGACCGGACTTTCTTCTGGTACAGCATCTGGGTCGCGTTCGACCCGGAGGGGCCCACCGGCGTCCGGCTGGCTACCTGGGGACGCGACCGGCTGGGCTACGTCAAGGCGGCGCCCCGGACGGAGGGCGCCCATTTCCTTTCCACGCCTATCGAACTGGACTCCCCGCGGGCGGAGATATACGTCAACGCCGGAGGACTGTCCGATAAAAGCCAGCTCCGGGTCGAGGTCTTGGACGACCGATTCCAGCCACTGCCGGCCTACTCGGGGGACGCCTCGATTCCGCTCCGGGAATCGGGTCTGCGGCAGCGGGTCACGTGGCGCGGCACGGACCAACTGGAAGGAACGGACCGGCCGATCCGCGTCCGTGTGAACTGGGAAGGGATCTACCCGGAAGACGCCCGTCTTTACGCAGTCTATGTCGAGGAGAGAGACTAGCCCGCAACTCTCACCAGGTCAGTCCAAGGCGAGTGCAAAACGAACTGCCGTGGCCACCTCGTCCATTCTTGCGGAGCCCAGTGTTGCAACCGCGACGCCGAGCCTCCCCCGTGGCACTGTCTGCAGATGATCGCAGTTCACCGCGCATTCGCGCGGCAATCCATCTTGAACAGACAATACGACCTCACTCGGAATATCCCGGATATTGGTCGTTATCGGAGCGACTGTGACTTCACCCAGCCAGGGAATGATGGAGTCGCGCGTCAGGATGACGACAGGGCGACGCTTGTCGGGGTGGGCAAATCGATACCAACGGATTTCGCCACGCTGCATGATCAGTCACTCCATGGCTCGTCGCCCCATGCGAGATCCTCTTCCGGAACCGAAAACTCACGGCCTGTGGTCGGAAGCTTGCGATATCCGGCGACGTGCAGCTTCTCCGACTCCGCTTCGTCATAGCGGTCCAAAGCTGCTCGCAACGCCTCCCGGGCGAACGCGGATCGTGTCGTACCGAGTTGCTTCGCCCGTTTGTCAACACGCCCTACAAGTTCCGGGTCAATCGTCATCTGTATGATCCTCATAGCTAAATTGTAGTTGATATTCATAGCTATAACTAGATGGTAATTCTTCACGATTCAACTGTCCCCATTTGCGTTCGGACCTTTACCATCCTCTCCTACTTGAACGGCCAAGACTCGACTTACATGATCGTTTCAGGCATTGTGGCCAGGGTTCATCGGCGTTTTCCGTTGGGTTCGCCGGTATGAAGCCCGGAAACGGAAAAGGACGGACAAACCCTACTGTTGAATAGAGTTAGGATTCGCCAGGCAGGCTGCCCATGCCCGGAATGATCGTCGCTCCCCAACCCGTGGCCGTGGAAGAGGGGGCCAAGGTCTTGATGTCGGGCGGCAACGCGGTGGACGCTGCCGTCACCTGCGCCCTGGTGCAGTCGGTGCTGAGCCCCCACATGTGCGGGATCGGGGGCTACATCATTGCGACCCTCCACCTCGCCGGCGATTCCGAGGGGAATGGGCGGGTCCTGGATGCCCCCGCTCTGGCCGGTTCGAGAGTCTCCCCCGCCATGTGGGAAGAGGCGGTCCTGGGACCCAACCCCGACGGCTGGGGCTTCTTCCTGAAGGACAAGGTCAACGACCTGGGCTATCGGTCCATCTGCGTCCCCGGAGCGGTCAAGGGGTTCGCTGCCATGCTGGAGCGCTGGGGAACCCGTTCCTGGAATACGGTCCTGAAGCCGGCGGCCAGAATCGCCCGGGAGGGGTTCATGGTGGACAAGACTCTGGCGGACGGATGGAGGGCGAGGCCGGCCTATCCGGAAGCCTCCTGTCTGTTGGACTACGTCCAGGGCAATGCCGAGGCGAGCCGGATTTATCTCGATGAGGACGGGCGGCCCCGGGAGGTCGGGGATCGGCTGACCAACCCGGACTACGCCGCGACCCTCGAGCATCTCGCCGAACATGGACCCGAAGATTTCTATCGGGGGGAATTGGCGGAAACCATGGCCGCCGACCTCGCGGCCAACGGAAGCTTCGTCACCGCAGGAGACTTGGCGGGTTACCGGCTTCGCGACCCGGAACCGGTGGTGAGCAGCTATCGAGGATATCGCGTTGTCGGTTCCCAGCCGCCCCACGGGGGACCGACCCTGGCGGCCATCCTCAACATCCTGGAAGGCTGGGATCTGGCCAGCCTGGGACACAACTCCCCGGCCTACATCGAGCGCGTCGCCATGGCCATGAAGGCCGCCTTCGCCGACCGGAGCCTGCACTTGGCCGATCCGGATTTCGTGGACGTCCCCCTGGACTGGATGATCTCCAAGGAACGCGCCTCCGAGTGGCGCCGCACCATCGAGGAGGGCGGAAGTATCAGCGTCGAGCCCATGGCGCCGGAACCTCCCGACACCACCCAGGTCAGCGTGGTGGACTCAGAGGGAAACTGCGTCTCGCTGACCCACTCACTGGGAGTCTCGTCGGGAGTGATCACGCCGGGTCTGGGCTTCATGTACAACAACTCCATGATCAACTTTCACCCTCTCGCCGGGCATCCCAACTCCATCGCCCCGGGCAAGGGGCGAACCACGGGAATGACTCCGACCCTGGTCTACCAGGGAGATCGCCCGGTCGTGGTGATCGGCGCGCCCGGCGCGACTCGAATCATCACTTCCGTCCTCCAGGTTCTGGTCAACATCCTGGATTTCGGGATGAGCGCCAGCGACGCGGTGCTGGCTCCGCGTTTCGACTGCCAGGGAGACCTGATCCGTTGCCAGGCCCGTATCCCCGAATTCGTTTGTGCCGAGGTCCGCAAAGATCACCCCATCGAACGGCTGCCCCTGAGTCACGGGGGGATGGGCCTGGTTCACGCCATTGTCATCGATCCCGAGACCGGACAACTCTCGGGAGGCGCCGACACCGGCAGCGGCGGGATGGCTCTGCTAACCTGAGGTCAGGAGGGATTGCTCCATGAGCCAGAACCTGATCGCCCTGCAGAACAAGTTTCTGGGTCACGGACAGACCGTCTACGACGAACTCTCGAAGCTCCACGAGCGGCAGGGCTACATCGGCGATCAGGACATCGACCGTCTGGCCCGTCAACACCACCTGCCTCCCCAGCAGATCCGGGCGACGGCCAAATTCTATGAGGAACTCTCCCACGACCGGCCGGCCGAACGGGTCATCAAGGTCTGCAACGGCGAGGCCTGCCGCGTTGCCGGGTTCGTTTCCTGCGAAGAACAGCTTCTGGAAGCTTGCGGACTCGAAGCTCCCGGGGGCGTCGGCACCAACGGGGTGCGGGTCGAGCACGTCACCTGTCTCGGCTATTGCGGCCTGGGTCCCAACATCATGGTCGACAACGACCCGGTCAGTCTTGCCGGCGAAGGCGCTCTCGAGTCGGTGCTGGAGTACGCGCGGTCCGGCGCTTCCCATGGACTGAACGAACCCGACAACCCGATCCACATGCCGCAGGGAAGCGAACCCTGCATTCTGCTGAGGCGGTTCGACCGGGACGTAGTGCCTCTCCAAGACGCCCGGGATGCCGGAGTCTACCGTTCTCTGGAGAAGGCTCTCGCGTCCATGAGTCCGCAGCAGGTGATCGACGAAATCAAGACCAGCCGGTTGCGGGGACGGGGAGGAGCCGGTTTTCCGTCGGGCATCAAGCTGGAAACGGTTTCGCGCGCCGCTTCGGCCGACGGCCGCAAATTCGTGGTGGTCAACTGTGACGAGGGGGACGCCGGCTCCTACATCGACAAGGAACTGATGGAGCGAGACCCCCATACTCAATTGGAAGGGGCTCTGCTGGCCGCCTATTCCTGCGGTGCCCAGGAGATCATCCTCTACATCCGCTTCGAGTACCCCCGCCTGCTTCGAGTGATGCGCCAGGCGATTGCCGAGGCCGAAGGAGCGGGCCTGGTGGGACCGAACATTTTGGGAAGCGATTTCTCCTGCCAGGTGCGGATCGTCATGGGTCAGGGGGCCTACATCTGCGGCGAGGAGACCTCGCTGCTCCGTTCCATCGAAGGGGTTCCGGCCATCGTCAGCTTCAAGCCACCTTTCCCGGCCGAGAAAGGGCTCTACGGTTGCCCCACGGCGGTGAACAACGTCGAAACCCTGCACAACCTGCCCTGGATCATCGAACACGGCGGCGAAGCCTTTGCCGCCTACGGCCACGGAAACTCCCGGGGCACCAAGCTGGTCAGCCTCAACACCCGGGTCCGGCGGCCGGGGCTCTACGAAATCGAATTGGGCGTCACCTTGCGGGATCTGATCTTCCACCGGGCCGGCGGGATGGTGCCCGGAGAGGTCTTCAAGGCGGTCCAGGTGGGAGGGCCCTTGGGAGGCATCCTGCCCGAGAGCAAGCTGGACACGCCCTTGGCGTTCGAGACCATGGCCGAAGCCGGCGGCATTCTGGGGCACGCCGGTGTGGTCGTCTATTCCCGACTGGACGATCTGGTGGAGATCGGACGGGCCCTGATGGCCTTCTGCGCCGTCGAAAGCTGCGGAAAGTGCTTCCCCTGCCGCATCGGCGCCGTGCGGGGCACCGAGTTGTTCGATCAGTTCCTGGACCCGAACGGCATCGGAGTGACCGATGACAAGCTGCAGTTGCTCTCGGAACTGTGCGAGACCATGAAGTACGGCAGCCTCTGCGCGCTGGGCGGAATGATCCCCATTCCCATCGAGAACCTGATGGAATTCTTTCCCGAAGAGATCGACAGGTACCGCAGAGGCGCGTAGGCGTTATCCATTAAAACGTAGTAGACTGGCGGGTACCGCATAGGAATTCACTTATGAGCCAACAGAATGGGCACGTAGCCGCGACCATTGATGGACAATCCGTTTCCGTCCTTCGCGGAGCGACCATTCTGGAGGCCATGAAGCCGATTGGGCGCACCGTTCCCACGCTCTGCTACTCCGATCGAATGGAACCGTTCGGCGCCTGCCGGACCTGCTTGGTGGAGCAGGTGGGAGGCAAACCGGTCGCTTCGTGCCACACCCAGGTTCGGGAGGGCGGCGTCTACACCACCCGATCCCCCCTGCTGACCCGCCTGCGGCGCAACATCACCGAGTTGATCGTCTCGGACCATCCTCTGGAATGCCTGGACTGCACGGCCAACGGGCGTTGCGAGCTCCAGTCGCTGGCCCAGGACGTGGGTCTGCGCACTCCTCGCTACGACAGTCCGCGCACCCACAAACCGCCCATGGACAACACCCATCCCTTCATCAAGCTGGAGATGGACAAGTGCATCGGCTGCGCCCGGTGCGTGCGGGCGTGCGACGAGATCCA
Source organism: uncultured Acidobacteriota bacterium (assembly GCA_951812665.1). GTDB lineage: Bacteria > Acidobacteriota > UBA6911 > RPQK01 > JAJDTT01 > JAJDTT01. Next base: position 126,908 of record CATOST010000033.1, read on the forward strand.
AGGTTCCTTCATCCTGGGAATGTCCGGCCGGGGATATGACGTCCAGGTCATTGCGGGCAACGACACCGGGTTCGAGGAGGCGGACTGCGTCAGCTGCGGCCAGTGCGTCTACGAGTGCCCCGTGGCCGCCCTGGAGGAGACCCAGACCCGGGCCTATGGGCTCCCTGACGAGACCGTCACCACCACCTGCAGCTACTGCGGGGTCGGCTGTTCCTTGAACGTGAACATGAAGGACGGGGAGATCGTCAACATCGAGCCCAATCCGGAGGGGAGCGCGAATCTGGGCCACACCTGCGTCAAGGGCCGGTTCGCCCATCAGTTCGGCAAGAGCAAGGATCGGCTGCGAGTTCCCCTGATCAAGGATGGTGAGGGCAACTTCCGCGAGGCGTCCTGGGACGAGGCCTTCGACCTGATCGCCCGCAACCTGTTGCAGGTCCGGGAACGGTACGGCCCGGAAGGCTTCGCCTTCATCAGTTCGTCCCGTTGCACCAACGAAGAGAATTTCCTGACCCAGAAGTTCACCCGCACCATCATGCGGACCAACTCCATCGACAATTGTTCGCGGGTCTGCCACTCCCCCTCGGCATTCGCTCTGGGCGCTGCATTGGGGACAGGAGCCGGAACCAACAGTTTTCAGGACGTGGAAGAGTCGAAGCTGCTCATGATCGTGGGCGCCAATCCCACCGAGGCTCACCCGGTCTTCGGCGCCCGCATGAAGCAGGCCGTCCTCAAGGGCTGCCAGCTCATCGTACTGGATCCCCGGAACACGGAACTGGCCCGGTGGGCGGACCTCCACCTGGCTCTGAAACCTGGTTCAAACGTCGCCGTCATCAACGCCATGCAGCATGTTCTCCTGACGGAGAGGCTCATCGACCAGAACTTCATCGACCGATACAGTGAAGGCTTCGAGGAACTCAAGGGCGAGTTGGCGTCCTGCACCCCGGGGTGGGCCGGTGAGATCAGCGGGGTGGAACCCGATCTGATCCGGCAGGCGGCCCGGATGTATGCGGGCAGCGGCGCCAGCCAGATCCTCTGGGGTCTGGGAGTGACCGAAGCCGGACACGGGTCCAATGCCGTCTTCGGCATGATCAACATGGCGGTCATGACCGGAAACATCGGCCGGCCGGGCACCGGAACCTGTCCCATCCGGGGACAGAACAACGTCCAGGGCGCGTCCGATATGGGTGCGCTGCCCAACGTCTTCAGCGACTACCGCCAGACCACGGATCCCCAGGCTCGGGCCGAGCACGAAGAGGTCTGGGGATGTCCTGTACCGGACAACACGGGCCTGCGTATTCCCGACATGTTCGACGCGGCGCACGAGGGAACTCTCAAAGCCATGTACGTCCTGGCCGAAGACATCGCCCAGTCGGACCCGGATACGGCCCATGTGGTGGGGGCTCTGGAAAAGCTGGATTTCCTGGTGGTCCAGGACATCTTCATGTGTGAGACGGCGAAGTACGCCGACGTCGTGCTGCCCGGCTCCACCTTCCTTGAAAAGAACGGCACCTTCACCAACTCCGACCGCCGGGTCCAGCGCGTCCGCGAAGTGGCGGCGCCTCCCGGCGAACTCATGGCCGACGGAGACGTGGTCAACACGGTGGCCCGCCGCATGGGTTTCGACCTCGGTTTCGACGACGGCCCCGGAACCCCTATCGATCCCAGCCGGATCATGGACGAGATCGCCCGGCTCACTCCCAAGTGGGGCGGCGTCCGTTACGACCGGCTCGAGAAGGAGGGCTTTCTCCAGTGGCCCTGCTACGACGAGCACCACCCGGGCACTCCCATCGTCCACGAGGGCGGCGACTTCCTGCGCGGCAAGGCGCAGTTGACGGTCACGCCGTGGCAGGAACCGGGTGAGCTGCCCAGCGACGAGTTCCCCTTCTACCTGACCACCGGCCGGATGCTCTTCCACTACAACGTGGGCACGCAGACCCGCCGCACCGCCGTGAGCAAGCTGGACAGGGCTCGCGAAGAGACGGTGCGTATCCATCCCCGCGATGCCCGCTCCCTGGGCATCCGGGAAGGCGAGATGGTGGACGTCATCTCCCGGCGGGGGCGGGTTCGGGTCAAGGCCGAGATCACCAAGGCCAGCAACGTGGGCACCGTCTTCATGACCTTCCACTATCCCGAGACCCGAACCAACATCCTGGTGGGAGACGCCAAGGACGAGTTCACCGGTTGTCCCGAATACAAGGTCAGCGCGGTTCGGCTGGAGAAGGTGGCCATCGGGATCGAAGAGAGCTTCGCCCTGCCCGATGTGACCATCGAAGGTGAGCCGGTGCCGGTGGACCACCGGGAGTTGGCCCTGGCTAAAGCCTGATCGCCGGATTCGGTCTCAATCCCCGTTCCAATTCGCGGAATCCAGCCCGAAATATTTCATCTGCCGGCGGATCTGGTCCCAGGTCTGGTCGTCCACCTCGATGCCTTCCGACTCCCGTTTCCGGGCTGTCCGGAATTCCGGCTCGCCGGGGAGCAGGATCTCCTGGAAACCGGGAGCCAGACGGCTGGTTCGGATGTGGGCGATCATGGCATCCAGTTCGTCGTAGTAGGTTTCCAGTTCGGTGAAGTGCTCGATATGGTAGACGGTCAGGAGCACTCCATTGCTGACGAACTTGGGGGCGCCGGCCGCGCAGCCCTCCCCGCCCACGGCTCCTCCCATGACCTCCACCATCATGGACAGTCCGTAGCCCTTGTGAGCCACCACCCCGCCCAGAGGGAGGAGAGCCCCGGGAGGATCGGATTTCACCTGCCGCGGGTCGCTGGTGGGCCTGCCCTGGGAGTCGACGGCCCAACCCACCGGAATGGATTCGCCGCGGTTGATGGCCACGCGGACCTTCCCTTCGGCTACGACCGAGGTGGTCATGTCCAACAACAGCGGTTCGTGGCCGCGGCGGGGCGCGGCGAAGGCCAGGGGATTGGTGGACAGCCGGCCTATCCGGCCCCCGAAGGGGATCACCTGCGCGCCCAGATGTCCCGCGTTGGCGAAGAGTTGGGCCATGAATCCGGCCCGGGCGGCTATCAACGGATAGGCCCCCACCCGGCCGATATGGCTGGTGTTGCGCAGGGTCACGGTCGCCACACCGTGGACTCGCGCCTTCTCCATGGCCAGACGAGTCGCGAAGGCGGCGCCCACCTGCCCCAGGGCGCCTCCTCCGTTCACTACAGCCGAGCTGGGACGTTCCTGGACGATCCTGGGCCGGGCGCCGGGGTTGAAGCGGCCGTCACGAATCCCTTGGGCGTACTCGTAGAACCGGATGGCGCCATGGGAATCGTGGCCGAAGAGGCTCGACTCCACCAGGTGGTCCACGACGGCCTGGGCATCCTCCGGACGGCAACCCGCGGCCTGAAAGAGCTGATAGCCGACTTCCCTCAGGGCTTGGGGGAGAACCTGGGCAAAGGAGTACTCCTTTCCTGCGCCGTATCCGTCGTTCTCTAACCGGCCGCCGGCAGGGGCAAGCCGAGACGTTCCATGTCAGCCCCGATGAGGGACCAGGTCTTGGCGTCGATGTCGATTCCATTTATTTCCCTCTGTTGAGCCGATCGCAGCTCAGGCTCCCCTGGAAGCAGGATCCCGTGAAACCCCGGGGCGGGCGGGCTGGACCGGACGTACCGGATCAACGCCTCCACCTCCTGGTAGTAGTCCTCCAGGTCGATGAAGTGATCGATCCGATGGACCACCAGGAGCATGCCGTTGCTGACCATCTCCGATTCACCGACGCAACATCCCTGGCCGCTCAGGGTTCCCGCCAAGAGCTCCACCATGAGGCTCATCCCGTATCCCTTGTGGGCTGCGATTCCGCCCAGGGGGAGGATCGCGCCTCTCGGTTGGGCCCTGAAACTGTCGGGATCGGTGGTGGGGCGTCCCTGGTGATCGATGAGCCATCCTTCCGGCACCCGTTTCCCGGCGTAGGATGCGACTCGGACCTTGCCTTCCGCGGCCACTGACGTGGTCATGTCCAGAAAGATGGGCTCCGTGTCGCGCCGGGGGGCCGCGAAAGCCAGGGGATCGGTGGTAAGACGCGCGTCGATGCCACCGAAAGGAGCAATCTGGTTCCCGAAGCGGCCGCCGTTGACGAAGGCCTGGCCGATCATTCCGCCGCGGGCCACCATCAACGGGTAGGCACCGACCCGGCCCACGTGGCTCGTGTTGCGCAGCGAGACCGCGGCCACTCCATGCTGGGAGGCCTTGTCCATGGCCAGCCGGGTGGCGAAGGCGGCGCCGACCTGACCCAGTGCGCCGGCGGCGTCCACCACCGCGCAGGAGGGATGGTCCCGGACCACTCTGGGTTGGGCCTTGGCCTGGAAACGCCCCTTCCGGATGGCGTCCATATATTCCGGGTAGCGGATGACCCCGTGGGAATCGTGTCCGAAGAGGTTCGATTCCACCAGATGATGGGTGACGACCCGGGCATCCTCCGGATCACAGCCGGCGGCCTCGAAAAGCTGGTGCCCGATCCGGCGCAAGGTTTCAGCTTGGACAATGGGCATGACGGCAGTCTCTCCCGCGGCGGATTGTAAAGGATGGGGTCCCCGCTGTCAGCCGCGGACCCGGCGAGAATCGGCGGGAGATTGCCAGACCCGGCTTCGCGTTGGCAAAATGGAGTCCGCCAATGCCTTGGAGACGGTCATGGAAAGGTTGGAGCAATGGACACCTCCTTCACCAATAGTCGGGAAAGCCTGGAGCGGGCGAACCGGGTCCCGGAGAGCCATTGGCACGGGCTGACCCGTGCCCAGAAGTTTCGTTCCCTCGAGTTGGAGGGTTTCGTCGTCATTCCGGATCTCCTGAGCGAGGAACTGGTGGAGGAGATCCGCGAGGAGACCTCCAGAGTCCCCACCACCGCGGTCGATTACAGCGAGCATCAGCGATACTTTTCCGATGTGCAGTGGACCGACTCACCCCACGCCACCTCGGTCATTGCTCTGCCGGCCACGGTGGAGTTCCTGGAAGAGCTCCTTGGCGACGAGCTGATCTGCACCTCGTGCACGTACGCCGAATCCAGGCCGGGCCACCCGGGAATCTCCTTTCACACCGATGCCCAGCCCTACGGGAACAAGACGTCCGGAGTCCTGACCAGCTCCCCCTGCCTGGTCCGAGTCCTCTACTACCTGGATGACCTGACTCCGGAGTGCTCCCCCTTCAAGGTGATTCCACGCTCCCATGTGTCGTTGCACAGCGACGCCAACCCGTACAACCGCTACCTTCGCCACGACGATGAGTTGATGGTGACCTGCCGCGCCGGCTCGGCGGTAATCATCAACCAGAAGGTGTTTCACGGCAATTTTCCCAACTACAGCGACCGGCTCCGCCGCATGCTGGCCATCGCCTACCGGCCCACTTGGCGGGGTCCCATAGACGACGTTCGGAGCGCGACCCGGCGAAGGTGGCCGGTCTACCTCCGGCCGTCCGAAAATATTTCAGGAGTCTCAACACGCGGAACATCGATTTCGATCTGCCGAACCGCCCGGACAACATGGCGAAGCATGCCGCGGGCATTTCGCCTGGGCGCTGGGGCTGATTCGGGTGATGAGGGGATGGAACGCCGCGATTCCTCGTCTGGATTCAGGCGGACCTGGCCCCGGACGGAGTAGACTCAGACCAGGAAAAACAAAGGGAGGATAGTTAGAGAAATGGATACTTCTTGCACCAACAGTCGAGAAAACCTGGAGCGGGCGAACCGGGTCCGGAAAGCCATTGGCACGGTCTGACCCGCGCCCAGCAGTTTCGTTCCCTCGAGTTGGAGGGTTTCGTCGTCATTCCGGATCTGCTGAGCGAGGAACTGATGAGGAGATCCGGGAGGAAACCTCCAGGGTGCCCACCACGGCAGTCGATTACAGCCCCCATCAGCGGGGTTGTCCCGATCTCCAGTGGACCGACTCGCCCCGAGCCACGTCGGTGATCGCCCTGCCGGCCACGGTGGAGTTCGTGGAAGAGCTCTTCGGGGACGAGTTGATCTGCACCTCCTGCCAATATGCCGAGTCCAGGCCCGGCCACCCGGGAATCGCCATTCACACCGATTCGCAGCCCTACGGTTCCAAGATCTTCGGAGTCCAGGCCAGTTCGCCCTGCCTGGTCCGCGTCCTCTACTACCTGGACGACCTGACCCCGGAGTGCTCCCCCTTCAAGGTGATTCCACGCTCTCACCTGTCGCTGCACCGCGACGCCAATCCCTACAACCGCTACCTTGCCCACCATGATGAAGTGATGGTGACTTGCCGCGCCGGCTCGGCGGTGCTCATCAACCAGAAAGTGTTTCACGCCAACTACCCCAACTACAGCGACCGGGTTCGCCGCATGCTGGCCATCGCCTACCGGCCCACCTGGCCGGTCCCATAGACGACGTTCCGGAGCGGGATCCGGAAAAGGTGGCCGGTCTACCTCCGGCCGTCCAAAAATATTTCAGGAGCCTCAACACGAGGAACATCGATTTCGATCTGCCGACCGCCCCGACAACATGGCGACGCATGCCAAGGGCATCTCGCCCGGCCGCTGGAGCTGATTCGGGATACCAGAGGACGGGCCGCCGCCTTTCGCCATCCGGAGGGGAGCGGACCTTTCTCCAAAAAAGGAGAAGGACTCAGACCATGAAGAACGAAGGAAAGATCGCCATCGTCACGGGGGCCGGATCGGGAATCGGCCGTCACACCACCTGGGCCCTGCTGCGTTCCGGATTCAGTGTCACTCTGGCGGGAAGGCGCCTGGAGGCCTTGGAGGAGACGGCCCGCCTGGCGGAGTCCGACGGCTCCCGAACCCTGGCGGTCTCGACCGACGTGAGCGACCCGGAAGCGGTCTCGAACCTCTTCTCCCGAACCCGGGAAACCTTCGGCCGGCTCGATCTCCTCTTCAACAACGCCGGAATCTCGGCTCCAGCGGTCCTGCTGGAGGATCTGACCTACGAACAGTGGCAGTCGGTGGTCGGTATCAACCTGACCGGATCCTTCCTCTGCACCCGGGAAGCGTTTCGCATGATGAAGAGCCAGGACCCCATGGGGGGGCGAATCATCAACAACGGCTCGGTTTCGGCCCAGGTGCCCCGCGTCAATTCGGCGCCCTATACCCTCCACCAAGCACGCCATCACCGGCTTGACCCGATCCACCTCTCTGGACGGCCGCAAGTACAACATCGCCTGCGGCCAGATCGACATCGGAAACGCGCTGACCGAGATGACCCGGAGGATGCAGACGGGAGTCCCGCAGGCCAACGGGACCGTCATGGTCGAGCCCAACATGGACGTGGACGACATCGCCGACGCGGTGGTCTACATGGCGAGCCTGCCGCCGGAGGCCAACGTTCAGTTCATGACCGTGATGGCGACCAAGATGCCCCTCGTCGGCCGCGGTTGACCCGGATTTCTCACTGGGTCGCTGCGTCGACCCCCTGGCCGGTTTCGGCGATCACCAGATCGACCACGGAGCGCAGAGCTTCCATCTTGGTAGCACCCTCCAAACGGACGAGCCGATAGTGATCGAGCTGCCGGTCGGCGCTGCTCCCTTGCCGGATTATGGACGACACGTGGCTTAGCTCTTCCTGGCAGCCGAGTGCGAGGGCGTCGTCATCCAGTTCCTCCAGCAACCCCAGGGCGTAGTCGTTGATGTCCATGCGCCCACCGCGGCGGGTGTCGCCGAGGAACGCGAAGGCTCCGTAGCGCTGGGCCAGCCAGCGATTCTCGGCGATGATCTCGGTGCGCGGCTCCGGGGGCAGGGCTCCGGCTCGATCTTGCCGTAGCAGCCATCGGATGAGGGATGCATAGAGCGCCGCGATACAGACCGCATCGTCGATAAGCGGGCAGATGTCGCAGATGCGCAACTCCACCGTGGGATGGAGGTCGGCGGGCCGAATGTCCCACCACAGCTCGTTGCCGCCCTCGATGAACTGCATGCGCTTGTAGTCCTCCACGAGCCGGTCGTACTCCTCCCGGGAGTACAGCGGGCCGGGGGAGGCTGGTGCGCGGGAGCACTCCGAAGAGACTGAGGCGATACGACTTGAACCCGGTGAGGTTTCCCGCGTTGAACGGGGACGAGGTGGACAGGGCGTGGAGCAGAGGCAGGTACTGGCGGAGGGCGGTCATGACACGGATCCGTTCATCCGGGTCGCCAAAACCGGCGTGGATGTGCATGCCGCCGATGAGCAGCCGCCGTACGGCCTCCTGGAAGGTGACCACGAAACGCTCGTACCGTTTCTTGGGCGTAGGCATCTGCGCGGTCCATGAAGCGTAGGGATGGGTGGACGCGGCCAGCACCGCCGTACCGTGCTGCGCCGCCGCCTCGATCACCAGCCGCCGGGTCTCCGCCAACGCCTCACGGACTTCGGCCACGGAAGCGCAAACCCGGGTGTTGGTCTCGATTTGGGAGCGGAGAAACTCCGTTACCACCTTGTGCGGCCCTCGATTCTGCTCGCAGGCTTCGTAGATGCCCGGATCGGGATCGGAAACCATGTCGCGGGTCTCCGGGTCGACGAGAAAGAATTCCTCTTCGATGCCGAGTGTGATTTCCAGGTCCTTGCTCATGGCGTTGGATTTGAGTCTATGACGATCGGCGGCGAACGTCGGAACGTCGGGGTCGTCCAGTAGATTCCACTTAGATTCACCACGGGTATATTCGGTCCTGGAACTGGAGCCGTTCCGGCAGGTCGAATCGTCGGCACGTCACGACGAGGGCCAACCCGTCGATCCGGCGATTTTCCAACCTGGAACGTCAATTGAGGTCATCGACCAACGGCATCTGCTCCAGCCAGAAGAGAGAATGGTAACACAGCACGTCCATACCAGATCCTCGCCGCGAGCAGGATATTCCCGACGTCCAACGGCGATTCCGGGCGTCCGGCTTTGCGTTCTACTGGTGGCCATACTGGCCCTCAGTGCGTGCGGCGGCCGCAAGAAAATCAAGCTCCCGAAGCCCATCGAAGCCAAGCGGGGGTGGTCCGAGGTCGGCATCGCCAGTTGGTACGGGTATCCCTACCACGGGCGCAAGACCAGCAACGGCGAGACCTACGACATGAACAAGATGACGGCCGCCCATACGCGGCTGCCGTTCGGCACCTGGGTCAACGTCGAGAATCTCGAGAATAGGAGATCCACACAGGTCCGGATCAACGATCGGGGGCCGTTTACCGCCCGGTACATCATCGATCTTTCCAGGGCCGCCGCTTCGGAGATCCAGATGATCGGAGCCGGCACGGTCCGAGTCCGTCTCACGGTGATCAGCGGTCCCGATGCAAAACGCAAAAGCTCGAAGCGCAGTACGCGTTCCGCAACTTCGCGGCCGGCGTCCCCGAGCGGCGGGTACGAAATCCAGATCGGTGTCTTCAAGAGTCAGGCGAATGCCAAGACACTGGCCTGGGCAGCCAAGCAGAAGGGCCACCGCGTCGACGTGAGGCCATTCCGGCGAGGGGGCCCGAGACTCTACCGGGTCGTGGTTGCGGGAGGAACCCGGGAGGCGGCGAACAAGCGCCTTCGGAAGCTCAAGAGCCAGGGTTTCAAGGGGTTTGTGAGGCAGCGTCGAGGCAATTAGGGACAGCGTGCCGCTTACCGCCCTATGGTGCCTCGGGCAAGGCGAAGGTCACGTAGGTGTCTCCCGACGGAGTACCCATTTTTCCTCCCCCGGCGGCGATGACGACGAACTGCCGGCCCTCGACCGCGAAGGTGGCCGGAGTGGCGTAGCCCCCCCAAGGCAACCGGGTCTCCCAGAGAATCTTTCCCGTATCGGTATCGAACGCCCGGAATCGCTCGTCCGTGGTTGATCCGATGAAGAGCAGGCCGCCGGCGGTGACGACCGGACCGCCGTAATTCGTGGTTCCAGTGGGTGGAATCCCACGTTCCGTCAGTTCGTCCAGACGGCCCAGCGGCACCTGCCAGACCAAGGTCCCTGCGTTGAGATCGAGGGCCGTCAACTGGCCCCATGGGGGCTTGATGGCCGGGTACCCGTCCGGGCCCAGGAAGTGATTGTATCCCGTGAACGTGTAGGGGATCCGGCCTTCGGTGACGGCCCATGGCGGCACGTTGTCGGCGTCGGCGCCGGCGAGAAAATCGACCACCGCGTCCAACTCCAGGTCCGAGAGCCGGGGCATGGGCGCCATCCGGCCCACTCCCCGCCGGATCAGATTCCGGGTTTCCTTGCGAGGATAGACCTGCTCCAAGGGTAGAGGAGGGTTGTTGTGGCGCGAACTGCCCTGCCGCCGGTCCCCGTGGCAGTTGGCGCAGTGGAGCTGATAGACGCGGGCTCCCGGTGTCGGCTCCGGAAGCTGCCGATCCTTTGTGGAGACCATGGTCAGAATCCATGGCATCTCCGTGGAGTTGACGTACAACCTGCCGTTGGAAGCGTCGAAGGCCGCGCCGCCCCATTCGGCGCCGCCGTTGAATCCGGGAAAGACGAGCGTTCCCTGAGTGCTGGGCGGTTCATACATGTTGCCCCGGCGGACCTGGCGAAAGCGTTCGAGCACGGCGGTGCGGGCGCGTGGAGAGAGGTCCGTGACGTCCGCTTCGGTGAAGGCTTGACGGGAGAATGGGGGCGGCTTGAGGGGAAACGGCTGCGTGGGCCATGCCTGCTCCCCAGCCAGGTCCGAGGGGGGCACCGGCCTCTCCTCCACCGGAAACAGCGGTTCGCCCGTATCCCGGTCCAGGACGAAAACGTCACCCCACTTCGTGATCTGGGCGACGGCATCGACCGTCCGGCCTTCCCGGCTCAGTGTGACCAGATTGGGCGGCGCGGGAAGGTCCCGGTCCCACAGATCGTGATGCACCGCCTGGAAATGCCACCTGAGCTCTCCAGTGCCGGCGTCGAGGGCCAGGACGCAATCGCCGTAAAGGTTCTTTCCCTTCCGGTCCCCGCCCCAGAAGTCGAAGGACGGGGATCCGGTGGCGGCGAAGACCATTCCGCGTTTTTCATCCACTGTCATCCCGGCCCAGGCGTTGGCTCCGCCGGCGTAGGTCCAGGCGTCGGCCGGCCAGGTCTCGTGCCCCTTCTCACCCGGCCGCGGAATGGTATGGAAGGTCCACCGGAGTTGGCCGGTCCGGACATCGAAGGCCCGGATGTGCCCGGGCATGGCGGGGCCGGGCCCTTCTCCAACCCGGCTGCCCACAATCAGAAGGTCTTTGTACAGGGCGGGCGGCGTCGTCAACACGACCCAGGCCTCTTCCAGGTCTTCGGATCCCAAACCGGCCCTCAGGTCGATGCGGCCGTTGTCCCCGAAGGACCGTACGGGGAGGCCGGTCGCGGCATCCAAGGCGAAGAGCAGATGTCCGGCGGGATAGATGATCCTCTGCTCGGATCCGTCTTCCCAGTAGACAAGGCCCCGGTTCACGCTCGTCGAGACGAGTCCGGCGGCCTCCACCGGATCGTAGGCCCAGATCTCCCCGCCTGTCCCTGCATCCAGGCAAAAGGCCTTCAACATTGGCGAGGTGCCGAACATACGTCCCCCGACGACGAGGGGATTGCACTGGACCTGACTGGAATCGGTCTTGTCTCCGGTGCTGTAGGTCCAGGCAACCTGGAGCCGGTGGACGTTCTGCCGATTGATCTGGTCCAGGGAGGAATAGTGGGAGGCCGCGGCGTCGCCCAGGTAAACGGGCCAGTCGGACGGGTCCGCGTCGCTCAGCGTCCGGCAGCCGGAGTAAGTCAGCAGGCTGACGAAGACCGTTACGGGGAGAACTATGAGTGTCTTCATTTCCAACGGAGTTCGGCGATCGTGGCTACGGACCGCTAGTCTACTACCAACCGTGGAATCGAAGCTCTTTCCAATGGTCCGGGGAGCGGAAGAAGCAGGGAGCATTTCCGCCTGGATCACGCGAACGCCCATATCAGACCTTGATGAGAGAATCGACGATCGATTACATGTGGTCACCTTATTTCGTCATCGTTGCGGCTCTGCTATCGATCCCGATGGCGGGTTGCTCTCCGGCGTCATCATCTCCCGGCATGGAGCCACCCGCGGAGAAAACCACGGTTTCCACCGGTGTCGAGATCGAAGAGCTGAGGCACAAGGCCCGCTGGCGCAAGCGGCGCCTCATCTTCAACAACGACGGCGACGACGCCCTCTTCTTTCCGTCCGACCTTTCCATCACGCCGCGGAACCTGTTGGAACGCCGCACCATCCCCGTCACCGGAACCCAGGTCGACTCCATCTTCTACTGCACGACCCAAAGCATCGGCGCCTACACCCATCGCAGTGAAGTCGCCGAACTCCTGGTGCGGGACCTGCCCAGAGAGGGATTCCGGAACTCGGTCGGCGAATTCGCGAAACAGGGTACGGACCCGTTGGAGATCGTGACGGAGCACTGCAGGGAAGAGGGGATCGAGATCTTCGCCACCCTGCGCATGAACGACGTCCACGACAGCAGCGACCGGTTTTCGGTTCTGGGCTCCAAGTTCAAGCGGAAACACCGGAAGGCTCTTTTCGGAACCTCTCGAAAGCCGCCTCCCTACGGCTACTGGTCGGGCGCCGATTTCAGTTGGAAGGTGATTCGGAACATGACCTTCCAGGTGTTGGAGGAGATGGCCTCCAACTACGATCTGGACGGCCTGGAACTCGATTTTTGGCGGCACCCTCCGTATTTCAAGACCTATGCCTGGGGACAACCGGTCACTCGCGAAGAAACGGATTCCATCACCCGGCTGATGCGTCGAGTCCGCAGGATGGCCGATGACCGGGGCCGGGAGCGGGGACGGCCACTGCTGATCGCAGTCCGGGTCATGGACTCCCCCGAGCTGAGTCAGGCGATGGGGCTGGACCTGGTGACCTGGCTCCGTGAAGACCTGGTGGACCTGGTGATCGTCGGCGAGGTGGCCCTGGCGCCCTGGGAGGAGACCATCCGCTTGGCTCATCGTTACGGCGTTCCCGTCTATCCCTGCATCCGGAGGTCCATGATCGGGGAAGAACGAGGATCACTGGAGTCGTTCCGGGCTCAGGCCCTGACGGCCTGGAAGCAGGGGGCCGACGGGATCTATCTCTTCAATCTCTTTCCCGACGAGAAACACGACCGGAAGTATCGTGAGCTCGGAGACCCTAATGGACTGGAGCGGTTGGACAAGCTCTACAGCCTGGACCCGGTGGGCCGGGAATCCTTCAAGCGGTATATCCACGACTTTGAAAAGTACAAGGCGCAAAAGCCGGTTTCTCCTCTCTCTCCGGTGGAGTTGGAACCGGGCACGATCCATACCATCCCCATGTACCTGGCCGACCGGTCCCTGAGCCAAGCCATCGTCGGGAAACGTCCCCTGGTGCGGGCGCGCCTGCAACTGGAAAACCTGGATCCGGAGGTGGCCGTCCGGTTTTCGGTCAACGGTCATCGGTTGGAAGCCGGCGAGCGTGTCCAGGACGAACTCCGCTACTCGATCTCGCCTACGCAACTGCACACGGGATACAATCACTTCCGCATTTCCGTCCCGGCCGGCCCGGCGCCGCGCTTGAAGGACATCCTGGTGAGCGTTCTCTACTGATCGGCCGGCGCCTTGCCGGCGCGGTCGATAAGCTCAAATCCGGACCGAGAGGAGGTCGACATGGTTTCGATCGTTTCACTTTGGCTGCCGGTGCTGCTTTCGGCGGTGCTGGTCTTCATCGTCAGCTCCATCATTCATATGGTGCTCCGGTACCACCGGGCGGACGTGGGAGCAGTTCCCGACGAGACCGAGGTGATGGACGCACTCCGGCCGTTCAAGATCTCCCCGGGCGACTACTGCATTCCGCACGCCGCGGACTCCAATGAAATGAACTCGCCGGAATTCGTCGAGAAGACCAAAAGGGGACCGGTTGCCCTCGTTACGGTGCTGTCCAACGGGCCCATAACGATGGGCAAGAGTCTCGCCCTGTGGTTCGGCTATTGCGTGCTCGTCGGTATCTTCTCCGGCTATGCCGCCGGACTGGCCATCGGACCGGGCGCCGAATACATGGCCGTTTTCAAAATGGTCAGCGTGGTCGCCTTCGCCGGTTACTCGCTGGCGATCCTGCAGAGCGCCATCTGGTGGCACCGAGGCTGGGGCTCCACGCTGCGCACCATGTTCGACGGTCTGATCTACTCCTTCCTGACGGCCGGAACCTTCGGCTGGCTCTGGCCCTGACCGGCGGCGGCAGAAGAGGCATTCGGGAATGCCCATCGACGACGGCCAAGAACGTCCCATGGAGAACAGCTACTGGATCGAGCCAGGCCGCCTTGCGGCGGGCGAGTATCCTGGTCATTGGGACCCAGTCTGGGCGACCGAAAAAGTTCGCAAGTTGCTGGACGCTGGAATCGGCCACTTCATCGACCTGACGGAGCCGGGCGAGCTGGAGCCATATTCCGGAATCGCCGCGAAGGAGGCCCGTCGACTCGGTCTGGACATCGAGTGGGAGCGGCATCCCATCGTCGACCTGAGCATTCCGTCCTCCCCCGAGCAGATGGTCAGGATCCTCGATGCTGTCGACGCCGCTCTCGGCAATGGCAAGACTCCTTACATTCACTGCTGGGGCGGTGTGGGAAGAACCGGCACCACCGTGGGCTGCTGGTTGGTCCGGCACGGCCACACCGGTGATGAAGCCCTCCGCCGGATCGCCGAGTGGTGGCAGGGAATGGAAAAAATCTACTATCACCCCAGATCGCCGGAAACCCGGGAACAGAGAGAATACGTCCGGTCCTGGGCTGAACCCCCGGCCGGCTCTGTGACTGGCACCCCGGGCGAGGACCGATAGTCAACGCCGGCGGGCATGCCAACGCGTCTCAGCCGCATTGTCGAAGGTGACGGCCACCGCGGCGGACGTGTGTCAGGGTTTCCCGAATCAGGTCCAGAAGTGGCGACTGCGGCGGGTTCGACGTTGATGGGGCCCGGATGAAGCCGTTTCGAACGCTTGAGAACTGTAGAGTCGACGCTGCACCCCATACACATGAAACGTACAAGACATTGGCGTCAAGAAACAGCCTCATTCCGGTCCGCTGAACTTATCGAGGATGCGTGTTGGAAGACCCTGCCTCAATAGGCTCCCTCTCGGAGCCGATTCACGGTGTAGGCGGCCAGCTTCGTCACCAGCGGTTCGCCGTCTTGGGAACGAATTCTCTGCCCGGGGCGCAGTTCGTAGACCCGTCCCTTCAACAAGGGATCCGAAAGGCGGAGGGAAGCCCGGCGTCCATCTTCGGAAACAGACACCTTCTCGATCCGGACCGGAGTGACGTCCGTCTTGGGAGACCCGTATTCCCCGTGGTAGCGGTAGTAGTAGTGGAACAGGGAATATTCATCGACGAGTGCCGCAGTGGCTGGATCCACCGGCTTGGTGAAGACGAGGTCGAACCCCGATTCGGTCAACCGCATCTCCTGGATGTCCATGGGAGTCTCTCCCGTCCAGGCCACCCGCTGCAATCCCTCTCCGATTCCCCAGATCCGTGAGGTCTGCGCCACGTAGAGGTCTCCACTCGGGGAGAAGGCCAGCCGGATGTTTCCCTTGCGAAGCCCACGTCCCTCGATGAACGGGAAGCAGGCCCCCTGCCAGGTCCCCGCGACCTTTTCCAGGTAGACCCGGTGAATCCGGGGATAGGTCCAGTCGGCGATGAACATCTGGCCCGAGTAGGGACCAAACCGGCCTCCGGTGCGGTCCTCCAGAGGCTGTCCCAGGGAACCGGCCATGTCGTTCTGAGGCAGCTGGATCGCCGGCACCTTGCGCCAACGCGCCAACGTCTTCACCTCGACGTCCACGGGGTTGATGCCCTCGAAGTCCGGATGCCAATTCAGAGAGGAGGGGTGTCCATAGAACGATCCGGGCGTGACATGATGCAGAGGAGAGGTCCCGACCCAGCCCCCCTGGTTGTCGGTGGCGAACAGCGCCCCTTCCCGGTTGAACCCCAGGCCGTTGGGCTGCCGGAAACCGGAGGCGACGGGCACGAAGTCGCCGGCAGGAGTGACCTTGATCACCCAGCCGCGATAGGACACGGGTGAATTGTGCCCGAACCTGCCCACCGTTCCGGGCTTGGGGTTTTCAGCGACCCGTCTCCGATTTGTCGCCGGTCCCCTGCCCGATGACCTGTGACGGCTCGAGCCCGAGGCCAATCCCAGGCCCAGGTAGAAGTTCCCTTCCCCGTCCCGGACCAGACCATAGGCAAATTCGTGGTAGTTGCCCGACATTCCCCACTCGTCGCTGAGGGTCTGGTAGTGATCGGCCCGTCCATCTCCATCGGTGTCAACGATCCGCGTCAACTCGGACTGCTGCACCACGAAATATTCCCCCGACTTCCCCGCAACGATTCCCAGCGGGATCTGGAGTCCGTCGGCGAACCGGCTCCAGAGGCCCGAGTCCTCATCCCGCCGGTAGAGGCCCCCGCGGCGAAAGCAGGCCACCAGCCGGCCGCGTGGATCGAAATCGATCCCGCCTACCTCGGGCGCCACGCCCCGGGGTGTCTCCACGGTCTCGATCCGGTAGCTCTCCCTGGGAACCTGCGCCAAGGCGGAGAATGGAACGAACCAAGCCGCCGCCAGCCCTAGCAAGACCAGAGCTCCGGTTTCTCTCATTCCTTTCCGCTCCCGACCAGGATCTCAAAGCGAGTGTCCCCGTCGATGGGAATCCGAACGCGGTCCTTCTCTACGGTTCCCCGGCTCGCGGTCATCCGAACCGGACCTTCGACGACCGCGTCGAACCGGAGCGGAACCTGGACCCGCTCGATCCGAAACTCCCACCGAAACCCGTCCGCTGCTGCCGTGGGACGGATTCGTTCGTAGACCTCCGCTCCGCCCACCGAATAGTGGAATTCCGGGACATCGTCCCGCAGGCGGTAACCCCGAAAGCGGGTCTCCGGAATGCGTTCGGAATCGGCCAACCGGAATGGGAAACGGGTCGACCGGAAAATTCGCCTCCCAGGGATCTTGGGGGTGAGTGTATAACCGTCGGCTCCGGTCTTCCTGCGCATGGTGGCCTCAAGATCCAGAAACTCCCCCCGCCAGGCGTACAGGAGACGGTGCGTGCCGGCATCGAAGCAGTAGGAGAGACCGCCGGGAAGACCCACTGCGATCGCCGCCGGAGTCGCCTCCGGCATGATGGTCCGAACCACGACGCTCGCAGCGGAGGGAACCGGGCGGGTTTCGGCCGTCCA
Organism: uncultured Acidobacteriota bacterium; assembly: GCA_951812665.1. Taxonomy (GTDB): domain Bacteria; phylum Acidobacteriota; class UBA6911; order RPQK01; family JAJDTT01; genus JAJDTT01. The sequence goes on from CATOST010000033.1 coordinate 143,951, forward strand.
GGGATCGGGCGGCGGATCCAGCCCGACGGGAAAAGGACCGGCCGCGCCGACACCGAGCGCCCCCCAGATCCTCCGAATGCTCTCTTCCCTCTCCTCTGGTGCGATGTCCGTGAAGTGTTCCGGCATCGAGGTCCCGGACAGAATCCGGGCAGGATTCAACATGAATCGCCGGTACCACGGATACCGGAGACGATGAGCGGCGGCGGCCAACTGGGGCGCCCGCTCCCCCTGGGCCCGGTAGTCCGCCCAGTCATGACAGCCGGTACAGCCCAGGCTTTTTCCTTCCGTGTCCCGCCCCAACAGCGTCAGTCCGTGGCTCGTATCTTGTTGGGACGTCACCGACTCCACGGCAGGAGCCGAAGGATCGAGACCCGAAGCCTGGGCGAACCCGTGGATCAGCGGTTCCACCTGGTTTCGAGGAAACCCGGGCATGCGCAGAGTGAGCCAACTCCTGAGCCGGACGTTCTCCAGAAGCGCCTGTTCCAGGAATTCGAGCCGCAGCTTCTCGCCGGCCGCAGTCAGGACCGGCGCTCCGGCCGCCTGCCCGCTGCCGAATTGGTCCATGACATGACAGGCCGTGCAACGGAGCCGGTGGACCCGCCGGTAGAAGTCGTAGACGGGCGCGGGACTGATGTCGGGGAACTGTTTTTGACGGCGGAGAAAGTCTCGAATCGCTGCCCGCTGTTCTCCGTCCATTCGATACCGGGGAAGTGTGGGTCCGGGGTCTTCGGCCAGACACCCCGCATCGAGGGAAAGCGAAGCGACCGGGGGAGGAAGATCGGGGACAGTAGCCGGTTCCCGGTCCTCCAGCCGGTGGCAGGAGAGACACTCCCGGGACCGGATCAGCTCCTCTCCACGGGCCGCATGGCCGCCCCTTACGGGCTCTCCCGGCGTCTCCGATCCCGAACCGGCCAGGTAGGCGGCAATCTGCAGCGCCTCCTCGTCATCCAGGTGCAGCGAAGGCATGCGGCTTCCGGGATGGTGGCGGAAGGGGTCCTTCAGATAATGGGCCAAGCCGGCGACGGTCAGCTTGGACCCGACGCCGTCCAAGGAATAACTTTCCGAGGTATGGCATGCGGTGCAACCCAGAGAGGTGTAGAGGTCGCGGCCGCGGCCGGCGTCCACGTCCGGCCAGCTCGCTTCTCGATTCGGCAGGCCGGTGATCGGCCGCGAAGTGAGAAACGCCGTCACGTCCCTGGCCGCCTCCGCGTCCAGCAATGCCGGCATGGTGGCTTCGGAGCGGACCGCAGCCGGATCGACGAGCCATTCCTGGAGCCAAGCCGGATTCAGCCCGGCGGCGGCGCTCAAGTCGGGTCCGCGGCGGCGCTCCAGGGATTCAGACCCACTCTTGTGACAGTTGACACATCCCAGATTCTCTACCAGGTCTCGGCCCCGTTCGACCCGGTTCTGGTCCACACCGGACGCGCTCTCCGGCTCATGGAAAAGGACGCGGGAAGGGACCGGCTCCAGAGGGAAATGCTCCGATTCCCAGCGCAGCCGAAGCTGGGCCGGCCCCGGAAGACGCCGATATCTCAACCGTAAGCGATGTCGGCCGGCGCCCAGGGTCACGGCTTCGCTGCCGATCCTCCTACCGCCGACCTCCAACCGGCCGCCACCCTCGAATCGATAGCGGCCCGTCTCCAGAATCGACAGAAAGCCCTCCCACTCGGCTTGGAAATCGGGGTCCAGGGAGGGGTGAAGGGACTCCCCTTCCTCCAGGTAGAAATTGGGCGTCGGAGTCACCAAGTGGACCCGATGCCGTTCGTCTTCGTAGCGGGCGGCCAACCCCGGCCGGAGTGCCCTCTTCCCGAGGTCCGGCGGTCCCGGGGACGGCCCCGTCTCACCTCCCGGGCGGCAGGCGCCCGTAACGGCGACAGCAAACAGGACGATCCAGCCGCTGGTCCGAAACGGACTTGAGTTCGGCTTCACGGAAGATCCGATCCTATCCGCTACTTATGGGAAGGGACGACTTGGAGAGACGACTCTTCGGTCGCCCCTTCCCTATTGCGCTATTGTTTCCTTGGGAGTTCGGCGACTGGTAGTCGCCGCTCCGGTGCGCTTCACCAGTTCGTCCACCTTTTCCACGATGATCTCTTCCACCGGCGCCCGGAAGGGGCCTGATTGCCCGTAGCCGACCATGGCGCCTGCACCTTCGTAGCCGCCCTCCTTGAGCACCCTCAGGGAGGGAATGTAGGCGAAGACCTCGTTGGAATAGCTGGCGACCCAGACCGTGTCCCATCCGTGGGCCTCCCTGAGCCGCAGGGAGTAGTCGACGACCACCTCGCCCGCCAGGTGAATCAGGGTGAGGTCCTCCCCGAACTGCCAGACCTGAATCGGGTACGGATAGCTGTCCGGCAGCCTCCCCTCCCTCTCGATTCTCTCCAGCAGGAACCGGGCGTGACGCTGGCGGCTCCCCGTCTCCCGCCGGACCCGGGCTTCCAGCTCTAAGCGCGAAGGCGGCTTGCTGAAGGGGATCGCCACCCGCTCGAAGGCGGTGGTGAGAGGACCCCCGACCGGAGCCATCTCCCCGTCCAGCACCAGGTCCACGGCAAATGCCAGAATCCGGCCGTAGCTCCTGGCCAGATCCACCGATCTTCGGGGGAGGGGGTTGGCGTCGGCTCCGCAGCCGGTGACGAACAGGGCGGTGGTGCCCGGATGCTTTTCCTGCAGGGATTCCTGAGCAAACCCGGGCCAGTCTCCATTGATCTGGTAGCCGGACAGGACCGTGGCATGGCAGGCGTATCCGAAGACCACGGCCCGCAACTCGCCGTCGGCTCCGTGCACGGCCAGGACCGGGACGTCGTGGTCCACCGGACCGGGCAGATGCCGCTTCCCGGTCCGGACACGGCGGCGATTGACGGCGAACCCCGCCGACCCCTGTCCGAAAGTAAGCCGAGCCGGCGAGAGCTGCTCCACGGACTGGCCGATCACCTTCACGATCTCGTCCAGGACCCAACTGGTGTAACGGCGGACGACTCGAACGTGCTCCCGTTCCATGGGATATGCCGGCCGAAGTACGTCCCCGGCGACGGGGCCGCTGTGAGTGTGGGAGAAATTGAGGCCGACCCGGTCCCGGCTCAGCCCGAATTCCTGCCAGGCCCGCTCCGCGATCTGGTCCGAGAGGCGCCGGCTGAGTCCCAGCAGATCGATGGTCACCAGGACGGTCACCGCCCCGGTCTCGTCCTCCAGGGCCAGAGCCTTGGCGTGAATCTCCTGCAAGACCTCCCCGGAAGGCCGTTCCCGGGATCCGTAGCCCGCCAGCCAAATGGGTTCTTTGGGCGTGATCGGCACACTGGCCACTCCCGCTCTCCACCCCGATTGCCCCTGACCGGCAGCGGTCCCTACAACCAACAGCAACAATACAATCGTCCCGGGCGAGACTCTTTTCATGACCTCCTCACTCCTGTTCTTCGGTCAGGATTTCGTCCGCGAAACGGCGAACCGAGTCCAGGGTCTCCCGGGTGCTCGGCGCGTCTACCGAGAGGACCAGGTAGTCGAGTCCCGCTTCCCGATAGCGGCGGACGTCGTCGCGGACTTGCGCGGCGGTGCCGGTCAGGTGGAGCCGTTCTCCGTTGCCGCCGTAACGGGCATCTCCCAGGACCAGCGTGTGTCTCAGAGTGACGCCCACGGTCCCCGGGTCCCGTCCCTCCGCGCGGCAGATTCGAGCCAGATCCTGGCGGGCCGTCCCGACCTGGCGGGGAGAGAGCCGAATACCGTGCCAGGCGTCGCCCAGCCGGACGCTCCGGCGCAGGGCGAAGCGGGAATTCCCTCCCACCCAGATGGGAGGATGCGGCTGCTGCACCGGCCGCGGGAAGAAGACCATTCCCGAGGTGCGGAAGTGCTTCCCCCGGTACTCCGGGACCTCCTGGGCGCAGGCGGCCTTGAAGATCTCGATGTGCTCGTCGGTGAGCGCGCCCCGCTTCCGGTAGGGCGCACCCATGGAGGCGAATTCTTCCGGCATCCAACCCACGCCCACGCCGTAGATCACCCGCCCTCCGGAGAGGACGTCCAAGGTGGTGATCATCTTGGCGTTCAAGAGGGGATTCCGGAAAGGAAGGACCAGGACGCTGACGCCCAGGCGCAACCGGCGGGTGGACCCTCCCACGAAGCTGAGGGTAGCCAGGGACTCCAGGACGTTCTGTGCCTCGGGACTGGCCTTGCCGGGCCCGAACTGGCCCGGGTAGCGCCGGACCAGATCCGCGGGGAAGAGAGTACGGTCGCTGACCCAGACCGAGTCGAATCCGGCGCCTTCGATGGCCTCGGTCATCCTCAGGACGTAATCGGCCTGAGCTCCGGCGGTGACTGCCGGTGTGACCGAAGTGGTCGCGGCGACTCCGAACTTCATGCCTTTCCTGCGCCCTCCGCCCGGGAATCTTATCACCCCGGTGAAGGAGCGGTGATAGACTTCGGTGAAGCCGCAACGAGCATTTCGCGGAGTACTTGAACATGTATTCTCGAATGACAGTCCTGCTGACCGTTTTGATCTTCGTCGCTTCCGGCTCTTCTATCCTCGGAAGCTCACACGCGGGCGTTGTGGAGATCGGCCACAGGAAGCAGCTTTTCATCGACGACTACGTGGTGGAGTCCACCGCGGGCGTGACCCGGCGGTTGAACCGGCTGGAACGTCATCCCGGCAATCCGGTTCTGGTGGGTGACCGTCCCTGGGAACGATGGATGATCTCACCCAATGGGAGGGCCGTTCTCTTCGATCGGGAGACCGGCGAATTCAAGATGTGGTACATGGCCTCCCACCCGGAAGAGGGGGCGCCGGGCGGGTTTCGGTACAAGGTGGGTTACGCCGTGTCCCAGGACGGTATCGAGTGGGAAAAACCGAATCTGAGACAGGTGGACTGGGAGGGTTCGCGCGACAACAATCTCATTCCCCGGGGCGTCAACTGGATGCGGCGGGCCAATGTCATCAAGGACCTCCGAGACCCGGACCCCCAGCGCCGGTTCAAGATGACCTACGTGGACGTGTTCGACGGAGGGGCGGCCATCACCAAGGGCTATTCTTCCGACGGTGTCCACTGGAGGCTCAACGGCGACGGGAAGCCCTGGTTCCGGCGGCCCCACAACGGCAACCTGTTGGGTTGGGATCCGCGCATCGAGCGCTACGTCTTCTACGTTCGGATGCGCGCCGCACAGAATACGGTGGGGCGGGCCGTCAGCCCGGACTTCGTCACCTGGTCGGAACCCGAGACGGTGATGGCTCCCGGACCGGCGGAACCCGACCTCCACTTCAAGGGACTGGCCGCGTTCCTTTACGAGGACCTCTACCTGGGCTGGCTCTGGGTCTTCGAAAGAGGGGCAAAGGAGTTCGTCGCGGCTGCGGCCGAGTTGGCCGTGAGCCGGGATGGGATCCACTGGAACCGGCCCTTTCCCGGGTCCTTCGTTCTGGAGCGAGGGGAGGATCCCGCCTGGGACAGCCGGCTCAGCATCCCGGTGGCCCCCGTGGTGCACGACCAGCGGATCTGGTGCTATTACTGGGGCGAGAACATGCCCTACACGGTAGACGCCATCCGGAAAGTGAAGGACGGCTGGGTCCAGGACGGGCAGCGGATACAGAGGGCCACCGGCCTGGCCACCTTGCGGTTGGACGGATTCGTGGCGCTCTCGGCGAAGGGAGAAGGATCGGTCACCACGAAGCTTCTCGAGACTCCCGGCGGCCGACTGACGGTCAATGCCCGGGTTGGGGGCGAACTTCGAGCGGAGGTCCTGGACGAGAACGGTCAGGCGATCCCCGGATACGAGGTTCAACAGTCCAGGCCGGTTCGGGGAGACTCATTGCATCACGTACTGACCTGGGGGAGCCGATCGGAACTGGTTCCTCGCCGGAAGGCGGGACTTCGGATTCGATTCCACTTGCGGGATACGGACCTGTACGCCATTCAGGTCAGAGCCGATTGACGATATCGACGGGCGTTCAAGAGAGTCCACCTAGAATTCAGAATCCTCCGAAATTCCCATGCTCTGGCTTCCCTTCGCTCTGCTCGCCCTCCTGACCCCTCCCCAGGAGAAAGAACCGCCCACCGAGGAAAAGCCGAAGGGTTCTCACGAGACCGTCGTCGTCACGGCCAGCCGGCAAGAGCAGCCTCTGCTCGAGAGCACGGCTCTGGTCACCGTCCTGTCGCGGGACGACCTCCGCCGGTCGCCGGCGCTGGTCCTGGACGACGTTCTGCGCCAGATCCCCGGGTTCAGCCTCTTTCGGCGCAGCAGCAGCATGATCTCCCATCCGACGACCCAGGGAGTCTCGTTGCGGGGCATCGGACCCTCCGGAACCAGCCGCACTCTGGTCCTGTTCGACGGCATTCCCTGGAACGATCCTTTCGGCGGCTGGGTCTACTGGAACCGGATCCCCCGCACCGCCCTGGAGAGCGTGGAGGTGGTTCGGGGCGCCACCAGTCCTCTGTACGGGAGTACCGCGCTGGGAGGGACCATTCAGCTTCGTACGGCCCGCGACCAGCGCCACCTGGACGTCCGGGGCGTGCTGGGGAGTCACAAGTACGCCGACCTGGATCTCGCCGCTTCCGATCAAGTGGGAGACTGGGGGTATCTGGCCTCAGCGCGGGTCCTTGATACCGACGGCTTCTTCATCGTCGACGAGGCGCTCCGGGGAGAGGTGGACACGCCGGCCAACAGCCGGTTCGAGACCTTCTTCGGCCGGGTCTCCTACAAGAGGTTCCACGTCGGCGTCAACACGTTTCGGGAACGGCGCAGCAACGGGACACAACTCCAGCAGAACGACTCCCGGATCGCTCTCCTGGAGACGGGGATTCAGGGCGATTCCTGGCAGGGCCGTTTCTACGTCCAGTCGGGCCTTTTCAAGAACACCTTCTCCCGGGTCCTGAGTGGCCGTTCCCGGGAATTCGTGACCGCCCGGCAGGAGTTCCCCACGCTGGGGACTGGAGGGTCACTGACCTGGAACCCGCGGGGACAACTGCTGCTTGGAACCGATTGGAGACGAGTCAGTTGGCAGGACCGGGTGCAGAATCTGGCCGGCCTCTTTGTCCAGCAGACCGTGCCCATCCATACCCGGCTGGACTTGCAGCTCGGCGCACGGACGGACTGGTGGCAGGGCCGCACCACCGAGACTTCCCTGAATCCTCGCTTGGGCATCCTGTTGCGGAGCGCCCAGTGGTTGACCCTGCGCAGTTCGGCGTACCGCGGATTCCGGGCTCCCACGCTGAACGAGCTCTATCGCCCCTTCCGGGTGGGCAACGTCATCACCGCCGAGAACCCGGATCTGGGCGAGGAACACCTGTGGGGGGGCGAGCTGGGAGCCGACCTCCATCCGTCCGGCACCCTGCTGTTCCGGATCAACGGCTTCTGGAACTCGCTCCGGGACCCGGTGGGGAACGCCACCGTCTCCGTCGGTCCCCAGTTCATCCAACGCCAGCGGCGGAATTTGGGACAGGTCCGGGTCCGGGGCCTGGAGTTGGAGACGGGGCTGGAAGGTGACTTCCCCTGGAGCCTGCGGATGGGATACCTCTACTCCCAGACCGAGGTGCGTGAGACGGGATTGAGGCTGCCCCAGGTTCCCCGCCATCAGTTCACGGCGGAGATCCGTTACGACGGGCCGTTCACGGCCTCGCTACAGGGACGCTGGATCGGGGACCAGTTCGAGGACGATCGCAACACCATGGTTCTGGAGCGTTTCTTCCTCCTGGGCGCCAGCGTTCGAAAACCGCTGGGAGAAACGCTGGAGATCTTTCTCGCGGTCGAGAATCTTCTGGACCAAGACTACGTGGTCCGGCTGACGCCGCTGCCCTCGCTGGGCATCCCCCGCCTCGTTTACGGCGGCGTCCAACTTCGGCTGAGGTAATGAGTCGCTTCTCGGGCCGGTCATAAGTATGGCAAGCGAACTCTGAGGAGGGGTCATGAGCAAGGAGACTTATTCCCCTTGGGATAGCGCTGAGCTTCTCGATAACAATGAGGTGGTTGTTGAATACCTGAAGGCGGCTCTTGAAGAAAACGATCCCGAGTTCTTTATTAAAGCCCTTGGCAATGTTGCTCGCGCCAACGGCATGACATTGATTGCTGCGAAGACCAAATTGGCTCGACAAAGCTTGTACAAAGCTCTGTCGGGTGAACGCGACCCCCGGATCGGAACTGTGATGAAGGTCCTTGGCGCACTTGGCGTGCAACTGTCCGTCACACCCAAACTGCGTCCTGGTACGGATGTGACGACGTAATTCCTTGATCTCGAACTATTGTGCATATTGACGAAGAATACTTGGTAGGGGCGCCCCTTGTGGGTCCAAAGCGGAGGAAGACGGCACCAGACGAAGAGGCGGCGGCGGCAAGGCCACCGCTACGGCGAAGAAATTTTGGTTCCGGCTATGCCGGGTTAGGCGGAACTTCACTTCCGAAATTGATCTAATCCGTTTGTAATTCAGGCAGATAGAAGAAATCAACCTGCCAAATTACTGGCAACAAATCGAGTCGGATCCACGCCCAGCAGGCCGAAAGCCTTCTTCTGCAGCGGCGTCGGCCGGGCGAACATCGGAAACGGGTGATTTGGGGCGTCCGGCAGAGTCACCTGGTTCAGGGTGAGCGTGGCGAGATCCGCGAGCAACGTCCGGAGGCTGTGCACCGGGAACCCCTCCGCCGTTCGCTTGCTGTCAGCCTTGGCCTTCGTGCGCTCCGAGACTTGCGCCTTTGCAACCGGGGACTTCCGCAACGCTCGCGCCCCCGCCCGGTCCTCCTCCTCGAACAGCAACGGCGCCAGACGGCGCCGCAGGTGCCATTCCAGGTAATACGCCAGCAGACACAGGAAGACGTGCCCGCGCACGTGATCCTCGCTGTAGACGTAGACCGGGCGCAGCGCCAGCTGCGTTGTCTTGAGGGAGCGAAACGCCCGTTCCACCTGGGACAGAGACTTGTACGCCTCCACCGCCTCGCCGGCTCCGAGGGCGGGGGCCTCCAGGCTGGTCCGAATCACGTAGATCCCGTCCAACTGCGCCTCGGCGTCGATCTTCTCCTGGCGTCTGGACCAGCGGATGTCGTCGGCGGTCACCTCGATCCGGAAGTGTTTGTCCACCTTCTTGCGGCCGACGTCGCGCCCCACCCGGCGGTTGATCGCCTGCTGCCCGCGCAGCCGGGATCTGGGGGAGCGCACGGCGTCGGCGATGGTCTGCAGGATCTTCTCGGTGGCGCGCAGCAGATCCTCGCGCTTGCGGGCGCGTTCCTGCCGCAACCGGGGATTGAGGCAGACCATCAAGCGCTCGCCGGGAAACTCCGGACTCACGATCTCCGCGATCCCGTCCGGCACCAACTCGCCCGGCCGCAACGGAGCCTCCTCCTCGTCTCCATCCGATGGGGACGGCCGCAGCAGCTTGCGGATGGCGTCCGTTCTCAGGGCCGAGATCCAGTCGAATCCGGCCGGGGTGAGGTCTTCGCGGATCCGCGCCGTGGTGAGCATGCCGCGGTCCCCGACCAAGGCGATGGATTCGATGCCGAAGCGCCCCCGGATCTTTTTCACCTGCGCCGCCACCGTGGTGGGATCCGCCGTGTGACCCGGGAACACGTCCACGGCCAGCGGACAACCGTCCCCGGCGCACAGCAGACCGAAGACGAACTGCTGCTTGCCCTTCTTGCCGTCCCGGTTGTAGCCGAACGCAGCCAGAGGAGAGTCGCGCCCCTCGAGGTAGCAGGAGCTCACGTCGTACAAGAGCAGGGTTCGGCCCTCGAGGTGGCGACGGGCCAGACTCTTCTCGATCCAGACCTGCCGCCGGAGCAACCAGTCGAGCATGGCCAGCACCTCGTTGCCGTGGACCGGACCGAGGCCGAGCAGGGGGCCGAGGCTGCTGGTGGCGGTGGAGGGGGAGAGGCTCCGGGCGGTGGCGAGCTTGGAGAGGGGTTGCAGGACCCGGGAGAGGATGGCGGCCAGCGCAAGGTCGCGGTGGCGGCTGCGTTGACGGTGCAGGATGCGTTCCAGACCGAGTTGGCGGGCCAGGCCGAGGAGGGCGGCGACATGACCGTGGGGCAGGGCGCGGCGGATGGAGAGGGAATCCTCCATGGGGCGATAGACCTGCCCGCCCTTGAGCAGGGCGCGGATGCCGTCGACGATCTCGGGAGGGACTTTGGAGAGGTTGGCGAGGGTAGTGCGACGGATGCGCTTGCCCTCGCGTTTGGCTTCGCGGAAGAGGATGGCGGGAGGACTGGAGCGGTTGGGGATGACATCGACGTGATAGGACATGGAGAAATGGCCTCTTACATGGAAACAATACAAGTAATATAAATAACCACAGAAACATTATATATAGATAATGTGACATGTCCTGAACATGGAAACAAATATCCAGATGGAGACCCCCACCTGCGGAGCCGTAACTTGAGCTACTTCAATGATTTGAAGGGTAAAAATGTGGCTTGAGGGGAAGTGAAGTTCCGGTTAGGGATGTGGCGGGTCGCCCGTTCCTGGGTGTTTCGTTGGGAGTTCGGCGACCGGAAAGCGTAAAGTGGGGACTCCGTCCCCCCTGCCCCCCTAATCGGCGGCAAGAAAGCCGCCGCTCCCGTTCGGCGACAAGAAAGTCGCCGCTTGTCGCTCCTAGCCGTCCAGGTGGACGACGACCATCTTGGATTCGGTCATCTCTTCCACGGCGTAACGAGGGCCTTCCTTGCCCATGCCGCTGTCCTTGAGGCCTCCGTAGGGCATGAGGTCGGCCCTCCACTGGGTGCCCCAGTTGATGTGCAGGTTGCCGCTGTCCACTTCCTGGGCGAATTTCAGGGCCCGGTCGATGTCCTGAGTGAAGATGGCCGCCGAGAGGCCGTAGCGAGTGTCGTTGGCCATGGCGATGGCCTGGTCGATGTCGTCGAAACGGTTTACGGCCACGGCGGGACCGAAGAGCTCGTCGCAACTGATCCGCATGGCGGGGTCGACGTCGGCCAGGATGGCCGGTTCCACCAGGGCCCCGTTGCGGGCTCCTCCGGTGAGCAGGCGGGCTCCGCCGTTCGCGGCTTCCTGAATCCAGTTGGACACGCGGATGGCGTCCGATTCCCGCACCAGCGGCCCCATGGTGGTCCCTTCCTGGAGCTGATCTCCGATGCGGATTCCCTCGACGCCGGTCTTGAGGCGGTCCAGGAAATCGTCGTAGATCCGGTCCGCGGCCAGCACCCGCTGCGCCGAGATGCAGACCTGTCCGGCGTTGGCGAATCCGGTGGCCACCGTGGCCGCGGCCACCTTGTCCAGATCGGCGTCGTCCATCACCAACAGCGGGGCGTTGGACCCCAGTTCCATGGTGACCTTCTTCATTCCGGCCACCCTGCAGATATGATCCCCCACTTCGTAGCTGCCGGTGAAGCTGATCTTGCGGACCCGAGGGTCGCCCGAGAGAAAGTCGCCCACCTCGCTGCCGGGACCGGTCAGGCAGGCCAGGGCCTGGGGCGGGGTCCCCGCCTCCAGCAGAATCTCCACCAGCTTCAGGGCCGACAGCGGCGTGTCGGTGGCCGGTTTGACCACCACGGCGTTGCCGCCGGCCAGTGCGGGTCCGACCTTGTGGCAGACCAGGTGCAACGGGAAATTGAACGGGGTGATGGCCGCCACCACACCGCAGGGCACACGGAGGGTGAACCCCAGCCGTCCGGCGCACCCCGGCGCCGCGTCCAGGGGGAGCACCTCACCGGTGATCCTCTTGGCCTCTTCTCCCGAGAGCCGGATGATCTCGGCCGCCCGTACCGCTTCGATCCGTGCTTCCGCCAGGATCTTGCCCTCTTCGGAACTGATGGTCCGGGCCAGATCCTCGGAGCGTTCCTCCATGAGGTCCGCCGCCTTGGTGAGGATTCGCGACCGGTCGTAGGCCGGCATCTTCCGCATCACGCGGGCCCCCTCGACGGCGCCGGCCAAGGCTGCGTCCACGTCGGCGGCCCCCGCTTTGGGGACGGTGTCCACCACCGAATCGTCGTAAGGATTCCTGACTTCGATCAGTTGGGGCGTCTCGGTCCACTCACCTTGTACGAACATTCTCATGGCTTTTTCTCCTCACCGATCCGTTTCAAAATCTCGGCCAGAACACCCGGCAGGTGCTTGGCGGGACGTTCGCCGTTGGCGGTCACACTATCGAAAGCGGAGGGAGTAGAGATCCGCGTCCCGCATCACGATTTTCAGCCGAATCGGCTTGCCGGCGATCCGATTCAAGGTATCCCGAATCGCCTTCGGGTGACCCCGGTCCCACTTCACCGTATGCTCGACCTCGTCTCCAAAGATCAGGGGCGAGTCCTCCAGCGCAAACCCGGGAACCGGGTGGCCATGAAGGTCCTGGACCTCGATCCGGATGCTCCCTGCGGCCGACGTGGAAAAGTTCAAGACCAGGTCGTTCCCCTTGAAGACGAAGGGCTTGGTCACCATCTCGCCGCCCTTGTAATCGGCACGGAGGGAAGCGAATCCGTCCATGCGCACCGTCATTCGCTCCAGGTGGGCGCTGGGTGACGTGTAGTTCCGGGCCACGTAAAGGGAGATTTCATCGTCGCCCGTGGGGACGACGCCGGAAGAGACCATGTTGGTCCGATGGACCCAGTTCTTGGGGTCCCTTCCGGGCCGAATGAAGGCCTGTCCGAACCGCCGGTCCCAGTGCACCCCGTCACGGCTGGTCATGAACACGGCGTCGGAGACGCCGGCCCCCGGCGCGTTGTCGTGGTATGTCCTCCAGGGAACGAAGCGCTTCGGAAAGGCCAGATAGATCTGGGGAGCCCTGAAGTAGGGCTGGGTGGCGTTGGTGTAGAAGTGCTCCCGCGGCGCCCCGCCGTAGTCGGCCCACTCCCCCTTCGTCCAGTGAATGAAATCTTCCGAAGTGGCGCATTTCATGGAGCGGACCCCGTCCGTGAAATCCCGGTAGATGGCCACGTAAAGCCCCCGAACCGGATCCCAGAAGGGAACGTTCAACGAATCGAAGGCCCCGTCGCTGATGACCGGCTCTTCCTGGATCTTGGTCCAACGGATGCCGTCGGGCGAAGCCAGCGCCAGCAGCGGTCCGCCTGCCAGCGCCTTGTACTGCCGGGAAGGATCCGCTTCCGGGTTGCCGTCCTTGAAGGGAGCGAAGTTGTGCCCGCCCCTGCCGGACCAGACGATGTTGTTGTCCTTGGAGCCCTCGAACTCGATGAGCCCCAGAGACGGACGGGGCCAGGTGATACCGTCCTTGCTCTCGACGTAGCACGAGACCTCCTCGTGCTCCGGGATCACCGTCTCGCCGGGAGCCACAAATTTGGGGAAGGTATAACCGGCGTGACTGCTGCCGCGATAGTACATGCGGTAGAGGTCCCCGTCCTTGAAGACGGTGTGGTAGAGCGAAGTGGTCCCCTCCCAGGGTTGGTCGAACTTGAGCACGATCCCCGCCGGCCGGGGCTCCTGAAGCTGAAGCCGCATTCCCTTCATGGAATCGATGAGGTAATCGTCGACGAAGAGCTCCAAGCTGGAGCCGAGATCCAGAGGTTTCAGCTTCTGACCGTGGCTGGAGGGACGGGCCTCAACCGAAACCAGCGTGAGCAGGACCAACAAGCCGATGGATGGTGGAAAACGCCGTTTCATCTACTCCTCCTGTACGTCGTTTCTTTGGACGCCGACCCGAAGCATACGACCTAGACCATCGCGAGAAAAGGGAAACGAGGAAAGTGGCGTGAGGGAAGAGGGATCAGGGCGGCTCCGCCCGGGAGGGCTACCCGCCTGGACCGTCCGCGCTGAAGTAGGCTTCCAGGGAATTCAGCTGATCCGCCAGCTCCTCGATGTGATGTTGAAGCAGATTGCGAACCGACAACAGCCCTGTGACGCGATCCTCCGAGTTCACCACCGGCAGGTGCCGGATGTGTCGGGAGACCATGAGCTCCAAAGCCTCTCCCGCTTCCGCCTCCTCCCCAACCGTCTGGACGGCCGTCGTCATGACCTCACGAACGGTCGTGGCTTCGGGATCCAGCCGAGGTACGACGACTCTCAGCATGACGTCCCGTTCGGAGAAGATCCCGACCAGTTCGTCCCCTTCCAGGACGGCTGCGGCTCCGATTCTGGCGTTCCGCATGGACATGGCGGCCGAGAGCACCGTCGAGTCGACTGCCACACTGGGCGGCGGCACTTGCGCTAACTTGATCACCTTCATTCCAACATCTCTCCAAACCTTAATAAATCAAGGCGGGAATGGATCGAGTATAACACAGCGTTTGCTGGAAGAGCCCCGGAATCGAGCGTCGAAGACAAGCCGGAAAAGGTCGGACGGTTACATGACCACCGGCCCGGAGACATCCTCATCTTCTTCGATCTCCAGGACTTCCGCCGCCCGGATCCAACGCTTGCGCCGCTGGAAATAGACTGCGGCCGCGATCACTCCCAGAGCCAGTCCGATGGCGTGGGTCCGATAGCTGACCCGAGGTTGAACGGCATTGGGCAGGAGGAGGATCAGAGCCACACCCAGGCTTCGCATCACCCGTTTCTTCAGGGGGAGGCTCCGCTCCACCAAGATATAGACGGCCAACCAGAATCCGGCCATCACGTGGGTCATGCCCGAAGCTCCCACCAGGTGAACCTCGGGGGAATAAGTCAGAAGCGAGAGGTAGTTGGTGACGACGCTCAGAACGATGACGCCCAAGGGATAGACTCCGAAGCCGAAGTAGCCGTAGAGGAGGTAGCTGAAAAAGACCACGAAGGGAAGATTGGAGAACAGATGCATCCAGTTGGAATGGACGGCCAGAGCGGAGAACAGCCGCCAATATTCCTGCTGGTCCATGACCCTTTCGGGTACGGCCGCCAGGAGTCGAAAGAGCTCGGGATAGTCCCTCCAGACCAGAACGGAGACGAACAGGATGACCATCGCGCTGGCGGCCGCGACGAGTCCGCTGTTCTCGGCCGGCTTCCGCGAGAGGAGGGTCCGCTTGACCACGATCCGTGGCTGTGTCCAATTGAATTCCGTTGACATGGGCAATGTACCGGCGGTTTTCCATCATAGGAGCGGGGACCCTCGGGTTCAACGAGAGGGAGGCGTGGAATCCCCGGTTGGGCCCGTTCGGTTACGTTTCCGGGGTCGGTGCCGTGCTAACATCGACGCAGCCGGCTTGGTCTTTGCGTCCGTGAGACGTCACTCATGAGTTGTTTGCGAAGTCCCGTCCCCTCCGACATCAAGGTGCTGAGAAAGCTCTGGCCGCGGCTGTCCGATGCGGCTCTGGAAGCGCAGATCCGTGGGCCCCGGCTCCGAATCATCGAAGCCGGAGGGAAGCCGGTGGGTTTTCTCAAGTTCCACGTGATCTGGGAATCGCTCCCCTTCATCGAGCTCATCGTGATCCTGAAATCGGAACGGGGTCTCGGCTACGGCACCCGGGCGGTGAGGGAGTGGGAGCGGCAGATGGCGGAACGCGGCTTCGACCTGGTGATCATGTCCACCCAGGCCTCCGCCACGGCCCAGCACTTTTGGCGCAAGCTCGGCTACCGGGATTGCGGCGCGCTCACGATACGGGACCAGCCCGCCGAGATCTTCATGCAGCGCCGCCTGGCCGGGGATTCCTGACTGTCCTTGGCGACATTTGGCGGGGACTGATAAAGTTCGTTCGGAACATTCAAGCACGCGCCCGTAGCTCAGCTGGACAGAGCAACGGACTTCTAATCCGTGGGTCGGGGGTTCGAATCCCTCCGGGCGCGCCACCGATCTTCGACGAGACTGCTCGGCTTTCGGGCGAGTGTCTGATCGTGACCGATTCATTCGAACCAAGGGCGTACTCCGAAATCGATGCGAAACCGGACCTGATCGGGTGGCCGGTTCGCGCTCCTGTAGAACGCGGTCCGACCACCGAGCGCGGCATTGGGCTTCGAGAATTCTTACTGAAGGCCACGCTTCGGCGCCTACGTATTCACGAGCTTCATTGGACTCGACCGTTCAAGCGCGACGCCATGACGACCGACCATCGGAAGGCGGAGCGTCACCCGATCCGAATACACTTGCCTTGAATCTTCCTGGCGCGTCATGAAGCGTTTTGCGGGTTGGTACGGTCAACGATGCGGCATGGCTTTCGATGGTGCCTACGTGCGACCGATCGTGCTCAATGGCGTGGATGATGAGTTGCGACAAACGTGCCGGGGGAACATGACAGCAGTCAATGATCCGGCCAACTCCGTAGTGCATTCGACCCACGGTTATAGCAAGGAGCGATTGGAGAAGTTCGAAAAGCGACTCGAAATTAGGCAGGGTTGTCGTACGTGCGGACAGTCGCTATGGAACTGCGGCCGCATGATTCCACGTGACCATGCGCCAGCCCGCCAGACCTTGTGAAGAGACCAGTTCCGGAATCCTGAAGATTTGAGATGCCGAAAAATATTCACGAGGTCAGAGATCCGATTCACGTGTTCGTCCGCTTGGACAGCGATGAGCGGAAGGTCCTGGATTCCCGGCCGCTTCAAAGACTGCGCCATATTCACCAATTGGCCATGAGCTATCTCGTGTATCCGGGTGCAACACACAAGAGATTCGAACACTCCCTGGGGGTCATGGAACTCGCAGGCCGGGTTTTTGACGTAGTTACGAAGCCGGAGAATTTCTCGGAGAAGATTCGAATTCTTCTGGAACCCATTTCCCTCCCGGACCAGCTTGCCTACTGGCGGCGGGTGTTGCGGATGGCCGCACTCTGCCATGATGTCGGCCACCTCCCGTTCTCGCACTCGACTGAAAGACTGCTGCCGGACGCCTGGAATCACGAACGCCTGACAAGGGAGTTCATCTGCAGCGAGGAAATGGAGGAGATTTGGTGCTCCACGACTCCACCGCTCCGAACTGAGGATGTCGTCAAGCTGGCGGTGGGACCGAAAAAAGCCCATGACCTGAACTTCACTGACTGGGAAGCCATTCTCTCGGAAATCATCGTGGGGAACGCGTTCGGAGTGGATCGTATGGACTACCTCCTGCGCGATTCGCATCACGCAGGCGTCGCATACGGCAAGTTTGACCACTACCGGTTGATCGATACGCTTCGTATTCTTCCGAAACCTGGGTCACAGGAGGAGGAGGGTTCTCAAGAACCGGTTCTCGGCGTCGAGGAAGGTGGCATTCAATCGGCCGAAGCTCTCATGCTGGCGCGCTATTTCATGTTCTCCCAGGTTTATTTGCATCCTGTCCGTCGAAGTTATGACATTCATCTGGAGGATTTTCTGAAGGAATGGCTCCCTGGCGCCTCTTTCTCCACCGCCCCGAAAGACCATTTGAAAATTACGGACAACGAGATCACCGTCGGGTTACGGGAAGCCGCAGCAGCTCAAGAGGCACGTGGTCATTTACATGCCCGCCGAATCGTGCGACGGCAGCATTTCAAGCGACTTTATGAGCGGAATCCCGACGACGTCCAGGTCAACCCTGAATCCGGTGACGCAATTTTCGGGCCTCTGTGTGATAAGTTTGGCAAAGAATACTTCCGACGGGACCGTTACTACCAGCAGGGCGGGGCACCAGATTTCCCAGTCCTTCTGCGGGACGATCGTTTGGCGTCCTCCCTTTCCGTCTCGGCCGTATTGAAGACTCTGCCGATTCTGTCCGTCGATTTCATATTCGCAGATCGCTCCATCTACTATGAAGCCGACACTTGGTTAAAAGACAATCGCGAACAGATCATTCGGCCCTTGGAAGAAGAAGGAGTAGATTAATGGGCAGATTGGCGAAAGCAGTGTTGATCGTTGAGTTGATTGAAAGATTGAGGCAGGAGGGAGGTTGGTGCGGAGAAACCCATGCGCAGAAGGCAGTCTATATTCTGCAGAACCTCATGGGCGTTCCACTGCAATTCGACTTCATTTTGTACAAGCATGGTCCGTTTTCGTTCGATCTGAGAGATGAACTCACGGCCTTGCGCGCAGACGGCTTACTGAAACTTGAGACCCGGGGATTGTATGGTGCACGGATAGCCGCCACAAAGCAGAGCACCTACATCCGGAAGTTCTATCCACGAACCTTGTCCAGACACAACAAGGCTATCGACTTCACATCTGGACAGATCGGCAAAAAAGGGGTTGTCGAACTGGAGCGACTAACCACGGCCCTGTACGTGACTAGGCAATCCGGTCACCAGGCTTCGATTGATAGCAGGGTGAAGGCACTGATCACTCTCAAGCCCCATATACCGAAACAGAAGGCTCAGGAAGCCGTCTCTGCCGTGGACCACATGATTAAACTCGCGCCCGACGGAAGTTGACGCCTGTAAGCGGAATTTCGGGTCGCGAAACTATATCCGGGAACCATCGGGAGGAAAACTAGGCAGGACTTTCGAGGCGGAACTTCAGATCTCCCTCGGGCCCTCAGGATCGGTGATTCATCAGTCGCCGATTCTGAGGGCTAGAATACCCCCGCCCTCATCAGAAGTTGTAACCGAGCGCCATGTTGAACTGGTCGAGGCCGATCTTGGCGCGGTTCCGGTTCCACTGATAGTCGGCCTTGAGGACGATATTGGAAATCGGCTTGAGCTCCAGGCCCAAGGTGTGGAACGACCGGTCCCGTGCAGGATTGCGAAGGTATCCGGCAGGCACCTGAGCCTGGGTGTCGAGAGTCTCGGCTCGGTAGTAGGGCATCAGCCTCACGTCTTCCCGGACCCGGGAAAGCAGGTTGTAACCGAATTGGAGATAACCTCCCTGCTGAGTCCCGCCGACCGAATTTTTCCCGGTGTATCCGAGGGCCTGGTTCAGCTCCGCCACGTCGTCCAGGGAAGCACGGGCATAGAGCCCTCTCAAGTCGAAGCCCTCCATCTGGATCTGGGCGTGGAGCTCCCCGATCCGGGTCCCCACGTCCAAATCTTGTCCGTCGAACGTCAGCCCCTGACCCGAGCCGCCGTTGTAGATGGAGCCCCCGAAGAAGACTCCCGGAGTGGGATTCAGATCGACCCGCGCCACGACAGCCAGGTGGGAGGCCTTCGCCTTGTACCCCTTTTGCCGGCCGCCCCGCAGGCCGTTGGAGCTGAACTTCGAACCCAGCAGGCCATTCACCACGTAGACGCGGTAGTCGACCATCCCCGCGGATCCCACGAAGCCGAATCCGTTCTCCCGCCAAGTGCTGGGCAGGATCCGGCGTTCGGTCTCCGGCCGATTGGCACCGACGAAGACCGTGGGTTCATGAAGCTCGTTGACCAGACCCATGGGCACCAGGAGCAATCCTCCCCGTACGGTCAGGTGATCGTTGACCAAGAAGTCCAGATAGGCGAACTCGACGGAGGTGGAACCGCCGAGACTGGTGGATCCATGCTCGATCTCGATCTCCGAGTTGAAGACGAAGCGGTCGTTGAACCGATAGCCGGCGTAGAGGATGGCCCGTAGAAAATCGAGTTCAGAGGTCTTGGAGACAGAATCGCCGGACTCGTCACGCCCACTGAAGTTGTTGTAGAGCATCTCGCCATAGCCTGCGATGGAAACACCTTGACGCTTCCGGTAAATGGTGGCGGCCGCCGGGCCGAGTCCTTTGCTTCGTGCCTGGTCGTCGGTGACTTCGATCTCCGGCTCACCGCTCCGCAGCCGTTCCACTTCGAAGGCGAGAATATCGACCTGACGGCGGACTTCCGCCAGCTCCTGGTCCCGAGATGCCTCTTTCTCAGATTTTGGGAACGCCTCCGGCTCTGGAGTCCTCTCCTTCTCGAGTTTCTCCAACCTCCGCTTCAACTCTTCGATCTGGGCCTTCAGATCCTGCTTGTCGGTGCCCATTGCCGGCGGCAAGAGGGGGGACAGCAACAGGCCGGCAACGAAATATTTCCACCATCGGTTACGCAATCTTGATCTTGTCTTCCGGTGCATGCGAATCTCCCTATGTTCCGAACGTGGAACTCAACCCCGTCGAGTTGTCTCTATTGATGGAGGGAAGCTATAGTGAGGATTGGTCTTTGCTCGAATGTCGAGACACCGAATCGGGGTGCACCGATGCCACCGGTGCACCCCACCCCCTCAATTCATTCCCCCGGATTCTTCAACATTCAACGCCTCATGGCCTCGAGCATCTTATTGAAATTGGATTTCAACATCAACCCATGTCTTTATTTTTTCTTGGAAAGGTCGAACCATGAACAGGCTACTTTTGATTGCATTTCTGCTGACCACGGCAGGAGAGGCCGAGGCTGAGGAGAAGGTCAAGACATCTCCCTTCACGGAACCCCAGAAACGGTCCAAGCGGATCCGCGTCAATAACGGGGCTTGGAATCCCATCGTCGACGTCACCGACGTGTTCCCGGGAAACCGGGCCTCGGATCGCCAGGGTGTCTTCAAACTTTTCGACGCCGCCATCGGAGTCAAGCTTCGGGTCGAGCAGGCGGAGAGATCCGCGCCTCTGCTGGAGGCGACGGCGGAGTGGGAGCAGGGGAAATTCATCGGCCCCCTGTTCATCTGGAGAGCCGACGGACTGCTCCACATGATCTATGAATGCTCCCGGGCCGAGTCCACGGCCTACGCCACCAGCACCGACGGGTACCACTGGACGCGCCCGGAACTGGGCCAGGTCGAATTCGACGGGTCGTCGGCCAACAACCTCCTGCAAAACGGCATCCGGGGCGCCACGGGAGTCTTCATCGATCCCCAGGCGCCCGCGGCGGAACGCTTCAAGGCCATGGGCGGCGACATGGCGTGGTACGACCCGGAGACCCTGCAGCCCCTGGAAGGCGAGGAGGCCATGCGCCGCTGGAACCGCCTGGTCTATGAGAAGACGTACAAGGGGCCTCGAGCCGAGATCTGGGGGCGCACCTTGGGCTGGATCTCTGCGGACGGCCGGGACTGGAAGCCGCTGGAGAAGGCCCTGGGCATGCGCCCCGTCAACGGCGGCATCTCCGCCCACTACGACGAGGCCAACGGCGAATACATCGCCTACCAGCAAATCATGGGAAATACTGCCGAGCTGATGCCGGGGATCGGCACCGCCCGGATCGAGGAGGAGACCCAGCGGCGGGTCATCGGGTTCTCACGGACCAAGGACTTCCGGACCTGGCCGGCCCCCAAGCTGATCCTGGCTCCCGACGCCCTGGACGATCTGGACATCTCCTTTTACGGAGCCAACTACTTTCCCTATCCGGGGCGTACCGATCTTCACGTCATGGTCATCCCCGTCTATCACCAGCGGAACGATCACGTGGACACCCAGATCGCCTTCAGCCGCGACGGACTCTTCTGGATCCGGCCCGAGCGCCGGCCCATCCACACGGTGGGCCCCGCCGGCAGCGGGGACGATTGCCAGGTGCACACCTGGCGCAACGGCATGCTGGAGCTTCCCGACGGGCTCTGGGCCGTACCCTACACGGGAATGTCCAGCCTCCACAACGTCTACGGACAGGACCATCTCTTTCCCCAAGGACGGCCCATTCAGATCCGCTACATGTTGTGGAAACCGCATCGTTTCATCGGGATGGAGGCGGAGAGCGAGGGCCGGTTCACGATTCCCACCATCTACCGGCACGGGGACGAACTGCGGCTGAACTACCGCTCCGCTCCCGGAGGCTGGATCAGCGTGGAGTTGATGACCAAGAGTCCCTCCATGAATCAGGCCGATCTACCGCCCATCGAGGGTTTCACCTTCGCCGACTGCGACCGCCTGACGGGCGACGAGTCCGATCGGGTCGTGACCTGGAAGGGCAGGAGCGATCTTTCCGGGATCGGGGAGACGGCGGCAATCCGTATCAGGATGTTCCAGGCCAAGCTCTTCGCCTACAAATTCTGAAGCGGCTCCGGTTGGCTGGACACGGCGAAAATTCAACAGCTATGATTCTGCAACAAGGGCGGGATGCACCGCCCCGCAACCGAGCCGTCTCAACGACTTCGGAGTCAAAGATCATGAAATTCATGCCGTCCCTGTTGCTGCTCATCTCGACCGCAACTCTGCTTCACTCGGCCAACTGGCCCCACTTCCGGGGACCCAGCTTCAACGGCTCCACCACGGAGACGGGCTTGCCGACCCAATGGTCGCCGACCGAGAACATCGCGTGGAGCACCGCCCTGCCCGGACCCAGCGCGGCCACGCCCGCCGTCTGGGACAATCACGTCTTCGTTTCCAGCACGGACCCCAAGTCCAATTCGCTGAAGGCCCTCTGCCTTGACCGGGCCACCGGCAAGCTGCTCTGGCAGCGGGAGATCTCCACGGGGATCAACCGGGACAGCCGGAGCGATTTCGCCTCGCCCTCGCCAACCACGGACGGCAACGTGGTCGTCTTTTTCTACGGCAACGGAGAAATGGTGGCGTTCGACTTTTCGGGGCATCAAATCTGGCGACGTCAAATCGAGAAAGACTACGGCGAATTTGCGTTCTTCTGGACCTTCTCGTCCAGCCCCCTGATCTTCGACGGGAAGCTCTATCTCCAGGTGCTGCAAAGGGACGTCCCCATCGAGGGACGCGGCTTGAAGGACCGCAAGAACCGTTCCTACATCCTGGCCATGAAGCCGGAGACCGGCGAGACCCTGTGGCGCAGTTTCCGCCCCAGCCAGGCGGTGGCCGAGTCTCGCGAGGCCTTCACCTCCCCCGTCCCCTTCGTCCACAACGGGCGCCGCGAGTTGCTGGTGGTTGGCGGCGACGATCTGAGCGGCCACGACCTGGAGACCGGCAAGGAACTCTGGCGCTGGGGAACCTGGAACCCCACGCGCATCCGGCATTGGCGCCTGGTTCCCTCACCCGTGGCCAACGAGGACGTGATCCTGGCCTGCGCTCCCAAGCGGGACCCCATCTACGCCATCAAGACGGGCGGGGTCGGAAAGCTGGACGACAGCGCCATCGCCTGGGTCAGCAAGGATGTCCGGCCGGTGACTTCCGACGTGCCCACCCCCGCGTACTACGACGGAGACTTCTTCGTCCTGAGCGATGTGCGGAAGTCCCTCTCTCGAGTCGAACCCGAGACGGGCAAGGTGAAATGGACGATCCAGACGCCGGGCCGCAGCAAGTACGAGGCTTCGCCCCTGGCCGGTGACGGCAAGCTCTACCTGATCAATTTCGACGGAGACGTGGTGATTGTGGACGCAGCAGGAGGAGAAATCCTCAACAACATCGCCATGGGCGACGCCGAGGACTCCCCGGTCCGCTCCACCGTGATAGCAGCCCAGGGCCATCTGTTCGTCCGGACCAACGGGACCCTGTTCTGCATCGGCCAGAACTGACCCGGCCGCACGCTACGCCAGTTTGCCCCGGCCCACAAGGGGCCAGACCGTCTCCACTCGGCCGTTTCGGATCCCGTACAGAACGTCGTGTAGAAAGACCGTCGAGTCCGAATACCCGGGAATGATCTCGATCTTTTCCCCAACCCGGGGCGATTCACTGGGTTCGGCCAACCGGATGATTCCGTGCTCGGCCGACGTCACGAATTCCTTGACCGCAATTCCCCCCAGGACTTCAGGGGTGGCGTCATGCGCGTTCGTGGTCTTGAATCCCGCGTCGCAAATGACGCGGGCGGGGTGGGGACGGCTGGTCACGGTGGACAGGATCGTCAGTGCGAACTCGTGCTCCACGCCGAAGCGGCGCCGGTAAGAAATATCGCAGTAGATGCCGCCTCCCGCCTCGATCTCCGTGATCCCAGCAACGAAAGCGCTGATCCGATAGGTCCCGGTGCCGCCGCAACTGATGATCTCGACCGGAATCCCAGCATCGCGGATGGCCTGGGCGGTGTCCGTCAGCTTCCCCAGCGCCTCCTCGATCATCCGTTTCTTCTTTCCCAGGTCCGGTTCGAACAGTGCATGGGCCTCCCAGGTCTGCAACCCGGCGAAACGGACGTGCCGCAACCGGGCGATCCGGCGGGCCAGAGAGACGGTAGGCTCACCCGGCAAGACTCCGGCGCGCTGCATCCCCACGTCCACCTCGATCAGGACCCGGGGACGCACGCCCTTGGCTTCGGCTGCCCGGTCGATAGCCTGGACGTTTCCGAACTGGTCCACACAAACCATCACGTCGGCCCGGCGACACACGTTGACCAGACGATCGATCTTGGTCGAACCCGCGATCTGGTTGGCCACCAGGATGTCTCGGATCCCGGCGGCGGCCATGACCTCCGCCTCCCCCAGCTTGGCGCAGGTGATGCCGTGGGCCCCCGCTTCCAGGCACAGATTCGCCAGGGCCGGCGTCTTCATAGCCTTGGTGTGGGGCCGCCATCCCACCTTGGCGTCGCGAATGATGGTGGCCGCCATGCGGTCGATGTTGCGCTGCAGGATATCCAGATCCACCATCAGGACGGGCGTATCCAACGCCTCCCGGGGTTGTCCCACCAAACTGTTCACGGAGTCTCCTTCCTGGCTGACTTCCAACCTGCCAATCGTGGCGGCACCGCCAATCGCGTTAGTCCCATCAGTTTACTACGGCTGCATCCAGAGGCGGGCTACTCCGAATTCGACTCCAATCGAACCGCGGGACCAGAATGCCAAGTGTTCATTCAAACTCCGAACGAGACAGGCCAGACTGGCGGATAATCGACATCAACATGCCGACACGCAACTCTTTAGGTTACGGCACCGGGACGGTGACCGTACCGTCGGCGCCGGCCTTCTGCATGGCCACGTGGCTGCCACGCCTTCTCACCTTCACGAAACCATGTGACTCGAGTATCCGGCAGACCTCCCGACCCGAAAGAACGCGGAGCCTACCCAACGGCGACCTCGACGCGGGTCACGTAGACTTCGCCACGCAGTTGCTTGACGATTTCCCCGCCGGAGGCGGTCTCGAAAAACAGAGTCAGCGCTTCGGCGAGGTTGTCGCGTGCTTCGGACACGGTGTCGCCTTGGCTGACGACATCCACTTCCGGGCAAAGGGCGACGTATCCATCTCCTTCGCGTTCGATGATCGCTGTCAACTACCTTTTCATGGTGTCTCTCCCGTACTGAACTTAACCTGTATGCTTGAGAATCGGTCGGCGTAGGGGCCCACGATCTCCCAGGTCAGGTTCGCGAAATAGCTGTGATCAAGCATGGCACCGTTTGCCGAAGTTTATCAGTCCTTGGTGAAAGTCATGCGTAGCATCAAGATCGGACATGCGGCCGCCGGACCAGGCGCGATCAGAAAGGATACCCGGACGTATGTGACCGAGAAACAACGCTGTCCGCCGGGTACGGAGGCCGGATGGACAGCCCCCCGACGCGGGAAGTAGAATTCCGGTCATGCCACACTTGATCTTCATCGCCGCGATTCTAGTGGCCCTCGGGACCGCCCTGCCGGGCCAATCCGAAACCCGTCGCTACCTCTACATGAGCACTCCTGACGGAGCGCAGGTGGAGGGCCGATCGGGCACCGGAATCCTCATTTTCGATATCGACAACGGTCACAAGTTCGTCCGGAGGATCCACGTCCCCATCTTCCAGGAGGGACTGCGGGGCTTCACCGGGAGCCTGGTCAACCACGCCGTCTACTACTCCACGACCAACCATCGTCTGGGAGCCTTCGATCTGGAGACGGAGAAGATCCTCTGGGAGAACACCTTCGCACCGGGATGCTGCGACCGCTCCTCCATCACCATGGACGGCACGAAGATCTACGCTCCCACCGGGTTCTGGTACAAGGACGACGACGCCGGCTTCGTCGTGGTCAATGCCCGGAACGGAGAGTTCATCAAGCGGATCCCGGTGGGGCCCAACGCCCACAACAGCATCGTGAGCCTGGACGGACGGCACGTCTTCCTGGGAACCCGGACCATGCTGACCATGTTCGACACCCGGGACGACAGCATCGTCCGCCAGATCCCCGACGTGGGCGAGTTCATGATCTTTCCGTACACCGTCACGCGCGACCAGAGCCTGGCCTTCGTCTGCCTGGGGAAGCACGTGGGGTTTGACGTGGTCGATCTGAAACAGGGCAAACTCCTGCACCGGGTCTTCGCCGGCGAGGAGAAAATTCGCCATCGGACCCATGGCGCCGGCCTGACGCCCGACCAGAAGGAACTGTGGATCAGCGACCAGTCGGGCCGGAAGTTGTTCTACTTCGACGCCACCCAGATGCCGCCCCGGGAAATGGGCCATGTGGATCTGTCCATCGGCGGTCACGGCTGGGTCACCTTCAGCCTGGACGGCAAGTACGCCTACTCCCACGCGCCCGACATCTTCGATGCCAGGACCAAGAAGCGTGTCGGCGTCTTCCGCGACGAAGACGGCCGCCCCTTCGCCAGTTCCAAGTTCATCGAAGTGCATTTTCGGGACGGCAAGGTCGTGACCATGGGGAGCGAGTTCGGACTCGGCCGCCATTGATCCGCATTTCTCACCGGAGGTCCATCATGAAACGTCGCTTCCGTGCCCGAGTACTCAGCCGCCGCGGCATGGTGAGTTCTACCCTCCTGGGCCTGGCCGGGATCGGCACGGCGAAAGCGGCGCCGTTCCGATCGCCGGCGCCGGCATCAGCCGGAAGCGAGAATACGGACCACCTTGTCAACATGGACCGGGTGGAGCGCTTCGTCGCCGTCGACAACAAGTGCGCCTGGCCCAACTTGACCCTGATGCCCGACGATTCCATCGTCGCCACCATCTTCGGGAGTCCCTGCCACGGCTTCTGCGACGGAGCCGCCGAGTGCTGGAAAAGCGACGACGGAGGCCGCATGTGGAGCTTCGTGAGCATTCCGGCGCCGAACGAACCGGGCACCAACCGCAAGGACCTGGCGGCCGGCCTCACGCCGAAGGGCTCCTTCGTGGTCCTCTGCAGCGGTTCCAAGGTGGCCCCTCCCGATCCGGTCACCCGCATGAGGCCCATCCTGCAATCGGTGGTCTGCCGTTCCACGGACGGCCTCAAGACCTGGACCTGCCGGAGCAGCCTGGAACTGCCCCCCGGCGCGGACCACGTCATCCCCTTCGGTGACATTGTCGCTCTGCCCGGGGGACGGCTCGCCGTGACCGGATATACCGGCGATCACATCCGGACGAACACGGCCTGGGTCTTCTTCAGCGATGACGACGGACGCACCTGGGGCAACCCCCGCCCCCTGGGCGTGGACGACTTCAACGAGTCGACTCTGCTCGTCACCGGAGGGAACCGGCTCCTGGCCGCCACCCGGACCCACCGGAACAGCCACACCCACATCTCGGTCTCGGAAGACGCCGGACAGACCTGGAAACATCTTGGCCCCGCATCCCTTCCGGGACAGATGCCGGCCAACCTCATCCGGCTGCAGGACGGGGGGATCCTCCTCACTTACGGATCCCGGCTGCGGGGAATGTTGGGCGTCTTCGCCCGCATCAGCCGCGACGAGGGCCTGACCTGGAGGGCGCCGAGGGTGCTCTTCAACACCACGGTGCGCCGGGCGAACACGCGGCCCGGCGGCGTCGACGGCGGCTATCCCTCCAGCGTGCAGTTGAAAGACGGCACCATCGTCACCGCCTACTACTGCCAGCGGATCCCCATGCACCAGCGCTACCACATGGGCGTGGTCCGGTGGCGGGTCTCGTGAGCGTGCGTTGAAGAAGTCGGGGTCGGTGCCGGCTTATCAGCCCGTGGCAAAAGTCGTCACGGCATTCGACCGTCCCTGCATCCCGGCGGACTGCGTTGCGATTCGGTCACATACTCCCGGCATGCTCCCGAATCGCGCCTTGTCCGGCGGGCGCAGGAACGGTCTCGGTGCTCGCGAGACTTTCACCACGGACTGTTATGCCGATGCTGACCGTGCAGACGGTTCGCCAAATCGGTGGAGGGCCATCTTCTCCTGGGTCATTCGGACCGCATAGGCTTCCGCCGCAGCGTTGAGCCTGGCCATGGCCGAGGCAGGCAGGGTCAACTCGGTCCCCTTGAGATTCTCCTCGACGTGCTCCGGTTTCTCCGCGCCGGAGAGGACGCTGGCGACCTCGGAATGGGCGGCGACCCAGCCGACGCAGACCTGAGGCCGGGTGACGCCCAGCTCCCCGGCCACCTCGTCCAGGACCGTCACCACGTCCATGAGAGCGGACCCTTCAGGAACCTCCCTTCCCGGCACCAGGTTGCCCCCTCCCAAGGGACTGAAGGCCATGAGTCCCAGGTTTCCCCGCCGAATCAGTGGGAACATCCCATCGACCATGAGGCTTCTGCGATCCCCCGCCACGACGGTGAAGTAGTCCTGCAACCCCGCCATAGGCGATCTGCCGGATTGATTCCCCACTTCCATCAGTTCCTCGACCTGCCTCGGCAGATGGTTGGAGACCCCCCAGTACCGGATCTTTCCCGACTCGACCAAGGCGGTCATGGCCGCTGCGATCTCCTCCATGTGAGCCCACGTCGGAGCCTCCCGGTCCGGCTCCTCTTCATGAAAGGAGGGAGTCTTCTTGTCGGGACCGTGAAGGAAATAGAGGTCGATGTAGTCCGTTCCCAGGCGCTTGAGACTGGCCTCCACCCGGGTTCTGAGGATCGGCTCGGTGAAGGCGATCTTCTCTCCCTCGACCCGGGGATAGGCCTTGGTGGAGATGACGACCTCGTGCCGGCGGCCCGCAATCCCGTGGCCCAGAGCGATCTCCGACTGGCCCGACCCATAGGCCTCGGCCGTGTCGAAGAAGTTGATCCCCACGTCGATGCAGTGGCGCAAAAGATCGTGTGCCTCTTTGCTGTCCCCCTTGCGGGACAGATGGGTCCGGAAGGCGGTCCCCTGACACAGCCGGGAGACCCACAGATCAGTGTGGCCGAATCTCACCAAGTGGGAAGGACGATCGGATGTCCCGGCCGGCGGTGACGTGGTGCAGCCGGCTTTGGAAAGGCCCAGGACTGCCGATCCTGCGGCGGCCCCGAGAGTCGTGAGGAAGTGTCTTCGATCCGTGTCAGCGACCATTGCCAGCTCCGTGGAAAAACCGCGGCAGCGGCCGCCGCGGACGCTCAAGCGATGATGTCGTGGACCACCTTGCCATGCACGTCGGTCAGGCGGAAGTCCCGGCCCGAATACCGGTAGGTGAGCCGCTCATGGTCGATCCCCATGAGGTGGAGGATCGTGGCGTGGAGGTCGTGGACGTGTACCCGGTTCTCCACTGCCGTGAGCCCGAACTGGTCCGTGGCGCCGTAGCTGAAGCCCCCCTTCACGCCGCCGCCGGCCATCCAGACGGTGAAGCCGTAATGGTCGTGGTCCCTTCCTTTTTGCCCCTCCGAGGTGGGCGCCCGGCCGAACTCGCCGCCCCAGATCACCAGGGTCTCGTTCAGCATGCCCCGCTGCTTCAAGTCCTTGATCAGGGCCGCGATTCCCCGGTCGCAGGCATCGGCCAGCTTCTTGTGGCCGCCGACGATGTCACTATGGCCCGTGTCCCAGGCGATGTCGTAGTGATCGATGGAGTGGGACACCTGAACCATCCGTACTCCGCGCTCCACCAAGCGCCGGGCCAGCAGGCACCCCTTGGCGTACTCGCTGTCGCCGTAGAGCTCCCGCGTGGCCTTGCTCTCCTGCGAGAGGTCGAAGGCCTCGGGCGCCGCGAACTGCATGCGGAAGGCCATCTCCATGGCCTGAATGCTGCTTTCCAGGTGGTGGTCCTGTTGCTGCCGCTCCAGGTCGAGGCGGTTGAGGCGGGTCAGGAGATCGACCTGCCGCCGCTGCTCGGTCCGGGGCAGCCAATTGTTTTTGAGATCGCTCAAGATGCGGTCCGGCTTCATCTCGTGCAGGTTCACATAGGTTCCGGCGTAGGCCCCGGGGAGGAAGGAGTTCCCCCAGTTCGCCAGCTTGCCGCGCGGCTGGCCCCGGGGGCTCATGGCCACGAACCCCGGCAGGTCCTGGTTGTCGGAACCCAGACCGTAGACCAGCCAGGAGCCCATGCTGGGCCGGCTCGGCTGCAGGTGTCCCAGGTTCATCATCAGGATCGCGCCGGCGTGCTCCGGAATGTCCGTGTGCATGGAATGGATGAAGCAGATGTCGTCGACGCACTCACCCACGTGGGGAAAGATGTCGCTGACCCATTTCCCGCATTCGCCGTACTGCTTGAATCCGAAGGGAGAGGGGAAGAGCCCGTTCTTGGTATTGCGAAGGGACTTCCGGTCGACGATGGCGGGGCGCTGCCCCTGGTATTTCCCGATCTCGGGCTTGTAGTCGAAGGTGTCGACCTGGGAGGGTCCTCCGGGCATGAAAAGCTGGATCACGCGCTTGGCCCGGGGAGCGAAGTGGGGCGCCTTGGGAGCCAGTGGTGAACCCGTCGCCGCAAGAGGCGCCGCCGAAATCCGGGTCCCCAAACCGCTGTCCTCGGCCAGGACACCGGCGAGTCCCAGGACGCCGAATCCCGCCCCCAACCGGTGAAGCATGTCGCGGCGGTCCAATGGTGGTGGCTGCGGCAGGTGGAACATGGTTCGAAACTCCTGAAAGTTTGCCGCTTATTCTCTCACGATCTCGTTCGCTCGGGAAGAGGGCTTCAGCACGATCAGATGCAGATGCGTACACAACGTATCGCGTTACCCCAGTTCTCGGCGACGGGTGTCCCGTACTTCCTCAAGTAGTGCTGCTGCGGATACACCCAGATCGACTCCGGGACGGCGAGCGTGGCGTTCGCGCCACTCGTGGCGCGCCAACTCGTGCTCGACCGCGATGATCACGACATCGCTCATGGTCCGGTTGTGGGAACGGGCGTGTCGGCGCAGCCGCTCATACAGGTCGGGAGGAACATTTTCGACTTGCAGATTCATGAATTCATGCTCTCTTCATGACAGCAGACTACGGGAAAAGTCCAGATGAAGCGGCCTCCTCTTAGAGAAGGATGAGACTCAAAGACATGGACCTCTTGGCGGCGCGTCACAGCGGTAATTTCTACCGCACGTACATGAACTCGTTGGAGCTCATGAGCACTTGGCCGTATCGCTCCCAGGGACTCAGCTCCGAATCGGACGGAGACTCGGTTCGGAGGAACTGGAGCCCCATCTGCGTCTCCCCTTCGCTCGGAGACCGGCTGAACAGGAGGCGGTAGGCGCGTTCGATTCTCCCCTGGTCGTCCTCGGACTCGCCCTCCAGCCGCTTGGAGAGCGCCTTGGCCCGATCCACCATGAAGGGGCTGTTCATCAGAAAGAGAAACTGTTGCGGGACGATGCTGGTGCCCCGCTCGGGGACGGTGGCCCGCATGATGGGAAAATCGAACAGCCGCAGGAACTGATCGGAGCCGGACTGGTCGCCGTTGCGGCTGACCTTGGCGTACAGGGTGCGCCGATTGCTGCCGGTGATGTCGTTCACCGGCGGCCCGCCCAGCTCCAGGTCCAGTTCCCGAGTCACGGCCAGTAGGGAGTCCCGCCACGACTCCACGTCCATTCTCCGCGGGTTCATGCGCCAGAGCAGCTCGTTGTCGCTGTCGACGGCAAAGGCCCGGGCATCGTACCGGCTGCTCATCTGATAGGTGGCCGAGGTCATGATCAGGCGGTGCAGCGACTTGAGCGACCAACCGGATTCCATGAAGCTGGCAGCCAACCAGTTCAGCATCTTCCCATGGGTCGGATTCCGGCCCAGCGTTCCGAAGTTGCCGGGCGACCGGACCAGCGCCCTGCCGAAATGATGCATCCAGACCCGGTTGACCATCACCCGCGCCGTCAGCGGATTGGACGGGTTGGCGACTGCCTCGGCCAGCTCGATCCGTCCGCTCCCTTGGTTGAACCGGCGTGTGCCATGATCGGAAAGGACCCTCGGGAACCGCCGTGGCGCCATATCCCCCGGCGTTCGCAGGTTGCCCCGAACGGCCAGAGGCATGTCCTGGTTCCCGGTCTCTGCCAGAACATGGGCGAAATCGTATTTGGGAGGCGCTCCTTCCTTGAGTTTCTCGACCTCCGCCTTCAACTGCTTGACCTGTTCCTCCTCTTCGGCCGACAGCTCGCGCTTCTCCTCCCGGGCCCGAGCCCGGATGCCCGCGCCTCTCCGCTGGGCCGTCTTGATCTTCTTCTGGTAGGCGTCATAGGCCTCGACCACACCCTCCGGAACGAGCGGCAGCTCGCTGCTCATGGTGTTGTCGAAGATCCCCGCCAGGGAATAGTAGTCCTGCTGGGGAATGGGATCGAACTTGTGGTCATGACAACGGGCGCAGGAGACCGTGACGGCCATGAAACCGCGCGTCAGTGTGTCGATGCGGTCGTCCAGGGTCTCGCCCCGGGCCTGGGCCACACTGTCGGGGTCGCCGCCATCGGACGAATAATAGGGTCCCAGGGCAAAGAATCCGGTGGCCACCGCGTCTTCGACGCCGCCCACCAGATCACCGCTGATCTGGAGCTTGATGAAGCGGTCGTAGGGAAGGTCGTCGTTGAAGGCGGAGACGACCCAATCGCGGTAGCGCCAAGCTTGGGTCAGTTCCTGGTTCCGCCGATCCAGGAATCCGCCGAACCCGTCGCTGTACCGGGCCACGTCGAGCCAATGACGAGCCCAACGTTCGCCGTAGCGGACGGAACCGAGAAGTTCCGTGATCTTCTGCTCCACGGCTCCTTGCGGATCTCGCCGGGACGCTACCACGAACTCGGCGACCTCGTCCGGCGTGGGCGGCAGTCCCACCAGATCCAGGTGCATTCTTCGGACCAGGGTTCCGGCGTCTGCCGCCGGAGCCGGCTCCAGGCCCGCCGATTCCAGTTTCGCCAGGACGAAGGAGTCGATGGGATTCCGCACCCAGGACTCATCCGGCAGCCTCGGAAGCGCCGGCTTTCGGACCGGTTCCCAGGCCCAGTGACCGGCGCGGATCTTCTCCCAGTCCGGGTTCTCACCCTCAGAAGGCGGCGGGGATGCGGCCGCCTCCGCCACAGGCCAGGGCGCGCCCAGCCGGATCCACTCCACCAGGTCGGCGACCTCACGCTCGTTGAGCTTTCCGGCGGGCGGCATCTGGATCGAGTCCCCCCGAACGGCTCGGATCAGCAGACTCTCGTCGGGGTGGTGGGGAACGATGGCGGGTCCCCGGCTGCCGCCCTTCATCAGACCCGATCGCTGATCGAGTCTCAGATTCCCGTGCGGAGTATCGATCTCCGCTCCGTGGCAGGCGAAGCAATGCTTCGCCAGGAGGGGACGTACCCGGCGCTCGAAAAACTCCAGATTGGACGCGTCAGTCGCCTGGGCCTCCAATCGGTAACCCGAACCGACCCAGCAGATTACGAGGACGGAGCAGGCAAACAGGGAGCGGATCCAATAAAGACTCTTCACAAAGGGACATATTACTATTCGTAAATTACTTTTCGTAGGCTTCGACAGTGCTGAGCTAGAACTCGTAGCGCAGACCGAACTGCATCACCCGCGGTGGAATCATCATCTGAGAGTAGTTGCCGAAGCTCCCGGGGAAGGTAAAGGAGAGAGTTTCCCATACGTCGGGGTTGAAGCGAACACTGTTGGTCAAGTTGAAGGCCTCGGCCCGGAACTGAATACTCTGACCTTCGAAGGGCAATGGAAAGCGCTTTCCAAGGGCCATGTCGATGGAGAAAATCCCGTGCCCGCGCAGATTGTTGCGTTGCCCGACTTCGCCGGGCACGACCTGTCTGAACGAGGCAAGGGCGGACTGCGGATCGCTGAAGACGTTTGGCCCGCTTCCCCCACCGATCAACCTCGCATTCTTCGTGTTCGTCTGCTCCGGCAACGATCCGACGGGTTCGGCGAAGTGTTGGTAGCAGTAGCACGTGGGCCAAGCCAGACCGTTCAGCACGCTGAGCGGAAGGCCTGACGTCACCCGGAACAGGCCGCTGACCTGCCAGCCGCCGAGCACGGCCTGGCCCGCCGGCCCCAGGTCGGGCAGGACGGACTTCCCTTGTCCGATTGGCAACTCCGCCACCCAGTTGGCGTTCCATTGGTGGGTCATGTCGAAATCGGAGACCGCCCGTTGCGCCTCCCGGTCCCAAGAGTTGATGACGCTGAACGCAGACCAGTAGGTGTCACCCGGAATCTGACCGAACCGTTCACCCTGGGTGCGACGGGCGCTGACGGACACCAGGTCCGTGGACTTGGACAACGTATAGTTCAGGTGAAACTGGAACCCCTTGGTGAAGGCTTTGCGCAGCGACACCTGCATCGAATGGTAGGTCGAGGTTCCGAAAGACCGGAGTGCATCGAAGGCCCAAAATTGAGGATTCATGAATGCACCCGCCCCCAGATCGCTACAGAACGGGGAGCAGGCATAGTCAATAAAGTAGAGCGACGTGCCGGTATCGGGACTGCCGGACCGGATGACGTCGTAGACGCGCTGAGTCGCGGTTGCTTCCGGAGTGGCGACGCTGGAATAGAGGTTCTCCCAGAACGCGATGGGCTGCACGTCACCGGTCGGCGTCCCGCGCCGCACCATGAGTTCGAGGTCCCGGAGCGCGTCCAACAGATATCCGCCGGACACCGGATCCTTGAAGTTGGCGTACTGGGCTGAGGCGGTGTCGTTGACGAGCAGTCTGCGGCCCAGTCGGCCAACATAGCCGACCTCAAGCAGAAATCCTCCGTCAAACTCGCGCGCCAGAGAAAAAGTGGGATTGATGCTGTACGGCGGCACCACGCTGGAGTCGACACCCTGGCTCCATCCCAGGCCGTTGGGGTTCGGGGTGCCAGGTCCGCCTGGCGGAGGAGGCAGGATCCCCGCTGCTGGGAGATTCGAAAGTCCGGCGAAGCGAGGCGCCGCCGCCACTGTGGAGATCTGGTTGGTCACCTTGCTGGTGAGGCCGAACGCATTCCGGTCGAGCATCTGCATCATGCCCATCCCGAAGCTGCTGTAGAAGATGCCCGCACCGGCCCGGATCGACGTCCTCCCCAGGCCGCCGAACAGCTTGCCCAGGAAACCATCCCCGAAATCCGGCGAGTAGGCTACGGCAAGCCGAGGCGAGAAATTCTTGTAGTGGGTGGCCCACAGCGGACCGCCTTGCGGGTCGTCCACTCCCACGAAGCCGATCGGCCCGGCATCGCGCGTGGGCCGGCCGTTCTCCGCCAGGTCCAGACGGTGGGCGATGTATTGGTCGAGACCCGGCGTGATGCTGACCTGCAGTCCATTCACTTCCCTTACCGGCGGCATGATCGTCCAGCGCAGGCCGGCCGTGACCGTCAGGCCCGGCCGGACGCGCCAGGTGTCCTGGAGGTAGAGCTCGAATTGTTCCGACCCGAACGTTCGGCTGACGGGATCTCCCAGCGACAGAGGATTGCCGGCCAGGTCGTAGTTGTAGTTCGCATCGAAGAAGTTGAGGACCCCGAGGGCAGTCGCCATCGTCTCCCGGTAAACTCCCGGGTTGGCCGGCGCCACGGCGAGCGGCCCGTCGAATACCGCGGGGCCGTCTGCCAATGCCCACGCGGCCTGCTTCGCAAAATGAAAGCTGTTGCCGAAGCTCAAACGTTGGTTCCGTGTCGAGTAGAATGCTCCGCCGAACTGCAGGGTGTGCGACCCACGTATAACGGAGAAGTCTCCCGCCACAGTCTGCGTCGGTAAATAGGTGTCCCTGGGCGTCGTCGAACCCTCCATATCGTCGATGATGCTATCTCCGAGACTTGCCCTGGATTCCGTCTGAACGCCCGAAATGATCAACTTCTGGCCAGTGAATCCATAGCGGAACGTGCCCAGGACGTTGGTCCCGAAGGTGCCGTCGTATCCGAGCGCCAACCCGCGGCTGGTGTCCGCGGTCTCCCGGTTCGGGGCCTGGCCGGGAAACTGGGGCACGCTTGAGATGCTGTCGTTCTGGTAGTTGGTGCGCAGGAACATGCGGTGCTCACCGTTCTGATCCAAGTTCCAATCCAACTTCGAGATGAACGTGTTCCAGACCAGAGGGGTCGAGGCCGCGAACCGGAATCCAGCCGTGTTCAGACCGTCTCCGACGGTAGAATCGTTGGGTTCCGGAAAGGACCTGAAGTACTGGAGGGTGGCAGCATTGGGACCGGTCCCCAGCGGATCGATCCGGCTACTGATGAATTCCGGGCTGAGCGTCTGTATTTCGCCACTGGCGCTCCGGTAGCGGACGAATCCATCGCGCATCGAAGCCGTCGGAACTCGGCGCACCGCGCTGCCCTCGCTGGCGTCCCGGCGGCCTTCGTAGTTGACGAAATAGAAGACACGATCCTTCTTGACGGGACCGCCGACCGAGGCTCCGAAGACATTGCGGATGAGCTTCGGACGATCGACACCGGCCCTGTTGTTGAAGAAATCATTCGCCGCCGTGACCGTGTTCCGGTGGTATTCGTAGAGCGATCCATGGATGTCGTTGGACCCGCTCTTCGTCACCAGCGACACCTGCGCGCCCGACGAGCGGCCCTGATCGGCATTCGCCGTGGTCGTCACGACGCGGAATTCCTGGATCGAATCCAGCGTGTTGCGAAGTACGCTGGTAAATGGCAGGCGTCCGTTCTGGTCGTTCACATCGACCCCGTCGAGCGTCACGTTCGACTGGTCACTCTGGGCTCCGTTGACGGTCCCGTTCCGGATGTCTCCCGACAATTGGGCGTCCAACGGGTCCGCGGTCAGGAACGTGACCCCCGCCTGCAGCGAGAGCAGGCCGGCCGGGTTTCGCGCATTCAACGGCAACTGACCGATCGGCTTGGTTCCGAACGCGTTTCCGACCGATGCATCGGTAGTGTTCAGCTGTCTGGCCGCGGCGGACACCGTGACGGACTCCGTGAGCGCCTCGACGTCGAATTTCACGGGAACGTCGATCTTGGTGTTGACGAGCAACGTAATGCCCTCAATGGTCACCAATTCGAAGCCCGGCTGAGCGGCCGCCAGCGTGTAGGAGCCGGGTGGGAGCTGGGGAAAGACGTACAGTCCCTCATCGTTGGAGAGTACGGTTCGCTGGAGGCCGTTGGCCTCGTTCAGGATGGTAATCTCGACGCCGGGAAGCACACCTCCGGTCTCGTCGGTTACGACCCCACTCAAACCGCTGGATTGAGCGTAGGAATATGGAGCGGCGATGAGGATCGCCACCAGGAAGGCAGGGAACAGTGACTGTACGTTTAGTGGTTTCATCATGTGAATTCTCCTCGCCAAGCCCGAAGCCGGGATATTTCCGGTATTGGGCTCCCTTTGGCAACCAGATCGATAGGAACTTGAATGGAATGACTCGAGAGAGAAATCATTTCTACAGATTCAAGATACGCGACAACTCTTGAACTCATCGGATTCCAGCATCGCGAGGATACCGGGAATGGAAGTTCCCGGTTGGAACTGGGAGTGGCACAGCTTCCGATCTTTGCCGGCCACGAATGCCCGCCCAGACTGGGTGAAGGAATTCTAACTCTTTGTGACCTGTCGGCGCCTCCCCTGCTACAAGTTGCGACCTTCGCGACATGGAACGCGACCTAATATACACACAGAATAACAGACCAAGACCGATTGTTCACATCGGAACAAACCTGAAGGCCTGGGTCGGTTCGACGCCGGTGAGACCTTATACCAAATCCCAATCTGGCAATTGGGGTCTCGCTGTACGATCATGAACTCCGCCGCCGGTCCTGCCCCACGCGATTCCGAAAAGAGAGGATGACAGATGTCGTTGAAACCCATGAGACCTCATCCTGGATTACTCCTCTTAATTGCTGGTGGGCGCGGAGCTCCACGCCGCACCCGAAACCATCGACGTGGGGTCCCACAAGCAACTGTTCGTGGATGACCGCTTCATCGAG
The DNA here is from genome assembly GCA_951812665.1 of uncultured Acidobacteriota bacterium. Classification (GTDB taxonomy): domain Bacteria; phylum Acidobacteriota; class UBA6911; order RPQK01; family JAJDTT01; genus JAJDTT01. The sequence goes on from CATOST010000033.1 coordinate 181,313, forward strand.
TCGAGCTACAGAGTCCGGCTCACCATGAACCCACCCTGGCAAGACCGGCGAATCCTCCTGGAGCCGGACCAGGACTGGGAGGGTCCCGGACAGGGTGGCTCCATCGGCCCCTATTCCAGCGTGCTCAAGGACAACGGGAAGGTCCGCATCTGGTATGACCAGCGCCAATACGGCGACGACCCTTTCCCCGGCGTGCTGAGAGTCTGCTATGCCGAGTCCGACGACGGTTTGGTGTTCGTCAAACCTCACCTAGGACTTTACGAGGCCGACGGATCCCGCCGGAACAACGTAGTGATCCCTGGCAAGATCGGAGGTTCGTCCGTCTGGATCGATCCCCAGGCTCCGCCCGAGCACCGGTACAAGACCCAGGCCAAGGTCTATCCGTCCGCCGAGCTTCACCTGCACACGTCGCCGGACGGCATTCGCTGGAAGCTCTTCTCCAAGCTGGATCCGGGTCCGGGCGGCTGGGACACTCAGAGCATCATCTTCTGGGATCCTCCGTCTTCGCGTTACCTCCTGTTCACCCGGTACTGGACTCGATTCGACGACCGGAATCGAAACTTCCGCTCGGTGCGCCGCTTGGAGTCCCGCGACCTCGTCCACTGGACCAATCAGAGCCTCGTAGTGGGTCCGGACGCCATCGACCGGGCGACCCATGCCACATCCACCGGCCAGCCGCCGGTGGACTACTACGGCGCCGACGTCTTCCGGTACCAGGAAGCGGACCAGATCTACATCCTCCTGGCCCAAGCCTTCTGGCACTGGAAGCCGAGTCCCCCCCGTGTCCGGATTGGGGCCCAGCGCCATGGACGTGCGCCTGTTGCTGAGCCGGGACGGGAAAAGATTCCAGCGGGTCGGTGAAAGGAAGCCCTTCCTGCGGATGGGTCCGCCTGGAAGCTTCGACTCGGCCCGGGTCTGGGCCCTGCCCCACCCCGTTCGCATGGGTGACGAAATCTGGATCTACTACAATGGGTCCAACCGGGACCATGATTACCAGTTGGATTCGGAGTCTTCCAGTCACCGGACGGGCATCAGCCGGGCCGTCATGAGGCTGGACGGCTTCGTATCCGTGGACGCGCCGTACGGCGGCGGCCGCTTCACCACTCCGCCGATCCGTTTCACCGGGTCACGACTGGAATTGAACCTGGACACGGGAGGCGGAGGCCAGGCGCTGGTGGAGGTCCTGGACGAATCGGGTCAAGCCATACCCGGTTTCACGCGCGAGAAGGCGCTGCCGCTGAACGGGAATTCGGTCCGGTTGCCGGTGCACTGGAGAGGAGACCCCAACTTGGAGAAGCTGGCGGGCCAGCCGGTCCGCCTCCGGTTCCATCTTCAGGACTGCAAGCTCTACGCCTTTCAGTTCAAAGAGGACTAACGCGGCGGAAAACGGCATCGAGACCACTCATGTTGCCAACACCAGGAAATGGATCTGCGTAGCTCCTTGAATTACGACCTCCGGAAACTTCGTGGGGACCTGTCCGGCGGCATCACTTCATAGGTCAGATATTGGATGATCGCACCCAGTACCCCCGCCAGGTCTTCATTCAGATTCTCGATCATCTCCTGCTTGGTCATGTTCCGCTCCCTTCCCGACTCGTTGACTGGTCATCGCTCTATTCATGATACATCCGTGGTCGCCGACCTTGAGGCGGTGGTGCCTTCTTCGCTCCTCTGCTCTCCATACCTTCAATCACGATGATCGGAGGATTCGCTACCTGGACCAGGGCACAGGCACGGTGTTGTTTCTCGTCCATGGCATGGCCGCCGATCACCAGGACTGGAAGTTCCAGCTTCCGGTTCTGACGAGAAAGTACCGGGCCCTGGCCCTAGGAGCCTGCGCCGCAGAAATCAATCTACGGCGCAGACTCCTGGATCGTGATTGCAGGCGGCAACCTGCTGCACCGCAAGTGCCTATGGCCTGGGTGGTGTATTTTGATTACCCGCAGAAGCGGATCGGCGGCCGCGTTGCAGGCTGCGGCTCGGTCGAATCAATGCGGTTCGATGATACGAGTATTTCAGGCGGGAGCCAAAGCCCTCGTCATCCCGCAGTTGGAAAGGTATTGACATGAGTGACAATTCAGGATCGGTTCCCATGGTCGTCGATCTCCAAGGACGGACCGCAGTGGTCACCGGAGGGGGCACGGGCATCGGGCGCGCCGTGTCCATTGGTCTCGCCCGCTGCGGTGCATCCGTGGTGGTCAATTTCAGCCGGAGCCTCCAGGAGGCGAACGGGACCGTCGAGGAGATCGAGCGGCGGGGTGGCCGGGCGCTCGCCGTCCGGGCGGACGTGACCGACGAGCAGCAGGTGGTGGACCTCATAGCCGCGGCCGTGGAGAGGTTCGGCGGCCTGGACATCCTGGTGGCCAACGCCGGAGCTCCCGGCCAGGGACATCTGACCAGCGAACTGACTGAGGAGCAATGGGAGCATGATCTGGCCACCAACTGCCGGAGTGCATTCTTCTGCGTCAAACACGCCATGGCTCATCTGCCCGACGGGCGGGGACGCATCATCCTCACCGGTTCCATGAGCGCCCGCACCGGCGCCACCCCGGGCGCGCTGACCTACGTCGCTTCCAAGGCCGCCCTCGAAGGCATGACCCGTAACTGGGCCCAGGAATTCGGACCTCGCGGGATTACCGTCAACACCATCGCACCCGGCATCATCCGGACCCGCCTTCAGGCCCGGACCTCCGCGGAACGCTACCAGTACCTGATCGGGCGAATTCCGCTGGGGCGCGACGGACAACCCGAGGATTGCGTCGGCGCTTTTCTGTTGCTGGCCGGGGACGACGGAGCCTTCATCACGGGCCAGGTCATCGAGGTGGGCGGCGGAATGCTGGCTTCGTGAAACTTCCGTCTCTATGCCGTCGGCTACATGAAGGGTGTGCTCCAGGCCATCGACGCCTCCTGACCAGGGCCGGTCCAATCAATCGGGACTCGGTAAACCCGTGGCTGCGGCCACCTTCGCCGCGAGCCGGAAGCGCCTCACCTCTGGGAGCGGATCAGCAGATAGAGAAACGTGGGGCCGCCCAGTAGAGCTGTCAGAACCCCCACCGGCAACTCCACCCCTCCAATGAGCCGGGACCGGACCACGCAGTCACAGACGAGCAGGAACCCGCCGCCCACCAGGAACGAAGCCGCCATCACGAGTCGCTGATCGGTTCCCACCAGGCGGCGCACCATGTGCGGTACGATCAGACCCACGAAACCGATGGGCCCTACCGCCGAAACGACTCCGGCGACGGCCAGGGAGCCGAACACGAAGACCAGGATCCTGACCCGCCGGACCGACACGCCTCGTCCCGCCGCATAATCGTCTCCCAGAGCCAAGGGATTGAGCTGGTGCGACAGCCAGACGATCACCGCCACGCCCGGCAGCACAAACGGGAGAATGCTCCAGAGGTCGCCCCAAACGTAAAGGGAGTTCAAACTTCCCATGAGCCAGTGGTCCAGCACATGCAGGTCATAGGGATTGGCGGCCTGATGTCGCAGCAACAGGATGAGAGCGCCGCAGATCAGGTTCACCGTGACCCCGGCCAGCAACAGGGTCGCCATGCTGAGGCGTCCGGCCAGTCTCGCGATGCCGTAGATCAGGACGATGTCCAGGACCGCCGCCAGGTAGGCGGCCACCTGAATCGGAGAAAAGGGCCCCCAGGTGAGCCCCGAACCGAATCCGATGATCGCGCAGAAGGCGCCGACGGCCGCCGCCGTGGAGACCCCCAGAGTCGACGGCGCCACCAGAGGATTGCGCAGGATCGCCTGCAGCGCCGCGCCGATCACCGCCAGTCCGGCGCCGGCTACGACACCCATCAAGGAACGGAGAATCCGATTGGCGACAATGCTCCGCAGGACCTGATTCTGATCCCTTTCGGGAAGCTCCTCCGGCAAGGGAGTCGTGAAGCCGTGCCGGAGCATAAGTTCCAGCCCGGACAGTGCGTCGACCTCTTCGGCTCCGAAGAACGGGGAGATCGCCAGAGCCGTGACCAGAAAGAGGGAGCACATGCCCAGGGTTCCCAGCAGATGGACCCTTCGACCGGTGGAGTCGTCCTTGATCATCTCGGGAGTTCCCGGGGGTCTTGAAACTGGGAATCGGGCAGGACCACCGGAAGTCCGCTCTTGGCATCGCGGGTAACTTCAACGTCGCTGCCGTAGGATTCCGCCACCAGGGCCTGGGTCAACACCTGTTCGGGCCTGCCTTGGGCCCGGATCCTTCGGTCCGAGAGCAGGTAGATGACGTCAGCGAAACGGGAGGCCAGATTCAGGTCGTGGGTGATGCAGAGAATGCCCCTGCCGGCTTGGGCCAGCCGCTTGAGGCGCTGAGAGAACGTCGCCAGATGGTGGACGTCCAGCCCCTTCCCCGGTTCGTCCAGAAGCAAGAGCGAGCTTTGCTGGGCCAGGATCCCGGCCAGGAGAACCGCTTGCTGCTCGCCGCCGCTGAGCGATTCGAACACCCGATTCCTCAGCTGCGCCACTCCCATTCGTTCCAGCGCCCCGCCCACGATCTTCCGGTCCTGCTCACCGGGCAGGGTCCACCATCGCTGGTGGGGAAAGCGGCCCAGAAGGACCACTTCCTGCACGGTGTACCCCTCGGGAGGCAGGACCTCCTGAGGCAGATAGGCGACGGTCCGGGCCCGGGCCAGAGGAGACAGGCCGGCCAGATCCTGCGAGCGTTCTCCAAGACTCGACTGGAGTTGGACGATCCCCTGCGCCGGCTGCAACAGACCGGCCAGAATCTTCATCAGAGTGCTCTTTCCGGCCCCGTTGGGACCGATGAGCATGGTGAGCGCTCCCGGCTCGACCGACAGTCGCACATCCTCCAGCAATGACTCCTGCCCGGCGTAGCGGAAGGTCACCTCCTGCGCGGTCAGGGAGAATGGAGCGTCCAACGGTTCTCCAGGCCCTCTTCTCTCATTTCCCACGTTGTAAAAACCCCAAGTCACAAATCACACATCGCAAACTGAAGCCCTACGTTCCTTCATGGATGGCCTGGGCGATCAGACGGGCGGCCTGGGGAAGGCGCGGACCGGAACGCATGAGAAAGCTTCCGTTCAGCACTCGGACCCGGCCGGCGCGGACCGCCGGCAGCGTGGGGTGCATCCGCCATTCCGCCAGGAACCCGTTTCTCACCTCCTCCGGAAGCTGGTCCCGGGAATCCAGTACCAGGATGACCTGAGGCCGGCGCACCAGAACCGTCTCCAGGCTCACCATGGGCCATGCCTTTTCCACGTCGGCCGTGATGGAGCGTGCGCCTGCCAACTCGACCAACTCGGTCAGGAAGGAGCCCTTCCCCGCGGAGAACACCTGGTGGCTCTTGCTGCCCATCACCAGCAGGACATCGAGTCGAGGCCGACCGGCATAGTGTTGCCGAATCTCCTCCAACTCTCGCCGCAGGCGCGCGGCCACGGGCTCCCCGGCCCCGGAATTTCCAAAAGCATCAGCCAACCGGACAGGAACTTGGAGCACGTCCCGGACCGAGGTCGATTCCAGGGCCAGAAACCGGATTCGCTTTCGGCGCGCGATGCGCTCCAGCTTGAACCCCTTCCCCAGCGCCACGATCAGGTCGGGCCGGAGGGCCAGGATCTTCTCCACGTTCGGTTCGATGGCGGTCCCGACCACGGGCAATCGGGCGGCCTCGGCCGGATGATCGCAGTAGGGCGACACCCCTACGATCCTGTCCTGCAAACCCAGGGAGAAGAGGAATTCCACAATGCTGGGGCCGTAGGCGATGACACGCCGGACCTCAGACTGCGGTTCCGAAGCAGGTGGAGGTCCGCCCGGACGACCGCTTCGTTCTGGCTCGCATCCCGCCAGCAGGAGCGTCGGCAAGAGAATCCGTACGCCTCGCCGGAATCGATTTGTCAGCACCTCGAATGTCCGCCCGGGGTCGGCCCCAATGGGGACCGCCGCCGCAGTCTCCACTTAGAGGATCGGTAAACGAATACCGACCCTGGCGTTGAACCTTGGAGAAGGATAGAAGGCCCGTTCCACCGGAAATCCGCCCAGAACGCCGTACTCAGAATACTCCTGGTTCATGATGTTGTTGAAATCCGCGAACAGAGTAAAGCGGTCCCAGCGGTAGCTGATTCTCGAATTGAGCAGGAAGTTTCCGTCGTGCTTCCCGAAGCGGTTGCTCCAGTCGCTGTGAAAATATCTTGAGCCCACATAAGTCCCGTTGATGCTGGCGGTCAACCTGGGCGTGATCTGGACGAAGAGCTCGGCCGCCAGCTTGTGCGCCGCCACGCCGGGAACCTGACGTCCGGTGTACTGGCCGTCTCGGACCCTCGTCCGCACGACGCTGTAGTTGCCCTTCAGAGTGGTGATTCCGCGGCTGATGCCGGACGAGAACTCCATTCCCCGTCTTCGAGTCCGGCCCTCGAAGTTCTCGTTGGCGCCGAATCCGAAGGCTCCGCCGGCGGGATTGTAGAAGATCTCCCGGTCGGCATCGATCTGGAAGAAGTTCAACTCCCCGAAGAAACTGCCGCCGAAATAGTGCCGCAAGCCCGCCTCCAGCCCGTTGGACGCCTGGGGAGTGATGGCGCTGTCGATGGTGTTGGTGAAAAAGTTGAACATCTCGTTCAGAACCGGGTAACGGAAGCTTCCGGAATAGCCGGCGTAGACGTACGTGTCGGGATTGAACCCGTAGTTGAGTCCCGTCGTGAAGACGTTCTGATCGTAACTGGCCTGGTCAAGCGCACTGGGCGCGAACCGAAAGTTGGCCCGATCATAGCGATAGCCGGCGGACAGAGCCAGGCTCTCCAGCGGATAGAACTCGTCATGGACGTAGAACCCCTGATTCACTTTTTCGAGCTGAAACGAGTTGGTCGACTGGAAGCCACCGAAAACCGACGTGTTCGCGATGTCCTCGGCCGCCTTGATCCAGTCGAATCCAATGCTCAGGTTGTTGGCGAGGCTGCCGATGCGCTCCCGTATCACTACTCGGGGGGACAGAGCCAGAGTGTCGGTCTGAGTCATCCCCTCGAAGGTTCCGCCGGAGAAGCGGCTGAAGAAAGAAGAGTCTCGTCTCCGGGCGGAGAAATCCAAGGTCAGAGAACTCTGGCTCAGGAAGTTGAGCGTTGGCTGAATCAGAACGTAGGTGTCGGCGGTGTCGGCGAAGTCGTCCGGATTCAAGGTGCCGGTCCGGGCAGCTCCCGCTTGAAATTGGCTCTCCCTGAGCGCTCCGGGCAATCCAACGTCGTCGGTGTGGTAACCGCCGCTCACATCCAATCTTCCGAGATCACCCAACTTGAAGCCCAAACTGCCGCCCAGGTCTCCACCCTGAATGTCGCTGTTGTCCCGGTAGCCCCCGGACTGGAAATAGCTTCCTGAGGCGCCGTACGAGACGTCACCCCGGGAACCGCTGACCTGGCCGCTGGGACGTAGACTTCCGTAACTGCCGCCCGACATCTCCAGCTCGAGGCGGGTCGGGCCTTCTTCCCGGGTGATGATGTTGATCACTCCGGCGCCCGCGTTGTCCCCGTAGAGAACGCTTCCCCGCCCCCCGCGCGTGACCTCGATCCGTTTGACCCTGTCCAATGGGATCTGGAGCCAGTCGACCGCGGTGGAAGCCGGCAGATTCACCCTCCGTCCGTCCACCAGGACCAGCGTGTTGCTTCCGGCCGTTTCACCGAAGCCCCGGATATCGACGGAATAGTGGCGGTGATTCCCCGTAATGTCGGTGACCTGGACGTTGACCAGAGTCCGGAGCAATCCGGGAATATCGACGGCCGTGGAGGCGGCAATGTCCTCCTCGCTGATGACGGTTACGTTTGCGGGAACTCGGACCGACTTCTCCTGGTAGCGGCTCGCCGTCACGGTGACCTGTTCGGTCGTGGGTAGCCGAAGGGGCGTAACCTTGTCTTCCGCGGGCAGAGTAACCGTCAGGAAACCGACCAGACCGAGCGTGCCGAAAAACCTGGACAGCAGGTTTGGAGCGGGCAATTGGCAATCGTTACGCATCGCGTTCTCCTACGGTTCAGAAACCCTTCCCCGGTCTTTCCTCGCTCCTCTTTCCCTATTTTTCCCAGCGTTTCCACCCGGTTCCGCGGTGCCCACAATCGAACAGTCCCGGATGCAGGATTTCCGCCAGTATCTCGGCCGATTCCACGACGCGGGGTCCGGGCCGGTTGAAGTACTGGTTCCCGTCCGTCACGAATACGCGTCCGTTCCGGACTGCGGCCAGTTGCGGCCACCCCGGATGGTTCACCAGCGGCGGCATCTCTCGACAGGTGCGTTCGATATCGAAGCCACACGGCAATAGGGCGATGACGTCAGGATCGGTAGCCGCAAGCTTCTCGAACTCGAAATAAACGGAGTGTTTCCCCGACTCACCGAAAAGGTTCGCACCGCCGGCGCAGGAGACCAGCTCCGGCATCCAGTTGGCGGCGCTCATGAGAGGGTCGATCCACTCGATACACGCAATGGACGGACGGGTCCGCACCGACTCCGTCCGTGCACGAATCCCTTGGAGCCGATCCCTGAGACGAGTCACGAGATCGTCACCGCGTCTCGGGTCGCCAAGCGCTGACGCCACTTTTCGGATGTCCTCCCAGACGTCGGTCAGGGACATGGGTTCCAGGGAGACGATGGCGGGCTGCGAAGTGACGAGCTCGCAAACCGCCTTTTCCACGTCCTTCAGACTCACGGCGCAGACTTCGCATTGGGTCTGCGTGATGACGACGGTCGGCGCCAGACGATTCAGGAGGTCGGGATCGACACGGTATACGGACAGCCCTTCGGAGACGATGGTTCGGACCTGGTCGTCGATCGCCCGACTGACGGCATCCACTTCGACCTTGGAAGTCGAGCAGGTCGGAAGCCGAGAGACGGAGGAAGGAAAGTCGCATTCGTGGGATCGGCCTACGAGTTCATCCTCGAAGCCGAGCCCACAGACGATCTCCGTCGCGCTGGCAATAAGTGAGACGATCCGATGTGACATTGCGCTTCGTCAAACGCCATGGGAGGCGAACGGTTATGCCCGGGCCGGCACCGGCTGTTTCAAGGCCACGCGACTGAACAGCAGGGGGAGGAAAACCGCCATGCTGATCAACGTGTTGCGAAAATAGGGGATCCCTCGTACGTAGCAGTCGGTGAGGCCGGCGAGCGTCTGCGGATAGAGTGTTCCTCCGCTGAATGCCCAGAGACCGAAATTGGTCACCAGGTAGAACCCTACCGACGAGATCAATCCTGCGGCCGCCACCCGGGCCCATGAATGCTGACCCCTCAGAGCCAAGCCGGTTGTGGCCACCAGGGCGACCGACAGATAGACCACCGGTTGAAACGAGTAGAACGCCCAATCGAACCGCCCGGTCAGGGCCCAGATGCCCAGGTCGCCGATCAGGTAAGTCGCAAAGGGGATCGTATAGACCATGATCCGCCGACCGTAGAAAGCCCCGCCGAAGATGCAGACCGGCAGAATCGGAGAGAAATTCCACGGGTAGGCGGTATTTTCGGGATCGATCGAGATTCCGAAATGAGAGAGTGCGTAGGGCGCCAGCCGAGCGGCGAGGCCCAACGCAAGTAGCGCCAGAATCAGAGAGAGCCGAGGTTTCATCCATCTCCTCCTTTTTCTTGGGATCGGTGTCGTCCAGCGTCGGCGCGACGATCTGGAACGAGGTCGCAGAACGCGAAGTCGTCACGCTCGACGACTTCTCCCGGAGACATGCAAACGGACCGGCGGAAGATCGGTCCATTGAAAACGAAAGTATGAAACTCGCCGTTCTCGCCGCACGGGTCGACGCCGGGCGGGAGATCAGCCAGGAAAGCCTCATCGAATCGGCGGCCGGCGAAAGCCACATCCAGGACCGCCAGGTTCACGCAGACGATCACGGCCTCGAATCCGGCCTTGATGAACCGGCGTGCGAGCTTGCCCGTGTCCTGCTTCCAGAGCGGGAAGATGCACTCGAGATTCCAGGCCGCCAGTTGATCTTCTCGGTAGGTTCTCAGGTCTTCGAGAAAGATGTCGCCGAAGGCCACGCCCCGGATGCCGGAAGCATGCAAGCGGGCGAACGCATGCCCCATTTCGCGTTCATAGACGGCGTTGGTGCAGACTCGAGGAACCGCGACTTCCGTCATGGGAATCCCGATGGCACGGGACTGTTCCCTGAGCAGTGTGCGGCGGACCCCGTGCATGCTGACACGGTCGAAATCCGCGTTGACCGTGGTCAAAAAGGAGCTGACGACGTACCTGCTCGCGCGGTGGATCTCCCACAAGGCAAGCGAGCTGTCCTTTCCCCCACTGAAGCACATGGCGATGGCCTCGCCGTTCGTGTTCAGATTCGGATTAACTGCCGCACTCGCCGCTGATTTTGGTTCGGCTCCGCTCATGGTCCCTCGACCACGACCCGAAGGTTCAACGAGGAAGAAAGGTAGGCCCGAGCGCCCCTGTTCCCTCCCTCGAAGGTCCAGGTCAATGGAAATGACGCCGGCAGGTCTTCGGACTCACGGGCAATCGGCTGTGGCCGAGCCTACTGGCCGTCGCTTCCCAACTCCTCGGAGCCAGTGCTATGACGGCGGTCGTTCCCGTTTACCGCTGCGGGGCAGTCCCGGACTTTCACCGGGTTCCCTCTTGCCGCTCCGGCTGGCCGGAGCACCAACGCGAAGTCAACATAGCTGAAGCAGCAGGCCGGGTCAAGCCCGCAGGGGCCGTTCACCACGGTTCCAACCGCAACCGGATGGGCTTCTGCCCCCGATGGCGGCGGCTGGGATAGAATCCGCATCGTGTTCGGCTTGCGAGTCCTCTGGTCGACCTATCTGCTGATCGGCGTTCCGTTCGCCGTTGCCTGGGATCTGCAAGCCGGCGTTTCCGATCCTGAGAAAGAACCCCTGGTTTCAAAGTCCGCTTCCCCGGAGGAGACGCGTGCCGGACGCTGGAAACAGAAGCGGATCGACAAGCGATCCCGCACCACTCCGCCTCCTGCCAGCGGATTTGAGAAAGCTCTTCTCTGGGTGGAAAAGAGGGGATTGGGGGTGCCGCGCGACACCGGTTCCGCCGGAGTCCATCCGGTCGTGGGGGTTCTGGGACCCCGGTCCGGCGTCGCCCTGGGCGCCCGGTACTGGCGGCCGGACCTGGGGAGCAGCCGGCTCGACGTGGCCCTGACGGGGGGTTATTCCATCCGCGGATACCAGCTGTATGACCTGCAGTTCGGCCGGGTCCAGGACTTCGGTCCCGGGTTCGAACTCGATCCGGAAGACCACGGGATCCGGCAACGAACCGGGCCGGGCAACTCCAGGGAACGGCTCAACGTCTTCGGCCGGGTCCGGTACCGCAATTTTCCCAGGCAGAACTATTTCGGACCGGGCACCGACTCGAGGGAGGGAGACCGCAGCGATTATCGCCTGGAGGAGGTCTTCTATGGGAAAGCAGTCCGTTACCGGGCCAGCACATGGCTGCGGGGAGAGTGGGAGGTGGGGCTGCTTCAAGTGAACACCGGTCCCGGAACCGATCCCGGCGCCGTTCCCATCGGAAGCGTCTTCGACGACGTCACCACCCCCGGCCTTGCCCACCAACCCGGTTTCTTTCGGACGAGAGCCGCTCTCACCCTGGACTTTCGGGACCAGCCGGAAAACACCCACTCGGGCGGCGTGGTGGACCTGTCCTGGTCCCGCCACACCCAGGTGGGTGGGACCGACTACCATTTCTCCGGCTTCGCGGTGCAGGCGCGTCAATATCTGCCATTGGGGTCCCGCCAGCGGCTTCTGGCCTTGCGTTTTCTGGCCTCGACGACCGATCCCGAGAACGGAAGCCGGGTGCCGTTCTATTTTCAGCCCACGCTGGGGAGCCCTCATATTCTGAGAGCCTTCAGGGATCAGCGTTTCCGGGACCGGAATCTGATCTACCTCTCGGCCGAGTATCGTTGGGAGGCGGCGCCGGCGCTGGAGCTGGCCCTCTTCTACGACACCGGAAAGGTGTTTCGGAACCAATCCGACTTCAACTTGATGAGACTCCGGAAGAACGTGGGATTCGGGATCCGATTCAAGAGCCGGGACCGTGTTCTCTTCCGGGTGGATCTGGCGAGAGGCCGGGAAGATACGCGGATCTGCGTCACGGTCGGCCCGGCCTTCTAGGGGGAGATATGGAGTTGACGCACCCACGAATCACTCCTCTGGTCCTGCTGCTGGGCTGCTTGACGGCTGTTACCCTCTCCATCCACGCGCAGAAGTTTCTGCCCGATGATCCCCTCCGGGTCGATGCCGACGATCTTCCCATTCCCAGGCCCGAGTCCCGCTCCCTCAGCCAGATCATGGACCTGCTGGAGAATTCGTTCTCCAACCGTCCCGCCCGGGGAGAGGACATCCTCCCGGCCCAGAATGTGAACACGCTGGGCGAGGTCCCCGATTCCAGCTGGTTTCAGAATCGGCTGGGCAGACGGTCCATGAGTCCGGCCGAGTTGGCACGAGGTCCCAACCGGCAAGCACCTGACGTCTCCCGGCCCTGGCAGGTCGTTTCCGGGAAATCGGAGGGCATCACTCCCGGGTTCACCATCCGCGACAGCAGCGGAGAAGTCTATTTCCTCAAGTTCGACCCGCAAGAACATCCTCAACTGGCCACCTCCGCAGAAGCTATCAGCACTCGATTCTTCCACGCCTTCGGTTATCACGTCCCCGAGAACCACCTGGTCCGGATCTCACCCGGCAACTTGCTGGCGGACTCCGATTCGGTGCTGCGCGAGGGACGGGGAAAGAAGCGGGTCATGCTGCAGGCGGACGTGGAACGGATTCTCCGCCTGGTTCCCAGACTGCCGGACGGAAAAATCCAGGTGCTGGCCAGCCGGCTTCTGCCGGGACGTCCCCTGGGGCCGTTCGAGTACTTCGGAATCCGGAGCGACGACGCCAACGACGTCTTCCGGCACGAGAACCGGAGAGAGCTGCGAGGCCTCCGGATCTTCGGCGCCTGGTTGAACCACGACGATTCCCGAAGCATCAACACGCTGGACATGTATCTCCCCCGGGGCGAACAGGGGTACGTGAAACACCACCTGCTGGATTTCGGCTCCTGCCTGGGAAGCGGAAGCGTCGAGATGCAGAGTCTCCGGGGCGGCAACGAGTACCTGCTGGAGCGGACTCCCATGCTCAAGGCAGCCGTGACTCTGGGCATCTGGGACCGTCCCTGGAGACGTGTGCACTACCCCGAGCATCCCGGCGTCGGGCGGTTCGAAGCCGAATATTTTCAGCCTCAGAACTGGAAACCCGAGTACCCCAACCCGGCCTTCGAACGCATGCTCCCGGAAGACGCTTTCTGGGCGGTCCGCATCCTGATGCGGCTGAACGAGGAATCGATTCGGGCGGTGGTGCGGACGGGGCAACTGGTCGACGCCCAGTCGGAGGAGTACCTGGTCCGGACGCTCCTGGAGCGGCGCCGGAAAATCGTTCGCCACTATCTGGCGGGAATCAATCCCCTGGACGGATTTCGGGTCCGTGATCGAAACGGCTCCGTGGACCTGGAGTTTTCGGATCTGTCCCTGCAGGAGTCCCCGAAGCGGAACCGGACCTATCGATACCAATGGTCCAGCTTCGACAACGGAAGCCAGCAAAGTGAATCCTTGGGTCCTGCAGCTTCTTCGGCCAGCCTCTCCATCCCCCTTCCCCGGGCCAGACCGCAATTTTTGAAGGTGCGCATCCGACCCGTCGAAAACCAGGAGGCCGGCGGTTCTCACCCGGTGTGCGTCTACCTGCGGACTCAGCCCGCCATGGCGGTTGTGGGGATTGATCGCGGAAAGGGCGCCGAACCTTAACAGCCCGTGGCAAAAGTCATCACGGCATTCGACCGTCCCTGCATCCCGGCGGACGGCGTTGCGATTCGGGCACATACTCCCGGTATGCACCCGAATCGCGCCTTGTCCGGCGGGCGCAGGAACGGTCTCGGTGCTCGCGGGACTTTCACCACGGACTGTTAACCCGCATTTCTCACCAGGTCGCTACGCGTATGATGAAAAATAATCTGATTTTGAACATTTACGCGGATTTTGCCAAGGTTTCTCCGGGACAGACTGCGCGATCGTCACGCCCCCTTCTGAGAAATGCGGGTTAGACTGGCTCTCGAATCCAAAGTCCCATGTCCGCGGGCGGGACGACGGCACCCGTGGCGGAAGTCGCCGGAGCTGCCTATACTGGTTCCATGAACCGCCGTGAGCTGTTGTCGCTGATGGGCGCCGGCTTCGGCGCGGTGGGATTGTCCGGGTCCCTGGGCGCGGCTTCCCGAGGTGGCTCCACGTCAGCGGGAGTTCCGCATTTCCCCGCCCGTGCCAAACACGTGATCTTCCTCTTCCTCAACGGCGGCCTCTCCCAGGTGGACAGCTTCGACCCTAAACCGGAGCTGGACCGGCACCACGGGAAACCCATGCCCGGTCCCAAGATCCGGACCGACAGCGCCACCGGAAACCTGATGAAGTCCCCGTTCCGATTCCGGCCACGGGGTGAGAGCGGCATCCTGGTGTCTGAGATCTTCCCCCGGATCGGAGGTCTCATCGACGACTTCTGCGTGATCCGGTCCATGTACTCGGACAACGGCAATCACGTCCCCTCCCTCTACCTCATGAACTGCGGTCACCAGTTGGCCGGCCACCCGTCAATGGGCTCGTGGATCACCTACGGACTGGGCTCGGAGAATGAGAATCTGCCCGCTTTCGTGGTCCTCTGCCCCGGGTATCCGGTGGGCGGTCCCCAGCTCTGGTCCTCGGCTTTCCTGCCCAACTCGTACCAGGGGACCTACATCCCCAATAACGAGACCGACCCGGAGAAGCTGGTCCGCAACGTCCGCAACTCCTCCTTCAGCCCGCACCAACAGCGGCGCCAGCTGGAACTCCTGGACCGGCTCAATCGGCGCTACCTGGACCGGGTCGGGCACCAGCCGCAACTGGAATCGGGAATCCAGGCCATGGAGGTGGCCTTCCGGATGCAGATGGAGGCGCCGTTGGCGCTGGACGTCACTCGGGAGGGGGGCTCGACTCGCTCCAGGTATGGCGACACCGACTTCGCCCGCGGCTGCCTGATGGCGCTCCGCCTCGTCGAACACGGCGTGCGCATGGTTCAGGTCTTCTACGGCAAGTCCCAACCCTGGGACAGCCATGACGACATCCTGGACCATCGGATCCTGGCGGCGGACGCGGACCGGGCCATCGCCGCCTTGATTCAGGACCTGAAGGCCCGGGGCCTGTTCGAAGAGACCCTCCTCATCGTAGGGAGCGAGTTCGGCCGAACCCCTATGATTCAGAACAGCGGACTAGTGAAGTACGGGTATGGCCGGGACCACAACGTCCACGGCTACACCACGCTCCTGGCCGGGGCAGGCGTCCGGGGAGGTATGACGTACGGCTCCACCGACGACTTCGGCTTCAAGGCGGTGGAAAATCGCGTCCACCCCCACGACCTGCACGCCACCGTCCTGCACCTGCTGGGACTGGACCACACCAAGTTGACCTATCGGTACGGAGGGCGGGACTTCCGCCTGACCGATGTGGGAGGCGGGGTGATCGGGGAAATTCTGAGCTGACCCGATCTACTGAAGGAAATGTTTGCGGGGGGGGGCGCCATTCCGGCGGCCCCGGTCACCGATCATTGACCGGTGACGCGGGGACAAAACGGATCGCGCCCCGAAATCGAAAAACTACCAGCGGCCTCGCCCGCGGCTCCCGTAACCGCCGCCGCCGCCGCCGCCGCCGCCATATCCGCCGCCGCCGGACCGTCTCTCACGAGGACGCGCCTCGTTCACCGTCAAGGTCCTGCCACCCAACTGACTGCCGTTCAAGGCACTGATGGCCTTTGCGGCGTCCGCCTCGTCCATTTCGACGAAACCGAACCCACGAGACTGGCCGGTCATTCTGTCGGTGATCACCCGGGCGGATTGCACGGGACCGAATTCGGCGAAGACCTCCTCCAACTGATCATCGTTGACTGCGTAGGGCAGTCCCCCTACATAAATGTTCTTCCTCATTTTCTCCTCCTAATTGCAAGAAATGGAGCCATCCACCCTGAGACGCCAACTGCAAAAGGAGCAGAGCCGGGCCCGATTCTGTGTGGTTCCACGATCCGATCGGTGATTCCTTAGGGAGTCTTTCGCAGGGATGACACTAACTCGGGCTCTCAGCACCTGTTTGCGACGTTACCTCTGGAGCCCTCTATTGAACAAGACGGCGGCAGTATAGTCCTTCTTTCCATCCGTGTCAAAAGAACCAGGCCCGGACAGACTGGTCCACGTTCCCACTTTCCTCTACTCTCTTTCCTCCCGGCTGCGCTCCACCTTGTCTTCAGGCGGACGGAGGCCGAGAATGAGGAGACCATTCCAGTCCGTCTTTGGGACCCCGTTCCGAGACCATGAAGAGTTTCCGGAGCATCGGAAATTGGTGATGAAGCTCCTTCCATTCCTGCTCGCTTTAGCAGCAACTTCCACCGAACTGATCGGCTCCCTCAAGGCCAATCCGATCCGGATCGTGTTTCTGACGAGAGCGGCGATCAGGGCGACCGTATGATGTTGTGGGAGTCGGACGACGACGGCCGAACCTGGACCCGGCACGGAACCGACGGCCGGTTCGGAACCTACGGCGAGATGTATCCTCGTTTCCTGGCGCTGGAGGACGATCGCCTGCTGCTGACCTTCACCGTCCGCAGCAACTCGACCGATGGGCACCGGCTCGGCCTGCGGGCCATCCTCAGCCAAGACCAGGGGCGGAGCTGGGACTTCCGCCGCGACCGGATGGTGATCAGCGACGAGAACCACGGCGCCAGCGGGGGCGGCTTCGGCAACACGGTCCAGCTCTCGGACGGCACTTTGGTCTCGGTCTACAGCTACCGCGGCCGGGACGGCAGAACATACGTGGAGTCGGTCCGCTGGCGTCTCCCACAAAGCAAATCGAATCCAGGATCTGGCCAGTGAACGAAATTCCCGGCCTCGTCAGGCCGGGAGCGCCCGATGGGCGTTGTCTCCAAGGAGTCACTATCGGATGAACGGATCTCTGCTGACGCAACTGGTGGGGAGCTACAGCAAGCCCAGTTGGCTCATTCGTCACCACCGGGTCACCACCCCGTACGGCGACGACACCTTCTGGAGACCGGAGCCGGAAGTGCTCCAAGACGCACAGGATGACGCGACCCGGCTCGCCATCGCCGATCAGGAGCGCGCGGGACTGGACGTGATCACGGACGGTGAGGAGAGGCGGCATCGTTTCGATTCCTATTTCCTTCGTTTCCACGGTCTCGATACGACTCGGCTGGGGCAGTGGTCGATGGCGGATCGGGACCTGAGCTTCATCCGGCTCGATCCGCTGCTGAAGGGGCGCCTGGGCCAGGCCTACGCCCCCCGGGTCGTGGACAAGCTGGGCTGGCCGGGGCCGACCGCCCTCGAAGATCTACGTTTTCTGAAACGCCATACCTCACGTCCCGTGAAGATGACGGTCATCGGACCCCTGACGGCGGCCGCCCGTCTGGTCAACGAGGCCTACCCCGATGAGGAGGCGCTGGGCATGGACCTCGCTGCCGTCATCAACCAGGAGTTGCGTGCCTTGGATGATGAGGGGCTCGACGTCATTCAGCTGGATGAACCCGATTTCCACTTCCGGGCCGACCAGGCCTGCCGCTGGGGAACCCGGGCCCTGGATGTGGCCTTGGAGGGAATCCAATGTACCAGCGCGGTCCACATCTGCTACGGCTACGCACTGATCGGGGAGAAGCAGGTCAACCCCCGCTATGCGCAGGCACTGGAGGCGATTGCAGCTTCCCGCGCTCAACAGATCAGCCTGGAGTATGAACAGCCCGGTCACGAACCGGACGTCTTGCGTCACTGCGGAGACAAGGAGGTCATCCTGGGACTGCTCAATCTGGGTTCGCAGGAAGTGGAAACACCGGACCACATCGCCCGGCGCCTCCGGGATGCGCTGGAAGTCGTCCCGGCGGAACGGCTGCGGGCAGCGCCGGACTGCGGAATGTGGTTCCTGCCGCGGGACGTGGCCTACGCCAAGCTGCAGGCGCTGGTGGCCGGGGTCGCCTTGGTGCGCGCGTCCCTGCCCTGACTTGAGGTCCGAACCGTACAGGAGTCGACATGGAGCGGGTCGCGTTCACTCTGCAGATCAAGAAGGGATACGAGGAAGAATACGACCGGAGACACCTTGCCGTCTGGCCCGAGCTGATGGAGGAGATGGACGGTAGTGGCATCCACCGGACCTGCATTTACCGGGAGGCCACGACGGCTTTCGTCTACATGGAGACCGAAGACTATCGACGTTGCGCCGAATTCCTTTCCCGCGCTCCCGCGTCACGGCGTTGGGAGGAATACATGGCGCCGATTCTGGAGCAAGGCGCCGGCGAGCCCTACGACCCGGACCAGGCATGGCCGTCGGGTTTGCCGGAGGTGTTTCGTTGGGAATCGACTCGATCTCGGACCCGGACAGGAGGCCTGACGGTCGCGGGGACCATGCCGGTGAGCGGGTCCACCTGGTCCTTCGTCGGCGCCACCCTGCCTGAGGCGGTTCAGATCTACGGGGCACTGGGGATCGGGACGGTGGATCTCCTCGCGGTGCCCGGCCATCCCGAGTCGCCGCAACTGGTTAGCGAGCAGATCCTCCGCCGGCCGCGAGAACTGGCGCGTCAGATCCTGGACCTGAGCGTTCCGGTCTCCAATCTCAACTACAACTTCGCCGCCAATTTCCAGGAACGGGCCATCAACCACAAAGAGGCGCGCGTCAGGAGAAGGAATCGGGAAGATTACGGGTCCGTGATCGAGTTTTGCAGAGCCTGCCGGATTCCCTCCGTGACGGTGCTTCCGGGAATCGTGCAGGACGGATGGACGCGCGAAAAGGCCCTGGCCGCCGCGGCGGAAGAACTGAACCACATGTCCGCCAAGTCCCGGAAAGAAGGAGTCACAACCACTTTCGAAGCCCATGTCGGGTCGATTCTGGAGTCACCCTTGGACACTCTGTCCTTCATGCAAGCCAATCCCGAATTGAAACTGACCCTGGACTACGGACACTTCATCTGTCTGGGCTATGCACAGGAGCAGGTCGACCCACTCGTCCCCTATACGGCTCACTTCCATCTCAGGCAGGCCGCCCCGAAGAAGCTGCAGGCCCGATGGGATGAGGGGACGTTGGACTTCGCCGGAATCGTCCGCAAGCTCGTCTCGGCGAATTACACTGGATTCCTGTCGCTCGAGTACGAACACATGGAGGGGTGGATGGACCTGGACCAGGCAGACGTCTTCACCGAAACTGTGAAGATGCGAAATCTATTGCGGTCCCTCGCCTGACTGCCGGTGAACGACGCGCGTTCGAGACCTGCCCCGCTAAACCAAGAGCTCATTGAGGATCTCGCCGTGCACGTCGGTGAGACTCATGTCCCGCCCGCCGAACCGGAAGGTCAGCTTGTCGTGATCCAGTCCGAGCTGATGGAGAATCGTGGCGTGGACGGAGTGGATCGAAGTGGGCTTTTCGACCACTGAATTTCCAAATTCATCCGTCGTCCCGTAGGTGAAGCCTGGTTTGAATCCCCCTCCGGCCAGGAAGATGGAGTAACCGTTGACGTGATGGTCGCGGCCCACACCCTCCTTGAGCTTGGGAGTATGCGGGGTCCGGCCCATCTCGCCGCCCCAGAGCACGATGGTGGAATCGAGCAGCCCCCGCTGCTTCAAGTCCTGGATCAGCGCTCCGACGCCCTGATCGGTGATCATGGAGTTTTCTTCGTGGTACTTCTTCAGATTACTGTGCTGGTCCCAAGGAGAGTTGTTGGCATGGGTCAGGGGACAGGCGACCTCCACGAAGCGCACGCCCCGTTCCACCAGGCGCCGGGCACGGAGACACTGCAGCCCATAGAATTTCTTGTATTCGTTTGAGCTCTCGAGCCCATACAGCTTGCGAATGGTCTCGGACTCGCCGCTCACGTCGGCCAGTTCGGGCATCGCCGTCTGTAGATGGAACGCCGTCTCATAGTTCTTGATGACCGCCTCGATGGCGTTGTCCCCGGTGGTGGCGGCGAACCTCATGCTCTGCTCCCGGAGCAGGTCGAGTTTGCGCCGCTGCACCGCCGGATGATCCGCCGGCATGATGTTTTCCATCACGGGATTCCGCGCGCGCAGCACGTTGGGCGCATGCGAAGCGGGCAGGAAGGAATTGCTGAAGTTCTCCCAACCGCCGTTGGGCACCCTCAATCCATTGTCCAGCAGGACGTAGTTCGGCAGGTTGTCCCGCTCGCTGCCGAGGCCGTAGGAGACCCACGATCCGAAGCTGGGTGACCGGCCCGTGAGGCGCCCGGTGTGCATCAGCAGGTTCTGCTGGCCGTGCAGCGGAACCTGACCCACCATGGAGCGGACCAGGCAGATGTCGTCCACCACCTTGGTGATGTGGGGGAACAGTTCGCTGACCCAGATTCCGCTCTTGCCGTGCCGCTTGAACTCCCAGGGGGTCCCCAACCAGACCCGGTCGGCCGTCGATTGCGACTTTTCCGAAACCGCCGATTTGCCGATCGCTTCCCCCTCGTGTTTCTTCAACCTGGGCTTGTAGTCGAACAGGTCGACATGGCTCGGCCCCCCGTCCATGAAGCAGAAGATGACGTTCTTCGCTTTCGCGGGAAAATGGGTCTTGCCGTCGATCAACGAGGCTCCCAAGCCATACTCTTCAGCCAGCAGCGCCGACAGGGCCAGGGCCCCGAAACCGGTGGAGGTCTTGCGCAACAATTCGCGGCGGCTGATGGGCGGGTATTCGATCGATCCTTTAGCGTACATAGATGAACTCCGTAGTATTGAAGAGGGCGTGGGCCGTGTCCTTCCAAACGGCTACGGACTGCAGGAGATCCTCGGAGGACCGGCTGCCGTCAGAGCCGTTCTGGTGAAGAGAATTGAAATCACGAACCGCTTGGGTCCACCGGGTCAGTTCGGCCGACTCCGGCTCCCGCCCCAGGGCATACCGGAACATGACGGTCAGCCGCTGCTCGGGCGAATCGTGCGATTTGGAGATCAACTGGCGGGCCCAGAATTCGGCCTGCCCCGCAACGAAGGGATCGTTGAGCATGGTCAGGGCCTGATTGGGCACATTGGTGACGTCACGCCGGCCGGTGGGCATCTTCGGAATGGGCTTGTTGAACGTCTCCAGGAACTTGTACGGTTCCATGATCGTGTTTCGGAGGTAGATGGAACGCCGGCCGGCCCCGTCCAAGGGCCCCGAGAAATAGGTCTGATCCGCCTTGACCACCTTGCTCTTGGGCCGGTAGGGATCCACGAAACCGCCCAGGAGCTGAGGATCGAGACGTCCGGAGACGGCGAGCATGGCGTCCCGGATGGACTCGGCGTCCAAGCGGCGGAGCGGATAATGGTGCAGCATCCGATTGGACGGGTCCACCTCATGGGCCCGGCCGCGGGCCTGATTCGATTGCTGAAACGTCTCCGTCATCAACAGCATCCTGACCAGCTTCTTCACCGACCAGCCCTCTTGGACGAAGCGGCCGGCGAGATAGTCCAGCAGTACGGGGTGAGAGGGCCGGTCGCCGAGATGACCGAAGTCATCGGGGGTTCGGACGATTCCGGATCCGAAGACCCAGTGCCAGACCCGATTCACGAAGACACGAGCCGTGAGGGGGTTCTCGGAACTGGCGATCAACTGGGCCAGTTCCAGGCGCCCGCTGCCCTTGGGGTCTGAACCGTTGGACTGGCCCGAAAGCACCCGGATATGCCCGCGAGGCACCCGCACACCGTAGTCCGTGTACACGCCCCGGACGTTGAGACGGTAGTCGCGGCCCGGATCCAGATCGGCCATGCTCAGGACGGTTTCCGGGTCGACCAGCTTCTCCTCGGCCTCGCGGTAGGAGGCGACCAACTCCCAGATCTCTTTGCGGGGCAAGCATGTTGCCGGGCAGCAGCTGGTTCGGCAACATGCCGCTGTCCAGCAACCCGTTGATCAAGAGCACGTCCGCTTCGTCCGCTCGACCCTCGGCCCAGTCTTCCACCGACGCCGCAATCCACTCTCCATAGCGGGCGGCGAGCTGTGGAAGATCGACCGGCGCAGCGGCAGCGAACAAAGAAGTGAACCGGCCCAACTCGTCGGCGGGCGATTCCTTCTTGTCGTGTAGGAACACCCGGGTCACGCCGAACCAACTCCGGGCGTCCCGGGCCTCGGCCGCCGAGACGTCGGGCCCGAGTCCCACTCTCGGGGGAAAGTTGGGGTTCGAGGCCTTGGTCGACAACTCGATGTAGATTTGAGTCTCTGCAGACTCGTCTTGACTCGGCGAACGATTGGTTTTGGCATCTGCCGTGGTCGAATGGCGGATCCAGTAGGGACGATGGTCCTTCAGATAGGTCTGCCGCTCCGTCCGGAACGAATTGTCCACGATCAGCCGGTGAGCACTGTAGTCGCCGCCGATCACCCCCATGCTGACGAAGGCACGGCCGGCATGATTCAGAAACGGGGTCCGGACCGCTCCGTTGAGCCGGGGCGAGAGCGCGTGGGTGAACAGTCCGGCGGGCAGGAGCATTTCCACGGCCCCGGAACCCTTGAGCGCCACCGTGAAATCGCCGTTTTCGACCCAGCCGTGGCGTACGCCGACACCATCCACCGACCAACCTTCGGGAAGGTCTCTGCGGCTGAAGTCGGCGGCAAGGGAAAAGTCCCTGGCGTTGCTCTCGATTCGTTCCCGGCGAGCCTGCGAATACTCCCCGGCGAGCTTCCGCCATGCCATTTCCATTTGCTCGCCCTCGATCCGGGATTCCTGTATTTCCAACCAGGGAAAGAGAGGACTGGACATGGTGTCCCGTGCAGCCGATTCGGCCGCTTCCTCCTCGTCCTCGTTCGTGGTCTGCCCCTCGAAGGGCCGGGGACTGATCGCCTGCTCCCAGACGGCGAGACGAGCCCGGTCCAGGTCCTGCGCCGCCTCTACCGCATCCATCCGGCCCTCGACGACGGCCTGCGCCGCCAGCAGGTAGCGGGGGATCTGCCGCGCCTCCTCCAACCACCAGTCCGCCAGCGGCTTGCGGAGTTTCTTCTTCAAAGCCGCCAGCTCTTCCAGAACCTTCCGGTTGCGTTCCGGGAGGTCCAGCGTATGGGTCACCCAGCGTGAACTCATGAAGACGCCGCCCAGAGCGTAGTAGTCCTGCTGGGCGATGGCGTCATATTTGTGATCGTGGCAGCGGGCGCAGGCGACCGTCGTCGCCTGGAACGCCTTGGAGAAGGTGTCGACCTTGTTGTCGAGCATCTCCTGGTGGATGCCGTTGAACATCAGGCTGTCCCCGTGACGGTTCTCACCCATCTGGAACCAGGTGGGACCGATCATGGACTCGTTGATCTGCTTGGCGGCGTCGATTCGCGGTTGTGACAGGAGATCACCCGCGATGTGCTCCCGCACCAGCTGGTCGAAGGGGATATCCTCGTTGAAGGCGCGGATCAGATAGTTTCGATAAAGCCACGAACCCTTGATCTGGGCATCCGTTTCATAACCGTAGGTATCACTGTAACGGACCACGTCCATCCAGTGCCGTGCCCATTCTTCCCCGAAGTGGGACGATGCCAACAGGCGGTCCACTGCCTGGGCGTAAGCGGCTTCAGGGTCGGGATTCCGGAGGAAGCCCGCGAATTCTTCGGGCTTCGGGGGAAGTCCGGTCAGCAGATAGCTCACCCTCCTCAACAAGGTTCGGCGATCTGCGCGCTGAGCCGGAGTCAGGCCATTCGCCTCCAGCTTGGCCAGGAGAAAGCGATCGACCGGCTGATCCGACCACTCCTCCCGTTGGACTTCCGGCACCGCCGGTTTCGAGACCGGCTGCAGCGACCACCAGCGGCTCCGGTCCTGATAGACCTGCTCCCAATCGGAATGAGCCTGATCCGCCGCGGCGGCTTCCGGCCCGGTCGCGTCTTTGGGAGCGGCCGCTCCCAAACGCACCCATCGTTCGAAGACGTCGATCAGTTCAGCGGACAGTTGTTCGCCGCCCATGGGCATGGGCAATCCGGGCCCCTGGTGACGGATGGCTCGAATCAGAAGGCTCGCGTCGGGATCACCCGGGATGACGGCCGGCCCCGACTTGCCGCCCTTCTCCCAGCCGTCCGCAGAGTCGAGCCGCAATTCTCCCTGCGCAAGATCGGCACTGTGGCAGACGAAACAGTTTTCGGCCAATGCCGGACGGATGTTTCGTTCGAAGAATTCCCGGGCTTCGGGAGAGATGTCGACCTTTCCTGCCGCTGCACCCTGAACCAGACCGAAGCTGCAGCAGAGAATTCCTGCCAGGACCGGCGGCAGCAATCCATTGCCGGAACTGGGACTCGACCTCGACATCCTTGAACGACTGGTCTGTACGGAGGTGAGGCTAGTCCAACTGTCGGAGAGACGCCGAAGAATTACCCGAGCACGGTTCACGATATTTTGACACCCGGACACCCGACCATTTGGTTTGGACGTATGGCTCGTAGACTACGACATCCTCTTCATCTCTGTCAATCGCCGGAGCAGGCCACAGACAGACCCGCGCATCAGCCTTTACTCCAGGCTTCGGTCCAACCTATCATGCCTTGGCCCGCCGGCTGACTCCGGAGTCGATGACATGTTGGACAACCGGTCGAACCCGCGCCGCGCCCTGGTCACCGGGGGCGCCAGCGGCTTCGGCCTCGCGACCGCTCAGGCACTGCTGGACCGCGGCCACCAGGTGGCCATCGGCGACGTCGACTCTCGACAGTTGAAGTGCGCATTCCAGACCCTGAAACATCCTGATCTGCTGCCGATCGAACTCGACGTCACATCCAGAACGTCTGCGAGAGACGCAGTGGAGACCTGCCGGACACGGTTCGGAGGTCTGGATACGCTCATCAACTCCGCAGGGGTGATCCACATGACCGCTCTGGAGGAAATCACGGAGGAAGAGTGGGATCATGTCATCGACGTGGACCTGAAGGGCACGTTTCTCTGCAGCCAGGCAGCCGCGCCCCTGTTGCGCCGGAGCGGGCGGGGCCGCATCATCAACATCGGTTCCGATGCCGCCAGAATCGGTTGCCCACAGATCGTGCCCTACTGTGCAGCGAAATTCGGCGTCGTGGGATTGACCAAATCCCTGGCGGCCGAGCTCGCCACCGATGGCGTGACCGTCAACTGTGTGAGCCCGGTCGGGGTCTCCACCACCGGGATGGGTCAATTCGTTCTCCGGCGGAAGATTGAACTCAGCGGGCAGACTCCGGAAGACATCGTGGCTGCGACCGCGGCGGAGGTCCCGCTGCAGCGCAACCCGACCACGGCGGACATCGTCAATGCGATCCTGTTCTTTCTGGCCGAGGAGTCGGCCTTTCTGACCGGAGTCGTCCTGGACGTGGACGGCGGGATGTTGAGCATTCTACCGGTGCGGGGAACCTGAGCGGGCTCCGGTCCGGCATTGATCCGTCGCATCGGAGACTGAAGTCCGAAAAACGAGGAGGGAAAAAACATGAGCGACCTGCATCTGACGGCGGGGGTTGCGCGCATCGACATCACGCCGCCCGTGGGCTTCCGGATGGAGGGAGCCATGCGCCGGGTGGATCCTTCCTTGGGGGTCGAGTCACCGCTTCTGGCCACGGCGCTGGTCCTGGCGGATGAGCGAACCAAGATCGTCCTCCTCGATTGCGACCTGGTCGGTTTCGATATGCCGTTGGCGGCGCAGATCCGCCAGGCCGTTGCCGACCGCGTCGGGATATCTCCCGCTTGCGTGGCGGCAGGCTGTACCCACACCCACAACGGCCCCTGTACCGCACGCGGCATCCTGGGTGGCGTGCATCACGTCGCCGGCGACCCGGCCGAGATCCAGGCCCTTGATGCCTATATCGAGGACCTGGTGAACCGCCTCGCCGGATTGGCGGTGCTTGCCGACGGAGACCGCCGCCCCGCGCGTGCGGCGGCAGGAAGCGGGCACGCCCCGGTGGCCGTGAACCGGGAGGAACGGGCGCCCGAGGACGGTCTCGTCGTGGTCGGGAGGAATCCCGACGGGACCACCGACCACAGTGTCGACGTGCTGCGGGTGGACGATCTCGACGGCAACCCCGTCGCCGTGGTGGCCAGCTATGCGGCCCATCCAGTGGTCATGGGCTTCGAGACCTACCACCTGAGCCAGGACTTTCCCGGCGTCGTCCGCCGCGTCCTGGAACAGGCGACCGGGGCCACCTGCCTCTACCTCACCGGGGCCGCCGGGAACCAGGCGTGCTATTCCTTCCTGCAGAGTGATTGGGGCGAAAAGGAGCGCACCGGCGGAATCGTGGGCGCCGCCGCGCTGCAAGCGTTCTACGGCATCGAGACGCGCCCCCACGAGGAAATCCGGGAACGCGGCCTCTCGCTCTCCCGGATCGCCCTCTACCACAAGGAATTCAAGGACGGCCCCACCCACAGGGTCCTGAGCGCGGCCAACCGCCAGATTTCCCTGCCCTTGCAGCCGTTGCCCTCCCTGGACAAGGCGGAGGCCCAGTACGCCGAAGCCGCCGCCAGGGTGAGGGAATTGGTGGAAAAAGGCGCCGATACGACCGAGGTCTGTCCCGCCCAGTTGGTGGAGGTTTGGGCCAAGGGCGTTCTGGACAAGGTCCGGGCCGGCGTTCGGGAAGACTCTTTGTCGTTCGATATCGTGGCCTTCCGGCTGGATGATTTCGTGCTGGTGGCGCAGCCGGGAGAGCCCTTCGTGGAGATCGGGTTGGGGGTCAAGAAACGATCCAAGGCCAAGCACACCATGTTCGGAGGGTACTGCAACGGGGTTCTGGCCTACATGCCCACGGCCGAGACGGTGGCTCAAGGAGGCATGTCGGTAGAGGCGGCCGTCAGAACCTACGACATTCCCGCGCCACCCGTGGCGGAAACGGTGGATCTCCTCGTCGCGGAGTATGGGGAACTCCTGAATGAGGTCGGCCTCTGATCTGAAACCCGGGGCTGGCTTGGTCTCCAGCCTCGGATATCCCGATTCCGGAAGCGTTCGAGGCGGAGCAAATCGTTGCTGCCCTCCGCTCGCCGGCCTCTGGTCGATTCTGGCCGTCTCCATCACCGCCAGCCTCGTTTTCTCCCAGCCCAGACTCGACCTCCGGATTCTGGAGAAGTTCCAACAAGGCCGCTTTCAGGAGGCCTCGGTATTGGCCCGCCGGGCCGTCGAGCGGGACGGCTCGAATGCCGTCTACCAGGAACTCTACGGCATGGTGCTGGCTGCCCTGGGCAAGAACGAGGAGGCGGAGCAGCATCTTCGCAGGGCGGTCGAGCTGCGGCCCCGGCAGGCCGATTTTCACTACAATTTGGCTCAATTCCTGCTCGGCCGCCAGAAGGCTTCGGGACTGCACCCCTTCGATCCCAGGGCCAGGCGGCTCATGGAGGACGCCATCAAGGCGCTGAAGCGCGTCCTGGAGATCAGTCCGGACAACCTCGAAGCGAGGATGTCCCTGGCGCGCAGCTACAACAACCTGAACTTCAGCGAGATGGCGCTCAAGGAGTATTTCACCGTCGCCACCGGGGAACCGAACCGTCCCTGGCTGAACTTCCAGATGGGCATGCTCCATTCCAACCTGTCCAACCCGGTGAAAGCGGTAGCCGCCTTCAGAAGAGAAATCGACCTCTATCCCGACCACGCCCGAGCCCGGCTCGAGCTGGCCGAGATCCTGCTGCAACAGGGAAAGGCGGAAGCGGCGAAGCGCCAACTGTTGCGGGCGGAACCCGGGCTCGAACCTTTTCTGAAGCACCGCGTCTATTTTCTTCTGGCCAAGGCTCACAGGAATCTCGGTCAGGCCCAGGATGCCTTGACGGCCGTGCGCAGAAGCATCGACCTGTGCCCGTCGTTCATCGCTCCCAACTATCTTCTGGCCCAACTCTACCGGGAGACGGGACGTCTCGAGCTGGCGCGGCGGACCTTGGAGCGGGTCGAACGGCTCAGGTCGGAGGATTCGTCCTCGGCCGACCCCTTCGCCTTCCGGGAAGGACACTGTCCGGGGCGGAACCGATGAGAGATCGCAGCAGATTCAATCGGCTCGGTCCGTCAACCGAGACACTGTCCGGAGTGCGAAACCGAAGATGCTGAGCCTGTGGCTGGTCCTTTCCTTATCCACGATCCGGTTCACCGACGTGGCGGAGACGGCGGGATTGGAGTTCCGCCATTTCAGTGGCAACCCCGAAAAGAAATACCTGCTGGAAGTCGACGGCGGCGGGATCGCCTGGATCGACTACGACCGGGACGGCTGGCCGGATCTCTATCTGGTCAACGGCGGGCGCTGGCAGGAATTGCTGGCGGGGAAGCGGACCGTTTCCAATGCACTCTTTCGCAACAACCGGGACGGCACTTTTTCCGACGTCACGGCTCGCGCCCGGGTCGGGGGCAATCACTGGGGGATGGGCGCAGCCGTCGCCGACTATGACAACGACGGGTGGCCCGACCTTTACGTCTGCAACTACGGCCCCAATGCGCTCTTTCGCAACAACGGCGACGGGACCTTCACCGACGTGGCCTCGGAATCGGGCACGGGCGATTCCCGTTGGGGCTCCAGCGCCGCCTTCGCCGACTACGACGGGGACGGCCGGCTGGACCTGTACCTCACCAATTACGTCAAGTTCGACCATCTCCGGCCCCCGGCGCCCAGCTGCGGATACCGCGGCATCCAGGTGGCCTGCGGGCCCCAGGGACTGACTCCGGACGGCGACGTCCTCTACCGCAACAACGGCGACGGAACCTTCACCGACGTGACCTCAGGCGCGGGGGTGGCGGTCCGGCCCGCTTTCGGGCTGGGCGTCCTCTGGTTCGACTCGGACAACGACGGAGACCCGGACCTCTACGTCGCCAACGACTCCATGGGAAACTTCCTCTTCCTGAACCATGGGGACGGGACCTTCCAGGAGGTCGGGCTTCTTTCCTCCGTCGCGTATGACGAGGACGGCAAGGAGCAGGCCGGAATGGGGGTGGCCGCCGGAGACTACGATCGGGACGGACACTTCGACCTCTACGTGACCAACTTCTCCGACGACTACAACACCCTCTACCGCAACCTGGGAAACGGGTTTTTTCGCGACGTCACCTACGCCGCGGACCTGGGCACGGCCACCTGGCCGTTCCTGGCCTGGGGAACCGGTTTTGCGGACTTCGACAACGACGAGTGGGAAGACCTGTTCGTCTCCAACGGCCACATCTATCCCCAAGTCGATGACTACGAAACCGGCTCGACCTACCTGGAGCGCAACCAGTTCTTCCTGAATCTCGGAAACGGGAAGTTCCAGGAGATCAAGGGCGCCTTCAGGGGAGGAGGAGAACGACCCCGTTCCAGCCGGGGCTCGGCCTTCGCCGACTATGACAACGACGGCGACCTGGACATCGGGATCAACAACCTGGACCGTGCCCCTTCACTGTTGAGAAACGACGGGCCTCAGAGCGCCCGGCACTGGTTGATTCTGGCCTTGGAAGGCGTGCGCTCGAACCGGAGCGCCATCGGCGCCCGCGTGACTATGGAAACCGGGACCGGGAGACAGATGCGGGAGGTGTCCGGGGGCTCCAGCTACCAGGCCAGCAACGACCTGCGGGTCCATTTCGGGCTGGCCTCGGCTGGCCCTGTGCGGCTACTGATGGTCCGGTGGCCCAGCGGAGAGGTCCAGAGGTTTCAGGACGTCGGCGCCGACCGCCATTATCGTCTTCGGGAAGGCGGGGAGCTCCAGCCGTTCATAATCGACCGGCGCGACTGACGGCCGGTGCCGGGAATCTTCTCCGGATTCGTGGCGACAAGGGTCCCGTGGTTTCGCTGAACCGCGGGAACTTCTTCTACTACAGGATGTCTTCCGTGTCCGCCGTGATGACTTGATACGCGTCGGGACGCCGATCCCGAAACATGAAGTAACGGTTGCGGACCTCGTTCACCCGGTCCAACCCGATATCTCCGTAGATGACCGTCTCCCCGGACGCCGGGGCCTCGGCCACGATTCCGCCTTCGGGATCCACGATGATGCTCTTCCCGCCCAGAATGAAGGTGTCGCCGTCGGAAAGGTGCAGTTCCCCGACCGCATTGCAGGCCGCCAGATAGGCGCCGTTTTCGAACGCCCGGGTGATGATCATGTGTTCCCAGATCCCCCCCTCGGTGGTCGAAGCCCCAAAGGGCGCCAGGATCAGTTCCGCCCCGTTCAGGGCCAGGCAGCGGGCCGGCTCCGGCAGCAGGGTGTCGTAGCAGAGCATGGTGCCGACCCGCCATTCGCCCACCGGCGCCACAGGAAACTTGGAACCACCCCGGTAGAAGAGCTTTTCCAGGCCTCTCCGGGCGGGGACGTGGACTTTCCGGTACTTGCTGACGATCTCGCCCTTCGGATTCAGCATCATGGAGGTGTTGTAGAAGAGGCCCGGACCGTGCCGCTCATAGATGGTGGAAGCGATGTGGACTCCATGCTGCCGCGCCTTTTCCCGGACCGCCGTGGTGGCCTTTCCGGTCTCGCTGTCCGCCAGGTCATAGAAGCTGTAGTCCACCGCCAGGGGGAAGTACCCGGTGCTCCAGAACTCGGGGAGGACCAGGAGCTCGGCCCCCCCGCCCGCCGCTTCGTCGATGAAGCGGGACGCTCGGGCAATGTTCTGGTCGAGTCCGCCGATGGCGCTCTCCATCTGTATCAGCGCTAATCTCATGGTTCATTCCTCCCACCCCGCCGGCCGGGAGCACCCGGCCGCGCCAAATTACGATTATCGCAGGCCCCCCGGATCAACTACGAACCCATCTTTCCGCCCGCAAGCCACTCCAGATTGAAACGGGCGAAGCTGATCCGCTCGTAGGGACTGTCGGCGCCGTTCTCGTACAGCAGGCCGACTCTGCCGTCTTCCAGCACCGTAAGACAAGAATAGGCCGACGGGCCGGGGTGGATGACTCGGGAGGCGGGCCAGGTCTCCCCCGAATCGATACTCAGCCGGACCGTCATGTTGACCCGTGCCTTCCGGTGAGCCGGGTTCGAGAACAGAAGCCGATCCTTGCCGCCGCCGTCGGCTCCGGCGCCGTACCGGATCAAGCTGGCCTGACACCGGGGTTCGATCAGCGTCGTATCGTGTCTCAGCTCCGACCAGGTCTCACCTGCGTCCCCGGACGTGGCCACGGCACGGCACCCTTTTTCATGATAGCTCCGCATGTTGAGCATCAGGTCCCCGCTCGCCAACTCCACCACCTGGCATTCATTGGTGGCCGGTCCGGCCCCTGACCCCAGCTTCCAGCTCTGGCCCCGGTCGTCGCTGTAGGCGACCGACGAGAAATCTCCCTGGTGGTCGGCTCCGTCCGCACGGCGAGAATAGCAGGGTAGGACGAGACGGCCACTTCTCGTCCGGATCCCCTTTCCAGGCGCCGCCATGACGGCCAGCCAGCCCTCCCGGGTGAGTTGGTGTGTGATGTCCGCGGGTTCAGACCAGGTTCGTCCATCGTCTTCGCTGACGATGGCGTGCAGCGTGATGATCCGGCCGGTTCGGTCCGGTTTAACGCCTGCGGGAAGGGTCTCGTTCGCCTGCTCCAGAGACTTGAGGTCGGGCCAGACATGATCGTAGACCACCCAGACGTTCCCCGTCTGCCCATCGACCAGCATGCAGGGGTCGCAGGCTGCCCGACGCCCGGGGAAGTCCGCGACGACGGTCATTTCCGACCAGTTTTCGCCTTGGTCCAAGCTACGCTTCAGGACCAGATCGATGTTGTTGGGAGCATCTCCGGGTTCCTCCACCCGGGCATCGCAGAGAGCCAGCAGCGTCCCCCTCGTCGTGGTCACCAGTGCCGGAATCCGGTACTCCCGGATTCCGTCCACGCCGGCGACGAAGAGGTCCTCGCTCCGGAAAAAGGGACGGGTCCGCAAGGGCGGCGCCGGCGCGCAGAAAGGCATCCCCACGGTTGCCGCAACCCCCAGCTTGAGAAAATCCCGGCGTTGCCAGATGTTGTTCATATTGAAGTCCTCCGTCGCCGGCAATCAGGGTTCGTCCGCAAGCGTCTCCTCGCGGGTCCCGATCCGATTGACCGGCTGGTCGAAGAGCCGGCGGTTGGAAGCCACTGCTCTGGACTCGTCGATGGTCAGGATCCGATTGGAAGGCAGGGACCGCAATTCCTGTTTCTGGCCGCTGGGCCATTCGATTCTCAGGAGATCTACCGTCGAGGAGGAACCCAACCCGAGGTGCACGCGCCGGTCCTGGCTCGACAGGTAGCTGGCCGCCTGCTGGGCCTGAGTCACGACGACCCGATCGCCGATATGGGCGATGAGGCGAGCCCCGATGCCGTCCCGGTTGCTCCTGGTGCCGACAAGATCCAGTAGCAGCCAATTGTTTCGATTGCCTCCATCGTTCCGGAGCAGCTGCACGCCGGCGGCGTTGTTGGTCACCAGCGCGTCGACATCTCCGTCGTTGTCGATGTCGGCAAAGGCGGCGCCCCGCCCCACGTCCCGGACCGAAAAGCAGGCCCCCGACTCCCGCGACCGTTCCCGGAACGTGCCTTCCTGATTGTCATAGAGGAGCTTCTCCTGGGGGAAGCTGGTGTCGTCCCGGTACTCGGCGATGCGGGGGATCACGTGCCCGTTCACGGCCATCACGTCCAGGTCGGTGTCGTTGTCATAGTCGAAGAAGCGGACCCCGAACCCCACCTTCAGGAAACTGTTCCTGCGGATGCCGGTGTGGCGCGTGACCTCCGCGAACGATCCATCCCCCGCATTGCGGAAGAGCGCGTTTCCCTCGGAGGTGAAGTTGGTGACGATCAGGTCCAGGCGTCCGTCCCCGTCGTAGTCGCCGAAGTCCACTCCCATTCCGGCTCGGGCATGACCGTCCTCGTTGTAGGCGACGCCGGCCAGGAAACCCACCTCCTGGAAGGTGCCGTCCCCCTGGTTGTGAAAAAGGAAATCGGCCACGGTGTCGTTGGCCACGAACACATCCATCCAGCCGTCCTGATCATAGTCGGCGAAAGCGACCCCCAGAGACTTGCCGCGCGCTCCTGCAATTCCGCTGACTTCGCTCACGTCGGAGAAGGTCCCGTCGCCGTTGTTGCGGTAGAGGACGTTGGGGTCCCCCTCGAAGGCGCTGGGATGACAATAGGACCGGAATCCGCCGCCCGAGCAGGGGGGATTCACGGCGGTGTCGAAACGGACGTAGTTGCAGACGAAGAGATCGAGAAGACCGTCCCGGTCGAAGTCGAAAAATCCGGCGCTGGTGGCCCAGTGCCCCGGGTTCCTGACTCCTGCCGAAGCGGTCCGGTCCACAAAGGTACCGTCCCCGTTGTTCACCAGCAGGACACTTCTCAGGTACCCGGTGACGTACAGGTCCGGGTCGCCGTCATTGTCATAGTCTCCCGCCGCCACCCCCATGCCGAAGAATCCCCTGAGATCGATCCCGGACCGGGCCGTGACCTCGGTGAAGGTTCCACCGCCGTCGTTTCGATACAACTGGCTGTTGGGGTCGGTGGCCGGTTTCGGCGCCGGCAAACTCGATCCGTTGACCAGAAAGATGTCCTGGTCTCCATCCCGGTCATAGTCGAGGAAAGCGGCTCCCGGTCCCGCGATCTCAGGAAAATAGAAATCCCCGGCGGCTCCGTTGAAGTGCCGGAAACGAATGCCGGCCTCGGCCGTGATATCCGTGAATTGGACCGGAGCCGCCGGCAGCCACGTCCAAAGTGCCAGGGGCAGCAGCAGGGCCATCCGAGTCCAGAGCCGGATCGCCCTACCTCGATCCAAAGACGGAGAAGTCGTCGCCGACCCCTGCATAGATGTGGAATCTTTCCTTCCGCGAACGCTCCTGCTGCAACTCCAGCCGCTTGAATTCCCGGAGCAGCCGTTGAGTCTCCATCCTGCGGCCCAGCTTGGCGTTGACCTGCGCCGCCTTGTAGTGTGCGGAAATGTGATCTTCTTGCAAAGTCAGCACCCGATTCAGGAGAGTCAGGCTACCCGGGTAGTCACCCTCCTGGAAGCGGATGAGGGCCTGGTAGTAGAGGGTCTCCACCCGGTCCGGCTCCCGCCGGCGAACCTGCTCGAAGTAGGGTTCGGCCTCCGCCTCGAGTCCCTGCTTGTAGAGACTGACACCGAGGTGATGTGCCGCGTCGGTGGAATCCGGGTCCAATCCAAGCACTCTGCGAAGCTCGGCCGCGGCTTCGTCGAAGCGCCCTTGCATTCCATAGGCGAGTGCCAGGTGAAGGTACCCCTGGGGATCCCGGGGACGATACCGAATGGACTCCCGGAACGAGTTGATGGCCTGGTTGACCTTGCGCGCCAGACCGTAGCCGATCCCCATGGAACTGACGACTTCGGGATCTCGTCCCCCACGCTCCGCCGCTTCCCTGAGAACCGTGACGGCGTCGGCATAGCGGCCGCTGTCCAACAGCATCAGCCCCAGGGCATGGAGTCCTTCCCCGTCGTGCGCGACGAGCCGGCGCAGCCGGCGGGTCGTTACCGCAGCCTCCGGCTCCCTACCCAACTTGAACTGCGTCTTGGCCAGATGAAGGAGCAGTTCCGGGTCGTCAGGCGCCTGACGCAGGGCTCGGACGGTGGTCTCCCGGGCGGCTTCAATGTCACCCGCGTCAGAGAGCACATTGGCCACTCCCTTTAACGAAGGGAGATGGGCCGGATTCCAATGGAGCACCCGCTCAAAGTGGCGGCGGGCCTCCTGGAGACGACCGGTCTTGGCGTAGAGGCGCGCCAAGTTGCTTCGAGCATCGATGAAATCATCGCGGAGGCTCACGGCCCGCTCGAAGTATTCGATGGACCGGTCCGGCCGGCCTCGCAGGTCGGCGACGATCCCGGCCACGTTCAATGCCTGCGGTATGTCGGGGAAGTCGGCGAGTAGCGCCCGGATCTTCTCGTCGGCTCCGGCATAGTCCCCCGACTCCAGCAAGGCGATGGCACTCCGATAGAGCGCCTGCGCCTGATCCCGATCCTGTCCCGGGAGGATGGACCCGGCGCCGAGCACGAGAAAGAGAAGCGCTACCAACGTGGAGGCATTTCCACACCTGCCCGTAACGCCGGCAGGGGAGTCATCCGTCTGGGGCTCGGGATTCGGAATCGGCCTGAAGCCTGAGTTTCGGAAACAGACGTCCGGGGAAGGAATAAAGTCTTTCAAAAGGCTCTATCCCTTTTCACAGGCGGTCTTGTCGAATCCGGATCTATCGGAAACGCGGGTGAGGGGACCGAGGCCCCTCACCCGCACCATTCAGAATGAAAATCTCAGTCCAAACTGGAAGATCCGTCCGGGCAGGGCGCTCGAAACCACGCCGAAACTGGCTCGCTCCAGTCGACTTCCCGGTTTGCCGAAGTTCACGTTGTTGAAGAAATTGAAGGAGTCGAACCGAAGCTGGAACTTGGCCTGCTCGTTGAATTGAGGAACGTAGAAGTTCTTGGCCACGGAGAAATCGAAGTTGATGTAGCCGTCGGTATCCAGAAAATGGACGCCGCTGTTGCCGAAGGTGCCCAGCGCCGGCATTTGAAAACACCTGGTGCTGAACCATTGGTTGATGGCCCCTCCCCCGTTTCCGTCGCAGGTGCGATCGGGCCGCTTGTTGGTGGCGATCTGCTCGGTGTTGGAAGGATCGAACGAGGTCGTGGGATGGAAGCCGAAACCGCTCTGCAGGCTGCCGATCCCCGAGAGCTGCCATCCCCCGAAGAGGGTTCGAGGCACAGCACTCAGATTCTGCATTTTGGGCGTCTCGTAGATGAAACTGGTGACGAAGCGCTGGCGCACGTCGAAGGTGCTGCGGCCCTTGTCCGGCTTGCCCGGCACGTAGGCCCGGGCCCCCTTGTTGTCGAAGGAGTCCCAGTCCAGCGACTTGGAGTAGGTATAGGCGGCGGTGAAGCTCAAGCCGCGACTCATCCGCTTGCGCAGGCTGGTCTCCAATCCGTGATAGTAGGCTTGGCCTTCGCCCTGGTCGGTCAGGATCCAGGCGTAGTTCTTGAAGGGCCGCTTGGCGATCCGGCATTCGCTCCCGCATTCCGGCTGCTGCGGACTGCGAAGGACGTTGATGTTGCGGCGCTTGGACATGTGAATGCCGTGGGAGCCGACGTAGGCGATCTCGGTGAACAGGTCGGAGCCCCAGGTCTTCTGCATGCTCAGCGTCCAGACCTGCTGGTAGGGATCCCGCCGCTGGGTCTCGCTGTTCATGATGAAGAAGACGTTGGGACCCATGATGGAGGTCGCCTCGATAGCCGGCGGGTCCGGAAGTTGCCCCGTGGTGCTCAGGGTGGGCGACAGGAGGTCACTGAGGTAATTCTGTCCGACCCCGACACTGGGTCCGATGGAGTCCCAGCCTCGATCGTTGCCCGGCACGTCATCGTAGAAGACGCCGAAGCTGCTGCGGATGGCGAGATCGTCGCGCCCGCCCGGAGTCCAGGCAAAACCGATCCGCGGCGCGAAGTCATTGCCGTCGATGTCCACCAGTCTCGGCTTGTCCGGCGTGGCCTGGATCGTGCGTCCGTCACCCTCCTGAATGAAAAGCATGATGAGGTGGTCTTCGTCGGTCTCCCAGGGGTAGACCTGATACCTCATGCCCAGGGAGAGAGTGAAATTCTGCGCCAGCTTGATGTCATCCTGAATGAAGCCGTTGTACCAGAAGGCATGCTTCTTGACCGGGCTCTGGTAGTTGACCCCGTCGATGCTGCTGGGATGCCCCAACAGAAAGTCGGCGAAATTGTTTCCGCTGAAGTTGTTGTTGAAGTTGAATCTCCCGGCGTGGCCGCTCACGATGGCCAGATCCTGGCGCTTTCTTCGCACCTCGGCGCCCAGCATGACCTGATGCTTGCCTTCGATCCAGTTCACGTTGACCAGGTAGTGCTGATCCTTCTGCACCGGCTCTTCGCAGTTGTTGCTCCAGGTCCCGAAGCCACCCACTCCGCCGATGCCCAGGGACAGGACGCGGTTGCACACGGGAACCGCGTTGATGTTGTTGACGCCGAAGACCTGACCCCAATCGGTCTCCGTGTCCTGGGACCGGCCGGCAGCGGAGAAATCCACCCGGTTGAGGCCTCCCTTGAGGTTGAGGGTCAGTGCCGGACCGAAGACGTGGACCCAATCGATCACCATGTTGTCGGCGTGCAACGGGCGCGTCGAGTCCTCCCGGATGATTCGGTCCTCCAACCGGTCCGACCGGCTGTAGGAGTAGCGGCCAAAGAACTTGTCGTTTTCGGAGGCCGCGTAGTCGAAGCGCACCAGCATCTTGTTTTCGTCCACTACAGTCAGCGTGGGGCCGATGTAGTTCAGCGCTGCACCCGGATGGGTGGGACCCGGAATGAATCCCCTTTCCATCCAGGTCTGAGCGAAACCGTCGAATCGAGAAGTCGGAATCTGGTTGTTGTTGAAGGGGGTTCCCGTCATGGGGTCGACCAGTTGGGTGCCGGGGAGGAGGTCGGAGAAGTCTCCGTTAAACCATCCGGCATTGGGAACGCTCCCTCTCCCGGTCCCGGACTCCCGGCCACGGATCCCCTCATAACTTCCATACCAGAACAACCGGTCGGAGAGAATCGGGCCACCCACCTCGAAACCGTATTGGTTGCGCAGGGTCTCCGGGCTGCCCACGTCGAAGAAGCTGCGGGCATTGGTGTTGTCGTTCTGGTGCGCCTCCCAGAGCGTGCCGTGAATTTCGTTGGTGCCCGATTTGGTCACCACGTTGATGACGGCGGCATTGTCGTAGTTGCCGGCGAAGTAACCCTTCTGGACCTTGAACTCCCGAAGCGTCTCCACCGCCGGCACCGTGGCCACCAGACCGATATAGAACTCCTTGCTGGGAATTCCATCGAAGAGGACGTTGGTCGACACGTGCCTCTGGCCCGAGATGGCCACCTGCAGGTTGCTCCGGTTGGCGTAGGAAGAACCGAATTCTCCGGTGGGAAGCTCGGGCGTCACTCCGGCGGTAATGCTGGCCAGGGTCATGAAATTCTTCTCGCCCGAAGGAAGCTCGAGAATCTCCGTCTCACTGACCACTTCACCCAGTGAAGGCTCCTCCGACTCGACGACGTTCCGGGACGCCTCCACCGTCACCTGCTCGGCGATGGCGCCCACGTCGAGGGCCACGTCGCGTCTCACCACGCTGTCCACCCGGACCTCGATTCCACTGATCACCGTGGTCTTGAAACCGGGAAGGGCGGCCGTGAGATCGTAGACGCCGGGGGGAAGGTTGGGGATTCGATAGAGTCCCTGGTCATTGACCACCGCCACCGAATCCACGCCCGTGGCCGTATTCGTGGCCGTGACCTCCGCTCCGGGAAGCACGGCACCTGAAGTGTCGGCCACGTTGCCGGTGATGGTGCCCGAAATCTGCTGTCCCAGGACACCGGCGGAGGCCATCAACACCAAAGTTGCCGCCAGAACGAGTTGCGAGGTTTTCCTTGTCATAGATCCGTGTCTCCACCAAGACGAGTCATATTGGGGGCGCATGGAGGGCGTTTCCCCGAGCAGTTCAGGCAGCCAGAGAAAACTGGAAATCAGAGAAAACTGGAAACCTAAAAAAAAGAACTGAAGGCATTTTGGGTGCGCCCAGGAACCATTGTCAAGACAACGGGACATTTTCGTTCGGAACCGCTGCCGGTACGCTATGTCCATGCTGCCGGACAGGTCCGTGAGTCCATACTCATGGAGTTATTCGGTAACCGATGGACAACTCTCGAAAGAAGCCACAGAATCCAGAAATCCCAGGGGGCGAGTCCATCCAAGATGTTGAAACTCTTCGTCTACGGCACCCTCAAGCGGGGCTATGAGAACCACAATCGCTTCTGCCGGGGAGCGTTGGAGATCCGGGAGGCGCAAGTTCGCGGCCGCCTTTACGACGGACCTAGCTTCCCGGTTCTCGAGGTGCGCGGCGAGGATGTCCTGGCCTGCGGAACCACGGATCCCCTCGCCGACGTGGATACGCAGGATCGCCTTTCCGGCCGGGTCGGAAAGTATCCGCGACCGGTTCCGGAAGGCACCAGAACGGGGGCCTGGGGGGCCGTGTACGGGGAACTCCTCACCTTCGACGACCCGGAATCCCGGTTGCCGGCCATTGACCGACTGGAGGGCTTCCGTCCGGATGGTCCCAGCCTCTACCGGCGGGTCCTGGTGCCGGCGACGGTGGGCGATGGGCACGAGCTCGCCTGGGTCTACACCCTCGAAGCCCCACACATCAAACACCGCCGGATCGTATCCGGCTGCTGGCCCCAGCACCCGGAGGGGTCGGAGGCAGTGCGCTGACCTCCTATTTCACCCAGAACCGATACAGGGGCTTTACGTCCTCGGGGAGGGATTCGTAGACGCTCTTTCGCACCGGCGGCAGCTCGTAGTTCTTTCCGCCCGTCTCCACCACCATGGCGGTGTGCTCGGGAGTGCCGATCAGGGTGGGATTCAGGTTGAGCCACCAGGGAGCATAGCGAATCAGGATGGCGACCCGGGGCTCCCGGCTCCGATTGGGGGCGACGGCATGCCAGAGCCGGCTGTCACTCACAAACACGCTCCCGGCGGGACCGCAGACGTTCATTTCCGTCGGGTAGGGATCGTCCTCCGGGACCGAGTTTCCGCCGCCGGCCGGGTTGCTGGACATCCGGTGACTTCCGGGAACGACCAGGGTGCCGCCGGTCTCGGCGCTGAATGGGGACAACATCCAGATGGTCGAGATGTGCATCATGACGTCGGGGTAGGGCGCCCGGACGTGGGAGGCGTTGGTTCGATTGTAGGGCCAGTCCGCGTGCAGGTAGCCGCGTCCGTTTCCCGGATTGTTGATCACGCAGTCGGTGCAGGAGATCCGGACCCAGGGGCCGAAGAAGGCTTCGGCCAGATCCAGGATCCGCCGGTCGGCCAGGTAGGGAGCGAAGGCCTGGGTCTCGTTGATCACCTGCCGGAGGTTGGCGACGCCCATGACCCCGACCCGGTGTCCCCGGGCCCGGGTCGCCGCCAGCTCGGCTTCGGCTTCCTGGTGCCGCCGGGCCTGGGCCTCCAAGACGCTCTTCCGGACCTCGTCGACCTGCTCACTGGGAATGATTCCTTCGACGACGCAGAACCCGTCCACCTGCAACCGGCGAATCCTCTCCTCCGTCGTCATTCGAACCTCCGTGGCCGACCGGCCGAGGCTTCCTTGCAGTCCGTGGTGAAAGTCCCGCGAGCACCGAGACCGTTCCTGCGCCCGCCGGACAAGGCGCGATTCGGGAGCATACCGGGATTATGTGAGCCGATAGCAACGCAGTCGACGGACTGTTTCCACAATTTCTGTAAACCATTTATCTTAAAAGACTTACGAATTTTAATGTGACGTTATGTCCCCCATTCTTTCCACCGGAAAGAAATGGATGTCCTCGGCCCTTCGTGGCCGTGAACGGACGTAACCGTTCGGTCAAGCCGTGGAAGTGCGGTCGGTCGGCATCCTCGCCGCAGTGATCAATTCCCTTTGGGTTGCTGTCGGGCTTGAACCACTTTTCGCGGCAGTAAGACCTCCCTGGGAATGGATAACGGCAGGTGATCGGCGGCCGCAAAGTCCTTACGCGGCACGCGATCCGACCGCATCGTTCCGACACCATGGGTCACATTAGCCGCTCTGTGCCACCATCCCGTTGGAGGTGGAAGAGCACTTCGTCAGGTGCTCACCCCCCATTGAGCGCGAGGCCGCAGGCCCGGCTCAGGAAGTCGATCCCCACGGCTTGACCGAACGGTTACGAACGGACCGCGACCCTACCGGATCACCACCCGCCCGGGCCACCGGAGCCTGACATTTTCGACGGCCACTTTACTGCACTTTTACATGGCCGCCAACAAGAGTTTTCTTCATGTAGTTAAGAGCAAGTAGTAAGTTACAAGAAGTAGCCCCGGCTGGGACAGGCCTCGCTTGCCATGCTAAACTGACCCGGAAGGAGAATTGAGGGAACCCTCCATGAAGGCCCAGATTATTGAATGGGCACTCGTGACCTCAGGGTTGTTCCAGATCTTTTGCGAGTACACCTGTATTGTCGCTCTCTTGGTCGCCGTGGCCCTGTGTTTGTTCTCCAGGGTGCGTCACTTGGGAGGTATGATCTTTTGTGCTTACGCGATCGTCATCGCTATTCAGGCGTGGTTTTTGGCATTGGCCGCAGCTTTGACGGGCCTCGGATGGAGCGCGTTGCGGGGCATATGTTCAACTCCAGAACCTGGAAACCGACACCTACAGAAGCCGGAGCAATACTACGACCAGAACAACAGTGGCGACGATCTGAACGACGGTGGACTTCCAGCGTTCGGCGTTGAGGTCAGCTTTGAGTTCACGCTGGCTCCGGTGCAGTTCCGCGTGGGTCACCACAACGGAGCGCCAGTCTTCGATCAGAGACCGAAGCCCGCTAATCCCACCCTTGAGATCACCCATATCCTGTTTGGTTGCCAGTTGCTCCGTTGCCGGGATTGCCTCGGCAGCTGCACGGGCCTTTGACTCTGGTGCTCCAGCAGCCACCAGCGCGTCGTAGACCTCGCTCACCATGACACCCATGGAATTCCCTCCGAATCAGTCCAGTTTAGCCCTTGCCGAAGTCGCCGACGAAGACGAAATCCGGGATCCATTCCAAGACCTCGGCCCACGGTGCAGATCAAGGCTTCTCCTTCCCGCGTCTTGATCTCGATGGTGCCTCCTTCCAGGTCGTCGTCCAAGCGGCCCCAGAAAACCCTCATCAAGCGTACCATAGTGGCATTTGTAGCCTGGGTCATACATAGATCATGTTTTCCCATGTGGGGAGCATAGACCTCTTGGATGGCCACAACAGGTATTCAGGAATCTTCGCAGTGGTCTTCCCGCAGGGATCATTGAGACGGGAGCGCCCCCCCCCAGGGGGTGTTGCGCAAATGTGAATTGCGCAACGCCACCGTGCCCGCACCGGGCAGCAAAAAGGGGGGGTCGCTCCCGTCCACCTCCGATCTCCCCGATCGGCACCGCGGACCCGGGGGTATGGGGCCGTAACCGCCTGAAAGGAAAAAAGATCGGGGAAAGCGTATTTGTGAACGACTGGGACCGCTTTTTGTGAATCCACCCGGCTTGTCTCATTCACACTCCCGGATCGGCACGAGATCCCCTTTGCGCCCACCCGAAACGAGTCGCCGTAAACCTTTGCGACTGCCAAGTGCGGAACTGTCTCGGCGGCCGTCTGCAACGTTCGCAATACTGCTCACCTGGTCCGACCTGATAGTCTCGGCCTCCATGTGTCCATCCTGCGAGCCGGCTCGGTGGGGGACGAATTTTTGTCGGTAAAGTCCGTTACCAGGGCTGCTCCACTGACTCGGCCAAGGCTGCATTGAAGAAGGAGGAGCGCGACCGTGAGGGGACCGAAGGGAGGGGTGCAAGTGGTCTGCTCCGGGGGAGAGTTTGCGATCTACCGGGCGGAGTCGGTGAACTGGGACCGGCGGACCGGAACATTGACCTTGGAGCGTTCCGGCCGATCCTCCGTGTTCGAGCATTGGGGCGCGAGCCTCCAGGTCGTCGCTTGGCGGTGGGTCGACGGGTCGATTCAGGACCGGAGCTGGAGAGTGAGGACCGGATACGGCGGCCGGCTCTAAGGCACGATAAGTTGATCCTATTGGACCCTGTGCCCTCCGAGAGACGCTTGGGCAGCTTCTCTCGGACCGTGTTACCGGGTGGCTCACGGCGGATCCCCGCCCCCCGAGAGTACCGGAGAAACCCGCTTCTTTCCCTCAGGATGTCCATTAATTTCCAGTTAACGGACCCTATTGCCGCTTCCCTTCCGAATCTCGGCACTTGGGACTCTATGGAGTTCCGGGAGCTTTGTAGACCACGATGGCCTCGCCCTTCGTGGCGGCATCGGTCGCCGCACCCAGCCCAGCCCCGATTCCGAAGCCAATGCCAGCCATCATCAGCATACCTAGCGCATCGAAATCGTGATCCGACTTGACGGCAAGCGCACTCATCATAACGCCAACTCCGATCCCGCCACCGATCAGCGTTCCGTCGGCAATACCGTCCTCCGGTTGAGTTGTGATCGTCTCGATGTCTTCTTTGGGAATCACCGCCCGGGAGAAGTTGGTCACGAGCATAAGGTCGGTATCGGAAAGATCCTCGAATTGACCCTTGATTCGATCTCCGTCCTTTGTTTCCACCGTGATGGGGAACGTCACTTGCAAGGCCGCAACCTTCTCCCAACGTCCGGGGGTCACCTCCGCCCGTGCTGGCATGGAGATCAATCCGGCAAGAATCAAGGCAAGTAAGCGAATCCGGCATGTCTTCATCGTTTGGGTTCTATTCATGGCACCTCCTTCTACTTTGGAGTAACGTCGCTTCTTGTTAGCGACTCCTCATCAGAAAATGTGATTTCTTCGTCGGAAGTGGCTCACCGAGGCGAGTTGAGAGGGGATGTCGCTGGCTGTCGGACGGAGCGAAAATCAGGCCGTCAGGGGCACGACTCAGAGCATGACACCGTACGTCGCCAGGGTTGCTCCACTGACTCGGCCAAGGCCGAGTCGGCCGCAGAAAGCCGGGTATCAGGGCCAAGTTCCAGAAAGATCAACTTATTGGTGTCCTGACCCCTCGTGGAGGGGTCAGGGCGTTGTGAGGATGTCGGCCACGCGGTTTTCGTTGTGGAGGTCGTTTCGAGAGTATCATACCTACCACTACACCCCCTATAAAATGCGGGATGCAAGGGGATGAAGCGGAACGGTATGGGACAACGGAGGACATCAGATCTCCAGGTAACTCAATTAAAATGAGATACTTAAGTATATTACTGGACATATCTGGACGATATGTCTGTCTCCCACAACGCAGTCCTCCGGGATGCAGGGACGGTCGAATGCCGTGACGACTTTTGCCATGGGCTGCCTGGC
This sequence comes from uncultured Acidobacteriota bacterium, assembly GCA_951812665.1. GTDB lineage: Bacteria > Acidobacteriota > UBA6911 > RPQK01 > JAJDTT01 > JAJDTT01. The sequence continues at coordinate 224,949 of CATOST010000033.1, forward strand.
CTGCCAAACGAAGAGTCAGGAATCGGCGGGAACGATCCTGAACCTGACCCTCCCTCCGACGTCCCGCTGCTGGATCTTGTCCTCGACTCTGAGGACAAGGCTGTAATCCCCGGCTTCCATGCCGTCCAACTTGAAAACCAACGCTGCCGCCACCCGGTCGCTGAAGCGGGAGAAGAGATGCGTGGCGGGACCGTCGATGAGTTCCTCTCCTCCCGAATTCACGATGGACGCCGAAATGTCCAGGTCGACCAGGTCGCGGCTCTGGTCGACGTCGAAGCTGTAAACCTCGAAGTAGACCCCGAGCCGGTCGCCGGGACTGAACCGCCGCCCCTGGACCGGATACACCTTCCAGCCCAGCGCCGTCACGAAGGGGCTGGGCAGGGTTTCGCCTTCAGCTTTGACGATCGTGTCCGAGAGCACCAGGGACGAAAGGGCGAGCCCGTCGGGAACCGTTACCGGCAGCTGCAGCCGCTGCTGCAAGTGTCCGATCTTCTGGCTCCCCAAGTCCTTGGCGATCAGATCGAGTTTGTAGATTCCGGGCGGCAGGGGGAGGATCTTCTGGAAGGATTTCTGTCCCGTCTCCTCCGTGGCGGCGCCCCGCCGGTCGTCGTAGATCGTCTCCTCGAACTCACTGACGATCCGTCCTCCCATGCTCTTCACCGAGCCGTACAGATTCACGGTCGCCCGAGCCACGGCCCCGGCTCCGGCCACGGCCCCGGCCCCGGCCGAGGGAGTCTCATAGGTCAGTTCCGTGAGCGGCAGAAATACGGTGATGGGAACCAGGAACGATTTTCCCGTCAGCCTGGTGTAGGAGTTGACGGCATTAAACGGCAGTTCGTCGTAAGTGACGTTGGTCGCGACGGCGGCCTTGAGATCCTTGAACTGGATCCGAGGCGCCTGTTGCAGGCGGAAGAACCGATCCAGTCGGAGGAACGGATTCTGCGAATGCTTGTGAACCGCATCGAACTCGCCGCCGACCGAGCGCATCGGGTCCATGGCTCGGATCCGGCCGGCCCGGGTGTCGAGACCCATCCGTTCAAACAGGGTGAGGCCCGCCCCGTCCATATAGAGGAGAGCATCCTTTTCCTCCGGTCTGAGGGCCATCCGATACTCCCCGGTCATGGTCTTGTCGACGAACTCGATCTCGATTCCGCTCCCGATGTGCTCCACATGGCCGTAGTACCACTTTTCCATGGGATAGACGGCAGTGGTCCCGCCTCCCTCCTCGATATCCCGGTAGTAGGTCTGGCCGGCGCCGTAGCGATCCACCGACGTGGGCGGACCCAAGGCGATGTAGATCCGTCCCCGGTCCGACTTCCATCCCGGAATCCCCCCGCTGTGAAACCGTTCGTTGGAGTAGGCGATGCGGCGGTAATGCTCGGTCTTGAACTCGTTGAATGCGCTGGCGGGATCGGGGTCGCGGCGGCGCCAGAACTGCTCGATGAAGCTCTCCTTCTCCTCGGTACTGGTCAATTTGGAAAAAACGGACTTCTCTTCCGGCGTGATGATGTAGATCACGTCCTGATTCAGCCACTTGGCGAAGGGGTCCACCCTTTCTTCGGCCTGAGGGTCCTGAACGGCGGAGGGTAGAGCAGAAGACACCGTACCGAAGAAAACCAGACAGAGGGGGAGCAGGCGGATCCGGCGAACCCGAGAATGACGAGTGCACCGCAGTGGGGACCAACTCATTCGACCTTGGCCTCCTCCTGCAGTTGATAGAGCGATTTCCACATGCCGTCGTAGGAGGGAATCAGAGGCGGCGGCCCCCCGAAACGGGCGAATCGGGACGGCCTGCCGCGCAGCATCTGACCGGTCATGCCGAACGACGTCATTTCTCCGAAGTAGATCGGGTAGCAGTCGGCAGCCTGGTATCCATAGATCAGGGTGCGGCGCGGGTGCTCGGACCGGTTGGGAAGCGACGCGTGGGGCGTGATGCAGTGCAGGAGGATGGCGCTTCCGGAAGGGCCGGCCAAGGACACCGGCTGACCGAAGCGGCCGTTGCTGAGATCCTCCGTGACCATGCCCGCGAACTGGCCGTCGGCCCCGGTGTGGTCGAAGAAGTGGGTGTGGTGCCGCGGCAGGACCTGGAGGCAGCCGTTCTCTTCGGTGGCGTCGTCCACGTAGATCAGCACCGCCACCTGGTCGTCGTTGGTGGAGGGGAAATAGGCCATGTCCTGGTGCCACTTGACGACCGATCCAACCCGGGCCGGCTTCATGTTGATCTTGCTGTATTGCGCCGCGAAGTTGGGGCCGATCAAAGGTTCCAGGCAATCCAGCAGGCGCGCGTCGGACCCGAGGCGCCGAAAGGTCTGGTGCCGGTCGAAGGGTTCATAGATCCGCCGCGGCACCGGACGGCCCTCATGCAGCTCCGGCTCCAGTTCCAGGACGTCGCTCCAGTCGCCACTCGCCAGCGCCGTCTCCGAGACCTCCCGGATGGCTCGATCGACTTCCGCCATCTCTTCCGCGCTGAAAAACTCCGGGAGGAGCAGATAGCCCTCTCGCCGATAACTGTCCGCCTGGTCGTCCGAGAGACGCGTGATCGTCATGATTCAACCTCCCTGTCCGGAAGAGCGCATTCTGGGAGCCACGCACCGGCATTGTGGTGGATCTTATTGCCTTCTATTATCGTAGCCTCCGGTCATCGCCCGCAAGAGGAGGTCCCGCATGATTTCCCGGCGCCGGTTTCTTCAGCTGGCTGCCCAGGGGACGGTCAGTGGCTCCGCGATCCACGCTACCGTCTCGGCCCTCACCGCAGAATCGGCCGTGGAGCACCTGCTCTGCATGCCACCCCACCAATTGGCCAAGCTGGAAGAAGCCCGCAAGCGGGGGTTGATGGAACTCGCACCCGTCAGTCTTCCTCCCGATCCGGACGCTCTCAACAACCACTTCGGATGGCCCGTCGCCGCCCGAACCGGCAACACGCTCATCGTGGTGCACCGCCGGATTCCGGGACATTGGAAGGGACTGGAGCGCACGGACGACCGGCACAGCTACACCATGGTGGTGCGATCGAAGGACGGCGGGAAGACCTGGACCGAGCCTTTCGACCTGCGCCAGGTGATGAGAAGAGAGGATCGCTACCGGGGCGGTCACATCCCGCTGGCCCACCGCTACAAGTTCGCCCGCGACCAGGATCCGACGCTCGGCTACAAGATCCACCTGAACGCCATCGGGACCGCGTCCGACGGCGGAGTGGTCCTGGTGAGCGACCACGGCGTCTTTCGCAGCGACGACCGGGGCAGGAACTGGGTCCATTTCTCCCGGGCCATGAGGGAGGACACCACTCCGGGTCCGGTGCTCTACATCGGTCCGCGCCTGTTCGAGCATCCGGCCTACGGCCTCGTGGTGGCGGGACACTCCAACCTGGTGACCGATCAGTACCGGGAGGGATTGCATCCGCCGGACACGACGGGCGGAAGTGTCCGCATCGCCGACAGGATCCACTTCCGCTACTCACGAGACGGAGGGCGGACCTGGGCCGAGGAGGAGCAGTCCCTTCCTTCCTTCGTCCGTCCGGCCGAGCCGGTCGCCCTGCTGCACGGGAACCGGCTGGCCATCGTGACCCGCAGCTATGATCGCGCCTCCTACGACGAGCGGACGGACACCTCGGTCTACGCGCAACTCTGGTCCCAGCGAGGCTGGCTTCCCCTCAAATCCAGGCATTCCGGTATCCGCGTCGCCGGCAGGCGTGGACGGCAGGATACGGCCGACATCGATTTCAATCCCGTGACCGGAAGGATCGAGGCGGTGGTGTCGGCACGGGCGGGCAGCGGGCCGGGACGTCCCCACCCAGGGAAGATGTCCCTGAATATCTGGAGTATCGACCCGGGGGACTTCTTCTCGGGAAGCTCTCGCTGGCGCTTCGACTGTGCGCTCTTCGCGCGCCGGGAGGCACTGGGCAGGATCGACGGCCTCCACCCGGGAGCCTCCGTCATCGATTCCGAGCGCGGCGTCCAGCACGTCTTCGTCTACATGGGTTATCCGGCAGGTCCGGCCGGCGCCTTCCGGCTGACACGCACGCTGGAGACCGGCGCCTTGAAGGCCTTCCTGGGCTGACGGGTCTTGAGCCGGCCGGAATTACTTCTTACGGGGCTTCGACGGGCGCATCTCGACACGGCTGACCAGGCACCGAGGATGTTGCGTCAGGGTGCTGACGACCACCTCCGCCACGTCCTCGGGAGCCATCTTCCACGAGTCTCCGCTCCCACCCGGCGACGAGCGCGATCCCGTGTCGACGCTGCCCGGCATGATGTAGGCGACCCGGATGTCGTTGTGCCGGACTTCCTCCATCAAGGCTTCGCTCAGTCCGGTCAATCCGAACTTGGAGGCGTTGTAGGCCGAGCCTCCGGCGAAAGCGTTCTTGCCGGCGAGGCTGCTGATGTTGATGATGAACCCGCCGCCGGTCTTCTTCATCTCCGGGACCGCGAAGTGACAGCCGTAGAAGACGCCGTCCAGATTGGTGCCGATGGTGGTCCGCCATTCCTCCACCGACATCTCCTCCACGCTCTTGAAGGCGCGCCGGGCGGCCGCATTGTTGACCAGAATGTCGATCCGCCCGAGCCGGGCGACACAGGAACGGATGAGCGCGCGGACCTGCTCCGGGTCCCTGACGTCGCAGGTTTGCCCCACCACCGTCCCCGCGCCGCAACCGCGGAGGGAATCGACCGCCGCTTCGATGTCCCTTCCGTTTCTGGCGCAGATCATCACCGCCGCGCCTGCGCGAACCAGCGCCCGGGCCACGGCGAACCCGATCCCTCGCGAACCGCCCGTGACCACAGCCCGTTTTCCCGAAAGTGTCATTATCATAAGGAGCTCCGGATACCGCGAAACCGTCCCGGCTGACCTGACCCCGGCCGCCGCAAGCTTCCATAGTAGTATAGGCCGCACTTCTTGAGACCGGCAGACCCGTCGCCAAGGTCGATTGGACGGGACTGGCGTCGGCGGCTGGGCAGCCGCCACTTCCGACTTGCCCACCGCGGTCTATTGGAAAGGACGGCTCACATGGATCGGCGACATTTCCTGACCACCTCCAGCAGCTTGACGGCGATTTCGGCGCTCGCGTCTTGCGGCCCTCCCGGGGCTTCACCCGCCGGCGCGAAGGCGATTCGGAAGCCTCTGAAGATGCATGTCGGGACCCAACGCTCCAGCACCACTCCCGAGATGCTCCAGTTCTTCAAGCGCCACGGCGTCGACCACTGCTGCGGTTGGCCTCCGGTCAAGGAGGGGGAGCACCGGCGAGACTGGGGACTCGACGAGATCGCCCGGCAGAAGGAGCTCTGCGCCCGGCACGGTCTCAGCATGGACATGATCGGGGTGCCCTTCATGACGCCCCTTCACATCGACCGGAACCCACGGGCCGGCATACTCCTGGGCGAGAACCCGGACCGCGACCGGGAGATCGAGTACGTCCAGGATCTCATCGTCGCCTGCGCCCGGGCCGAGGTTCCCTGCTTCAAGTACAACCTGCGGATACTGGGGACGATGCGCACCGGACGCACACCCGGAGGCCGGGGCGGCTCCTCCTACAGCACCTGGAAGCTGAGCGAGGCGCGGCAGGAGCCGCCGTTGACCCGGGCGGGACCGGTGCCTGCCGAGGTCTTCTGGGAGCGGATCGACTACTTCCTGGAGCGGGTGATCCCGGTGTGCAACGAATACAATGTCCGAGCCGCCTGCCATCCCCACGACCCGGGGGTCCCGCCCGAGGGTTTTCAGGGCGTCGACCGGGTGTTGGGAACCCCCGAAGGATTGAAGAAGTTCGTCTCGCTGCACGAGAGTCCCTTCCACGGCCTGAATCTCTGCCTGGGGACCACCGCCGAGATGCTCCGCGATCCGAACCGGGAGATCCATGACATCGTCCGCTACTTGGGAGAACGCGGGAAGATCTTCAACATCCACTTCCGCAATATCCGGGGGCGACGGGACGACTTCATGGAGGTGTGGCCGGACGAAGGGGACATGAACATGGTGAAGCTGGCCCTGACGCTGGCCCGGGTGGACTATCCCTACATGGTGATGCCCGACCACGTGCCGTTCCACCCGGACGATCCCGGCGCCAAGCAGGGGTTCGCCTTCGGATACGGCTATATCAAGGCCATTCTGCAGGCGATCGAGCTCCTCGCCTGAGCGGACCGGAGGCGAGGCCTTCCACCACGGCAGGCCCGCCGACCGCAAAGTCACGGCAACGGCTGATCGGAGGCGAACCGGCGCAAGACGTTGTCGGTGATGCGCGACACCGGGTTGTCGTAACCGTTGCAGGAAAGGCTCCCGCACCAGCCGATCGATCCCACCGAGAAGACGGCTCCGCCCCGGGGCCCTTCGAAGTAGACCAGGTCCGATCGGATCAACGGGCTCTTGTCGCCGAACAGAGGTCCGCTCAGATCGTGGAGATCTTCGACCACACACTGGTAACCGGCCGAGTGGCCGAAAGAGGTCGCCAGCACCAGCGCATGGGCCGGACTGCCCAGAGCCAGATCGAATCGATCGAGCTCAAAGCCGGCGGCGCCATATCGGAAAGCCAGTGATTCGAAGTCGCCGATCAGTTCGTCCGCGCCGATCCCCTCGAAGATGAAGGCCGCCCTGGGGTCGAAGCTGCCGGGCCGGCGGCGATAGGGACGGCCCGATCCAGTCCCCTGGGACGCCATTCCCACGCCGACCAGCTTCTGCGGCGCCCGGTTCTGGAAGCGCCAGAGGCCGCCGAGCTCGCCCGTCGTGCTGTGGTAGTACTGCCCCGGTTCGGCCTCGCAGCTTCTGGTGCCGGCCCAGCGTCTCACTTCGATGACGTGCGGCCGCTCCGGATCGACGCTGGTCACCCAGTAGAAGCCGTTTCCTCCCAGGTACATGAAGCGGCCTCCCCGAGCCTGGTACGCCTGCAGAGAGTCGCTCATCCGCCGGGTCCAATATTCGGGGTGGGTGCCGCTGACGATGACCCTGTAGGGGGAGAGCAGTTCGACTCCTTCGTGATGAAGGTCCTCGTCGGTGATCACGTCATAGCGGTACGACTTGGCCTCCAGCCAGTCCACCAGGTGGAGGTCGGCGCTGAACTGATGGGGCGAACCCGCACCCAGAGAGAGCGGGGGCAGACGGTGCCAGGGCCTCATGTTGACGATGGGCCGGAGGCGGGAGGAGTAGTGGACGCTGCTCCCGTCGGTATGCAGATCGTAGAGGCTGTGGAGCCGCTCGTTGACGATGAACTGGTCCGCGGGCCGTGAAGAACCGGGCTTCAGACCCTTGACCTCCATCCGATCGGGGTTGTTGAACTTCTGGTTGGCGTAGGCGAGATAGCTGAAGGTGGGCGCCAGGAAGGCGATCTCGGCAGTGGCCGTGCCTCTTCGGGGCCGGACGAAGAAGGGAATATGGTCTTCGGCGTCCGAGGCGGTCAACCAGGCGGCGTAGACCCCGCTCGGAAGATCGTTCGGTACCGAATACTCGAAGTCGACTTCCCACTCCGCATCCTCCAGGTCGTCGTCATGGAAGTGGATCGCTCCGTACTCTCCGGGTGCGGCCTTGAAATCGACTTCGTTCCCGGTCCAGTCGTGGCCGGTCACGGCTCTTGCCGGCAGGTTCACGGTCTGGCCGTGCAGGCCGTGCGGCCCCGTGTCCGTAACCTCCCGTCCGGAAGGGCCGAGGGAGAAATCCCATGCCGCCAGCAAGCCCTCAGCGGCGTCTCCCGGCGCCATACTCCCCTTCAGCCTTTCGATTTCTCCGGTCTCCAGGGCCCGCCCGTAAAGGCGGGGGCCGTCGATCTTGCCGTTGAAATGCCCCGCCCCCTGAGCCCGTGATCCGTCCGGCCGCTTCCAGCAGGCTCCCATGAGAAGGGGAATGGGACGGGCAACAATGCCGCCGCCCGTGGCGGTGCCGGCCACCACCGCTCCCGACCGGTCTCTCGGCCATCGGGTGAGGGGTTCCTGCCAGAGCCGCACGGTGCCTTGGGCGGCGTCCCAGGTGGCCGCCACGAAGTACCATTGCGACGGCGTCAGAGCCGTTTCCGTCCGGAACTTCTCCACCCGGCCGTCGCCAGCGCCGATCCACAGACTCAGACCCCGGTCCCCGTCGAGGAACAGGCCGTAACCTGCCTGCTCCGATTCGGACCACTGGGTCAGGATCCCCTGCCCTCCCTTGTTCGGCGTGGTGGGATGGATCCAGGCCTGAACCGTGAACCCGTCCGTAAAGTCGAGGGCCGACGGATCGGGGACCATGAGATACGAGCCGCGATGGAGCTCCTGGACCCGGCCCGGGTACTCCCCGTTCGCGGGAGCCGCCACCGGTTCGGACTTGACACCCGGCCCTTTGGGGTTGTCGTCGCCGTGAATCAGACGCACGATCTCGGCCCGATAGGCGGGCGCTCGGCAACTGACCATGAACCGGACCGTCTCGCCCTGTTGGACACTGAGCCGGTCGCCGTAGCCGACAATCTTCATTCCAGCCTCTCTGCGCTCACGTTGACATCCCCAACCGGCGGGCGTCTAATGTGGATCGGGTTTCGTACCGGGGTCGTGAATGATCGCGACTCGTCCGGTTCCAGTCCGATTTGATCCGGGAAGGTTAACACAATGGCAGAAGCGAAAAGCAGATTGAAACGGGATCGTTTCTACACCGAAGAGAACGCCGATCTGGGGCTGATCAAGGATCGTCAGATCGCGGTCCTCGGGTACGGCAGCCAGGGGCACGCCCAGGCCCAGAACCTGAGGGACCAGGGTCTCAATGTGATCGTCGGCAACGTCGAAGACAGTTTCGCGGAACAGGCCCGGGGCGACGGGTTCGAGGTCATTCCCATTGCCGAAGCCGTCCAGCGGGGCCGGGTGATCCTGATGCTGATTCCCGACGAGGTCCAACCCGCCGTCTACAGGACCGATATCGGACCGCACCTGACGCCGGACCATACGCTGGTGTTTGCCAGCGGGTACGCCGTGCATTTCGGGCTCATCACGCCGCCCGACTTCCTGGACGTCATTCTGTCCGTTCCCACCTGCGTGGGCGCCATCGTCCGCGAAAGATACGCCCGGGGGCAAGGGGTCTTCGGTCACTTCGGCGTCCATCAGGACGTGACGGGACAGGCCCACGATCTGGCCCTGGCCGTCTCCATGGGGATCGGCATTCTGCGCTTCGGCGCCACCGAAACCACGTTCGGCGACGAGGTCGCGGTCAATCTGTTCGCCGAGACCGCGGGCCTGAGCGGCATGATCAAGTACCTCTTGACCGCCTTCGAAGTGCTGGTGGAAGCGGGCTTTTCGGCCGAGAAGGCCTACGGAGAAACCTTCTACGAGATTCAGTTCCTCACCGAATCGATATGCCGAATGCCTTTCGGCCAGGCGGTCGCCTTCGGATCGCCCACCGCCACCTATCTGGCCTTGACCAAGACCGGCGACGTGGTCACCGACGACGTCCGGGAGCGCATGCACCAGATGCTGGCCCGGATCAAGGCCGGCGAGCTGGTCCGCGACTGGAACCTGGAGCAGTTGGCCGGCTGCCCGGTCCTGAACCAGTGCCGGAGGGAGATCCTGGAACACCCCATCAGCGAGGTGGAGAAGCTCTTTCTGGAACGGAAGCTGGCGTCAGGGGGAGTCTAGTCGCCCGTCGCCTCCACCTCATCCGCTTTCCCAGGTATTGGCCAGGTGGCCGCTCCATCCCAGGATGAACATCGCGGAAATCAGAATCACGACGGCGATGCCCATGACCCCGAGCGGTTTCCGCCCGCTTCCGGCCCATTCGCCGCTCACCGCCCCCCAGAGATTGGCGCTCAGGATGCCCATCGAGGAGAGCATGGGGAACCCGATCACTTCGCCCAGGTTGCCGATCTTCCAGGTGCCGACCCCGTAAAGCAGCAGCCCCACGGGGCCCAGCAGTCCCATGCCCAGGCCGATGACGTAGTCCCGGGAGGGCGGCAGGAACAGCCCCCAGGTCCCTTTCCTGGTGATGACGTAGGCGCAGTAGGCCGCATTGACCAGCGAGCCGGCCGTCATCCCGATGGCCCAGATCACGTTCAGGGCCAGAAAGGGAAGGGTGCCCCGCTGCTCGGCCAGTTCGGCCAGGGGAGCTCCGTAGGCGAAGCTCAAATTGATCATGGGGTTGAGGAGGCCTGAAAGAACGGCGGCGATCACACCGTACTTGACGTGAATGTCGAGCCGCCACTGCTTGACCTCGCCCCCGGTCGAGCCCGCCTCTGCCGGGGCCGCCAGCTTGTCCTTGAGGTGCCCGGCCCAGGAACAGAAGACGACTCCCACCACCGCCAGCAGGACGCCGCCCATGATGATCCGTCCCTGCATGGTGAAGACATCGTCGGGGTGGAGCAGCACCAGCGGAGACAGGGACCCGACCGCCGCCCCCAATCCGGTGGCGATGGCATAACTGAGGCCCATGCCTGCCATTTTCAGAGCCAAGCCAAACAGGACCGCACCGATTCCGAAGCCGAAACCGAAGATGAAGACCCGGAAAATATCGAGGCCGGACGCTTCCGCCAGCACGCCCGTGAGGTCGTTGACCGTAAAAAAACTCAGGATCCAGGGCATGAAGCAGAAAGAGATGACCGAATACACCATCCAGAGGTGCTCCCATCTCCAGACCCGGATCCACTTCAGGGCCAGCCCCAGCCCGCCGTCAATGAAGGCGCCCAGGGAGATCAGGGCAATGCCGAAAACGATATGGGCGGAGTCGCCGAACATTTCAATCACCTGCTTTCAGACTCGCTCGGATGGGGAGGGCTTGGGCTCACGAACGCCGCCGCACGATGCAGACGGTCACGATGGTCAGAAGTCTACATGGAGGAGGGAGGAAAGAGAAAAGGGGAAATAGAGAAGATCATCGGGACGAAGGCCGGCAAGTCCCGAAGGGGCACGCCCTGTGGGTGCCTCTTTGACGCTCCGGGCATCTCCATTCGATTTCTGGTTTCCCCGAATGGACATGTTTTTACTATTAATGGCGAATAATAAGCCATTTTTCTCTATTTATAGTAAAAAAAGTGGCTGAAGAAAGGAGACCGATCGCGTTGCCGTCGGCGGGGGACCTCCCTGCTTGCTCGATGATGCGTTGGGAGGTCGGCGGGTGGAAAGCGTTTTCGCGTGATGATTCCTGATTCCTCAGCCTGAGGGTTTCCGATCTGCAATACTGAGGAGACGACAACCGGCCCGCCGCACTGGAGGACGAGGATTGGGGTCCAGCCACCGACTGACCCGGCGCGAACTGCTCCGACGCGGGGTCGTGACCGTGGGAACCGCGGCGGCGCTTCCCCTCGCCGGCGGTTGCGGGCCAAGCGGTGGGACGGACGGCGACCCGAACCGGCTCACCCTCCGAACCTGGAGTCCGGACACCCGGGACGCGGCGCTGGCCTCGGAGAGATGGTGGCATGGCGCCTTCATGGCCGCCAATCCTCAATTACGCGTGGAGCAGCTGACGGTCCCCTATGACGAGGACACGGTCAAGCTCAAGGCCGCGCACCGCGCCGGGACCAGCGTCCCGGACATCCTCTGGACCTACAATCAGAACCTCTACGCCTACGGCCTCGAAGGGCTGGTCCGCCCCCTCAACGACCTCATGTCCCGGATCGGTCTGGACCGCTATCCGCAGCAGGTTCTGGACGGGATCCGGGTGGACGGGACCTACTATTCCGTTCCCTTCGTCGGCTTCCCCTTTTTCATCTACTGCCGGAAGGACCTCTACGCCGCCAGGGGACTGCGTCCCCCGGAGACGCACCGGGAGTTGCTGGAAAACGTCGCCGCCCTGCACGATCCGCCCCACCGCTACGGCTACCTGCTGACGAACCAGTACATCGCCGACACCTTCAACCTCAAGACGGCCATGTGGACCCACGGAGCCTATTTCTTCGACGCCGGAGACAACTTGGCGTTGGACCGGCCCGAGACGCTCCGCGCCTGGGCCTTCTACAAGGAGCTGGGAAAATACTCCCCGCCCGGTTCGATGGCCCAGGGCGACCTGGAGAGCCGGGAGCTGATGCTGGACGGCCGGGTGGCCCACATGTTCACCACCACCAGCTTCGCCGCCGACTTCGGCCCCGAGGACATGAACCGCCAGGGAGCGTTCGCCTACCCCATTCAGGCCGGGGCCAAGGGGGCGTCCCTCGACTTCAACGCGCTCGCCCTGCCCGCCCGGTCGAGGCAACCCGAACTGGCCAAGGACATGATCGGATTCCTCCTGGAGCCGGAGAACTTCCAGGAGTTTTTGACCCGAACCGTGGTGGGATGGGTTCCCATGCTGGAAGACGCCTGGACCGGCCGGTATCTGAATCACCCCCGGATCGCGGCGGTGAGGGAATACTTGGAAGTGGGCCGCATTTCGCAGAAAACCGGGATCGTCTCCACCGGGTATTTCGGTCCTTCCCGGCACTCCGGAGTCCTGATCGCCACCGACATCGAAAAACAGATCGGGGACCGCCTGGTGGTCTTCGACCAGAGTCCCGAGGAGGTCCTGGAATGGGCCGACTCGGTGCTGCGGAAAGCACTTGCCCAGGAGTCTGCGCCGTAGGAATGAATCGTAGCGAGAAAGTGGGGAATCGAGGCCAGATTTTCTCGATTTGGAGGTGCATAGTCGTTCTATTCGCCGAGAAATCGAGGAAATATGGACCGATTCACCGCTTTCGCAGTAGATCAATTTCTGCGGCGCAGGCTCCTAGAGTTTCGGATTCTGGATGCGCGCCGCAGACTTGAAGCACAGCGTCTACGTGCAGATCGCGGGCGTGGTCCTGACGGCTCCCGCGATTCTGCTGTTGTCGCTGGTGGTCGTGCTCCCGTTCATCACCGCGGCTTGGTGGAGCCTCTCGCCCGAACCGGGTTCGGGTCCGACCCTGGCCAACTATCGCTGGCTCCTGGACCCCGCGTTCTTCGACGCCTTCAGGCACAGCCTCAGCATCGGCGTGTTCTCGGTTCTACTCGAACTCGTGATCGCGATTCCGGCGGCGATCCTGCTCAACCAGGCCATCCCGGCCCGCGGCTTCTGCCGGGCGGCCCTGATGCTGCCCTGGGCGGTTCCCACCATTGCCGTGGCCGCCGCGTTCCTGTGGCTGGCCAACACCAACTACGGGCTGTTCAACCAGTTGGGACTCGCGCTCGGGTTGCTGGAGGCTCCCATCGCCTTTCTGGGATCTCCGACGCTGGCGCTGCCCAGCGTGATCGTGGCGCACGCCTGGAAGGGCCTCCCCCTGGTCTTCATCATCATTCTGTCCGCTCTCCAGTCGCTCCCCCCCGAACTGATGGAAGCGGCGCGGGTGGACGGCGCCGGCCGGATGGCTCAGTTCACCCATGTGATTCTGCCTCATCTCAAGCCCTCCATCGCCTTGGCGGCAGTGCTCTCGGGAATTTACAACTTCTCCCTCTTCGACATCACCTTCCTGCTGACCGGCGGCGGTCCGGCGGGCGAGACCACGACCCTTCCCCTGCTGCTCTACACCCAGGAGTTCAAGGCTCTGGACACGGGGCGGGCGGCGGTGGTGGGAGTCTCGATCTTCGCCGCCGGACTGATGGCACTGGCGGCACTGGGTTGGAGCTCGTTCAGCAGGGAGACCAGGGGAACCTGATGGGCGCCGATACCCGAGGAGTGCTCGACTCAGGCCCCAGACGGACGATCCCTACCGCCTCGGCTGTCCAACGGCGACGCTCCCGCATGCTGGCGTTTCTGGCGCTGGTCATGACTCTGGCGATTCTCTTCCCGTTCCTCTGGATCGTGCTCTCCTCCTTCCGGGACCCCCAGAATTTCCTGACCTTGGATCTACGAGACGCCCTGCCGCGAAGCCTGGACCTCTCCAGCTATCGTCTGGCCCTGGGCCGGACCGATCTCTTCCATTGGGTGGCGAACAGCCTGCTGGTGGCGGTTTCGACGACGGTGCTGTCGCTCCTGGTCTCGGCGCCGGCGGCCTTCGCCCTGAGCCGGCTCGAATTTCGAGGCAAGGCGGCCGTGCAGTGGTTCAGCATGATCAGCTACGCCGTGCCCTCCATCATCATCGTGGTTCCGCTCTTCCTGATCCTGGTGAAGCTGGGCCTGAACAACTCCTTTGCCGGCCTGATCCTGGTCCACGCCACCTTCACCATCCCCTTCGCGACCTGGGTCCTGCGCGACTTCTACCGGTCGATTCCTCCCGACCTGGAGGAGGCCGGTTACGTCGACGGAGCCGGTCTGCTCCAGGTGCTCCGCTACATCGTCCTCCCCTTGTCGATCCCGGGCCTGCTGGCTGCGGGCGCCTACGCCTTCATCCTGTCCTGGAACGATTTCCTGTTCGCCCTCGTGATCATGGACGAAGCGTCCGCCTATACGGCCCCGGTGGGCGTGCATGCCTATTTCACCGGGAGGTTCCTGGGGGAGTCGACCTGGGCCCAACTGATGGCCGCGTCCTCCATCGTCAGTCTTCCCAGTGTCCTCCTTTTCGGGTTTTTCCAGCGGTACCTGGTGTCCGGATTCCTCCGGTCGGGAGTCAAGGGATGAAGGAGGAGTCGACCGTTGGCTGAAGTCGGTCTGAAGGGGGTCACCAAGACCTACCCGGGAGACGTCCTGGCGGTGTCGGACCTGACGCTGCGGGTGGAGCACGGCCAGTTCGCGGTCCTCCTGGGGCCTTCCGGATGCGGCAAGTCCACGACGCTGCGCCTGATCGCCGGACTGGAGGAACCGGACCGGGGCGAGATCCTCATCGGCGGCGAGGTCGTCAATCACCTCCCTCCCCAGAAACGGGACCTGGCCATGGTGTTCCAGTCCTACGCCCTCTATCCCCACATGAGCGTCGCTCAGAACATGGGATTCGGCTTGAAGATGCGTGGCGTGCCCGCCGCCGAGAGCCGGGACCGGGTCCGGGCCACCGCCCGGCTCCTGGGCCTGGAAGAGCTGCTGGAACGTTATCCCAACCAGCTTTCCGGGGGACAGAAGCAACGGGTGGCGCTGGGCCGCGCCATCGTGCGCAAGCCGGCGGTGTTCCTGCTGGACGAACCGCTCTCCAACCTGGACGCCCAGCTTCGAACCGAGACCCGGGTCGAGCTGCTGAAGCTGCAACGGCAATTGAACGGCACCTTCATCCTGGTGACCCACGATCAGGTGGAGGCGATGATGCTGGCGGACGTCATTGCCGTGATGAAGGACGGCACGCTGCAGCAAACCGGGACGCCGGAGGCGATCTATGCCAAACCGGCCAACCTGTTCGTGGCCGGGTTCGTCGGCTCCCCGCCCATGAACCTCGTTCCCGGGGATCTGGTGAGGGAGGACGGCGCCTGCTCCTTCCGGGGGGAGTTCTCCCTGCGCCTGCCCCAACTGGATCGGGATCACCGCATCCCCGAGCCGAACTCACCCATCGTACTGGGCTTCCGTCCCGAGGCGGCGCGTGTCTCCTCCAGCGGCGACACGCGTTTGCAGGTCGAGTTGGTGGAGAACCGCGGAAGCCAGAAATTTCTCTACGGCTCCGCGGACGGGGGGCAGAGGCTGAGTATCGCGGCGGACCCCGGCTCTTCGGTCCGGTCCGGGGAGACCATTACCGTCACGATCGCTCCGGAAAACCTCCTCTTCTTCGATGCCGCGACCGGAACACGGATCGGCCCGGAAACGGTCTGAAGCGAGCGGCACCTCATCGCCGGGGATACGACCCCACTCCTCAAAGCCCTGGTTCGAGGTCAGCATTGTCGTTCGGTGGCGGCGGGTTGGAGGTAGACTGACGCGGCTCTCAACTGTCCCCTTGCGGGGCCGGGATTTGCTTTGAAGAGGAGGAGACAACCATGAAGGAATACAAATACCGGGGTGAGACGTTCCAGCTCGATGATTCGAAGGGTTGCTACGTGGAAGTCACCTACAAGTACCTGACAGGGTACTTGGGGGTGAATCTCGGAGCCCGAGCGACGGACCGGAATCCGTATGTCTGGGACACAGACAAGAGGCCCGAATTTTATGTGACGCCCAATGGGTTGAAATACGGTATTAGCAGCGGCGCTGCATTTGAAGAGAACCTTGATGCTCTCTGTAATCGGTTGTTGCAGGAGTTCCAACTTGAAGAGGCCGCCAAGGCGTTTGACCGCAAGAAATACTGCGCCGAACTTCACGACGGCGCAAAGAATCTGCCGGGAAAGGAGGGGGCAAAGCTCTATCGAGTCCAATAACGTGCGTTTGTCGTACCCTGCCCCCCCGGAGGGGACTGGATTGGATCTTGAGAAGGGGAGGCCGCCCCTGCTCCGTGAGCGCCGCTAGCAGCGACGACGGGCCGGGGAGCATGAAAGGGAGGAGAAGGGGCGCGAGAAGGGGACAGTCACCGAGCGAGGAGCGAGCGTGAGAAGAGGGCACCGAGCGCGTGAGAAGGGGACCGTTTCCTTCTTCTTCACTTCTTGTTGCCCTTCGTAGGTTTTGGGGGAGGTGGTGGTGGTGGTGGCTTACTTGGCCTGGCGGGTTTGCCCCTACTGTGGACGGTTGTTAGACGGTTGTTCTTCGCAGTGGTCCTGATGTTCTTTTCAGGCGGCATATCTATCGACCATAACTCTGTATGCGGACTCTGCGCATTTCTCGTTCAGTTTCTGATCTTCCCGAATATCGGCAAGGCCTGCCCAACTGGTCACTCCTAGAATTCTTCGCGACAGCCGATTGTTCCTGTGCAGAACTTCTGCGGTGCTCAGCGCCTCTTCGTTGATTTCCGTCCACAATTGTTGCCATTCGCTCTCCAACTCGCTGCACTCAATACTGATTGTGTGGAGAACCGCCGCTTTTTTTGCGTAGTCCGATACGAAATCCCAAGCAACAATCAGAGCTACGAGCGCGGTGGCGAACAATTGAGCGATCGCCGGAAGGAGTTCAAGCAGGGCAGCGATTCCGCTAGCCGCCGCTACGAGGAGCAGAAACCGAACAACCAAGTGATTGTGCCGATATTTGTTGGAGAGAGCCTCATAATATCGGACGAGCCTCGCCGCATCCAGGTATTCCTGCCAAACGATGGAGCGAATCTGGTCGGTTACCATAACGTTCACCCATGGAAGTGCACCGTATTTGCAGACATTGTACTCAATCCTGGAGCGTATGGCAGTCGCTTCGAAAAGCGGAATCTCTACTCAGGCTCTCGCTGGAGTTCCTACTGCGAGGCCCGGAGTTGTTGCATCCGCGAAGGAGGGCTCGCTCGATCAAGTCCGTCTGAATGGCAGCGCGAGAAGGGGACAGTCCCCTTCTCGCGCCGTGTCCTACCTGCCCCAGGCGTAGCGGATGCGCACGTAGTAGTACGCGCCGTTGAATCCCCAAGGTGTGTACTCACTGTACTTCTCCCCGACCGACATCGCTCGCGCACTCTGGTCGGGATAGGTATTGAGCAGGTTCTGGGCGCCGACCGCCAGCGTCACGCCGTCGGAGAGATCGATGCTGCCCTCCACGTCGACGATCGGGCGCCCGTCGAAGAAGCCCTGCTCGATACCGGCGGACGGGATGAACGCCTGCCGAAACCCGCTGTCCCAGTCGTACCAGCCGCCATAGTAGCTCACCCGCCCGAGCAGCCTGGCACGCCCGAGGCGCTGGTTGATGCCGGCGCTCCAGCGCACCCGCGGCAGCGAGTAGGCGTACTCGGCCAGCCGCCGGTCGCTGAGCAGTCCCTTCTCGTTGTCGGTCACCTCGGTGTCGGTGTAGTTGAAGACGGCGCTGAGCACCGTGTTGCCGCGCAGCGCAATTGGCGTGTAGGTCGAGACCACGTCGATCCCCCGCGACCGCGTGGAGAACGCGTTGGTGAAGAACCGGAAATTCTTCAGGTCGCGGGCGTTCTCGATGTCTTGCGCCAGCAGGTTCTCGATCTCCGCGTCCTGCAGGCTGAAGTTGCTCGTGATGCCGATCCGGTCGGAGACGTTGACGAGGAAGTAGTCGGCACTGAAGTTGAAGGGCCCGGTGTCGAAGACGACGCCGGTGGTGTAGTTGACGGAGCGTTCAGGCTCCAGCGGCACGCCGCCGCGCAACGCCGCCACCGGCGAGATCGACGGGATGACGCCGTTGTTGACCAGGTCGCCGATGGCCGGGTCGAATTGGGTCGAGATGTTGAAGCCGTTCTGCTGGCCGGGTGTGGGGGCGCGGAACCCGCTGCTGACGCTGGCGCGTACGAAGGCGAAGCGGGCGGAGACCTTGCCGTTCGTGGTGGTGCCGAAGTCCTCGAAGTGCTCGACCCGCAGCGCACCGCCCAGGGTCCATTCGCCGTCCACGTCGTTCATTTCGACGTCGCCGTACGCCGCGACGTTGTCCCGGTTCCAGGTACCGGCGGCGAGCGGACCGTAGCCGAAAAAGCCGTTGGAGCCAGCCGAGAATCCCTGTCCCCGGCCGTAGGGGCCGACCGTCCACGACGCCGGCTCGCCCTCGGTGGTCTGGTACTGCTCGTCGCGCCACTCCGCGCCGGCCGCGACATTGACCCGGTCCGTCGCGGCGTAGGAGACGTCGAAGTTCACCCCGAGCTCCCGCTGCCGGTTGCTGCCGAGATCGAAGGCGGTCGGAGTCTCGTAGCCGAGCGAGGCGTTGACGGTGTCTCGGATGAAGAGGTCGGTCTCGTGGGCGCCGACCGAGACGCTCGCATCCCAGATGACGCCGGCGCCGGTGAAGCCGCGGATGCCGCCCACTACCGACATGTCCTGCGCCTCGCCGCCGAAGTTGGGCGTGAAGCCGCCGGGGAACCGCTCGTAGAGCGTGAAGCAGTTCGGATCTGCTGCGACCGCCGCGAGCGCATCGCCGTCGGGGACGTTGCCGACGATCGGCACCGTCGGGCAGTCGCCGGCGCCGGGCATCCCGGTCTCGGCCCACAGCCGGTCGCCCACGAGCAGCGTGCTGCCGCCGTCCGGGCTGAAGACCCCGCCCCGCGTATTCGGGTTGCGGAAGAAGAAGCCGCCGGTCACCCGCTTGCTCGCATAGTTGGTGTGACCGTACAACTGTACGCCGCTGGAGAACGTGTGACCGAAGTTCCCGAACAGTTTCAGATCGTCGTCCACCTCCGGTGAACCCCAGATCTGCGGCGTATCCGATGCGACATGTGTGTTTCCCGCGGTGAGAAGCGCGGTGGCGTCGCTGCGGGGGGCGCTCCGGTTCGTCGGATTCGAGCTGCCGTATTCCAGGCTGAGGTTGGCGAAGCCGGTGGCGCCCAGCGGCAGGCCGACATTGCCGGCGACGTTGAAGGCCTCACCGTCCCCTTCCTGAAAGGTGCCGGTGTCGAATTCGAGACTACCGCCGGAGGCGGCATCCTTGAGCTGGAAATTCATGACTCCGGCGATGGCGTCCGAGCCGTATTGCGCCGCCGCGCCGTCGCGCAACACTTCGACTTGGCGCAGCGCAATGGCCGGGATGGCGGAGATGTCCGGGCCCTGCGAGCCGTACGCCACGCCGTTGCCGCCGTGCCAGTCGATGATCGACGAGCGGTGGCGTCGCTTGCCGTTCACCAGGACCAGCGTGTGGTCCGGCGCCAGGTTGCGAAGCATCGCCGGACGGACGACCGTCGACGCATCGCTGATCGGCTGCGTGTTGACGTTGAACGAGGGGATGACCGTGCGCAGTTGTTCCTGCAAATTGACGACGCCCTGGCTGGTGATGTCGGACGTCGAGAGCACGTCGACCGGCACCGGCGACTCCGCAACGGTCCGCGGCCGGGCACGGGAGCCGACGACGACGGTCTCTTCAGTGAGCCCGTCGAGCAGCACCTTCACCTCGTCAGGGGACAACCCCATCGCCTGGATTTCGGCCACCGAAATGCCGAGCGCGCGGCTGAGCGCTTCGTACTGTTCCGCCGTCAGGTCTTCCTGTGCGAATGCTGGAGCCGGCAAACCGGCGACGAGTGCAATGAGCAGACTCGATAAGGACACGATGAACATTGATCGATGCGTCACTTCCGGTTTCCTCCTTCGGCTTCGGCCGGAGGGCATCGCCTCCTGGCCGCTTGTGGTCCGGTTTGGGTAGACGTGAGAAAGTGGGACGAACAGAGTTGGAATTGGAAAGGGCCCAAGATGATGAAGAAGCTCATCTCCGCAATCGTACCCTGTTCCCTCCCGGAAGAGTCTGGTCATCTTCTTCCGGCCCGTGTTACCGGGCGGCTCGGAGCGGATCCCCGGCCCCTGCCCATCCGATATCCGACCATGCCGACCTGCCATACGACATGCGGAGCCTGCGGGCCGGAGGGAAGATCGTGACCAAGTCGCTCCTATCCTTCATCCTCCTGGCGGCCCTCGCGGCCGCGCAGCCGGCGCAAGCAGCAGAAGAAGGGGACAGTCGCTTTCTCTCGATGCTTTCTCTCGATGAGTGTAGCCAACCGTCCTGTGTACTATCCTCGTGACTATGGAGATCCGTCCCGCAACACTAGCCGATCTCGAAACCGTCGTTGAATTCAACGCGCGTCTGGCGCAGGAATCGGAAGGAGTGCATTTGGACAAGGACCGACTGAGAGCGGGGGTCGCTGCGCTGTTGGGTGACCAGTCACTGGGCCTTTACTTCATAGCGGAGTCAGAGTCCGGCCCGGCCGGGCAACTGGCGCTGACCTACGAATGGAGCGACTGGAGGAACGGAATGTTCTGGTGGCTTCAAAGTGTCTACGTGCTCCCGGAATTCCGACGCCAAGGGGTCCTACGCGCTCTTTACGGCCACGTTCTGGAGCTGGCGAAGGACCGGGGCGTGTGCGGGATCCGGCTGTATGTCGAGAAGGAAAATCGCACTGCTCAGGAGGCGTACCGACAACTGGGAATGGCCCGGGCCGTGTTTCACATGTACGAAGTCGATTTCGTGATCGACCGAGAGCACTAGGTTTTGACTCGATGGACGGAGTGAAACAGGAGGACGCTGCAAGAGCGCCTCCTACAGTTTCATCGCGGCATTTCCCTTCGGGCTTTCCGGCAGCAACATTCAGGCCGGGCTGGAAGTCGTGTTCCAAGCGGCCGCTTGTCCTAAGACACCTCGCCAGCGAGAATCACTGGATGGGCGTGAGCGAGCTGGTCCTCATTCTGCTCTTGGTGACGTGGGCCATCCTGTTGTACGCGGTGATACGCTTGCTATTCGCCGTGGTTTGGTACCTGCGCCGCCGCCGATAGTCAGATCCTGACTTCATCGGTGGCCTCTTTCCTGCTTCAGAAAGGGACCCTGGCCCGGAGAAGGTGGACAGTCGCCCTCTTCACGCTGCTCTGTCTATTTTCCCGGGGTTTCCGTACACATCTCGGGTTGGGCGAACCGGGAGAAGGGCGGGCAAGAGAAGGGGACGGTTACCTTCTCTACGAGTTTGCGGGGACTCAATCCCGGGAGCGGACCCGGTGCCGGCGCCCGGGCAGGTACAGTTTCAACAGCGGATGAGATTCAAAGCGATCCTCAAACGCAGATGTCCGCGATGTTTGCGTGGGCAGGTGTTCGCCTCGGCATTTCGCATGAGGCGGAACTGCGGTGTCTGCGACCGGAGATTCGAACGTCAGGAACCAGGGTACTTTGTGGGTGCACTGTATTTCGCCTACGGATTGGCGGTGCTGTTGGGTGCTCCTCCTGCTGCCTGCCTCTGGTGGCACGGATTCTCGATGGGGGTTAACGCGCTTGTGATCACGGGAGAACTGATTATTTTATCTCCCTGGATCTTCCAGTACTCTCGAATCCTGTTCCTGCACTTGGACCAGCTATTCGATCCCACGTGACTCGGGCGTGCTACTCAAGCCGCCCTACCAGGCTAGCCACGTCGCGCGAGCCCACAGACTCCCATCCGCATGAGCAGGCGGAAGAAGGGGACGGAGAAGGGGACAGCTACCTTCTCTACTCTCCGCCCTGGCCTCGATCTCCAGGCTCCGGGGGTCACATTCTCTCGGCAGTTTCGCAGGCGGAATCGGACCTGCCGCTCCGCCTCAAGAAACAAGCAGGGGGCGGTGCCCCATGGACCCCCACAATAGGTAAAGGGCTAAGAATTCAAGGGGTAACGGTCCGGGCCACGCGGAACCC
>CATOST010000034.1 GCA_951812665.1 uncultured Acidobacteriota bacterium
TGCCGAGAGCCGGGACGGGATTCGTTGGACCCGTCCTTCCCTTGGTCTGTTCGAGGTCCAGGGGAGCCGTGCGAAACAACGTGATCCTGGACTCGGGACACCAGTTCTGCCCCTTCATCGACGGCCGCCCGGGCGCTCCGCGGCCGAGCGTTTCAAGGCCAACTTGGAAGCCAAGGGAGGACTGCTCGGCTACGTCTCCGCCGACGGCATACGTTGGAAGCTGGTTCGCGACGAAGCGATCGTCCCCAGGAGAATAAGGAACCACTTCGACTCCCAGAACGTGATGTTCTGGTCGGAGGCGGAGGCACGCTACGTCCTCTACTGCCGGCACTCCGTCGGCGGGCGCCGGGCCGTGGCGCGTTCCACCTCCCGGGACTTCCTCAACTGGACCGATCCCGTCCTCATGACCTACAGCGATACGGGCGCCACGGTCCCGTCCCAGCACCTCTACACCAACCAGACCCACCCATACTTTCGGGCGCCGCACATCTACGTGGCCCTGCCGGGGCGTTTTCAAGCCGGGCGCCGGGTCCTGAACGAGACCCAGACGGTGCAACTGGGAACGGATCCCGACTTTCCACGCGATCCCGACTGGAGGGTTCGGGACATCTCCGACGGAGTCTCATGACCAGCCGCGCCGGCACCACCATCTATGATTTCGTCTTCCGGGAGAGCCTGGTCCGGCCCGGCATCGGCCTCACCAACTGGACCTCGCGCACCCAATTATCCGGCGCTGGGAGTGGTCCCTACCGGGCCGGCGGAGATGTCCTTCTACGTTCAGCGGGACTACGCCCCAGAAGACGGCTCGGCTGGAGCGGATGGTGCTGCGTACGGACGGCTTCTCTTCGGTTCGCGCACCCTACGAAGGGGGCGAGATGGTCACCCAGGATCCTCCGGTTCAGCGGCAGCGAGCTGGTGATCAACTACGCTACCTCGGCGGCCCGGCAGCCTGCGGGTGGAATCCAGGACCCCGGCGGAAATCCCCATCGCCGGTTTCTCGGCGGACGAACGCCGTCCGGATCATCGGGGACCAGATCGAGCGAGTGGTCTCTTGGAAAGGGGGCAGCGACCTCAGCCGGATCGCCGGACAGCCGGTGCGGCTGCGTTTCGTCATGAAGGACGCGGATCTCTATTCGCTTCAGTTCCGGTAGGGTAGGGGACTCAAACGCCGGGCAGGGCCACCTTGGCCAGGTAGATGCTGGTCTTGTCTTCGTGGGATGAGTAGTAGCTGATCCAGAGGAGCCCCTTGTACAGGACCATTCCGGCGTAGCTCGTATCTCCACCGGAGGGGAGTTCCAGAATCTCCGTGGCCGTCGCCGCCTCCGGGTCCACCCACCAGAGGACGGGGTCCCGCCGTTCGCCGTCGGGAAGGTGCTGGCGGCCAGACGCGACCATCCGGCCATCCGGAAGGACCAGGAGGTCGGGTCCGCCGATGATCACGTTCAGATCCTTCCAGTTCCATTGCGTGTAGGGCGGCTGCGAGGTCCCGATCTGGGCAGTGTTCTCCTTCCCGTCCCGCCGCAACAGGCAGACCGCGGTTCCATCATCGCGGAATACGATGGCGGTTTCGTTGGGGGGACCCGCGAGCGAATAGGACAGGAACAGGGTCTCGAACCGGACCCCGTCCCGGCTCTCTTGTATAGCCGGACGAACTCGTCCTGGTTGGGGGCGGTGGCCGGCGGCTCGGTGGTCGGCGTAGCCTCCGCCGTAGGCCGTTCCCTCATGCCAGGTGACTCGCCAGAGCAGGAAGTCGGGCTCGGCAACCCGCTGAGGGGGGCTCCATTCCTTCCCGTCCGTTGAAAACCAGACCAGCGAGTAGAACTCCAAGACATCCTCGGCCAGATCCCGCCGGTCCAGGGCAAGCATCATGAGACGCCCGTCCGGGGTGATTTCAAGCTTGGGGTCTCTCAGGTCCTGTCCCGGTTCTCGGGGAAAGTGGGCAATGGAGGACCAGGTCTCTCCATCCGCCGAGCTGATGATCCGGATGGTCCCGTCGGAGGTAACGTGACTTTCCCCCTCCCGAAAAACGCAGTGCCAGCGGTCCTGGAAGCGGACCAGATCGGTGAAGGCGCTATGGGGAGCCTGGTCCCAGATCTTCCGGACCGAGACCAGTTGGGCGCCCGGGACCCGCAGCCGGCGGCCAGGGATACGGCCAGGAGCAACAGCAAGAACGGATACCATCTCGACATTCGATTCTCTACCTCCGGTTCGAGACACACGAGACACAGACTGGTGACTGTCCCCTTTTCTTTTCCCAGCCCAGACTGCAGATTCCGGTCACGATCCTCGCATTTCTCATCGGGTTCTCCTCTCTACCCACCGCGCAAACGGCCACGCCAGAGCTCAGGTCTGCCGCGTGGGGCAAGCCTAACCCGTCCTACCAATAGGGGACAGTCCATTTCTGGCAAGCTCTTCCCTGAACCGTCCTCAACGTCGTTGTGTCTGCGGCAACCGCTCAAAACGACGGAGCCAACCTGCGAAACGGGGACATACGGCGCTGATCTTCGGAAGCCCGATGTTCTCTGCAACCAAAGGGCCGTGCAGGCGTTTTCTGAAATTCGGAAATATCCCGCCCAGTCTCCTGCTCGGTGCCGTGTGGCTCTCGTCGTTGATGTCTTCGGGCGTAGCGAACTGTTGACGGATATGCTGGAGTTGCCTGATGTGGATTTGACTAATGTCCAGACCCACTCCTCTAAACCCATCGACGTCCGAGAACAAGATTCCTTCGAACTCATGGCGCTGCACGTAAACGAAGATTTTAGACTCGTCGAATGCTATTCCAATCTGCTCTTTGACGGCTTCATCGACCGCCCCCTCCAACTCATCGACGGACATCGATTCCTTATCCTGGAAGCCGTAAAAATCCACAAACGAAGAAACATAGTCAAAGTTCCAGAACAGGTTCGCCATTTCACGGGCCAAACGTCTTATCTTGACGTCACCACCCATCGAAACGGGAACTGCGGCGATAGTGTGGCGGAAGAGAGATCTCGCTAAAACACGTTTGACGAACTCCACCTCTGTCGGTCCTTCGACCACAATTCCGAGGCGGATCACGGACACCCTCCGAGCAGGTTTTTCGTCCACAATCTTCCGGGCGAGTAGTCCTGATCGAGCCATGATGCATACTGGGCGGGGTCGAGCCCTCGAAGTACAGTCGCGCCTTCTTGCAATTCAACAACGATGACGCGATCCAGACCAAACGCGTCGACGAGCAAAGGGGACTGGGTTGCAATCATCACCTGTCGGCGGCGGCTCACGACCTTCACCATTTCAGCCACCAGTTCGATAGCCGTCGGATGCAGCCCAAGCTCGGGTTCGTCGAGTAGAATCACGTCGGGAAGCATTTCCGGCGAAGATTGAGCAAGGTGGCCAACGCAAAGAACCGTAACGACCCATCGGAGGTGAGATGGGCGCCGTACGTCTTTTCAGAATTACTGGCTTTCCATCGAAGTGAGACCTTTTGGTACTGCTTTTCCAGAACGAAGCGGTCGAAACCCGGCAGCACGCGGCCGATATGCCGACAGATGAGTTGAAACCTCCCAACGTCTTCCGTTTCCAACCGGTGGAGAACCGCGGCCAAATTGCCCCCATGTCCACGGAGAAAGCTATCGTCGGTCGCGTCCCACGACTGTTTGAAGCGGGAGTCGTCGGAGGTGTCATGGAACTGATAGGTAGAGCAATTGCGCAACAGGTTGACCACCACCGACGCGGTTTTCCGATCTCTTGGGAACCGCCCTTGAGCCGTGGCTACGATCTTCGCCTCGGTGTGGCCGCTACCCAACCGTTGCCAATCCGCGCGTGATTCCAATTCGGCGCTACTGTATCGGTATGCTTCGTCGAGAAACATGAGCCGGTCCGGGTGAGCGTGTGCCAGCACAAAGCGATAGTCATTGCGCCCCGATTCGGTGGCAAGATGAATTTCGGCCTCCATATGCCGCGTGCGCCGACGCCCTCCGAAGAGCTGGTCGTCCGCTCCTCCCTGCATCTGGACGAAGTCAGCCAACCTGGAGGACCGGAGCATCCATCTCAACATCTCGAAGAAATGGATTACGTTGGATTTTCCGGATCCGTTGGCGCCGATCATGACGGCCACCTGCGGAAGATCCTTGATTTCCACCTTGGCCAGTGAACGGAATCCCTCAATCCGAAAGTAGTCAATCCTGGCGTGCAACCTGTCCATTGTGGTGTTGTCCTTCACTATGTTCGTGCGAGGCGAGTGGGCCGGGGGCGTTCGTGTTCGGGACCTGAGAAGTCGTCTCTCCTGGCTTGCGATCGAATGTCTTTGCCGGTTCCTGCAAGACTTCGAAACTGACCCACATTTCTCAACGACGGGCGTGATTATCGCACAGCCTGTGCCCGGGAGATTTCGACAAGAGATGGGGAAACGCCAGAAGTGGATGTCTTTTTA
The DNA here is from genome assembly GCA_951812665.1 of uncultured Acidobacteriota bacterium. GTDB lineage: Bacteria > Acidobacteriota > UBA6911 > RPQK01 > JAJDTT01 > JAJDTT01. Next base: position 4,412 of record CATOST010000034.1, read on the forward strand.
GCCATACACTTTGCGACCCGGTGAGAAATGCTCAGTACCCAACAACCGGCGACTGTCCCCTCCTCGCGGGATCTTGTCAGGGTCTTCCTATCAATAGGGGACAGTCTATTTCTTCCCCCACTCACGAAAAGGGGACAGTCGGTTTCTTCCGGTTCTTGCTCATACCGAGCCGGCCGACAACGCCTGGTTGGATGTTTCAAGCCAGCCACGGATAAACTGGCGTCAGCCGAGGATGTCCGCAGGCTCAACGGAAGAATAGCGAATACTCTTCGTCGGCAGCCGGCGTGAGGTCGAGGACAATCCGGCGGCGAAGGCCTCTCGGCGGAGAATTGAGATCGGGCATTGATGAGCCAGCTTCGAAGGACCCGCCGCAGTTGGCTGAAATCTACGGGCATCGTCGGGCTGACGTTGGGAGCCGGAGCTTTCCTTTCGGGCCGAAGGGCCGTCCCCGACCGTGCCGGGCCCATCGACGTCGGATCGAGGCGGCAACTGTTTCTGGACGACTATTGGTTCGACCGGACATGGAATATCCGGCTCACGCTGCATCGTCCGGTCCCCCGGGAAACGGCGCTGGAGAGCGACCGGCCCTGGGAAGAGGAAGGCATCCAATACAGCTCGGTCGTCTACTCTGGCGGCCGATATCAAATGTGCTACCGGGCAGGCCCGCGGACCTGCTATGCGGAGAGCAGCGACGGCGTCCGCTGGACCAAGCCGAATCTCCGTCTCCACTCCTTTCAGGGATCCGGGAACAACAACATCCTGGGAGGGGCCGAGCTTCACAACGCCAGCCAGATCCTGGATCCCAATGAAGCGCCGGGGAGTCCGGGGCGCTACAAGATGATCGCCTCATCCGGAGGGCTTCGCGGATTTGCCTCACCGGACGGTATTGCCTGGAAGCCGGTGCGGGAGGCTCCGCTGGTCACCTCGGGGCCCTTCGACAGCCACAACACCCTGTTGTGGGACGATGAGCATCGGCGCTACGTCATTTACATGCGCGGCGTCGATACCTCGACCGGAGGTCCCGTCATTTGGGATGCCGAGGGCCGGCGGTACGTCCACAACCGGCCGGAAGTGGACAAGTCCCGATTCAAGGGGGGGCGTCGGGCGATTCGGCGTTGCGAGTCCCGGGATTTCCTCCACTGGTCGGAACCGGAAATGGTGCTGGCCCGGGACCTTAAGGATCCCGCCAACCTCCATCACTACACCAATGCCGCCGTCAATTATTTCCGGGCGGCCCGCAGCTTTCTCATGTTTCCGATGGTGTTCTACGTCAGGGACGACAAGAGCCTGCCTTATCAAACCGGGCTCTCCGACGTTCAATTGGCCACCAGCCGGGACGGAGTGCATTGGCGGCGGCTGCTACGGAAGCCTTTCCTGAGCCCGGGTCTCGACCAACGCAATTGGGTGGACCGGAATCCCATCATGGGGCAGGGGGTCGTGCCCACCGGGCCCGACGAGATTTTTATGTACTACACGGAGCTGTACCGCTCGCCGGAATGCCGGCTCCGGCGCTGTTCGCTCCGGAGCGACGGCTTCGTTTCGGTGGAAGGACCCTATGAAGGATGGGGTGAGTTCACGACCCGGCCCATAGTGTTCGCGGGCAGCCGGTTGGAGTTGAACTACCGCACGAGTGGCGGTGGCGGTTTGCAGGTCGAGCTCCAGGACGAAACCGGAGCTCCCGTCAAGGGCTTGGGCATGAAGGATTGCCCTCGAATCATCGGAGATCAAACCGGGAAAATCGTGCGGTGGGATCCCGCGGCCGACCTGTCCCATTGGGCGGGCCGTCCGGTTCGTTTGCGAGTGCGCCTCCGCGACGCTCATCTGTACGCATTCCGGTTTCACTGATCCCGGCGTGCCGGGTTCCGCTACAAGGGAGTCCGCCGGACATCGGCTTGAACTCCGATCCGCAGGACAGTCCCACTCGGCTGTTATTGTTGTGACCAGTCAGGCCACCACCCTTTTCGGAGGATCCTCCATGGCAGTCGGACGCGTGTCGTTCTCAGTATCGGGCCTCGGAGTGCTGGTGTTGGCGATCGGGCTGTTCCAATGCCGACCTGCCGGCCCGCCACTGCCACAGTCAACTGAATTGCTGCTTCCCGAAGCCTCCTTCCGGGTTCGGCTGGGACTCCTCGATTCGGAACCCGGGATCTGGAGCGGCAGGCTGGTCCCGGCACCTGGCCAGAAGCTTGAGCTGAAACCGGACGAGTTCCGGGCCAACATCTACCGCCAAACCTTCCGCGACAGCATCCACTCGGTCGATGCCGATCCTCAGCTTCCCAACGACCAGATCAAGGGGAGACTGGGCTGGGTGGCGGCCACCCGCATGAGCTGGGCTCGAAGGGGAAAGAGCGCTCTTCGCCATCCCAGCGTCATCGTAAACGTGCTGAAGAATCCAGGAGACCAGCCCATCCGGATCGAGACGGCGAAGGGAGCGTTCAGTTTCCGGCCCGATGGCATCCGGCTCTTTCAGGCCGAGACGTTGCTGGAAGGAGCCGTCGTGGTGGAATCGGTCCCGCGGTCTTCGCCTCTGGCCTCCGAGCGCTTCGACATCCAGGACTATCCTTCGCTGACGGCGACGCGCTCCGGCAAGCTCTGGACCGCGTGGCAGGAGTACGTCGAGGGGGAGGCGGACCTGGTCCTGGCCCGGTCACGGGGCGACTCGGGCTGGGGCCCGGTCCACCTGCTGGATGCGGACGTGGACGCTTTTCGCACAGCGGTGGCCGAGGACTCCGAGGGGCGGGTCTGGGTGGTCTGGTCCGCCCAGGTCGAGGGGAATTGGGATCTGTACGCGAAGAATTTTGATGGTCGGCGATGGTCGGTCCGCCAGCGGCTCACCGATCATCCGAGTCCCGACGTGTACCACCGCGCCATCACGGATACGGAGGGCCGGCTCTGGCTGGTCTGGCAAAGGACGATCGACGGCGTGACCCGGATCGTGGCCCAGGATTTCAATGGCCAACGCTGGGGCCAGGAGGTCCGAATCAGTGAGGGTCCGGCCGCTGGGGGAAACAACTGGTGGCCGTCGGTGGCCGCGGGTCCCGATGGTGACTTGGCCGTGGCCTGGGACGGCTACGCTTCCGGCAGCTACGACGTCTATCTCAGACTGCGGCGGTCGGGCCGGTGGAAGGAAGTCCGGAAGGTGGCCGCAACGTCTCGCTTCGAGGCCGGTGCCACGGTGGCCATGGACGGCCGGGGGCGAGTCTGGATCGCTTGGCACGAGTCGGGTCCTCAGTGGGGCAAGGACACGGGGCGGCTCGTCGATCAAAGCGGCCAATCCAAGGGAACGGAGCTCTACGAGACCCGGACACTGCGGGTGGCTTGCCTGGACGACGGCAAGTGGATGACCACGCTTCAGGATCCCGCCGTCCACCTGGGGGAGGGGAAATGGGAGATGCCCCATCTTCAGATGGATGCGTCGGGTCATCCTTGGCTACTGGTCCGCCACCTGACAATGCGCCAGTCCGAAGGCCGGGGGCGCTACTTTGCCTCCTGGGTGATCGCCTGCCTGCGATACGACGGATCCCGGTGGACTCGTCCCACTCACCTCTTCAACAGTGCCGGCCGGAACGACATGATGCCGGCATCCGCGCTGCACCCGAAGGGCGGCGTCTGGGCCGCCTGGCCGACCGACAATCGCAGCACCAAGTCTTTCCTGGCGGTGCACGGACAGGTCATGGTGGGCCTTTTGGGCCGCGGGGAGCCGTCCCCGATCGAATTGTCCCGCCTCCGGCTTCCGCCCGTAGACCCCTTCGATCCCGTCCATCCCGACGAGGCTGGAGATCTGGAGCGAATCCGTTCCTACCGGATTCACTCCCGGGGCCGGACCTATTCCATCTACCGGGGAGATCTGCACCGCCACACCGACATCTCCTTGGATGGGGGTGGCGACGGCTCCCTGGTCGACGCCTATCGCTACGCCCGTGATGCCGCTGGGCTGGACTTTCTGGGGATCAGCGACCACAACCACGAGATCATCGAACCCTACAACTGGTGGCGGAACCAGAAAGTCGCGGACCTCTTCCAACTGGAGAACTTCGCCGCATTCTACGGCTACGAGCGGAGCCTCGAATTCCCCAACGGCCACCGCAACGTCTTCTTCATTCGCCGGGGAACCTCGATCCTCCCCATCGAGTCGGCCGAGCACCTGGGCCTGGAGGGGTCCGAGAGGCTCTTCTGGCACCTCCGGCGCAAGAACGGAACCTCCATCCCCCACACCATCGCCACCGGGTCCGGCACCGACTGGCGGGACAACGATCCCAAGGTGGAGCACTTGCTGGAGATCTTCCAGGGAATGCGGGAGACCTACGAATATCCCGGAGCTCCCCAGCCCATGACGGTTCGGCCCAGTTCCACGCTGGAGGAGGACAACCGGCCGTTTCGGCGACTGGGGACGGCCTGGAGCGCGCTGGAGAAGGGCTACAAGCTGGGTTTCATCGCCTCCTCGGATCACCTCTCCACCCACATCAGCTACGCTTGCCTGATCGCCGAAGAGTTGACGCCGGAGGGGCTCCTGGAGGCCATACGCGCCCGCAGGGCATATGCCTCCACGGACAACATCATCCTGGATGTGCGATTCGTTGGATCGGATGGGGAGCACTTGATGGGGGAGTCCTTCCAGAGCACGACTCCGCTTCGAATCACCGCCGATTTGGTGGGAACGCGGCCCATCCGGCGCGTGGACGTCATCAAGGACAACCGGATCGTCTACTCAGCGGCGCCGGACAAGAGGGAAGTCGAGTTCCAGTACGCAGACGGAGCCTCCGAACCGGGGGAGAGCTACTACTACCTTCGGGTGATTCAGGAAGACGGAGAGATGGCCTGGGGATCTCCGGCCTGGGTCGACTACCAGCCTTGATGTCCCCTGTCATTCCTATGATGGCGCCGGACACCGAGTGCCCATTTTCGTGGGCACAAGACGTCCTCAAGCGATTGTACGACGAGCTGGGACCGGAAAAGCCGATCTGGGGTTCGGATATGCCGGCGGCCGAACGCAGTGTCACCTACCGGCAGGCAATGGACCATGTCCGGCTGCACGCCGAGTTCATGTCCGAGGAAGACAAGTCGCTCTTCTTCGGCGGGAATGCGGCACGTCTGTTCGGGCAGGAATAAATGCAATAAAGGGGACTGCAATAAAGGGCAATAAAGGGGACAGTCCATTTTTCACGGTCCATTTTTCACGATCGACAGGCCGGATCGTTCCAAGCTCACCACCGCGTTTTGCCGGCTCCAGTGAGGGTCCTGGAGCATGATCGCCGGGAGGGCAGGTGCTATACTTCGGCCACCAGAGACGAATGTGTCGCTTCGTGTGGCACCCATCCTGCGGGAGTTGAAACCGATGCAAGACCACCGCCGCAACACCTGGATCCCCAGTTTCGCCGCCTGCCTGTTCACGATGCTGGCTCCGCTTTCGGCAGCATCCGGTCCGCAGCCACCCGAAGGCTTTTCGGCACTCTTCGACGGCAAGACCCTGGCCGGTTGGAAGGGGTTGGTGGAAAACCCGATCAAGCGTGCCGCGATGTCGCCGGCGGAACTGGAGAAGGCTCAGAAGAAGGCCGATGAGCGCATGCGGGCCCACTGGAAAGTGGTCGACGGTGTTCTGGAGTTCGACGGCAAGGGAGACAGCCTGTGCACCGCCAGGGACTACGGTGACTTCGAACTGTATGTCGACTGGAAGATCCTGGAAGAAGGGGACAGCGGCATTTATCTACGGGGCAGCCCCCAGGTTCAGATCTGGGACACGGAGTCCGAGAAGTACCGCAGGCACGGTAACGACAAGGGGTCGGGCGCGCTGTGGAACAACAAGGTCCATCCCCGTTTTCCCCTGGTGAAAGCGGACCTGCCTGTGGGTCAGTGGAACACCTTCTACATCAAGATGGTCGGCGAGCGGGTCACGGTGAAGCTTAACGGGAAATTGGTGACCGACCAGGTGGTGATGGAAAACCTTTGGGACCGGTCACGGCGGATCGACCCTCGCGGGCAGATCGAGCTCCAGAACCATGGCAACCGGCTCTGGTTTCGCAACATCTACGTTCGCGAGTTGGACGGCGCGAAGGCGCCATGAGCGAGCCATTCGAGCGAATTGGACCGAGTTCCGGCGCATTCCGCCCGCCCGGACCCGGCTGCTCCGTCGAACCGGATCAATCCTTTCGAGGCACTCCGGGACCTCCGGCGGATCGATATGCCGGATTACGTTCCGGCATCTGGGCACCCACCGAATTTCTCCAGCTATCCAAATCTGCGGCCAGCTCGCGGGTCTTTTCGGGCCTGGTGGATGCGAGATCGTTGGATTCTCCCAGGTCGTGCGTCAGATCGTAGAGCTCGTACCTATTCTCCAGCCCGTAGATTCGCTCCTCGTGCCACTCGAGCAGCTTGTAACGCCCTTTTCGAACGGCGCTTGAGGGCAGGGCGCCGGAGCCGTGGTAGTGGGGGTAATGCCAGAAGAGGGCGTTGCGGTCCAGGGAGGCGGCCCCTCGCAGGAGCGGCAGCAGGCTCACGCCGTCGATTTCGTTGTGCTTGTCGACCCCTCCAGCGGCCTCTACGAACGTGGGCAAGAGATCGACGCTGCTGACGGGCTCCTCGACCACGCTGCCAGGGGCGACCACAGTTGGCCATCGGGCGATCAAGGGGACGCGGATCCCTCCTTCGTAAAGGTCCCCCTTGCCGGCCCGGAGCGGATGGTTGGCGGGGACCTGCCCACCGTCCCCGCTCCATTCCAAACCGCCATTGTCGGAGAAAAAGAGCACGAGGGTCCTCTTGGACAGGTCCAGCTCGTCCAGTTTGGCCAGCAGCCGGCCCACGCTGAGGTCCAGGGTTTCGACCATGGCTCCGATGACCGGGTGGTTCGTGGGAGCGTCGACCTCCGGCTTCGCCCGGTACTCGGAGATCAACGCCTCTTTCTCCACCAGGGGTGTGTGAACGCTGTTGTGCGAGACGAAGAGGAAGAAGGGCCTCTCCCGGTTCTTCTCCATGAACTCCAGGGACTTCTCGGTGATGATTCCCACGTTGTGGGCATCATTCTCCGGTGTCTGCCACTCTCTGGCCATGCGGGGGACCGGCTTGTAGGTCACGAAGTGCTGGTCGAAACCCTGTTTGTCCGGATTGAAGGGCAGGCTCCCGGGAGGGGTCTTGGCTTGGCTGAGGTGCCACTTGCCGAATGCGGCCGTGACGTAGCCCAAATCCTTCAGTGACTCGGCGATGGTCTCCTCCTCCAGGGGCAGGCGGCGGGTCCAGTCCGGCTCCAGCAGCTTGACGGCCTCCTCCCCGGCGTAGTCTCCAGGAGAGATGAACTGGGTGACTCGGAGTCGTGCCGGGTACTTGCCCGTCATGATGCTGGCCCGGGTCGGGGAACAGATGGGACTGGCGGCGTAGGCGTCGGTGAAACGCATCCCCTGGCGCGCCAGAGCGTCCAGATGGGGAGTTTCGTAGAAGCTGCTTCCGTAGCAACCCAACTGGTTCCAGGCCAGATCGTCGGCCAGGATCAGGACGATGTTCGGCCTCTCGAGTCGTCGGGCGCAGGCCGAAGAGAGTCCCAGCAGGGTTACCGAAATAACCAGCCAAAGAACGGTCCGTGGTCCAGGTCGGCTCATATCTTCCCCACTCCCGAGGTGTTGCATGAACCCTCATCTCCGCCCGTGGAAATCTCTCAATTGCTTCACGTCGTCCGCAGGAGGAAACTGGAAGAAGCCCGTCCGGCTCACGGGAGGAATGCCCGTCAGCCGGCAGATTTCGCACATCATTTCCGCCATCTTGAAGCCGGTGACCATGCCGTCGATAACCGGAGCGCCGATCTCATCGATGGCCTGGGCGCCTCGGTGGGTCAGTACGGAACCCATGAGGGTGCACCCCGAGATCAGCATCTCCGCGCCGTCCTCCTGGACACACTGCCTGGCCACCTCGACCGCGCGCCGGTAGACCTCGTCTTCCGGCGTCTTCTCCGGGTAGAGGTCATTGGCATCGATATCGATGGAACGGTGTGATGCCACTTTGCCGTCCAGGCCGTACTGCCTGAGAATCATGCGTTGGATGCGCCCGTTCTGATCGTCAACGGAGATCAGGGAGAACCGTCCGCACATGGCGTAGGCCATCAGGGCCGCCGACTCCAGCGTGGCCGTGACCGGGATGTCCACCAGGGAACGCGCTTCGTAGAGTCCGATGTCCAGGTTGCAGGATATGAAGACGGCGTCGCACCCGTCCTTCTCGGCCTGCATCACCTGTTCCAGCGTTGCGTCGGTGCACATGTGCCGAAAATAAAGGAACTGGTTGTTCTTCAGAGGATAGGCGTCGGCGATGTTGACCATGTCGAACTCGGTGCCGCTTCGCCTGATCCGCTCCAGATTCTCCCGTCCCCTGAACTCGGTCCCGCCGAAGGGATTGATCACTCGAATTCGCACGACTACTCCTTTGGCTTGAGGTTATTCTCTCCTGCGCGCAGGATCCAGGCCGCGGCATCGTGGTGGGCCCTGTCGTAGGTGGTGTGGCCGTTCGGACTCTCCGAGGGGGTGATCACCAGCTTCATTGCGTCCCCCGACCAGATGCCCTGCAGGGGCTTCATGTGGTAGGGAGACAGCTTCATGAGCCTCAAGCCGAAGTCGATGGCGTGGCGGCCGCCCACCCTCAGATCGTTGTGTCCCATCTGGATGAAGACGCGGCGCCCGGCCAGCTTCGGCGCCAACTTCATGACGTCCAAAGAACGGGCCGCAGCTTTGTTCCTTGTTCCTTGGAATTCTTGTAAGGTCAGCAGATCCGTGACCGGCGCGAAAGCGACTACGGTGCCGATGCGTGGCTCGACCGCGGCGAAATGCAAGGCCAGGAAACCTCCCCGGGAGGAGCCGAAGGCCACAATTCTCTCGGGATCCGTGACTCGCTGCCGGATCAGGTGGTTCAGCACGGATGAGGTTCTTTTCAGGAAGTCGGCGAGGAATTCCTCACCCTTCTCCAGACGGTAACGCCATCCTGCGAGGCCGTACGGTTCGCCGGGCCTCTGATCCTCCCCGTGGGAGGGACTGTCCAGAGCGACCGCGAGGAAACCGTGCCGAGCCAGGATCCAACACATTGTGCCGGACCTTGCCTCCAGGCCCGAACGCATCCCCCCGCCAAAGACAAGAATTGTCGGAGCGGGCCACTCACCCTCCTCCCCCAACAGAGCGAAGCGGACCCCGGAAGGGGACTCCAAAACCTTGACCGGGCCTGGTCTCTCCACCTCCCTCCGGGTCTGCCCGGGAAGAGGCATCAGGACCACCAGGGCAAGGGAAACAATGGCAATGATTCTCACTTGGGCCTCCTTAACCGTCAATTTTCGCGGCGCACCGATAGGAGCAATAGAGTCATGGGGCGTCCCTAAATCCAGAGCTCAGGGCCTTGTTGCTGGTAACTGTCCCCTTTTCGCCCCCCTTCTTCGGTCCTCCTTTTTGCCCTCATCCAGAATCGCGCTCCGCACTCAGCCGCCGGTGGCCGTTAGTGTCAAGAGCCCCGCCACCAGGAACAGGCCGATCGCCGATCCGACGGCGATCAGGAAACCCCGCTGCACGTTCGTCCGCTGGGCATAGGCGCCGATGGCCATGGGGATGAGTGTCCAGCCCAGGCCGCTGATGGCGTGACCCAAGAAGGGACAGTCTATTCTTCCGGTCTCCGTTCAGGAAGATTTATTGCAAATCATTTCGCATGATTGACCGTTGAACGACAGGGGGTCCACAATTAGAGACCGTTTCATGCCAACCCGCGCCGTCATTCTGATTCCAGGGACTGCCAAGGAGGTCGCTATGAGAAAGGATCTGCCCACAAGACAGTGCTTCAACCGGAAAATTGGTCGCGCGCTCGTATCGGGCGCGAGTGTGATTCTAGTCTTGGGGAATGGTTTCGCAGCATCAGGAAGCGAGCCGGTTCTGGACATCGGCTCGCGACTGGAGCTGTTCGTGGACCAGTACCTGATCCAGCGGATGGAGGGGGTCCGTCTCCAGTTGCATCATCCCCGGCCGGCGGAGGTGGCCATCCAATTCGACCGGCCCTGGGAAGGTCTGGGCTCCGCCTTTCCCATCGTCGTGAAGGACGGGGAAAGCTACCACATGTACTACCGGGGCATGGTCTGGAACCCCCAGACGGAGGCACTGATCGAGTCCACCTGCTACGCGTCGAGTTCCGACGGGATCCAGTGGTCCAAACCGAACCTGGGTCTGGTGGAGATCATGGGAACGCGGAACAACAACGTTCTGTTCGATTCCAGTGGATTCACTCCCTTCCTGGATACCCGTCCCGGGGTGCCTCCCTCAGAGCGTTTCAAGGCGGTGAAGGCGCCGCCGAGATCGACGCCCGAGACGGGCTCCCGGATCTTGGCCTCGGCTGACGGCATCCATTGGAGGAAGCTCCACGACCGGCCTTCCATCGAAGGCGCGAGTCTTTTCTGGAGTGAAACGGAAAATTGTTATGTGGCGTTCGGCCGTTCCAACGTCGAACTGGGATTGAAAATCAGGCGTTTGGGTGACGATCCCGCCTCGTTCCGATCCTTGCTCACCAGAAAGGGGGAGTTCTCCATTCTCGGCGGGGACCGGGCCGGCGACGACGCTTTCCGCTACTCTGCGGACGGCGGCCGGACCTGGAAGAGAACCGGGGTGATCCGGACCATCCAGCGGGCCGTCTCTCAGGATCTGGTCCACTGGAGTGACTGGCAGACGATGAAATTCAGCCAGTACCCTCCCACCGTGAACGAACAGCTCTATACCAGCGCGACCCAACCCTACTTTCGAGCGCCCCATCTCTACATCGGTCTGGCCGCACGCTTCCTGCCCGGCCAGCAGGCCTTGAGCGAAGAGGAGGGCCGGTCCCTCCAGCCGGATGGGATGCCCTGGTGGACCTGGAAGAACTGCTCGGACGCCATCCTCCTGACCAGCCGCGGAGGGGACAGTTATGAGCGGACCTTCCCCGAGGCCTTTCTGCGGCCGGGTCCCGGACTCGAGAACTGGGGCACTCGGACCAACTTTCCCGGAATCGGGATCGTCCCCACCGCCGGGGATGAGATGTCCTTCTACGTGACGCGTCACTACGAGCTGCCTTCGGGTCACGTGAGGCGCTACATTCTGCGCAGCGACGGCTTTGCCTCCCTGCACGCGAATTACGATGGCGGCGAGATGGTGACCCGTCCCTTGAAATTCCAGGGGACGAAACTCGTCCTGAACTTCTCGACCTCGGCGGCCGGCAGCCTCCGCGTGGAAATCCAGGACGCGGAAGGCGAACCGATCCCGGGGTTCCGGCTGGCCGATTGTCCCGAGATCATCGGAGACAAGATCGAGCAGGTCGTACGCTGGGCGGAGGGCTCCGACTTGAGCCGCCTGGAAGGCCGGGTCGTTCGGCTCCGTATCGTGATGAAGGATGCGGACCTCTTCTCGATTCGGTTTGCCCGGCCCGAGTCTTGATCGGGGCCACAAAGGAGGTTTGAGATGCGGATGGTAAGAGTCCTGACGTTGCTGGTATCGAGTCTGGTGCTGATGCAGATCCAGACGGCCGCTGCCCCTCGCAACGGCAGCATCATCCCCATTGGGAGCAGCAAACAGTTGTTCCTGGACGAGTCCCTGCTGGAGTCCCTGGAGGACACGGCGCTGGTCCTGAATCATCCCCGCAAGGCGGTCGACAATCCCGTCATCCCTCGGGACCGCCCCTGGGAAGGCAACTACATCCACTACGGAACGGTTTTCTATGACCCGGATCAACGGAAATTCCGGATGTGGTACTCGACCAGCAATTGGACTCCCGTTGCCGGAGGAGAACCCGAAAGCGCGGGCCGTCGAATCTGCTACGCCACTTCCTCCGACGGCTACCGTTGGGATAAACCTTCACTGGGGCTGGTGGAGTTCGCCGGCTCCCGGGACAACAACATCGTCGGTGAGGACAACTGGCTCGGATTCAAGGGTGGCATCGTCTTCGATGCCCGGGAGCCGGATCCGTCGAAACGCTACAAGGCCATGGTGCAGACCGTGGGGGGAAAGCTGTCCAACGAGACGGGAAGGACCGGGATGCAGTTCCATCTCTACCATTCCGGAGACGCCTTCAACTGGTCGGCCCATCCCGGCAATCCGGTCATCGACTGGGGAGAGCGCAAGGGCCGCTGGGGACCGACATCGGTGATGGGTTGGGATCCCGTGCACCAAGTCTACGTCGCGCACATGGAGATCTGCGGTCATCAGAGATGCCCCCTGGGCAAACGTTTCATCGGGCGCGCGGAGAGCTCCGACATGATCCGTTGGAGCGAAGCCGTCCCGGTCATCCTTCCCGACAGCCAGGATTATCCCGACACCGAGTTCTACTCGCTCCACGCCACTGCCTACGAGGGATTCACCATCGGAATGCTCTGGAACTTCAGGACCACGAACACCACGATCCTGCCCCAGTTCGTCTTCAGCCGGGATGGCATCCACTATGATCGCCGCTACCGCAGTCCGTTCATACCGGCCGGAGCGCGGGACGCCTTCGACTCGGTGGCGATCTACGGCCTCAGACCGGCCGTCCACGGGAAGAAGATCTTCTTCTTCTACGGCGGGGTGAACTGGAGGTCCCCGGAACAGTTGGAGATGCTGGGGGAAGAGCGGGCCTACGGAGCCATCGGATTGGCGGTTCTCCCCTTGGATGGCTTCGTTTCTCTGGACGGTGCAAAACTGGCCTTCAGCAAGGCCGTTACCCGGACCTTCACCTTTTCCGGCAGCGAGCTGCGGCTCAACCTGCGGGCGGCCTTCCAGCGTTGGGGAGCTCATCCCGCAGAGGTCCGGGTCGAGATCCTGGGGACCGACTACAAGCCGATTTCCGGTTACGGTTTCGACGACTGTGATCCTCTCAGTGAGACCGGCACCGGACAGCCGGTCACTTGGAGGGGAAGTTCCGACGTGGCGGGACTGGCCGGAAAGCCGGTCAAGCTCCGGTTCCACTTCAAGAACGCGAAGCTGTTCGCTTTCCAGTTCGTACCGGGAAACCCGGTCACCGCCCAGAAAAAATTCTAACCCGGGCGGCGTGATGATCGCGGGGGATTTTCGTCTTCAGCACCTGCTCGCCCGTTTCGGTCCGGTCAGGAACCGCTGGACTCGTCGAGAATCGTGATCTCTGCGCGGCGGATGACTCGCTGACCGCTGATGCGGTCGTCCACGTGCAACTCGATGCGATGCTTTCCTGAAAGGAGCCGGCTCAGATCCACGTCGTGGAAAAGGGCGACCCGATCGCCCAGGGTCACGGCCTTGGGCTGTTCCTGCTGCACGATACGGCCATCGTGGACCAGATAGATCTCGGCTCCCAGCAAGGGTTGAAGCGTCGACTGATCGATGGCCACCTCATAGGCCTCCACGTAGAAGAAACAGCGGTCCCGGTTCGTGAACTCCTGAGTCACGTTGGGGAAGATCTTGAAACCGCCGGGGACCACGAAGGGCTCGCTCAGAAGGGTTCCGGGTTCCGAAGAAAGGACCTTGTCGGCAAGGATGATGCTGCTCGTCGTCAGGGTCCTGGACTCGAAGGGGACGACGCGGATCGGAGTCGCGGTGACCGAGACCTTCCCGCTGTTCCCGTCCTTCAGGATCAGAGTCAGTTTGTATCGGCCGGATCGCAGGGGAATGCTCCTCTGGTAGGTGGCCACGCCCCCGATTTCCTCCGGCTGCAGGTCGGCGGGCTGATCCGCCAGAACGGTATCCTCGAACTCGTACGCGATCCGATTTCCCAGGTCGGTCACCCTGCCATAGATGTTCAGGACGGCCCGCCGGCCCCCTTCCGTTTCCCCATAGGTCAGCTGCTCCCGTCCAATCCTGAGGGTGACGGGAGCCAGCACCTGGTCCGGTCCCACCCGGAATTGATTGACTCCGATCTGAACCGGTATGGAATCGTAGTAGAGCTGGGTGTCCACCAGATTCTGCAGTTCTCCAAACTGGAGCTTGGGAGGGCGCTTGGCGTAGAAATAGTTGCGCACGCGCTGCAGCGGCTGAGCCCCCGTCATGTAGTAGGGATCGCCCTCCAGACCCAGGTTCCTCATCAAGAGGGCGGAGCGCACGCGCCCGGCCCGATCCACCTCACCGCGGAATTCCCCGTCCGTCATTCCTCCCCCGGCCACAAAGAGGGCATCCTTCTCGGTCGGCCGGAGCGCGATCCGGTATTCCCCCGTATTGGTGGGGTCGACGAACTCGATCTCGACACCGGGTCCTATTCCAGGGATGAACCGGTAGAACCAGCGCTGAAACGCATAGGTGCTGGTCATGCCGCCCCCCTCTTCCGGCCGGCGGGCGTAGTATCCGCCGGGATGGTCGTCGATATTGTCGGGAGGACCGAAAGTGATGTAGATCCGGCCGCGGTCGGTGGCCCAGCCCTCGACGCCGGACCGGAATCGGTCGTTGGCGTAGGCGATCCTACGATAATGTTCCTCCTGGAACTCATTGATGGCCGTCGCCGGGTCGGTATCTCGCCGGCGCCAGAACTGTTCTATGAAGGCGTCTCGCTCGTCGTCCGTGTTGAGTTTCTCGAAGACAGCCCGTTCTTCATCGACAATGATGTAGCGGACGTCTTCCTGCAGCCATTTCTTGTAGTAATCGATCTCTTCCTCCAGAGGCTTCTGGTTCTGGGGAAGACCGGGAAGAGATGAGAGGTGGGTCAGAAACAGAATAACCGCGAAAAGCGTCTTCATGAAAGCTTCTCCGCGGTCACTGTGGATAACATGGAATGGACCTGCCTTTCCGGCCTGTCCCAACTCGGTTCTCCGATGGTAACATCTGTCCAATTCCATCGCCATACGGGCCCTTTGCCACCCTTGCGATCCACATTCTTGAACCATGTCGCCGGGAATTGTCCAATTTTTTGAATCCGCTCCCGGTCCGAGAGCGTCAGCCAATTAGCTTGATGGGCAGTTAATGGGCTAACGTATTCAATTTAAAGCAGTTATTAGAGAGGTGCGATGCGCCCTGGCACTGGAATTGCTGCCTGTGAACGCAAAGAGGCTGGATGATCTTGCTTTAAGTGCCAATCTCGCTCCAGATCATACAACTTCGCTATTTAGACCGTCCGTTGGGTTATTCGTCATGCTGGTAGCCCAGGAAGGCTCCACCGCCGGCACATCGTACCTGTTCCGGATGTCCAGGACATCGCCCGCCCTGTCGGGTGAGTTCCCACTGGCTGTCCACTGATCGCTTCTTCCGGCGCGCGAGCCGAACCTGATCCTGGCCTGGCATTACCCAACGGTTCTCGCCGATGGAGGTGACATGAGGACTACAACCGCTATCCGTTTGAGTGTGTTTGGGCTGGCCGTTCTGCTCTTGAGTATTCCGGGAATGGCTCAAGGCGAAGACGCTGCCCTGGTGGGGACGGTCAGCGACATCAGCGAAGGGGCGCTTCCGGGTGTGAGCGTCGACGTCACCAACGTCGCCACGAACGTGACCCGAGGCGGGATCACCAACGAGCGTGGGGACTACGTTATCGAGAACCTGCCTCCGGGCATCTACACCGTCCGCGTTTCACTCCCGGCATTCAAGACGCAGGTAAGAGAAGGAGTGCGGCTCGAAGTTCGGCAGCGGGCGCGCCTTGACTTCTCCATGACCGTCGGCGAAATCGCCGAGACGATCACCGTCATAGGAGGATCACCGGTGGTGGAGACGGAGACGGCCGATCTGGGCGCGGTCACGACCGAACGCCAGATCAAGGATCTCCCCTTGAATGAACGGGATATCTTTCAGTTGGCGCGTTACATGACGGGAGCGGTGGTGGCGCCGCTGAGGGACATACCGGCGGCGCAGCCCCGGCTGCCGGGGTTCAATGGTCAGCAGTACAGCCAGAATCTACTGCTGCTGGACGGGACCCCGAACCAGGATCTGTATCAGAACATGCCGACCACACGGCCCTCGCCGGACGCCATCCAGGAATTCAAGGTGGTCACGAACAATTACTCGGCCGAATACGGACGAGTCTCGGGCGCCGTGATCACCATGGTCTCGAAGTCGGGAACCAACGAGTTTCACGGTTCCATTTGGGACTATGCACGAAACGACGCCTTGGACGCCAACAACTTCATGGCCAACCGGGTGGGGACCGGTACGGTCCCCTACAAGCGGCACCAGTTTGGGGCGACGTTGGGCGGACCCATCTTCAAGGACAGCACCTTCTTCTTCTTCTCCTACGAGGGGCTGAGACAGCGCAGCAATTTCGTGCGCTCGCAGATCTCCCCAACGGAGAACGAACGTAACGGAGTCTTCGGTCTCGATGGCCACTGGCCCGGTCGGATCATCTACGATCCGATGAACGTGGTCGACGGCCAACGGATGCCGTTTCCCGGCAACCGGGTTCCGTCGGACCGGATGAATCCGGTGGCGCGGGCCATCATTCAGGACGGAACCTTCCTGCCTCCGCCTCCCAACCAACCCCCCGGCTCCAACCCCAATTATTTCTGGAACGCCGTCGACAACACGGATGTGGACAAGTGGAACATCCGGATCGACCAGAACTTCGAGGGGGGAGACCAGCTCTGGGGCCGCTGGACCTGGCAGAGATCTCCCAAGACGACGGGTTTCCACTACACGCCGAACGTGACCTTCATCCAGGATCGGCAGCGGGGCTTTCAGGTCGCCGCCGGCTACATCAAGAACTTCGGGCCGACCGTCAACAATGAATTGAGCCTCTACCTGGGCCGCAAGCACTCCAAGAACTCCCCTCCCGATGAGCTGCACCAGAATTGGGCCGAGGTCTTCGGGTTCGACCACGCGGATACCGTCCCGGAGGCGGGGTGGGGAGTTCCCAGGACACGGATTTGGCCGTATCCCGATATTCGGAGCATGGACAACGAATACGATTTCGGCACCGACGGTGGAGCCAAGGAAGTGATCAGTTGGAACACGGGCGACCACATCATCAAGTTCGGCATCTCCACCCAACGCTACAAGCTCATCGCGGGAGGAGCGCGCACCGGGGGCGGCGGCATGGGCTTCGACGGCTACGCCACCGCCCAGATCGGCGGCTCCCAGGGGCAGGTCATCGCCGATTTTCTGCTGGGATACCCCTCCTCCGTCAGCTACACGTTGCAGCATGACTTCATCAACAATTATCCGACCAAGAGCTTCTACAACTGGTTCCTTGGGGACAGTTGGAGGGTGACCCCCAATCTGACCTTGACGCTGGGGATCCGGCACGAAATCAGCCTGCCTGTCCTCATGTCCGACGGACGAGGTCTGGCCTTCTTCGAACTGGGCTCCGACCGCTACAATCCGGTGGCCCGCCTCCTCAAGGACGCCCCCGTCCAGCCGATCCTGGGCGGACCGCTGGAGGGCCCCAATCGTTCGCCTATTCCGGCCGTCCTGCTCGATACCCGGCGGGTGACCGAGCCGGACTATCGGGACTTCGCTCCCCGAATCGGGATCGCCTGGAGACCCTTCGGAGGGAATCGCACGGCGCTGAGAGTCGGTTACGGCAGATCGTTCGACGATTCCACCTTCGTTTACTTCCGGAGCGCCGGGAATCTTCCCCAGTTGACCGGGGCGTCGGACGGAAGAAATCCGCGGGGCCAGGTGCCGACCGTCATGTACGGGGTCGCCCCACCCATCGTCGCCGGTTCGTCACTTTCGGAGTGGCCGTCGAACTATATGGCGGATCCCCACTGGACACCCGGCGACGTGCAGAATTGGAGTCTTTCGCTCCAACACGAACTGATGCCGGAGACACGCGTGGAAGTGGCCTACGTGGGGAACAAGGGGAGCCATCAGTTCGGAGCCCGCAACTTCAACGTGGCCCTGCCGGAGGGGGTGCGGTTTCAGCTTCCCAACGACGGCGCCACGGTGACGGCGACGGGTGCCCAGCTCGACCGCCGGCCCTATCCTCCCATTCGCCCCAACCGCTACATCATTTCCGACATGAACACCTCCTACAACTCGTTTCAGACCCGCTTCGAAAGGCGCTTCAGCGACGGCCTGAGTCTGGTAGCCGGTTATACCTGGTCGAAGAATCTGCTGACCAATCACCAGCGCACGGCCCAGAACGAATACGATCGCTCGGCGTCTCGGACCATAGCTCCCTGGCATGCCGCCAGTGCCTTCTATACGACGGGAATCTATGAGTTGCCTTTTGGGCGAGGTCTTCAGGGACTGGGGCGGCAGCTCCTCTATGGCTGGGAGCTGACCACTCTGGTGACCCTCCAGAGCGGGCAGCCGCAGATGGAAATCGATGCGGGGAGCGATGTCCTGAACATCGGAAGGCGCCGAGTCGTGCTTCCGGACCGCACCTGTGACGGGAACATATCCGAAGGTAACCGATCGGTCACCAAGTTCTTTGACACCAGGTGCTTCTCCGTCAACCCGACCACCTATGGCAACTCGGTCGCATTTCCCATTCGCACCGACGGCATCATCAATTTCGACATCGGATTGATGAAGCGCTTCGCCTTGGGAGAGACGCGCTTCGTCGAGTTTCGTACGGAATTCTTCAACGTCTTCAACAACGTGAATTTCGGCCCGCCCGGTGGCAACGTTTCGTCCGGAAGCTTCGGCGTCGTCACGACCGCAGGGATGGCCCGCCAAATCCAGTTCGCCTTGAGAATCGATTTCTAGGAGTCTGCGCGGTAGGGATGATCGTAGCGTAGCGAGAAAGCGGGGAATCGAGGCCAGATTTTCTCGATTTGGAGGTGCATAGTTGTTCTATTCGCCGAGAAATCGGGAAATATGGACCGATTCTACGCTTTCGCAGTAGATTAATTTCTGCCGCGCAGGCTCCTAGATCTCCCGGCCGGCCGGCATCCCTCATTTCAGCTTGAAATACTGGGGGTTCATCTGTTGGTTGTGGGAGGCATTGTCAATCGCCATGCTCCACTCCGAAACCGAGTTGCCGCGATCGGTTTGAAGGGTGAGCTTCAGGCTCCATTGGCTGGGCAGAGCCCACCCATCCAGAGCGCGGAAGTCCCCGAACCTCTCCTCCAGAGTGAACCGGTCTCGCGTGGTGCGGATGGCCACGCTCCCGGACCGCGACACCATCACCCGGTAGATCGTCAACATGTGAGCGTACGACTCGGGGTCGAAATAGAGATGGACCCGAGCCTCCCCCGGCCGTTTCGCGTGGTACGTTACCCCATGCAGCTCCTGGCCCTCGATCTTCTTGAGTCCTTCGTACTCCAGCTTCGCCTGGCGCCGCTTGAGGTCGAGTAGAGGCCAAGCGGTGGAGAGCACCCCTCCAACCAGTCCTTCCCGGACCACCTCCTCGAAGCGATAGAAGAAATCGCCGAGCTGGGATCGGACACTGGGACTGATCTGGTCGACACGGACACTCTTGCCGTCATGGATGATGTTCTCGCCGCGGTAGCCGGAATCATTGAATCGGACCAGCAGTCTGACCTTGTTCCCTTGGGAGAGGAAGTTAACCGGTCCCGAGAGGCTTGCACTTCGGCCGATCAACACCCGGAAGGAACAGGTTCCCATCAACAGCCGATTGTTGACGGACGACGGGGCCTTGCCATCGGTGAGAAAGCCCAGATGTTTCTCGAGCAGGTCTTCGATCCTCATCTCGCCGCCCTCGCCCCACGCCGGCGCAGGAAGGACGACCAGAACCGCGATCAGAACCACACTTGCGGGCTTCATAATGCCTCCTCTCCAACCCGGACGAACAACGTGTTTAAGCGCTCCGCCGAATCTCCCCTGCTTGTACTTGGCCTCCATACGGACGTAAGCCGGGTCAATGGTCCGGTTATCGGCTATGACGATGGGCTCGTCCGTCTTGCCGGGGCTGTCTATACCCCAGTCCTGACGCGTTCGGCGTCAAGGCGAGAGCGGCAGTAGAGGGTCCTTCATCCCGGGTGTCAGAGGCTCTGGTTCCTGCTATCCTACCATTACGGGTGGGAACACCAACCTCCTGAAGTCCGCATCCGGACACTGCAACCAGACTCGAAAGGAGCCAACAATGCAGGGTCGATTCTTATTGGCGCTCTACGTCTGGATGGGCGGTGCGGTGCAGGCCAGTCCTCCCGGGCTCATCCACATCGGCTCCCAGAAGCAGATGTTTCTGGACGAATACCTGGTCGAGGCTCTGGTGGGCGCCCGTCGCGTATTCCATACTGCCCGGAAGCATGAAGAAAACCCGGTCATCCGTCAGGATCGTCCCTGGGAGGGGCAGTCTCTGCACTACGGGACCGTTTTCTACGATGAGGCCCGCCAACGGTTTCGCATGTGGTACACCTCCAGTGTCCTGTACGCCGACGAAGATGGAAAACCCAACGGCAAGGACCGGAAGTTCCTGTACGCCGAATCCCGGGACGGTTTCCGGTGGGAAAAGCCCTCGCTGGGTTTCGTGGAGTTCCAGGGTTCCCGGGACAACAACATCCTGGCGCCCGCGAACTGGCCTTCCATCAAGGGCGGCATCTTCGTCGATCCCCGCGAGCAGGACCCCTCCCGCCGCTACAAGGCGCTGGCCCAGGTAGCAGCCGAAGGGACCGTCCCCGGACAGTCGGAGGTCAAGAGGACCCGGGTCTGGAACTTCTACTACTCGGCCGACGCCTTCAACTGGGTGCCCCACCCGGGCAACCCCGTGATTCGTCCCTCGGGACCTGCCAAGGTCAATCCCGAAGGCGAACCCTGGACCCGGCGGAGGGGGTACCAGAGCTATCTGTGGGGACCGACGGCCACCGTCGGTTGGGATCCGATCCGTCAGGTCTATGCCATGCACATGGAGAACTGCCAGCATAAGCGTTGCGGGCTGCGGATGCGGCTCATCGGGAGAGCAGAAAGCCGGGACCTGATTCACTGGTCCGATCCCCAGACCATTATCGTCCCCGACGACCGGGACCCGGCAGGTTTGCATTTCTACAGCCTGTGGGCCACCACCCATGAAGGAATCTACCTGGGGATGCTCTGGAACTATCGGCCCGGCCGGAGGACTCCCGAGGATCCGCTCTACATCTGGCCCCAGTTCGTCTTCAGCCGTGACGGGATTCACTGGGACAGGCGCTACCGGGAGCCCTTCATTCCGCTGGGAGAGGAGCCGGCCTGGGATTCCGTGACCATCTACGCCCAGCAACCCATTCTCCATGGGGATCGTTTCCTCATCTACTACCACGGCACCAACTTCCGGGATCGCCTCTTTCGCGAGGTCGGCGGCCCCGGACCCATGGGCGCCATGGGAGTGGCCACGATTCCGATGGACGGTTTCGTCTCCCTGGAGCCGGGAGCGACCGAAGCGGGAGCCGGCTACAACGCCAAGGCGTTGGGCTCGATCGAAGACGCCGCCCGGACGGATGGCGCCGAGGGCTACGCGCAGGTGATCACGCGGGCCTTTTCCTTCTCCGGCAAGCGTCTCGAGGTCAACCTGGCGAAGGGGCCGAAGACCGGCTCCGGGGAGGTCCGGGTGGAGATCCTGGCTGGAGATTACTTCCGGGTCCGGGGACACACGTTTCAGGACTCGGATCCCCTGACCCGAACCGGGATCGCCGCTTGGAACGGCCGTAGCGAACTGAGCGGATTGGATGGTCAAGTCATCAAGCTCAAGTTCTACCTGAAGAACTCCCGTCTATTCGCCTTCCGATTCCTGGAGGAGTAGCGCCGATCCCCCATTGTGGGCGGTGGCCCGCCTCCCGGTCTCCCGTCTGGCGCGACTCAGGCCCTCCCCCGCTCTCAGTCGGACTCGCGAGAATGGGGGTCGGGATCTCCGAAACGATAGGAGTAGAGGCGGGCATTCCCATCCAGGTGGAACCTCAACACCACCGCCTTGCCGGCCAGGCCCGACAGGTCCGCGGTTGCGCCCCATTCGACCCGATGCCGCAGATCGTCCGTGGTCAGCGGCGTGACCTCTTCGCGGCTGAAGCCGCGCAGGGGCTCGCCCGCCGCATTACACAGCTCCACCTGGATTGCGCCTCCCGAGGCATCCGCGTTCACCAACAGGTGCCGGCCGGAAAATCGGATCGGCTTGGTTTCGACGATCCCCACGGTTCCGGAACCGTCGGCTTCCAGACTGACGTAGCCGTCTTTGCGCAGGAAGGCGACGCCGAGATTGCAGACGGGATGCCTGTGCTCCGCGAACCATTCCTGGCCACCCTGATCGGAGAAGTCGTGGCGGACCTTGTAGCCCTCGTAATAGATGTAGAGCTTGTCGGAGCCGGGCGGTTCCACCACCTGCGCGTAGTAGAGCGACCCTTCGTCCCAGGTTCCCTCGGTTCCCACCGGCATAAAGGTGGCTTGATCGGCAACGTGCCGCCAGTGGTAGCCGTCACGCGAGCTGATCAGTTGAAAATCCACCCATCGGCTCTCCTCCCGCTTGTAGCAGTCGGGTCCCATGGTTCGCCAGCGTTTCCTGCCCTCGGGGTCCAAGTCCTCGGCATGGTAGGCGTCGGCAATTCCCACCAGGACGCTCTCCTCATCGCGGGTCTTGATCCCGTACCAGCCTCGATTATTCTTTTCGGTCTGCGCCAAGTCGGTCAGATACGGGTTCTGCCAATGGGTCAGATCCCAGCCGATGCGCGCGAACTGCAGGGACTTCAGCCCCTCCCCCTCCTTTTCAATGATGGTCAACTTGTCGATCTTGCCGAAATAGACGGGAGCGTAGGGAATCGGTCTGTCCACCCCCATGATCGTTTCCATCCGGCGGTAGCGCCTGGCGCCCCAACTGTAGTAGCCGCTCATGTTCGTCACCTCGTCACTGGGCCACTGCAAGCCGTCGGGGGAGCGCATCAGTATCTGTTTGAAGGGACCTCGGTTCCCCCCGTATTTCAATTTGTGCGTGGCGCAGATTCTGCCCTCGCCAGGACGGGCCAGCGGGTCGAGGAACACGAAGAAAAACCGCTTCCGAGCCACGATGTTGTTACGGGTGGAGCCGCCATATTCTTCCAGACCCAGTTCCGGCTGTTCCCAGTGCAGGCCGTCGCGGCTGAAGGCATAGCACATGCTGGCCTCGGTATCCGCGCTGTCCATGGCGCGATACCAGGTTCGAAACAGCCCCAGCCGATGGTCGTAGATGAGCCCCAGCTCCTGAAGGGAACGCCCCTCCCATTCCCCTCTCGGCTCCAGCAGCGGATTGCCCTCGTATCGTTCCGGCTGGTTGACGACTCGACGGACACCCCTCATGCCCGCGATCAGATCGTCGTCCAGGAAGAGTTCCTTTCGGTTTCGGATCAGAACGGCCGGATCCGGATCGAAGGACCGGGGAACCGTGGAGAAACGCAGCTCGTCGACCAGACCGTCGAAGAAACCGGCCAGGGCATCGGGACCCGGTCCGCCCACGCAGAGGATCGTCCCGTCACTGCCCGGTTGCGTGACGCCCTGGGTTCTGGCCGTCTTCATCCGTTGCATGCCACTCTCCGGGTTTCCGTTGAGATAGATCCTGAAGACGCCCGTGTCGCAGACTACCGCGACGTGCGTCCACTGGCCGATGGGGACCGGGCGGTCGCTGAACATCTCGAAGCGATGCAGTCCCGAGCCGCAGGCATAGCGCAGCCTCCCGTCGGCGGCCAGGTCCACCTGCCAGGAGGCCTCCGGAACCCAGGTGGCGGTGTTCACCCCTGAAACGATGGTCTGATTCTGAAGCACTTGCGGGAACACCCAAAACTCGATGGTAAAACTTCGTTCCATGTCCGTGAGCACTTCGGGCACGTCGACCACCACCTGAGCCCGGTCGCCCATCCGGGCGATGACCGTGGGCTTACGGCTGCCGTGGCGCTCACTGTGGAACCGTTGGGGCAGCGATACCAGCATGCACTGGCGCAGCCCCGGCCGGCCCGTGAACTTCAGAGCCCCGCCGAAACGGCCCCGTTTGTACTTGGCCTCCATCCTCAGGTACACGGGATCGATGGCGAGCCGGTCGCCGATGAGGATCGCTTCGTCCGGCTCGTCCAAAGGTAGGTACAGCAAGGTTTCCTCGTCGCGCTGCGGCGCTCGCTCCAGCGAGACCGCCGCGACGGCCGGATGACTCACTCCCATCAGGGCGATAACGAAACAGGTCCAGAGTCGCACGGCTACTCCTCCTTTCCAGGCAGGTTGGATCCAGGTCGCCTCATGGAAACCGGACGGCCAGCTTCGCTCAGCAAGCGGAGCGGGGTCTTTCCGGTTCCAGACGGAGACGCGGGTGAGCCCCGTCGGCTCAGGGCACCGCGGATCGATTCATTCTGTTTCCGTCTCACCAGGATAGTCCGGGTAGAAGGGATAGAAGCGGTTGTTGGGCGTGATCCCGATGACTTCGTCGCCCCGCCACATCAAATGGTAATCCACACCGGTCGTCCGTTCGACCTCCCGGGTCACGGGCAGGCCGTATTCGAGGGTGATTTCCGCCGGCATGAGATTCCCGGCGATGAGGACGAAGTCTCCATAGATTTTCGGGTCGAGCGGAGCGTCGCGTACCCTGAGACGGACCGAACTCAGGGGGGTCCATCGAGGGATACGGATCAGGACATTCTCCCGGATTCGGGGCAGCACCGTCAGGCGGCCCGTTCTCTCTCCTCTCCGGGATCGGATTCGGGCTCTCGAATCTTCGTAGTCCAGGTGCAGCAGGATCTTCAGTCCGGAATCGCCCCTCAAGAGGACGTGGTGATAGATGTCCGCAAGAGTGTGGAGGCAGGCTGCCGTGACATCGGTGGTGGGTTTGGTGCCGGAATGGGGTTCCAGGTGCATGCCCCCGTAGGCTCCCAGGACACGGGCCCGGAGATTCCGGTATTCGTCGCCGTTCCCGTCCCCGTCCCCGTCCCCGTCCGATGAGGGATGGAGTGGCGGCGTCTCTGTGACCTGTGAAGGGAGGATCCGTGCTCGGACGATCCGCTCCACATCGTCGAGGTACTCCGTGAAGCCGTGCCGGGTTGCCAGCCACAGAGCAAGTTGAGCGGCGTCGCCAGGGGAAGCCGTCTCTCCCCGGTTGTCCATTCCCAGGTCGTGAGA
>CATOST010000035.1 GCA_951812665.1 uncultured Acidobacteriota bacterium
GAAGACGTGCAACGAGCGGAACGTCCCCGCGTAGACGTGGCCGCCGCCGTTGGAGATCAGGGCTCGGCTCAGTCCGGGGACCTCCAGGGTCTGAACCTGCGGCAGTTCGCCCGGGGTGTCCAGGGCCAGGACCTGCAACTGGCCGGCGCCGGGAAGGACCGCGTTCAGGAACGAACCTTCGCCGTCCATGAACAGGTCGCCGAATTCGCCGGGGCTGCACTCGGCAGTGGCCGGCGGATCCCCGGTGAGCGGAATCGGCCCCTCGTCTTGGAGTTCCCGTTGGGTCTCGTCGAGGGGTGCGAACCCGCGCCAGGTCCCGCAGCGATGGGCGTAGAGCCGGTCTCGATGCGGGTCCCAGATCAGAGAACTGTCCTCCAGGCCATCGTCTTCCAACCATTGAGTGAGGGCCAGGCCCCCGGTCTTCGAGTTGCGTTCGAAGACGTGCAGGCCCAGCCTGGACGCCGCGTACAGAGCCGTGCCGCGGCCGTTGAAGGCCAGGCTGGCGGGCCCTCGGAACCGTACCGAGGCGCCGTTGGCGTCCCGGTCGCCGTCGGCCAGCCGTCCCGCGTACTTGAGCCAGACCGGAGGATCGGTCTCCTCCCAGTTCAGGATGAAATCGCCGCCCGGATGGTCGCCGCGGGCTCCCAATCGAATCGTGTAGCGGCTTCCCTCCTCGCCGCGGAAGACGACCTCGACGGCGTCCGACTCGATTCCCTCGGGCTGATGGCTGCTCCTGACGAACTCGATCGATCCGGAACCGTCGCGGCTGTCCTGGTAGATGGAGAGCACCCAGGGAGAGTAGGGGTCGTCCAGCCAGAAGCGATACCACCCGGCTGCGGCCGCTTCGTAGGTCCACCAGAGGGAAGAGTGCCCCAGGAGTGAGGTCCGTTCTCCCCGTTCGGTGGAGCAAAGCGATTCGAATCGGAGACCGACCCGGACGCCTCGTCCAACGCCGCCGCGGCGGCCAGATTGTCGTTGTCCGGAGTCGGTCCCCAGGTCACAACCGGCGGTCGCGTCGGGCAGAAGATAGGCCTCGAAGCTTCGCGCCGGAAGTCCGGCCGCGATCCAATACCTTTGGCCGGCGTTGGCCTGAAACACGAAATCGGACGGCGCCGCGTGGGGACGTGTCTGCGCCACCAGGTCCAGGTCCTCTATCGACGTCGGACCTTGCATGGACGGGCCGGAGAATACGGTCACCCTCAAGTACGAATAAGTGACGAGTCCCTGGAGCCGCCAAGTGTAGCGGCCGTCCTCCGGGGCTTCCCAGACCCACCACCGGGTTCGGACCCCGGTCTCGATGGGCTTCACCGGGATCCACCGTTGCCGCAGCGCCGATGCCAATGAAGAATCGGGACGAGGGGACACTCTCGAGCGGCATCGCCCCGATATGCTGATCGTTGTCGAGGACGGCTGCTCTCACCAACGCATCCCAATTCAACTCGTAGGGGCCACTGGCACTTGGGCGCTGGGAGCGGCGACCGCGATGCGGTATTCGTGCCGGCGGCGGCGGGGAAATCAGGCCGCAGATTCGGGCAGTTGGAGACCAGCCGGAGGGCCGGAATGCCGTCTCCCTCGAAGACGAACACGCGCTTCGTGGGATCACTCGAGAAACGCCACCAACCGTCGCCGGGCGCCGTCCACCGGTACCACGTGGTGCCCGCATCAATTCCGAACCACTCGCCCGGTTCCAGAGTCGCGCCCTGGCTGCTGCCCCGAACGGCGCCGCGATCTCCCTCCAGCAGGGCGGCCCGGCCGAAGTCGTCGTTGACCGGGCGGTCCCCCTGGGACCAACGGAGGTCGAGGGCGGTTCCCCGGAGCATGTGGCTCGCCCGGACCCGGTAGGTTGCGCCCTCTTCGGCGAAGAAGATCGCTCCCCACTGATCGGAGGCGACTCGCTCCAGGGCCGCGATTGGCGTCACCGCGGAAAACGTCGACGCGATCGTTGCGCGCGCCTCCGAAGCTCCCCCGGCGGGTGGAGATTGAAACGGACCGCCACCGTCGCGGGCGCCGTCCACCGGTACCAGACCGAGCCGGCCGGCCGGCCCGAACGGGGATCGAACAGCGGTTCTTCTCCCGGCTCGGGCGTGGCCAGCAGCAGGTCCACCGACTGAAAGCCTTGATCACCGTCAATGACGGCCGCCGCAGCGAAATCGTCGTTGGCGGGGCGTTGGGCCACTCCGGAGCCCCCGCTTCCGCCGGGTGCGACTTCCACCGAGGTGGACGCTCCCTTGGCGGTCCAGGCGCTCGCCGTGAAGTAGAGGCGGGCCGGATCTCCGTCCCCCGCGGAGAGACGACGAACCGGACTTCCTGGGTCTCCCCGGCGGCGATCTCGCCGAGCGGGATCGACGACCCAGCGGGATCGGAGAACCCTCGGAGATCGGCGAAACCGGAGGATCCGAAGGCGCCGGCGGTTTCCGATCCCGGGGGACGGACGGGGGTTCCAAGTTCATCCGACAGGTCGACCGAAATCCCGTCTTCGCGAGAAACGGCCATGGAGTGGATCCGGACCTGCTCGCAACCGGAAGCCTCGGCGGTGTCCCGGCAGTCGAGGTGCAACCGGCTGCCGGGCCGCCACATACTCGTCGCGGTCACCGTCACAACCAGTTCCTGTTCCTCCTGGCCCATAAGCCGGGTCTGGTCGGTGCCGATCATCAGATTCGGCGTGGACGCGCCCCGGATCACCGTCCAGGCCAGCGCGGCCCTGGGCGGCGCCGTGTAGATCCGGCGGGCCACCACCTTCGCGCGATACGTGCCGGGTCGGGGATTCTTCAGGATGATCCACTCCACGTTGTCCACTCGCGACGTCGAGAAATGCTCCCCGCAAGCTCCTTCCCCGCAGTCGCCGTCACGGTCCAACCACAGGTCCAGGTCGTTCAGCACCGTGCTGGCGATGGTGTCCCGCCGGCGGTTCGTCCCAGGTCATCACCAGGTCGAGACGGCTGGCTCCCGCCGGCACTTCGATGTCGTGGTGGGCGTACTCCCCGTCCCGGAGCTCCGAAACCGCGCCGCCACCGATCCAGCCGCCGGCCCCGTCCCGGTTGAGGATGCCGGTGCGGGCCGACACCTTGCCCAGACCGTATTGCGCCTGCATCAACCCGGGGCCTCCGGTGTTGGTGGAGGGGAAGACGTCCGGGGCGTCCAGCCAGGGGTCCGGGCGGATGGCTCCGGCCAGCAGTCTGGCCCGGGCCAACGCCGGGTGTTCCTGATGCTCCGGGGCGGCATCCATCAACAGGGCGGCCACCCCCGCCACCGTGGGGGAGGACATGCTGGTGCCGCTGATCGCCCGATATTCGCCACGGCTCCCTCCGCCGACGGCCGAGTGGACGCGGACCCGGTGGCGACGACCTGAGGGCGCCAGGCGTCCGTCCGCCGTGGGTCCGTGGCTGCTGAACCGCGCGAGGGCTCCGCTGTCCAGGGGCGGCACCTACGGAGAGGGAGTTCTTGGCGGCTCCGAAATCGGAGAAGCCATCGATGTTCTCGTTGGACCTGCGAGACGACGTACAGTTGACGACGCCCCCAGACGATGGAGTCCAGCTTGCGTTCGGTGAATCCCCTGCCGTCGAACGTCCTGGAGGAACCGCTCAGACTCATGTTGACGATCAGGGGCCTGAACGGGGTCGGAGAATCGGCCCGGTTCGGCACACTCCGTCGCCTCGGCCAGGAAGGTCCATCCCGCGAAGAATCGAATTCCACCGAACCGAAGCCAAAGCTGTTGAGCACTCGCCCGAAACGGATGTGCTTCACGGAAGGCGCCATGCCGGCGAAACGGGGCTGGACAGACCCGTTTCCGATCATGGTGCCGGTGACGTGGGTTCCGTGGCCTCCTGCATCGATCCAGAGATCCTCGGCCTCTTCCGCGGGAGAGGAAAAGAAGGACGCCCAGGCGAGGTTGGCACCGCAGATGCTCTCCCGGTTCGACGCGATGTCCAAGTGGTTGACGTTGAGCCCGGTGTCCATGACTCCGATGGGGACGGAAGCGCCGCCCATCCCGGAGAAGATCCCCGGAGTGCCGTCGTACGCTCTCAGGGCGTCCGCCCCCATGGCGGGAACGGACGTGTCGTGCGCCGGCCGGACGACGCCGACCGGCTCCACGGCCAATACGTAATCGGCCGCGGCGATGGCTTCCACTTGACCGTGGGAAACGTTGGCCGTGTAGGCCCGCAGATCCGGATCCCACCGGCCCACCACGGCGCCCTGGTCCTCCAACGCTCGCCGCCACCGGCCGTCGGGATCGTCCGCCATCAGGGTGATGAAGACGGGCGCCTGATCTTGAGGGGGCGCTTCCGTCAGCTCGCGGGCGAACGCCTCCGGAAGTTTCCGCTCCGCGGGGGACGGCACCCAGCCCGTCGACTTCCGGCAGGGCCACGATCTCGTGCAGCAGGGCCGGGTCACCGGGCAGTCGGGCGCGGACAAGGTTGCCCGAGGAACCGAGAGCCGTCGCGCCGAACTCGGAGAGGGATCCCGTCACGTCGCTCGGCATGGCGTCGCCAGCGAGCCGGACCCAGCCGAAGGACCAGTCGCGTCCGGCGGCGGTCGCCTGGTCGACGAGAGTCTCGATGGACCTGCTTGCGTCCATCCAGTCCGGACCGGGACTCGGCCGCTCGTCGCCGGTATCGGCGTCGACTGCGATTCGCGCCCGAGGCATCTCCCCGTGGTAGGAGACGAAGGAATATCCGTCGGGCGGCGAGGGAGTCGTGCCTTCCGCGGATTTATCGGCGGCGGGCGGTGTTTCAGCCATCCGGGGCGCCGCCTGAATCTCAAGTTCCGGGACGGTTCCCCCGCTTTCGGCTTCGATCCGGGCCATGGCGGCACGGGTCGCCATGGCCTCTCCCGTCAGCTCCGGCTCCGGCTCTTCGCCAGGCGTCATGTAGTAGGCGATCAGCCCCGTCAGGCCAGCGGCCACGGCCAACGACATCAGGACAAGGATGGTTCGCTTATTTGCTGTCCGCATAATCCACCTGCTTCTCTGACCCGGATTTCCCACCCGCGGCCCTCAATTCGACAAAATGGAGACCTTGGAGATCGTCCAGTCCCCGTCCTCATCCCTGCTCGCAATGAAGGTGACCCGATACTGATTGAGGGTCACGTCTTCGATGTTGTGGCTCTGAGCGTGACAGAGAATGACCGGTTCCATCCGCAGACAGCCGGTGCCGCTGGCGGCCACGGTGAACGTACCGACGGTTTCGTCTCCGGCATCCTTGAGGTCACATTGGCCCCCAGGTGGAATGACGCTCCCGGCGGCGCAGGCCTGGGCAGAGGGTTCGGTGACGATGAGCGTCGCCGTGGCCGTCGCCGTCTGGCCGTCCGCGTCCCGGACCGTGAGGCGGTAGGTCGTGGTGGCAGCCGGGGAGACGGTCCGCGATCCGGACGTCGGGACGGCGCCGAATCCGGGGGTGATCTCGGCGCTGTCGGCATTGGTCGAAGTCCAACTCAAGGTCGCTTGCCCGCCCGCTCGATGGAGGTGGGGGATACCGAGATCCTGGCCGCCGGCCGAGGCGTGGGCTCGCCGCCGGGGAAATGAATCGGGGTCGCGATGGGGACGCTGGTCACCGGGATCGAGCTGAAAAGATGGCCCGATTGGAGGAGTGCGATCGGGTGGACGTCGAGGGCCTCTAAAGGCTCCCCGTCGTCGTCCACACGGCGAAAATGGAGGGTCCCATAGAATTGCGGACCGACCCCGGGGAAGAACTCATCAACGTACAGGGCCCGATGCCGGCCCGGTCCGAGTGTCAGTGGCTTGCTGGAGTTGTGTTCTCCCTCGGAATCGAGGAGATAGGCCCTCAGGCGAGCCGGGCCGCCCGAACTGTTCGCCAACGCCAGCGCCGTTCTGGTGCGGGCCGCGGTGTCCCGGACCACCGGTAGAGAAAACGCGGGCGTTCCCGGACTTGCCCCGACGCCGACGATGGCGCTGATTCGCCGGTTATCGGGATCGAAGAGACTGTAGGCGGCGACTCCTCCGATCCGCTTGCCGGAGGGAGCCGACACGCTCGCCCAACCCACCGAGAGGTTTCCGGAACCGCCGGTCTCCAGAAAGACCGATTGAGAGGCGGGGATGGTGACCGAAATCGAGTCGCCCGACCCGACCATTTCGTCCGTACCGAGTCTGTAGAGGTCGACGACCATGCCCAACCCGTCGGAACGCCGGAACCGGAGGGTCGCCACGAGTTCGTCCTCTTCGGTGTTGGTGAGAAATATGGCGGTGGTGATTCCGATGCCTTCGTCGACCCCGTCCGCCACTTGCGGGAAGACGACTTCGTTGCTCGCGCCGGTGATGAACTGCACTTGTCCTGCGAGCTCGGTGAGCGCGCCGATCTTCTGTTGATGCGGTGCGGACGGCTCACCTTCGGCCAAGGTGAGCGCAACCCCCAGGGACAAGACCCACGGCATGGCTGCCGGGACCGATCTTCGTGTCATGTTTTTTCCTCCACCGGCGTTAGGTGCTTTATATGGTAGCAACTGAGGCATGGTTGGTGAGGACCAAGGGGTGGATGAGAGGGTGGACCAGGCGCGATGTTCGCTCGCCGCGCCTGTCGCCGGCCACGAGGGTTTGTCAATCGTATCGCCAGGCGACTTTTGCCACGAGGGGCGGACTGCTAAGCTGGAATATGTTGCGCGTCGTTGAAACGGAGTTTGCCGTCACGGGACGCCCGTGCGGGAGGCGATACGGATGAACGCCTCGTTCGACACTCTCGCGGCCGCCCGCGCGCTGGAATGCCGGTGGCTTCGACGATATGCAGGCTGCTGTCTTGCTGAAGGTCATGCGCATGAGTGGAGAGTCCACCGTCACGAAATCCGATCTCGCCCTCGTGAAAGCGGATCTCTCCCTCGTGCAAGCCGATCTCTCCCGCATGGATGAGTCGTTGCGGCGAGAGATTGCCGCAACCAGAGTTGAACTCCGGTCCTCGATTGCCGAGTTGCGCACGGAAATTGCATCCACTGCGGTCGAGTTGCGCGGAGAAATCGCCACGGCCAAGGCGGAACTCCGAGCGGACATGAATGCCATGGCCAACAAGATGCTCCTCTCTCAGTTGGCCGTTGCCGGCCTCCTCTTTGCCGCGATCAAGACCTTCACCTGAGGCCGACACTCTCCTGTCGCCAAAGGAGCGACTTTCTTCTCGCGAGGAGCGATTTTCCTGTCGCGAGGAGCGATTTTCTTGTCGCCGTGGAGCGGCGACTTTCTTGTCGCCGACAGGGGGGACTTGGGGGGACGGAGTCCCCACTCCGCGTAGCGTCTTTCAACCGGGCGAAATGAAAAATGGGCGATAGGAATCTCCCCGCTCCAGAAGAGCAGGCGACAAGAAAGTCGCCTGTCCCAGTGGGCGACAAGAAAGTCGCCTGTCCCAGTGGGCGGCAAGAATGCCGCCCCTCCCAATGGGCGGCAAGAATGCCGCCCCTCCCAGTGGGCGACAAGAAAGTCGCCCCTCCGGGCGGCAAGAAAGTCGCCTCCTAGCAGCAGACTTCGTGGATCATGCGACGATAGATTTTCACCGCTGCTTCGAGTTGCTCGATGGAGATCCACTCTCCCACCGTGTGGGCCTGGGCGATGCTACCGGGACCCAGGACCACCAGTTCGTCGACCTGGTCCTTGATCCAGATGGAATCGGTTCCGTAGGGGACGGTCTTGGGCTTCCGTCCGCCGCTGGCTCGAGATGCCAGTTGCACCAGATCGGCGTCGGGAGAAACGTAGAAGGGACCCTTGAACGCGGTCTCCACCTCCAGGCCGTGGGCCCTGGCCCTGCCGGCGACGATCTCCATCAGCTCCCGGCTCTGGTCGCCGGGCATGGGCCTGAAGCCGACTTGGCAGGTGCACCTGGCTGCGCTCACGTTGGGACGGGTGCCGCCGTCGTTGAAGACCATGTTGAAACCGTTGGTGGGCGGATTGAAATCACGGTTCTGGTAACGGGGATCCTGTTTCACTTCCTTGGCCAGCTCGGCTATCTCAGCCAGGAACGGAGCGATCAGAAAATTGGCCGAGGTGCCGAGGTCGGTGCTGGTGTGGGCGGCTCTGCCCCGGGCCGTGGCCATGACCAGGGCGCCTCCCTTGTGGGCATAGACGGGCCACAACTCGGTCGGCTCGGCCACTACGGCGTAGCTGGGCCGGGCTTCGCTGAAGAACCGCGATTCCCGGACCACCTGCTTGGCTCCGCCTCCGCCCACTTCCTCGTCGGCGGTGGCCATGACAAGGACCGGATGCTTCAGGTCCCCTGAGTCCACCGCCGCGGCCGCAGCCATGGTGGCCGCCAGAGGTCCCTTCATGTCGCAGGATCCCCTTCCGGAAATCCTTCCGTCCCCGGCCACCGGGTCGTAGGGGTCCCAGTCCTCTTCCTGTCCCGGCACCGTGTCGGTATGGGAGAAGAAGGCCAATCCCCCCGTTCCCGATCCCTTCCGGCCGACGATGCTGACCTTGGTCTCTCCGTTTTCATCCACGTAATCCAGGCGCTCGGTTTCGAAGCCGTGCTCGCGAAACCGCTCCTCCACCAGGTCGGAGACCAGAGCGTTGCTCCAGCGGCTGACGGATTTGATGGCGACGAGGTCCCGGGTCAGGGAAACAGGGTCGAGTTGCATGCGAATTTCTCCTGATCAACAGGTGGGCGCCAAAGTCCGCTCGGCGCCTACTCTTTTCCTCTTTACTCTTTCCTCTTTGCTTTCCGTCAGGCGAGGATCTCGTGGACCAGCCGGGCCGGATACTGATCGGTGAGGCGCTCCTCCAGGCCGTGGCGCCGGTAGACCAGGTCTCGGTGGTCCAGACCCAGCAGGTGCAGGAAGGTGGCGTGAAAGTCGTGGACGCTGACCCGGTCCACGGCGGCCTTGTGGCCGATGTCGTCGGTGGCGCCGTGGACGTATCCGGCCTTGACTCCCCCTCCGGCCATCCAGAGGCTGAAGCCGTCGGGACCGTGATCCCGGCCGGCGGAGCCGCCGTCTCGAAGCTGGGAGATGGGCATGCGGCCGAACTCGCCCCCCCAGATGACCAGCGTGTCGTCCAGCAGCCCCCGCTGCTTCAGGTCGCGAACCAGGGCGGCAGAGGGCTGGTCCGTCTTCCGGCAGCAGTTCTCCAGGTTCTTCTTCAGGTCGGAGTGATTGTCCCAGATCTGGTACTCGATGAAGAGCTGGACGAAGCGCACTCCCCTTTCCACCAGGCGCCGGGCCAGCAGGCAGCGTCTCCCGTAGGAGGCGGTGGCCTCGTGGTTGAGACCGTACATCTCCTTGGTGGCCTCGCTCTCCTGGGAGAGGTCCAGGGCGTCGCTGGCGGCCAACTGCATGCGGGCGGCCAGTTCGTAGGAGGAGATCCGGGCGTCCAGGTCCGGCTGCCAGGGACGATCCATGCGGTGAGAACGGTCCAGGCTGCGCAGCAGTGACCGTTCGGCTTCGATCAGAGGGTTGGGCAGCCGCTCCCTGGGGTTCAGGTTGAGCACGGCCGGGTCCTTTTCCCGGAAGCGAGTGCCCTGATACATCGGGGGAAGCCAGCCCGACTGCCAGTTCTGTATGCCGTTGACCGGCAGCTTCTTGTCTTCCAGAACCACATAACCGGGCAGGTTCCGGTTCTCGGAGCCCAAGGCGTAGGTGACCCATGCCCCCAGGGTGGGGCGGCCGGTAATGGTTCGGCCCGTGTGGAAGAGGTTGATGGAGGGCTCGTGGTTGAAATGCTCTCCGTACATGGACCGGACCAGGGTGATGTCGTCCACGATTCCGGCGGTATGCGGCAAGAGTTCCGACAGCTCCATCCCGCACTTGCCGTGCCGGGAGAACTCCCACGGAGACGGCATCAGAGTGCCGACCTGCTCCATGTTCTCGATCTGGTTGAGCAGGTCCCGGGGGGCGGCGCCTCCCGCCATTCGAGCCAGGGTCGGCTTGTGGTCGAAGAGGTCGACCTGGCTGGGACCGCCGTTCATGAACAGGTGGATGACCGACTTGGCCTTGGGCTCATGGTGGGGAGCCAGCGGTGTCAAGTCGACCCGGGGCCGTCCGTGGTCAGGACTCGGCGAACCCAGGAGATCCTTCTGCAGCAGCCAGGCCAAGGCTGCGCCGTGGACTCCGTCGCCGAGACGGGAGAAGAAATCCCGCCGGGTGCCGCGGAGGTTCGATCCGAAATTGTCCATGAGGTGCCTCGCCCGGTCAGTCAATGTACATGAACTCCCCCGAATTGAGGAGCGTGAGGACCACCGAGCTCAGCGCCGACCAGCGGGCCCCGGGTCCCCGGGGCGCGGGATCGTTCTTCTGATTCAGGTGGCTGCGCCACTCCCGCTGCAGGCGTTGCAGCGACTCCTCGATTCGCCGGCTCTCTTCCGCGGTGGGATAGCGGCTCAGGACCTCCAGATAGAGTTTCTCGATCTGCCCCGGCGTGTCTCCCGGAGCCTGGTCCATGAGACGGCCCGCCAGGTAGCGGGCGTGGCCGCGCATCAACTCTCCGTTGATGAGCTGCAGCGCCTGCAAGGGGACGGTGGACTGCCGGCGTTGTCCGCAGTTCGGAATCATCACCGGATAGTCGAAGGCCTCCAGGGAGGAGACGGGCATGCGGCGCCGCTTGAGCAGATAGACCGCCCGGCGCCACCCGCCCGAGGTCGATTCGGGCACCACCTCGCCGCTGGATTCCTCCTTCAGGTGAACGGGGATTCCGAAGGGGGTCGGGTCCAGGCGGCCGGTGACGCGCAACACCGAATCATGAAGGGCCTCGGCTTCCAACCGCCGCAGCGGCATCCGGGACAGGAGCAGGTTGTCGGGATCCTGCTGCCGGACCCGGGGGCTGACCCGGGAGGTCTGCCGGTAGGCCGCCGAGGTCATGATCAGCCGGTGCATGGCCTTCATGCTCCATCCCCGGTCCACGAACTCGGCCGCCAGCCAATCCAGGAGCTGCGGATGGGTCGGCTGGGACCCGGTCCTGCCGAAGTCCGCCGGGGTGGTGACGAGTTCCCGGCCGAAGTGATGGCCCCAGATCCGATTGACCTGAACCCGCGAAGTCAGAGGATGCCCCTCCTGGGTCAGCCAGCGGGCCAGGCCCAGGCGGTTGCCACTGGTGTCGCGCCCCGCCGGCGGCAGCGGCCGGTAGGGCTCCAGACCGGCGGCGGACAGGACTCGGGGAACGTCCGGGTACACCCGTTCCGCCACCGTCCGGGCTTCGCCCCGGTTCAGACGATAGACGGGAGAAGGGTCTCCTCCCATGTCGTAGAGGGCCCGGATGCCCGGCAGGGTCCGGTACTTGGTCTGGTCCCGGAAATTGGTCTCGGACCCGTACTTGGAGTTCTTGATGTGGGCGATGTCCTTCTCCAACTGGCCGGCGGACTTCTTGAACTCGGGGAAACGGTCCCCCAGGGCCGCATAGGCGGGGTCCACCACCTCCTTGAACTTTCGGGCCAGGAAACGTTGCAGGCTGGTGCGTTTCTTCTCGGGCGTCTCGGCGATGGCCCTGAGGTCCGCTTGAAGGTCGACGGGCAGGGCGTCCAGCGCCTCCTTCCGGAGCTTCTCCTTGTAGGGTCGAGCCTTTTCCTTGAGCTCCGTTTCCAGGTTTCGGAGCTTGACCTGGAGCGGGGCGTTGTGGACCTCGACCTCCTTGAGGTCCGCCTCCAGAGCGACACGCAGCACCCGTTTGGTGGGCGGACGCCAGTCATAGGGGTCCAGCGCGGTCTGGAAGATGGCGGCCAGGCTGTAGTACTCGCGCTGGCTCAGGGGATCGTACTTGTGGTCGTGGCAGCGGGCGCAACCGACGGTCAGGCCCAGAACCGACGAGCCCAGGACCTGGAGCTCGTCGGCGATGACGTCCATCCTTTCCTGGAGCGATCCATTGGGCTGGCCATAGGTGCCGTCGGGAGCCAGCCGCAGGAAGCCGGTGGCGGCGACAACGTCCACCAGTTCCTGGGTGACCTCCTTCTGTTTCTTGTAGTCCACCAGCTCGTCGCCCGCCAACTGCTCCGTCAGGAAACGGTCGTAAGGAATGTCCCGGTTCAGCGCCCGGATCACGTAGTCGCGATAGCGCCAGGCATGAGGACGGACCTTGTCTTCGTCGATGATCCCCTCCGAATCGCTGTACCCGGCCAGGTCGAACCAGTACTGGGCCCAGCGCTCGCCGTAGGCGGGAGAGTCCAGGAGCCGGTCCAGGAGCCGCTCGTAGGCCCCCGGCTCCCGGTCCGCCAGGTAGTCCAGGACTTCCTGGGAGGCGGGAGGCATGCCGGTCAGGTCCAGATAAGCCCGGCGCAGCAGGACCAGGGGCTCGGCCTCGGGAGAGAAACCGAGATCCTTGGCCTCCAGCCGTGCCAGCAGAAAGAGGTCGATGGGATTGCGGGCCTGCTCGGGATGACGGACTCGCGGCAGATCCGGCCTGCGGGGAGAGCGGAAGGACCAGAACTCCGTGTCTTCCGGGGACAGGGGGGGATCCGCGACGGCATCCGCCTGGGGCGGGTCCACCGGAGCCCCGGCCAGAATCCACCCTCTCAGGACCTCCACCTCGGCCGTGGTGGGCGGCCGGATCTTGTCCAGGGGGGGCATCTCCTGGGAGACGATGCGGGAAAAGAGCAGGCTCCGGCCCGGATCGCCGGGGACGAGAGCCGGCCCCGATTCGCCTCCCCGGAGCCGGCCGGCCCGGGTCCGCAGGTCCAGTCCCGCCTCCTGCTTGGCCTTGCCGTGACAGTTGACGCAGTGCATCTGAAAGATGGGCAGCACGTCCTTCTCGGTATGGAGCCGGCCTCCCGTGTGAGCCGCCTGGGCGTCGATCCAGAGCCGGATGGCCCGGATTTCCTCCCGGGACAGGTTGACGTCCCCCGGGGGCATGGCGCCCGAGATCAACTTGGAGACCAGCAGGCTCCGGTCCGAGTCCCCGAGCATCAGTGCGGCTCCCGACTTCCCTCCGGCCAACATGGCCTCGAAGGTGCCCAGGTGGAGCTGGCCCTGGGGATCGGCGCCGCTGTGGCATTGGAGACAGTTCTGCTCGAAGATGGGGAGGACGTCTCTTTCGAAACCGGAGTCGGCCGAGCCGCCCGCCTGAAGAGCGGGGCCGAAGATCAAGCAGGCCAATAACGTCACACGGAACTTGCGTAACATGATCTCGTCTCGTGTTCTTCAAAATTACAACGGAAGACGGTGTCGGGGCAACCGAAGCGGAGGAAAGAGGTAAAAGGAGAGAGGCTTTCCGGCTGGTCGTCAGGACCGGTCTCGGTGCTCGCTGGACTTTCACCACGGGCGGTCAAGCTCCTCCCTTGTCCTTTGAAGTCTTCAATGAAGGTGAAGACTCGCGGACGCGCGGTGTGGTCGATACCTCCTGCTGCGGGACGAGCGGCTGGTAGGGCCTGATTCTGATCCGATCTTCGCTTTTTCGGGCCTGCGCCAGATCATAGGTCGTCTGCCGTCGCAGCCAGAACTCGGCATTCGACCATCCTGCCTTCTCCAGCCGTATGGCCATCTCCGGTGAAATTGCCGCTCGGCCATTCAGTACGCGCGAGAGTGTATGACGAGCGACGCCCAACACCTTCGCCGCTTCGGTGACGCTCAGACCGAGTGGGTCAAGACAGTTCCCCTTGATGCCAAGCCCAGGATGCGGAGGATTCTTCATAGCCATGGGTTCGACCCCCTCGCTAGTGATAGTCGACCAAGTCGACGTCGTATGCGTCACCTGCCTCAAAACGGAATACGATTCGCCAGTTGCCCGAAATCGAGAGGCTCCAAAACGCCTTCACATTACCCTTCAGACGGTGGAGCCGATAACCCGGCAGGTCAAGGTCACCGGGTCTGACGGCATCGTCCAGATCCGCCAGAGCGAGTGCGATCCGTTCCCTTTGGTCCGCACTCACCTTGCTGGGATCTCCACGCTCGAACAACCGCTTGAGACCCCGATGCCGGAACCTCCGAATCATGCGCCAGTGTACCGTGTACCGGTACGCATATCAACGACAAGCTGATGGGGTTTCTCCAGAAGGCTGTCCGAGAATGCGATTGTCGTCCAGGTCGAAAGATGTAAATTATTGATTTATAAGGAGATATACTTTTCGGGATCGTGATTTATCGAGTTCTCGGACAGCCTCCTAGGAATTCTCCGGACGGCGCCCGCTGGGAAAATTGCGTCGATACACCTCACGCCGGTGGGAAACGCGCACCACCAGTACAACCAGTAAATCTTCGCGCACTTCGTAAAGCACGCGGTAGTCTCCGACCCGAAGCCGACGCAGACCCCGCATACCTCCCTTCAGCGCATTTCCGAGGAAGGGGTTCTCTGCCAGACGGTCGATGGCCGCGACAATTCGCGTTCGATCCTTCCTGGCAACTTGCTTCAGTTCCTTGGCTGCGCTGCCCTTAATCCGTATCGAGAAGTTCACGCCTGACCTGATCCCAATCCAGCACCGGATCGCTCGGATCACGGAGCCGTTCGACGGCCATGGAAAGATCGTCGAAGTCTTCAAGGTAACGTTCGACCGCCCGGCGAACGATCTCCGCCCGGCTGCGATGGAATCGGCGGGCGACCGCGTCCAGTGCATTGACAACCGTATCCGGCAGGCGCGCGGTGATTTGGGTCTTGGACTCTGTAATGTTCACTGATTGCATTTGCATCACATTACTTCAGATCGATGGCAATCTCAATCTTGTCATCGCCGCCTGAACCGCACTTCCGAAACCGGGGAATTCGGCGGCTGGCGAGTTGCCGCTCCCGGTTTCGGTGAATGGTTACAATCACCATGGGATGCTACGGTGTGTCTGCAGATGAAAGGAGTCATGCGGGCGATCCGGTTGGTGGTGGTCATGGCGCTCGTAGCGGGCGCCGCTTGCGGGCCGGCGCGGATTCCGTTGATTTCGACCGGGCCTCTCGACGACCTGGACCGGATTCCTCAGGACGCCACGGCCTTTACCGAGAGCGGCGGCCGTCCCATTCTCCAGGTCGACAAGGACCGGCTCGATAAATTCGAAGCCTACTGGTACGGGCCCTGGGAGCGGACCGAGCCCGCGGCCTGTGGGGCGGCGGCGTTCGGTTGGGCCGCCGAATCGTTCTCCAGGAAGCCGGTATTCGGTCCCAACCTGCTGAGACTCTCCCCGTCCCAGGTCGGCGGCGTCGTTGCCAATGCGCGGCTCGACAAGTTTCCCAGCCGGGCCGAATACGGGATCGCCATCCGCAACACGAACCTGCGGGCGCTCCCTTCGGCCGAACCCTTCTACTTCGACTTTCGCGAGGCGGGAGAGGGATACCCGTTCGACTACAACCAGAATTCGGCGGTCTGGGCGGGGACGCCCCTTTTTCTGACGCACGTCTCCCGGGACGGGCGGTTTGTGGGCGCGGAATCGCCCTACACCTGCGGTTGGATCGATGCGCGGGACGTAGCGGTCGTCGACGAGGAGTTCATGGCCAAGTACCGGCGTCCCCGCCTGGCCGCCGTGCGGAGGGACCGTATCCCCATCTCCGGAGATCCGGGTGGGTTCCTCTTCGAGGGCCGGGTCGGCATGCTTCTGCCCATTGCGGACGGAGTCCAGCCGGACGGCTTCCGGCTGCTGGCCCCCGTGGCTGACGAGAGCCGACGAGCGTCCTTGTCACAGGTCCGGCTTGCGGACCAGGATGCGGCCCCCATTCCATTTCCGTTCTCCCAGGATCGTCTGGCCGAGCTGATCAACCAGATCGTGGGACAACCCTACGGTTGGGGTGGACTGGGCGGGCACCGCGACTGTTCCTCCACCATCCTGGACGTCTTTACGCCCTTCGGCCTTCCCCTGCCGCGAAACTCGCGGAGCCAGGCGGGCGCGGGAAAAAAAGTGGACGTCTCCGAGCTCTCCGCGGACGAAAAACGCAAGCGAATTCTGGAAGCGGCGGTCCCCTTCCGCACGCTCTTGAACATCAGAGGCCACGTCATGCTCTACCTCGGAGCATTCCGGGGGTCCCCGGTGGCGTTTCACACCATCTGGGGACTCCGGACTGCTTCCCAAGACGATTCGATATCGGGGCGGTTTCTGATCGCGAAATCGGTCATCACCAGCCTGTCTCCGGGACTCGAGATCAGGACGTTGTCACGGAGCAGGGGCGATCTGCTGGACCGCATCGACTCTTTTACCTTGCTGGGAGAAGAATAGGGGCTCGATTGTCAAGCGTGCCGTCAGGGCTGACGATCCGATTCCGCGGC
Organism: uncultured Acidobacteriota bacterium; assembly: GCA_951812665.1. Lineage (GTDB taxonomy): Bacteria > Acidobacteriota > UBA6911 > RPQK01 > JAJDTT01 > JAJDTT01. The sequence goes on from CATOST010000035.1 coordinate 16,083, forward strand.
CATCATCACCCGGTAACGACTTTCAATCCCGCTGTGCCCGGGGATGAGTTCAAGCGGCGTTTCCGCGTCCATTGCGGACCAAGAAATCACGCAGCACATCGAGAGTTCCCTCGATCCGACCCAGACGGTCGCGGAGATCTCCGGTTTGGTTGTCCAGCCGGTCACGGAGAGTTCCGATCTGGCGATCCACATGGTCGCGGAGAGTTCCGCTCTGGTGGTCCACATGGTCGCGGAAAGTTCCGCTCTGGTGGTCCACATGGTCACGGAGAGTTCCGCTCTGGTGATCCACATGGTTGCGGAGATCCCGTAATTCGCCGCGCACGGAACGGATGGACCGGTCCAGGTAGAAGAATCCCAAAATGAGAATCGCGGGAGTGATCCACTGGGCGAGTTCAGGTGACATCGGTTCCTCAATAGGTTCAAGCGGCGGTGCCGCGTCCCTTGCGGACGAAGAAATCCCGCAGCACGTCGAGAGTGCCTTCGATCCGTCCCATGCGGTCGCGGAGATCCCCGATCTGGTGATCCATACGGTCGCGCAAGTCCTTTATGTCCGCTCGTGAATCGCTGCGCACGGAACGGATGGATCGGTCCAGGTAGAGGAATCCCAATATGAGAATCGCGGGAGTGATCCATGGGGCGAGTTCAGGTGACATCGGTTCCTCGTAGCAACAAGAATAACATCCCGGACGAGCTCTTCGGACACGGAAGAACGGGCGATTGGAAATCGCCTCTCCGTTGCCCTCGGTCTCCGGATATCTAAAACGGTACGATTCGGAAAAACGCGAAAGTCGGCGCCCGGGGATATAGAATGGCCGAAACTGAGAGGAGCGGACCCGTGAGCGCGTTCTGGATTACGGCTTGCCGTTTTTTCGTCATCCTGGTGGCCTTGGCTGCGTTGTTGGCATTGGCGCCGGAGTCGGCGGCGACGGCGACCGAGCGGAAGACAGCGACCATGGCTCCTCCCGTGGATCGGACCGTCGGCTTTCAGACCGACGTCCTTCCCATATTCGAGGCCAGTTGCTTCAAGTGCCATGGGCCTGCCATGGCCATGGGAGGACTGAGGCTGCATACCCGACCGGAGCTGTTGGCGGGCGGAGACAAGGGCGCGGCGGTGCTGGAGGGGAACAGCGCCGGCAGCCGTTTGATCCGGCTGGTGGCGGGCATGGACGACTTGAAGATGCCCCTGGACGGGGAGCCCCTCAGCACGGAGCAGGTCGGGATCCTGAGGGCCTGGATCGATCAAGGGGTCGTATGGGCTCGGGGAGCGGCGGTTTCCGACCGCCGGACTCCGGACAATACAGGGGTCAAATCGGCCTCAGGCGACGGCCATTGGGCTTTCGAACCGGTTCGGCAGGACCCGCCGCCCCAAGTCGCGGACGGCGATTGGGTGCGAAACGACATCGACGCCTTCGTGCTGCTGAGGCTGCGGAGCGAAGGCCTGGAACCCTCCGACGAAGCCGACCGGTCCACCCTGATCCGGAGACTCCATCTGGATCTCCTGGGCCTGCCTCCGACGCCGGCTCAGCGGGAGCGCTTTCTTGGCGACCGGCGTCCCTACGCCTACGAGCGTCTGGTCAACCGGGTGTTGTCGTCGCCCCACTTCGGCGAGCGCTGGGCCCGCCACTGGTTGGACCTGGCCCGCTACGCCGACAGCGACGGTTTCGAGAAGGACAACGTCCGGCCCCATGCCTGGCGCTACCGCGAATGGGTCATCGACGCCTACAACCGCGATCTTCCCTACGACCAGTTCGTGCTGGAGCAGTTGGCGGGAGACCTGCTGCCCGGCGCCACCGTGGAGCAGAAGGCGGCCACCGGATTTCACCGGAACACGCTGACCAACACCGAGGGGGGCGTGGACCCGGAGGAGTACCGGGTGGAGCAGGTGGTGGACCGGACCGACACCACGGGTCTGGTGTTCATGGGGCTCACCGTGGGCTGCGCCCGCTGCCACTCCCACAAGTACGACCCCATTTCCCACCGGGAGTACTATCAGTTCTTCTCCTTCTTCAACACCGGAATCGAGAAGAACATCCCCGCTCCGCTACCCCGGGAGCAGGTGGCCTACCGGTTGGCGTCCCAGCAGTGGGAGCGGGAGCATGAGAAGCTGCTGGCGGCCCTGGAGGAGCAGCGTTCGGAGCTGAAGGAGAAGCTGGAGGGGACCCAGGCCGTGGCCCTCTGGGAAAAGGGGTTGGACCACTCTTCCGTGGAGTGGATTCCGCTGGATCTGTCCGGCTACGTCGCTGCCGGTGGCGCCGAGTTCAGCGAAGACGAGACCGGCGCACTCCTGGTGAGCGGCAACAACCCCAAGCAGGACCGCTACACCCTGGTGGCCAACGTCGAGCTGCGGGGCATCAACGCCGTCCGCCTCGACTTTCCGACCCACGAGTCCCTGCCCTCGGGCGGTCCCGGACGATCGCCGGAAGGCAACTTCGTCCTCTCCGAGTTCAAGATCGGCGACGCCCGGCTCTCCAATCCGGTCAAGCCCACCGGGATTCCGGTGGAGAGAGTGTACGCCGGCTACTCCCAAAAGGGGTTCGAGATCGAGAAGTCCGTGGACGGAGATCCCAAGACGGGATGGAGCGTAAACGGCCCCCTGGGGACCAACCGGGATCAGCAGGCGGTCTTCGTCACCGCTCAGAGCCTGGGGCGCTACGGCGGATCGTCACTCACCCTGACCCTGGAGCAGCTCCACGGCGAGAGTCACAACATCGGCTCCCTCTCGGCCTATGTGACCCAGGCGCCGCGGAAGGAGCTGAAACAGGTCTTTCCGATGCCGGTGGAGAGGGCCCTGGCGGTTTCGGCCGGCGAGCGGAGCGCGGAACAGCAGTCCGCCGTCCTGGACTACTACGTGGACCTGAACCCCGAAGTCCGGCACCGTCTGGCGGCGGTGGAGGGACATCGCCGGGCCCGGCCCCGTCCACCGGGGACCAGGGCCCAGACCCTGGCACAAAACCCCGATCCGCCCCGGACCCACATTCACCTGCGGGGAGACTTCCTGAGTCCGGGGGAGGAGGTGGGGCCGAACACGCTCTCGGTGCTGCCGCCGCTGGAGCCTCGCGGTCCGGACCCGGACCGGCTGGATCTGGCCCTCTGGCTGACCGACCCCTCACATCCCCTGACCGCCCGGGTCGAAGTCAACCGCTTCTGGGAACACCTCTTCGGCCGGGGACTGGTGGCGACCAGCGAGGATTTCGGCACCCGGGGCGAGAAACCGTCTCATCCCCGGCTCCTGGATTGGCTGGCCCAGGAGTTCGTGGCCGGTGGCTGGAGCCGCAAGGACCTGGTCCGGCTGATCGTGACGTCGGCCAGCTACCGGCAATCTTCCCACGTCCGTCCCGAACTCATGGAGAGAGACCCCAAGAATCTGCTTCTGGCCCGGCAGAACCGTTTTCGAGTCGAGTCGGAAGCGACCCGGGACCTCTATCTGGCCGTGGGCGGACTGCTGGAGCCGCGAGTGGGCGGAAAAAGCGTCTACCCGCCGCTGCCGGCGGGAGTGGCCGATCTGGGGTACGGCGGGACGGAGTGGCCCGAAAGCTCCGGGACCGACAAATACCGGAGGGGCCTCTACATCTTCTTCCAGCGGACCGTCCCATACCCCATGCTCATGACCTTCGACAGTCCCGATTCCAACACCTCGTGCGTCCGCCGGATCCGCTCCAACACCCCGCTTCAGGCCCTGACGCTGCTCAACGGCCCTCTCTTCGTCGAGAGTGCCCGGTCGCTGGGGCGAAGGATTCTGGCCGAAGCCCCCTCGGGGGAAGCGGACCGGATCGGATATGCCTTTCGCCTGGCTCTGGCCCGCGACCCCAGCCGCCGGGAACTGGAGATCCTCCACCAGTTGCTGGACGAGCACCGCAGCGCCTTCGAGCATGACCCTGAGGCCGCCGCCGAGTTCGCCGGGTCCGGCGCCGGGTCCTCGGCGACCGAGAGGGCCGCCTGGATCGCCGCCAGCCGAATGATCCTGAATCTGGACGAGTTCCTGACCCGGGAGTGAAGACCATGGATACTCCGGAAAGTAGATCGCCGGCATCCCGCCGAGACTTTCTCACCACCTCGGCCAGCGGCCTCGGGACCGCCGCCCTGGCCTCCATGCTGGCAGGCGAGGGGCTGCTCCAGGCGAAGCCCGACGCCGGCATCACCAACCCGCTCTTTCCCCGGCAGCCCCATTTCGCACCCAAGGCCAAGTCCTGCATCTTCCTCTTCATGGCGGGCGCGCCCAGCCAGTTGGACCTCTTCGATCCCAAGCCCAAGCTCATGGAGTTGGACGGGCAGCCGATGCCCGAGTCGTTGCTGGAAAAGGTGAGGTTCGCCTTCATCCGCAAGGAAACGGCGGTCCTGAAGGGGTCCGGCGCCAAGTTTCGGAAACGTGGCGAGTGCGGAATGGAGATCTCCGACCTGCTGCCCCACATCGCCGGCTGCGCCGACGATATTGCCCTCATCCGGTCGCTCCATACCGACAGCTTCAACCACCATCCGGGCCAGCTCATGATGAACACGGGTGTGCCCACGTTCGGCCGGCCCTCCATGGGATCCTGGATCAACTACGGACTCGGGAGCGAGTCGGAGAATCTGCCCGGCTACGTGGTGCTCACGGCCGGCCGGGGCACCAGCGGGGGCGCCTCCAACTGGACCAGCGGATTCCTGCCCACCAACTACCAGGGCGTGTTGTTCCGAAACCAGGGCGACCCGGTTCTGAACCTGACCAATCCGGCGGGACTCCCGCACGAGTGCCAGCGTCTGGGGCTGGACCGGCTCCGGCAGCTCAACCAGGAGCGCTTCCAGCAGACCCGGGATCCCGAGATCCTTTCCCGGATCGCCTCCTACGAGTTGGCCTTCCGGATGCAGTCCTCGGCGCCCGAGCTCATCGACCTCAGCGGCGAGAGCGAGAAGACGCTCTCGATGTACGGCGTGAACCGGACCGAGGAGGAGTGGAAGGACAAGCCCAACCGGGGCTACCGGCCGGGCGTTTTCTCCACCTATGCTCGAAACTGCCTCCTGGCCCGGCGCCTGGTGGAGCGGGGTGTCCGCTTCGTCAACATCTACCACGCGTCCTGGGACCACCACAGCAACCTGGACACCGGACTGGGTTTCAACTGCATGATGTGCGATCAGCCGGTGGCGGCCCTGCTGAAGGATCTCAAGCAGCGGGGGCTGCTGGACGAGACCCTGGTGATCTGGGGTGGAGAGTTCGGCCGGACTCCTCTGGGTGAGAACCGCGTGGGCCGGGAGCCGAACACGGGCCGGGATCACCACCCGCAGGCCTTCTCCATGTTCATGGCCGGCGGAGGCATCCAAGGGGGACAGGTGCTGGGCCGGACCGACGACATCGGATGGAACCCGGTCGAGGACCCGATTCACATCAACGACCTCCACGCCACCATCCTGCATCTCTTCGGGTTGGATCACGTCCGCCTCACCCACCGCTTCCAGGGCCGCGACTTCCGGCTGACGGACGTGGGGGGCACGGTGGTTGAGAGACTGCTGGCATGATCATCCGTTTCGGCCGCCGTCTCCTGGCACCGGCGGTCGCCGGTGCCGTTTTCCTGCTGTCGGGTTGCGCCGCAGAGGAGGGATCTGAGGCAAGGCCCGGCGGGAAGTACCGATTCATCCTCTCCAACGACGGGGGATCGCTGGCGGGTCCCGTGCTGGAAGCTCCCATCGGAGTGGAAGGCCTGGTCAAGCTGGCCATCGAACCTCTCCGGGACACCCAGATCAACACCCTGTTCTGGCAATTGGGAACCGACCCCTACCTGGGGTCCCCCTCCCACCGGCTCTCGGACCACTACTCGCACCGGACCGAGGTCGGCTCCATCTGGGGGACGGAGAACCCTTCCTTCCACAGCGCCGGGCTCTGGCGCATCCGGGAGAACGCGAAACGGTTGATGGAGGCCGGAACCGACCCCGTCGCCGTGGTGGTGGAGCATGGACACCGGGCCGGCCTCGAGGTCTTCGTCTGCATGCGGGTCAATGACATCCACGACGCCCGCCTGGAGGGTGGGGTGGAGGACCCTCTCATGTCGCCCGTCAAGAGGCGGCATCCCGACTGGCTCCTGGGCGAGGAAGGCAACCGCAGGACGGCATACAACTTCGCTCTGCCCCAGGTCCGGGAGTACAAGCTGGCCCTGGCCCGGGAGGCCATCGAGAACTACGACCTGGACGGTCTGGACTGGGACTTCTGCCGGCACCCAATTCTCTTTCCGCAGGGCCGGGAAGCGGAGGGCGCATCCCTTCTGACCGAGCTGCTGGGGGAAATCCGGCGGTCGCTGGACGAGAAAGGCGAGCGCGTGGGCCGCAGGCTCTCCTTGTCGGTCAGGGTGCCCGGCTCGTTGGACGAGGCCCTGGCGCAGGGCATGGACGTGAGGAGTTGGCTCTCGAAGGGGCTGCTGGACATCCTCATCGTCGGCTACCAGCCGGGGAACAAGCATCGTCTCCCGGTAGAAGAGTACGTGGAGGCGGCTCGGGGAACCCGCACCCAGATCGTGGCCCAGGGCCTGGGGCTCTTCCAGCAGCCCAGACCCCTCTCGGCCAAGCTGATCTGGAACGAGAAGGACTACTACACGGCCGAGATGTGCCGCGCCGTGGCCGCGGCCCACTACCGGGCCGGCGCCCAGGGGATCTTCGTCTTCAACAACCACTACCTGCAGGTGGTCCGGGACCGGCAATACGACCGCCTCCCCTGGAAGGAGCTGGGCGATCCCCAGGCCATCGCCCGCAAGGACAAGCATTACCTGGCGGATCAGAAAACGTGGGGGGCCGGCCGGCTGCCGCTCGACTTGGCGAAGGCGGGGGACGAGGCGGAAATCTCCCTGGACGTGGCGGACGACCTGGAAGCGGCCGTGCAGGACGGCGTCCTGGAGTCGTCGGCGCTCCGTCTTCTGGTGGACCACCTGACTCCCCTGGACCGCCTGGAGATCACCCTGAACGGCCACCCCATCGGGGATCCCGACACGCGGCACGTCTTCTTCAACAAGACCTGGCTGGAGTTCACAGTGGAGCCTCCGCATCTCAAGCAAGGCTGGAACCGGATCGGCACCGCCGTCCGGGCCCGCAATCCCCAGGTCACCAGTCCCCTTGCCCTCAAGAGCGTCGAGATCTTCGTGGATTACAAGAAGTGAGGAGAAGCGGCAGGAGCGGCGTCTTTCAGGCGCCGACCTGGGAGCGGCGTGTTTTACGCGCCGGTTCTCCAGAGCGACATTAAGGCGTAAGAATACGGGGCGCCTAAAAGACGCCCGTCCTGTGGGCGACTAGAAAGTCGCCCCTCCTACGACCTTGCGTCGGAGGCGTCGATTCGCTCGATTCCTGAGTCGTGGGTCTTCACGGCTTCCAGCACCAGGGTGCGGCCCGCCAGCAGATCCAGGCTGTGCATCGCGCGGCGCACGTCCTGGTTGGCTTCCCGCTGGCGGGAATCGGTCTCCTTGCGCATGGTCCGGATCGAGTAGAGCCGCTGCAAGGGATAGAAGAGGAGCAGCGGCCAGCAGGAGCGGCGCAGAGGTCGGTGGTGGCCTGAGTGATCCGGAAGCCGCTGCGGTGGAGCGCATACCGGATCTGGTAGTAGGTCATGGGGTTGATGTGATCGAAGACGGGAGTGTGGGCAAACTCGTTCAGGGGACGGGGGCAGAGGGAATAGAACCCGGTCAGGAAGTACTTCAGCCTCGAAGCCGAGTTCAGGATGTTGGGAGTCGAAAGGATGAGCCTCCCCTGCCACTTGAGGATCCGGTGGCATTCCCGGATGAAGCGGAAGGGGTGCTCCAAGTGCTCGATGCCTTCCAGACAGACGACGTAGTCGAACGACTCATCCGGCAAGTCCAGGGGGCGGTTCATGTCCAAACCCAGGCACTCCACGCCCTCGCACTTGAAGAAGCCCGGGTCCAGGTCCGCCGCCACCACTTGGAAACCCATCTCTCGCAGGCAGTGGGAGATTCCTCCCTCGCCCGAGGGAAGGTCCAGGACCCGGCCCCGGGGCAGGTCTTCCATGAGATCCAGGACCTTGAAGAAGGTCCGTTCGTGGGCAATGACCTGAAAGCCCTCGGGTTTCTTCCGAGCTCGACTCACCGCTCCCATTTCAGCACCGCCGCGAAGCTGGTCTCAAGTGCGGACCATGGAAAAAAGGAGAATGGCGCCGGTGCAGAACAGGAGGTTCGGACCCCAGGCGGCCAGCAACGGCGAGAGCAGGCCGTTGGCGCCCATCATGCCGAAGATTCCAAAGGCGCCCCAGTAGCAGATCCCGATGAGCACCCCGGCCGCAATGCCGTAGAGCGCCCCCTTGCGGCCCATGGAAAAGGCGAAGGGGATGCCCAGGATGGCCATGATGGGCGTGACCAGGGGCAGGGAGACCTTGGTGTAGAGATCCGTCTTCAGGTGGTCCACCTCGAAGCCTCCCTGTTGCAGGTCGCGGATGTACCGGCTCAGCTCCGGGTAGGTCATCTTGCTCGATTCCTTCACTTCACGGGCGAAGTACTCGGGTCCCTCGCTCAAGTCGAAGCCACGGCTCTCGAACCGGATGAAATCCTTCCGCTCCGGGTGTTCCAGATCCCTGATCCAGCCTTGGGACAGGACCCACCGTCCGGCGTGCCGGTCCCAGGCCGCCTTCTGGGAATAGACGTGCCGTTTCAGCCGTCCCTCCCGGATGTCCAGGTCGAGGACGGAAAGGTCGCCGAAAAGGCCCCGCTGGGCATCGAAGTAGTTGTAGTGATAGAGCCGCTTCCCCTCGCCGAAGATCCAGTTCCGTCCTTGCTGGTAGAAGGTCTGGATGGGACGGCCCTTGATGATGGTGCGCAGGTTGTCCTGCCGCTGGTTGGCGTAGGGAAGGACGTATTCCTGAAGCACGTAGAGGAAGGTTCCCACCAGCAGAGTCAGCCCCAGCACCGACAGGCTCACACGGTACACGCTGACGCCGCAGGCCTTGAGCGCCGTGATCTGACCCGTCTTGTCCAGCAGGCCGAAGGTGACGAGGGTGCCGATGAGGATGGCAAGGGGCACCAGCAACATCAGGATGTGGGGCGCCAGGTAGAAGAAGTAGGAAATCAGCAAGCCGTAGGAACTGTCGTGTTCCAGGACGTCGTCGATGAGGTCGAAAAAGGTGAAGAGATAGAAGAGGGCCATCGTGACCGAGAGGGCGAGGAAGGAGTAGAGGAGAAAGGTCTTCGCCAGATAGAGATCGATGACGCGAGCCACTCTGGGCCGCATCCGGATCAGGCGGGACCGGCGCGGTTGAAAGCCGGAACTGCTTCGAATCGTCGAGAGCATCCGCCGGAACCCCCGGGCGGCCCGGGTCAGATTCCGGTCCAGATGGGGGTAGACCTGGCGCCAGCGCAACGGTCTCGCATCCAGGGCGCCGTACCGGAAAGTGGCCCAGGCCAGCAATCCCGTCAGCAGGTTGGTTCCCCACAAACCCACCAGGGGATGCAGCATCCCACCGCGGGCCAATTCGAAACCGGTCGCGAAGAGAACATAGTAGGCAAGCGCCACCACCACGCTGGCCACCAGACCGTATCCGCGCCCGCCACGATGATTGCGGGCTCCCAGAGCGACTCCCAGCACGGCGAAGATGAGCGGCGAAACCGCCAGCGCCAACCGGCGGTTCAGCTCCAGCCAACTCTGGTCTTGGGTGGCGCCCGGATCGCCTCGGATCTCCCTCCAGAGTTGGGTTGGCGCCTTGTCTTCGGGACGCTTGGGACCGTTCGAATTCGGTTCCACCGGAGGGAGTTGGAGCGCCAGGTCCAGAATGCGAAACCGGCTCAACGTCATTTTTTCGGGAGCGTCCCGCGGGGTGTTGTAGCGCAACCCGTCCTCAAGATGTAACTGGATCCGGCGCTTGTCTTCGTCGATGAGGGCCTCCCCGCCCCGGGAGAGGACGATTTCGGTCTCCGCATCGCTGCCTTTGGAAAGGAAGACCCCGTTCCAGAATCCGTTCTTCAGGTCCACGTCGCCGGCGTAGAGCACCCAACCCTTCGGCAGCCCTTCGTAGAAGACGCGCGGCTTGATCCGGGAAAGGACCGGCTGGACGCCGATCTCATGACGGAGCGTCTGCAGGCTCCAGTTCCCGGCCGGCAGCAACACCAGGGTGAACCCCAGCGTGAGCAGGCTCACCAACAATCCGATGTTGACCACGTGGCGCACCATCCGGTGGACGCCGATTCCGCAGGCTCGCATGGCCACGATCTCGCTGTCGGTGGAGAGGCGGCTGAATCCGATCAGCGTTCCGATGAGGAAGGAGAGGGGGACACTGAAGACCAGGATGCTGGGCAGAATCGAAAGCACGGTCCTGGCGACCGTCAGGATGGGAGCGTCGGCTCGGATCAGGAGCTCGGTCAGGCGGCCGAACTCCCGGGTCAGAACGGCGAAGGTGAGGAACAGGAGGGTGATCAGGAAAGGGGGCGTGATCTCCTGGTTGATGAGCTTGTTAATCTTGGTCATGGCCGCGCCGCGTCTACCCGATCACCTGTCCCGAGAGCGGACAATCTACCAAAATATTGACGTGACACCCTGGAGAGGAAGTCCACTGCTAGAATCTTGCCGTGATTCTCCACGACCTCGGGGTCCTTCCGTTCGCAGAGGCCTATGCGCTTCAGGACGAGATGGTCCGCCGAGTTGCGGCGGGCCGTCAGGAGGAGACGCTTCATCTGGTGGTGCATCCTCATGTCTTCACCGTGGGTAGCGGAGGGAACGCCCGGAACCTGCTGGCTTCCTTCGATCCTGACGGTCGTCCCATCGACCTGGTTCGAATCAACCGGGGGGGCGACGTCACCTATCACGGACCGGGACAGTTGGTGGGGTACCCGCACCTGGATCTGCGGGGACGGGGACGCGACGTCGGGTTGTACCTGCGAACCCTGGAGCAGAGCCTGCTGGATACGGCCGCCCATTTCGGGGTGCAGGCCTTCCGCCGGGAGGGCCTGACCGGCATCTGGACCCGGCGGGGCAAGCTGGGGTCCATCGGCGTGGGGGTGCGCCGCTGGGTCACCATGCACGGCTTCGCCCTGAACCTGAACCCCGACCTGCGGTACTTCCAGTTGATCAACCCCTGCGGCATGGCAGGCTGCCCCATCACCTCGCTGGCAGCCGAGGCGGGAGCCGATCCGGGCATGGAGGAGGTCAAGGAAGTCTACTGGCGCTCGTTTCGCCGGGTTTTCGGCTGAGCGTCGGAAGGGCTCAATCCTTTGGCGGCGCCGGCGAGTTCTCCAGGAGCTTCGCCATATCGTAGACCATTCCTTCCCGAGTGTAGGAGGAGAACTCCAGAATCCCCGTGTCCATCCGGATGGCGTCCTCGGGACACGCCTCTACGCAGTAGCCGCAGAAGACGCAGAGACCCAGGTCGATGTCGAACCGCACCGGGTACTTCTCGATCTGGGGGTTGGGGTGCTCACCGGCCACGATGTAGATGCAGCGGGCGGGACAGGCGGTCTCGCACATCATGCAGGCCACGCATCGGGGCGAGCCGTCTTCCCGCCGAGTCAGCCGATGCAGGGTCCGCAGCCTGGAGGCCAGCGGCCGCCGTTCTTCCGGATACTGATAGGTTTCGGCGCCGCGGAGATGCCGCGCCAATCCCACCTTGTGGGCCAGATGGATGAACAGGTTGCGGAAGAAGTGGCGCGCGGTGAGCCGGAGTCCCTTCAGGATTTCCGGAAGATAGGTGGATTCCAGAAACTCAGCTCGGCCTCGACCTTCTTGATGGCCATGATCAGTTCCCGCTCATTGTCCGCGGCGGTGTCCGAACGCCGTGAGACTACGCCGACTGCCTCCCCTCTGGCAAGACGGACACTTCGTCATCAATTCGTTCCCTGCCACAAGAGGACCGCCCCCGTCACCAGGATGTTGAGGATGGAGAGGGGCAAAATCATGGTCCAACCCAATCTCAAGAGCTGGTCCCACCGAAAGCGGGGCAGGGTCCAGCGGATGAGCATGAAGATGAAGCAGAAGACCGAGACCTTGAAGAGGAAAGCGCCGACCTGAAGCAGCAGCACTACCGTCTGGGAAAGCGGCCAGGCGGCGCCCCACGGAAACTCGAATCCACCCGGAGCGAGATAGGGCACCTGCCAGCCCCCCAGAAACAGGGTCGTGACCAGCGCGGCCGCCAGCACCGTCTCCACGAAATCGGTGGTGTAGAACATGCCGAACTTCATCCCGCTGTATTCGACGAAATAGCCGATGATCTCCGATTCTCCTTCCGGAATGTCGAAGGGGACCCGTTTGGTCTCGGCCAGCGCGGCCGTCGTGAACAGGATGAAGCCCAGCGGCTGCAGGATGATGCCCCAACCGGGAAGCCAGCCGAGCAACAGCTCTCCCTGCTGCAGCACCATCTCCTGGAGATGGAGCGTCCCGTAGACCATGAGCAGGCCGATGAGGGTGGCGCCCAGCGTGATTTCGTAGGCGATCATCTGGCTGGCGGCCCTCAGGCCTCCCAGCAGGGCGTAGTTGTTGGCGGAAGACCAGCCGGCGAGAACGAAGCCGTAGATCCCCATGCTCATGGTGGCCAACACGAAGAGGAGACCCACGTTCAGGTCCAGGATCTGGAGCGACACCGTGTGCCCCCCCAACTCGTAGATCCCGCCGAAGGGTATGACGGCGAAACTCACCAGGGCGAAGAAGAGGGCGATCATGGGAGCCAGGGTATGGACCAGGCGATTCCCCTGATTGGGGACGAAGTCCTCCTTGGTCAGCATCTTGAGGGCGTCGGCGATGGGGTGAAAGAGTCCCAGCATGCGCAGGCCCAGGATGCTGGCCCGGTTGGCGCCGATTCGATCCTGCATCACGGCGCTCTGTTTCCGCTCCAGCCAACTGAGCAGATAGACGAAGCCCATGACCACGTTGAAGCAGAAGAAGACCTTGGCCAGAACGATCAGGGTGCTCATCTTGTTCGCGTGCCGGCCCCCCGTCAGCCGGTGCCGGCGCCATTCGAGTCGAGGACCTCCCCGAACTCGCCCAGATCCTGGTAGCTCCTGCCCCGCCACTCGGAGAAGAGTTCCTCCGGTTCCGGATAGAACAGGGCATGGCCCAACCGTTGGGCCAGGTCGCACAGGATCTCCAGGTCCGGCCTGGACTCTCCCAGCGGCGGCAGCGCCTGGGCAAAGCGCTGGACCCGTCCCTCGAAATTGGTGAACGTCCCTTCCTTCTCCATGTGGGTGACGCCGGGAAGGACGGCGTCGGCCATTCGGGCCGTGGAGTTCCAGTTGGCGCCCTGGAACACCACGTACTCGGCCTGCCGGATCAACTCCCGGGCCCGGTCCGAATCGAAGTCGTGCCCGAAAACGTAGAGGACTTTCACCCCGCCGGCCGCGGCATCCCCCAGGGTCCGCTCCGCGTCACCCTGCAAACCCAGATCCACGGCCCCGCGGCTGTTGGGGTTCCGGTCTCCCCGCAGCAGAAGCCCGTCCTCCGTCCCCGTGTCCTCCCAGGGATTCCGGAATGGGATTCCGGCGACACCCAACTGCTCCTGGAACAACTTCCGGACCAGATAGAGCTCCTCGTTGGATTGCTGGGGAGAAGCGATGACGCCCAGTCCCTCCGGTCCGAACTTTTCGACGGTGGTTCGGAGGGCGGTGGCCACCTCCTCCAGGACCTCCTCCCAGGCGCGCGGTTGGAGTTCCCCTCCCATACGCAGGCAGGGGTTCTCGATGCGGTCCCGGTCGACGAAACCGTAGCCGAAGCGGCCCTGGTCGCACATCCACCATTGGTTGACCAGCGGGTTGAACCTGGGCTTGAGCCTCTGGACCCGCCTGCCGTCCGCCTTGTAGCTGCGCTGCGTATTGAAGTGGACCGCCATGTTGCAGCCCCGGGAGCAACCGTTGCAGATGGACGCTTCCTGGGAGAGGTACCAGACCCGGCACTGGAAGCGGAATTCCCGCTCGGTCAACGCCCCCACCGGACAGATGTCGATGACGTTGCCCGAGTAGTTGTTGTCCAGCTCCCGGCCTGGAAACAGGTCGATGACCGACCGGTCGCCCCGATCCAGAACCCCAGCTCGTGGCTCTCCGAGACCTCTTCACAGAAGCGCACGCAGCGGGTGCAGAGGATGCACCGCTCCTGGTCCAGTATGACGTGGGGTCCGATCGGGAAAGCCTTCTTCCGTTTGATCTTGTCCTCAAAGACCCGGCTCTCGTGCAGACCATGCTCCATGTAGAAGTTCTGGAGGTCGCACTCTCCCGACTGGTCGCACACGGGACAGTCGAGCGGATGGTTGACCAGCAGAAATTCCAGCATGGCCTGGCGCATCCGGACGACCGGCTCCGAATCGGTGGAGACCTTCATGCCGTCCCGGACGCGGGTGTGGCAGGAGATCTGAAGCTTGGGCATGCCTTCGATCTCGACCGCGCACATGCGGCAGCTGCCGGCGACGCTGAGTCCCGGGTGGTAGCAGTAGCGGGGAACCATCACCCCCAACCGCTCCGCGGCCTCCAGCACGTTGCTGCCCGGTTCGACCCGGATGTCCTGTCCGTCGATATTGACCGTAACCATGGGGTTCATCGTATGGGCTCGGAACCGTGCCGGGCCACCGTCACTTGGCGGCTGCTGCCGGTACCGGCCGCTGTAAATCGCATTTCCCGTGCTTCAGATGATAGTCGAACTCGTTTCTGAACTTGACCAGGAAGCTCCGCAGGGGCATGGCGGCGCCGTCACAGAGGGCGCAGATGGAGGTTCCCGACATGTTGTCCGCGATCTGCAGGAGGTCCTCCACCGAACGCCGCCGCGCCCGGCCCGCGTGAATGGCGTCCACCGTCCGCGCCACCCACCCGGTGCCCTCGCGGCAGGGGGTGCACTGGCCGCACGATTCGTGGGCATAGAAGTGGCTGATCACCCGCATCGCCTCCACCATGCAGACGTCCTCGGCCATGACCACGATTCCGGCAGAACCCAGCATGGAACCGATCCTGGCCAGGTGGTCGAAATCCAGAGGCACGTCGATCTCGTCGGCGGTCAGGACGGCGGCCGAGCTTCCTCCGGGGATCACCGCCTTCAACTGCTTGCCGTCGGCCATGCCCCCTCCACAATCGTAGATCAGTTCCCGGAGGGGCGTCCCCATGGGGAGTTCGTAGACACCCGGCCGTTTGACGTCGCCGGAGAGAGAGAACAGGCGAAGGCCGCCGTTGCGCTCCGAGCCCAGGTTCGCAAACCACTCCCCGCCGTTGCTGACGATGTGGGGAAGATAGGTCAGGGATTCCACGTTGTTGATGACCGTGGGGCATCCGAAGGCGCCTACCACCGCGGGGAACGGAGGCTTGAGCCGGGGCCATCCCTTCTTGCCCTCCAGCGACTCCAGCAGGCCGGTCTCCTCTCCGCAGATATAGGCCCCCGCCCCCACATGCATGTAGACGTCGAAAGAGAAGTCACGGCCCAACACCCGGCTCCCCAGAATACCCTCCCGATAGGCCTCTTCTATGGTTTCCCGGAGGATCCGTTCGGGGTGGACGTATTCGCCGCGGATGTAGATATAGGCGGTGTGGATTCCCACCGCGCGCGCGCAGATGATCATCCCTTCCAGGAGCCGATGGGGGTCCCACTCCATGATGTAGCGGTCCTTGAAGGTCCCCGGCTCTCCCTCGTCGGCGTTGACCACGAGGTAGATGGGTTTGCCCGTGTTGCGAGGAACGAAACTCCACTTACGGCCCACCGGAAAGCCGGCGCCTCCCAGACCGCGGAGATTCGACTTCATGACCTCCCCGGTGATCCGTTCCGGGGCCATCTCGTCCAGGGCCTTGAGTGCCGCCTGGTAGCCGCCGTGCGCGCGGTAGTAGTCGAGCTTGCGAGCCTGGGGATTGCCGAAGTCGCGGGAGATGAGCCGGAGCCGGTCCATCACGCCTCCCCTCGCGAAGTCTCTCCATTCAGGATCCGATCCACCTCCGACCGGTTCAGAGGGCCATGGTAGTCGTCCCCCACTTGCATCATGGGAGCCAGCTCGCAGGCGCCCATGCACTGTGGGACCGCCTCCCAGCTGAACTCACCGTCGGCAGTGGTTCCTCCGCTGGCGACTCCCAGTTTCTCCCCAAGGTATCTCCGGACGCCGCCGCAGCCCCGGACCCAGCAGGAGATGCTGGTGCAGAGGCGAATGTGCCGGCGGCCCCTGGGACGGGTCCGGTACAGGGTGTAGAAGGTCAGGACCTCGTGGACGTCGATGACCGGCAAGCCCAGAACCTGGGCCACGTGCTCCTCTCCTTCGGGGGAAACGTAACCCAACTGCTCCTGCACCAGGTGAAGGGCGGGGAGCAGAGCCGCTCGCCGAGTGGGATAGACCTTGAGCAGGGACTCCAGGCGCTCCCTTCGCTCCCGGGTGAACTCGAAACTCAACGGTCCAGTTCTCCGCGATCATGTTGACCGATCCGAAGGTGGGAACGATGTCCGCCATCTGGTCCCCTTCCAGGATGCTGGAGAGAGCCGCCATGATGGGGAAGCAGGGCGGACGGCATCGGACCCGCCAGGGCCGGTCGCTCCCGTCGCTGACGATATAGAAGGCCAACTCGCCATTGGCGCCCTCCATCGGGAAATAGACTTCGCCGCGGGGAGGGCGAATCCCGTGGCCCATCATCACGATCTTGAAGTGATTCATCAGGGCCTCGATGTTGGAATAGACCTGCTCCTTGGCCGGGAGCCGGCTGGTCTTGTCGGCGGAGTAGACCCGGTCGTGGAAGCGCTTCTCCGATCCCTGGAGGGTCGGCTGGATCAGAACCTCGTTGCTCAGGAGGCCGCGAGTCTTGCCGAACTTGCCCAGATCCGCCATCAGGTCGGGGGAGATCAGTTTTCCCTCCGGGTCCACGTTGGTCGGACCCTCAGGCATCTGTTCCAGGCATTGCTCGACGATCCGCAACGACTGCCGCATCTCCTCCATCCGAACCAGGTAGCGGTCCATGTTATCGCCTTGCTCGCCCACCGGCACATCGAAATCCATGCGGTCGTAGACGAAGTAGGGGGAGGCCTTGCGAACGTCGTAGTCGATGCCGGTCGACCGCAGGAAAGGTCCCGTAATGCCGTAGGCCACGGCAGACTCGGCCGAGATGACGCCCACTCCCCGCATCCGGTCGTAGAAGATGCGGTTGTGGGTGAGGAGATCGTCCACCTCCTCCAGGACCTCTTCCACCTTGCCCTTCACCTCGCGGCAACGCTCGGAAAAATCGGCGGTCAGGTCCGCCTTGACCCCGCCGATTCGGCCATAGGAGACGGTGAGCCGGGCGCCGGTGACCTCCTCCACCAGTTCCCACAGCCACTCCCGGGCCTTGATCATGTACAGGAAAACGGAAAACGCCCCCAGCTCCATGGCGGAGGCCCCGATACAGGTCAGGTGATCGCAGATCCGCGAGATCTCGCTCATGAGCACCCGGATGTACTGGCAGCGCTCCGGGACCTCGAGACCCATCAGGAGCTCGACTCCCGCGGCGAACGCGAAGTTGTTGATGAGCGGGGAGACGTAGTTGAGCCGGTCGGTGTAGGGGAAACACTGGGTGTAGCTGGAGGCTTCGCAATGCTTTTCGAAACCCCGGTGGAGATACCCGATCTCCACGTCGGCGTGGCGGACCACCTCGCCGTCCAGGCCCAACTCGATGCGGATCACGCCGTGCATGGCCGGGTGGGCCGGTCCCGCGTTCAACAGCATGGTCCGGGTGGTCTCAGTCATCGCGCCGGTTTCAATCCTTGGGGCCCACCAGGGGCTGCCGCTTGTCGATGGGGTAGTCTTTTCGCAGGGGATGCCCCTGGAACTCCTGGTACATCAGGATGCGGCGCAAGTCGGGATGCCCCCGGAACCGGATCCCGAACATGTCGAACACCTCTCTCTCATACCAGTTGGCGGCCGGCCAAACGGGCGTCAGCGAGGGGGCCTCCGGAGAGGAGCCGCCCAGCGGCGCCTTCAATCGCAGGCGCACGTTTTTCGACCGGGAATAGAGGTGGTAGACCAACTCGAAACGGGGCTTGCGCTTCCAGTGGTCGACGGCCGAGAGGTCCATGAGGAAGTCGAAGCGAAGTTGGGGGTCCTGCTTCAGGAAACGTGCGACCCGGGCCAGCGCCTCCGGCTTCAGAATCGCCGTATCCTCTCCCAGCCGGGAGTGGGTTCCCAGGATCTCTTCCGGAAAGCTCTCCTGGAGGCGGGTCAGGGATGTGCTCTGCATCGGAATAGCGAAACCGGGGCCCGGCTAGCGGGCGCCCCGCTTCTTCTCCTAGACCTCCTGGCTCTGCTTCGCGATCTTCTCCTGCAGCATCATCAACCCCTGCAGCACGGTCTCCGGCCGGGGAGGGCATCCGGGGATATAGACGTCCACCGGAATCACGTGATCGATTCCGCGCACCGTCGCGTAGTTGTCGTAGAAGCCACCCGTGCAGGTGCACACTCCAAAGGCGACCACCCACTTGGGGGCGCACATCTGCTGGTAGACGTTGACCAGAACCGGGGCGATCTTCTGGCTGATGGTCCCGACGACGAAGAGGACATCGGCTTGCCGAGGGGAAAAACGGGGGAGACCGGCGCCGAAGCGGTCCACGTCGTAGTGGGCGCAGGCGGTGGCCATATACTCCATTCCGCAACAGGCGGTCACGAAGGGGTATTGAAAAATCGAGTACTTCCTCGCCCACCCGACCACCTGGTCGAGGCGGCTGGTGAAAAACCCCAACTCGGGGCTGCCCTTGAAATCTACTTCCAATCCAGCGCTCCTCTCTTGACCGAGTAGTAAAGCCCGGAAAGCACGACCAGCAGAAAGATCAGCATCTCGAAGAACCCGAACCAACCGAGCTCCCGGTAAACGACGGCCCACGGGAACAGAAAGATCAGCTCGACGTCAAAGAGGACGAACAGCAGTGCCGCCAGGAAGAATTTTACGGAAATCCGACCCCGGCGAATCTCCGAAGGTTCATTGCCGCACTCGAACGGCATCTCGTGGATCGAGCCTTTGCCCTTCGGCCCCAACCACTGGGTGATCAGAACCATTCCACCGGCCGTGGCGCCGGCAAACACGAGCAGGAGAAGAAAGCCGAGGTAGCCTTCCGTGCCAGTCATGAGTCATCCGATCCGGATCCGATCCCGTCCGCTGAGCCGCCACAGTATACGTTGAGAAGAGAGAAAAGAGAAAAAAGAAGTAGCAGCCCGTGGCAAAAGTCGTCACGGCATTCGACCGTCCCTGCATCCCGGCGGACTGCGTTGCTATCGGCTCACATACTCCCGGTATGCTCCCGAATCGCGCCTTGTCCGGCGGGCGCAGGAACGGTCTCGGTGCTCGCGAGACTTTCACCACGGACTGGTAGAGGCGCCCCCTGTGGGTGCCCTCTTTGGCGCTCTACCCTTGCCCGCTTCGAAATCTTGGTTTCCCAGAAGCTGAAAGAGTGAAGAAGGCGCCCCCAAGGGGCGCCCCTACGCTTTCCTGTTTCCTCTTTCCTCCGCCCGCGGATTGCCTTGGCGAGATTTGCCATTGGCTGTTAAGGTTATGCGCCATGGTGGCGGGAAACGAAAAGCGGCGGCGCCATCCACCCTGGATCAAGGTCCGGGCTCCGTTCGGCGAAGGCGTCCATGAACTGAAAGGGCTCTTGGGCGGACTCGGCCTCAATACCGTCTGCCAGGAGGCCATGTGCCCCAATCTGGGTGAATGCTGGGCCCATGGGGTAGCCACTTTCATGATCCTGGGGCGAGTCTGCACTCGAGGCTGCCGCTACTGCGCCGTCAGCAAGGGGCGTCCTCCGGTGTTGGACCGGGAGGAGCCCCGGCGGGTGGCCGAGGCAGTGCGGCAGATGGGTTTGAAGCACGTCGTGGTCACCTCCGTGGACCGGGACGACGTGGAGGACGGCGGCGCCTTCATCTTCGCCGAGACGATCCAGGCCATTCGAGAGCTGCACCGCGAGTGTGCGGTCGAGGTTCTGATCCCCGATTTCCAGGGGGATGAGGCGGCGTTGAGAACGGTTCTGGACGCGGGTCCCGACATCCTCAACCACAACATCGAGACGGTGCCCCGGCTCTTTCCTGTCGCCCGGGGCGGCGGCGACTATCGACGATCATTGGATCTCTTGAGCAACTCCCGCCGGATCTCGCCGGACACGGTGACCAAGACCGGCATGATGCTGGGCTTGGGGGAGCGCGAAGCCGAGGTATTGCAGGTCATGCGGGACCTGGTGGAACGGCAGGTCAACATCCTGACGCTGGGACAATACCTGAGACCCACGTCCTGGCATCTGCCGGTGGACCGGTACTACCACCCGGACGAGTTCCGCCGTTGGGGGGAGACGGGAATGCGTCTGGGGTTCGACCATGTGGAGAGCGGCCCCCTGGTTCGGTCCAGCTATCTGGCCGACCGCCAGTTCGCCCAGCTCAGGACGAACACCGGGAAGGCTCAACAGGCGTACAATTAAGCGGACCGTAAGAATCAGTCAGAAAGGAGCCAGGCAAAATGCCCAGGTATTTGCCGGTGCAGCCGGATGCCGCAAATGACAAGGTTCGGAATCTCTACTCGGCGCTGGAGAGTGAACTGGGTTTCGTGCCCAACTTCATCAAGACCTGGGCCCACAGCGACAACTTCGTGGAGTCGGTGGCAGCCTTGTACGGCACGGTCATGGGTGAGACCGGCCTGAGTGAGAAGATCCGGTCGCTGGTGATCCTCAGAACCTGCCAGGTCAACAAGTGTGCCTATACGGCGGTCCCCGCCCTCAAACGAGCTCGGGAGGCGGGTTGGACCGAAGAGCAGCTGGACGCCATCGACCAGGCGGCCGAGAGCAATCTGTTCGTCTACTACGAAAAGGAAGCCATCCGTCTGGCGGAACTGACCAGCCTGAGTCCGGACGACGTCCAGGAGGAGTTCTGGATGCAGCTGGACAATCACTACACCTCGGACCAGGTGGTGGAGATGATCACCCTGATCGGATTCTTCAACATGATCAACCGCTTGGCTCTGGTGCTGGAAGTAGCGGCGGACCCGGAGCCCGCGGCCGCCGGCGTGGGCGCCTCCTGAGCGAATCCGTTTCGATGACTCCCGCGGGCAAACTCGATTCCGCGTCCGCCCCGACCGAAACCACCATCGGCGGCAGCAAGGCTCTGGTGATCCCCATGGAAGTGGAGTTTCACGACCTGGACGCCATGGGTCACGTCAACAACGTCCGCTATTTCACCTTCATGGAAGCGGCTCGGGTGGCCTTCTTCCGCCACTTTCTGGACGCCCGGCGGATCCACGACCTGCAGATGATCGCGGTGGAAGCCTCCTGCCAGTTTTTCTCGCCTGCCCACTGGAGAGAGGTCCTTCTGGTCCAGGTCTGGATTCCCCGAGTCGGAAATACCAGCTTCGACTTCCAGTACGAAATGACCGAGCGCAACACCGGGCGCAAGGTCGCCCGGGGCAAGACCATTTGCGTGTCGTGGGATTACGGTACCGAGTCCAAGCTGCGGGTTCCGGATCCGGTCCGGAGACTGTGTGCCGGCAAACGCCTCGGAGGCTGACTCGTCCACCATGGAATGGGAGCACAAGGGAATGCGTTTCGCCGTCTCGACCCAGGAGATGGGGCCGTTGGTTATGGCGTCGGCCCGGGTCGCCGCCACGGGGCCCTACGTCCGAATACGCCCTTTCTCCGCCTTGGGCACCGACCGGGACGAAGCCATCGAACTCCTGAAGAAGCAGATCCGGCTGGAGTTCCGGCGCCTGCCTTGACGAGGGGCGGGGAGGGGGAGGGGGGCTTGTGGGCCGTTCAGTTGGTGTTGGATTGGGTCTCTGGAGTTCGGCGGCAAGAAAGCCGCCGGTCCCAATCGGCGACAAGAAAGTCGCCGCTCCCAGTCGGCGGCAAGAAAGTCGCCGCTTCTACACCGTGGGCGCGTAATAACCGTTGCGGTGCCTGATGTTCAGCCCCTTGTCCCGGAACAGTTTGACCTCGATCTCCCTGAACTTGCCGTCACGGGTACGGTTTCTGGGAACGTACGTCAGGCTGTATTGGGACCTGAGCTCTTCGTTGATGAGATCGAAGGTCTGCTGCAGTCCGTCGGCGGTGTAGGGAAAGAAAGCTCGTCCGCCCGTCTCGCGGGAGAGATTCCTCAGGATCTTCTCCCCTTGCTTCTGCTGATCGGCTCCGAAGCGGCTGGTGCCGATGCTGTAGACGGTCACCCCGGAGACGTGGATACCCCGCAGGACGTCCTCCATCGTATGCTGGCTGTCCTGGTCGACCCCGTCGGAGATGACCACAATGGCCTGGCGGGTGTCGGGATCGGTCATCTTCTGGGAGGAGACACTCACCAACGCGTCGAACAGCTTGGTTCCGCCTCCCGCCCTCAGTTCCCGGATCGCCTTGGCGATGGATCTGGGATTGGACGTGAAGTCGTGCAAGAGGGAGACGCCCGAATCGAACTCCACCAGGAGCACTTGATCCTGGGGGC
Source organism: uncultured Acidobacteriota bacterium (assembly GCA_951812665.1). GTDB lineage: Bacteria > Acidobacteriota > UBA6911 > RPQK01 > JAJDTT01 > JAJDTT01. The sequence continues at coordinate 38,398 of CATOST010000035.1, forward strand.
GGAGGATGGAATGGACGAATCGGGTCGCGGCCCGCTTTTCGAACTCCAGCTTCAAGCGGACGCTGGAGCTGGTGTCGATGAGCAGACCGATACGCAAGGGCAGGGCGGTCTCGTGCCTGAAATTGGTGATGAACTGGCGCCGTCCGTTCTCGTAGATATGGAACCGGTCCTGCTGGAGATTGGTGACGAACCGGTTCTTTTTATCGGTGACCGTCACCAGGACGTTGACGGCTTCGACCTCGACCCGAATCGGAGTCTGCTGAAAGGCGCACAACATCCAGAGGCCGATCCAGAGAAGGGCGGGGGCAGGACGCATCCGGACCAATCTACAACAATTTACATTGGGCCGACAATTTTGTGAGAATACCGCCTGCCATGGGTTCCAAAGACGATCAGCTTCATCATCTCGACCGCATCGCCCATCGGATCGTGGACGAATGGTACGAGCGAGCCAAGCAGAACTATGTCACCCAGGAAGACAGCCGGGAGGTGGGTGTCGAACCCGAAGTCAAGCGATTCCATCGCCGCGGCAACCATCGCATCAAGTTCTCCCGGCGGCGGGAACTTGAGGTCACCTACGGCCTGGGTGCGCAGAGGAAGGACACCCGGCTCTGCGTGGAGGCCAGCGTCAACAACAAGTCCGCCGGCTTCGACTACGATCTCTTCACGGGGCGGCTTCAGGACTACTACTGGGAATGCCGGCATGAAAAGCCGTGGACCGACCCCGAGTTCGATCACTTCAGCTTCAGCGATCTGCTCCACTTCGATCCCAGAATGTCCCACTCGGTCTCGCTGGACATCCGCAAGGACAAGGCCGACATCATTCGCCTGACCTTCGTTCTGAATTCACGCTACGAGGAGCGCCTCAGGGGCCGTGAAGAACTCCTGAAGGACCTGTTGGAAACCTACTGTCTCGCCCCCTTGAGACGCATTTACGCCGAGTCTTACCGAGAGCGGTAGGAGCGGCTGAAAGAGCCCCCTATGGACCAGTCCAAAATCGAACAGCAACGCCGGATTCAAGAATTTCTGAACCGCGACTACAGCTGGCGCCTGTCAGCCGGAGAATGCAACTTCCTGATTCAGCTCATCGCCTTTCTGGTGCAGGCGAATCCCCCGTTCGTCGTGAACGACGAAGGGGCGAAGGAACCGTTGAACTACCAAAGCATCCGATCCATGGTTCTGCTCAACGAGAAGCTCAGGGTCCAGTTGCAGGATTACGCCGCCCGGGAATCGATCATGATGGACGACATGGACCCGGTGACGGATCGGGTCCAGTAACCGGCGCGGAATCGTAGCCGAAGGCCCGGCGGCTTCCATCGGTCCCCGGTCACGGCTGCTTGCTGGTGGCCGCCAGTTCCGTCTCGACCCGGGGCAGGTTCTCCGCCGAACGCCCCCTCAGCGCCTGGAAGCGAACCACCTCCCCGACCACCAGCAGAGCAGGCGAGCGGATGTCCGCCTTCCGAGTCCGGCCGAAGATGTTGCTCAGGGTCCCGGCCGTTTCCTGTTGACTTTCCAGGGTGCCCGATCCGATGACGGCGGCCGGCGTGTCGAGCGGCCTTCCGTGGAGCACCAATTGGGAGATGATCTGCTTGAGGTTTCCCAAGGGCATGAGGAAGACGACGGTGTCGGCCCGGGCGGCCAGTTCCCAGGACGGATTCCGGCCGGTCCCCGAGGCGCGATGCCCGCTCAAGACCAGGACGGACGAGGAGAGCTCCCGGTGGGTCAGGGGGATCCCGGCGGCGGTGGGAACCCCGAAAGCGGCGCTGACCCCAGGGACGATCTCGAAGGGGACCCGGTGAGTCGACAAGTACTCCATCTCCTCCCCACCCCGGCCGAAGATGAGGGGATCCCCACCCTGGAGACGGACCACCTCTTTGCCGGCGCGGGCCCGAGATGCCATCAGCTCATGGATCTTCTCTTGGGGGAAACCGTAGTGCCCCCCCTTCTTTCCCACCGGAATGGCCTCGGCGGAATCGGGAATCAGGTCCAGGACCCTGGAATCGACCAGCCGGTCGTAGATGACCACATCGGCGCGGCTCAGGCACCGGACCGCCTTGACCGTCAGCAGCTCCGGGTCTCCGGGGCCGGCGCCCACCAGGACGACACGTCCGGTTCGTGGCCGGAGGATCTTCATTGCAAGCCTTCCTCAAGCCGGGAACGGACCGCCGCCACACCGTGGCAACGAGCGGTTTCCAGAAGCTCCGGATCCCTCACCATCCGATTATAGTACTCGCTCCGCTCCCGAAAGGAATTGAGGCGCTCTTTGACCAGTGGCCGAACCTCTCCCAGAGCCCGGACCAGATCTCCGTACTCGGGTCCGAACTGCGCCTCGAGCTGTTGCCGGATCTTGCGCGCCAGGGCCGGGCTTTTGCCGGAGGTCGAAATGGCCAGGACCAGATCTCCGCGCCGAGCGATGGCCGGGGCGATGAAACCGCAGTTGGGTGTCTGGTCGACCACGTTCACCAGGATCCCCCTCCGGTCGGCGAACTCCTTGATCCGGCGGCCCAGAGCGGGATCGCCGGTGACGGCCACGATCAGGAAGACATTGCTCCGATCCGGATCGAAAGCGGGGGTGCGGAGGACCCGGGCTCCGGCCTGCTCCAGCCCCCTCGCCTTCTCGTCGGCAAGTTCTCCCTCGCCGATCACCAGACAGGAACGGTCTCGAAGGTCCAGGAATACGGGGTAGTAGACGGGAGGGTTCGCCATGGATCAATTCCGATCGGTTTAGCAGTCCATGGTGAAAGTTTCGCGAGCACCGAGACCGTTCCTGCGCCCGCCGGACAAGGCGCGATGAGGGAGCATACCGGGAGTATGTGACCGAGTCGCAACGCAGTCCGCCGGGATGCAGGGACGGTCGAATGCCGTGACGACTTTTGCCACGGGCTGCCAGTGCAAAATAGCCGAGCCGGAGGCTTCCTGTAAAGCTGAGACGTCTCTTCCGTAGTAGACTGGAGGACAACCTGAGAACAGCGGAGAAACAGGGATGAAACGAAGAGCGTTATTGGTCTCCTGGCTGCTGATCTGGCTCGCTCCTGGCGCGGCCTTCGCGGCGGCGGCCGAGCCGCCCGCGGCACCCACCGATCTCAAGGGCATCAAGCGCTTCAAGGGCGCTGTGGCCACCACCGAGCTGACCTGGAAAGACCGCTCCGACAATGAGCTGGGGTTCGAGATTCTCCGCTCCGACGGCGGGACCGAGTTCCGGGTCGTCGGGATCGTGGGCGCCAACTCGTCTCGCTACCGGGACGAGATCGGCAAGTACGTCACGGGAGCCTTTTCCTACAGAGTGCGAGGATTCAACCAGAACGGCAAGGGAGAGACTTCCAACACCGTCTCACTGCTATTCTGAAACGGAGTTCGCCCCTGCCCGGAAGGGGGCGCCGAATGGGATTCGAGGTGGCCGCTCCACTCCGAGTTCCCCCTGAGTTCCAGGATGACTCCCCCCAGGCCTGCCGGAGTTGCGACTTGCACAACCTTAGGTAGACGCCACCTCCGGACCGCTTTTCTCATCGGGTCAACGCGCCTTCCGGGGAGAACGGCGACGGCTGGTCCGGCGGCCGCTTCGGGTCGTGCGGCGGATCTTGCGGCCACCTCGTTTGGCCTGGTCTCGTTGCAGACGTCGATTGAGAAGCTCCACGGCGAGGGGAACGTCCACGTCCTCGGGTTTCGCGTCCTTCCCGATGGAGGCGTTGACCTTTCCGTGCTTGACGTACGGCCCGTAGCGCCCCTTGAAGATCTCGATGGGGGCCCCGTCATCCGGATGCTTTCCGACCTCTCGGATTCGGTTCCTGGCGCCCCGTTTGGGGGCTGAGAGCAGTTCCAGCGCCCGTTCCAGTCCGATGGTGAACAGATTGTCCCCTGCGGCAAGGCTGCGAAAGTCCCGGTTGTGCACCACGTAAGGCCCGTAGCGTCCCAAGCCGGCTCTTACCGGTTTTCCCGTGTCCGGATGCTCTCCGACCAGGCGCGGCAGCCCCAGCAGGCGCAGGGCCAGATCCAGCGTCACCGCTTCAGGAGCCGTGCCCTTCGGCAATCCTTGGCGGGGCGGCTTTTTTCCCTGCTGCGATTCGCCCCGTTGCACGTAAGGGCCGAAGCGGCCATCCATGAGGTAGATGGTATCTCCCGTCTCCGGATCCTTCCCGAGCTCGGCCGGTCCCTGGTCGCGGCGGCGCAGGATCTCGTCCGCCTCCTCGGCGGTGAGGTCGGCGGGGAGCATGCCCTCCGGGAGCGGAGCCGTCCGACGACTCGCGGCGCCGTCGTCTTCCAAATAGGGACCGTAGCGGCCGATCCTGACCCGCGGCGTGACGCCGGAGAATTGGACGGTGGAAGCGGCGCGGGGGTCGATGTTTTCCTGTTGCGTCGTCAACCGCGCCTCGAATCCCTCCTCACCCTTGTAGAAGCCCTTCAGATACTCCCGCCAGTCGATTTCGCCCCGGGCGATATGGTCCAGGGACTCCTCCATTCTGGCCGTGAAGCCGGTGTCCACCAGATCCGGGAAATAGTTCTCCATCAGCAGAGTCACGGCAAAGGCAATGAAGGTCGGATGCAGATTCTTCTTCTTGAGCTCGGCATAGCCGCGGTTCTGGATGGTGGTAATGATCGCCGCGTAGGTGGACGGACGGCCGATCCCCTTCTGCTCCAACGCCTTCACCAGCGCGGCTTCGGTGTAGCGGGCGGGCGGCCGGGTGCGGCGCTCGAAGCTCTCCAGCTTCCTGAGGTCCAACTCCTGCCCTTCGACCAGGTCCGGAAGCAGGATTTCCTGGTCCTCCAGCAACGCGTCCGGGTCATCGGACCCTTCCACATAGGCCCGAAGAAATCCCGGAAATTCGATGGTTTTACCCCGGGCGCGAAATCGGGCCTCGGCCGCGCCGATGACGGCGGTCACGCGTCGTTGGCGCGAAGCGGCCATCTGCGTCGCCACCGCCCGGCGCCACACGAGTTCGTACAGCGCCCGCTCCTTCCCGAAGAGATCGAGTTCGGCCGCCGTGTTCATCTTGGCCCCGGCCGGCCGAATCGCTTCGTGCGCCTCTTGAGCCGTGCTGGAACGAGTCCGGTAACGGCGCGGCCTGGGACTCAGGTATTCACGTCCGTAGCGGGCCTCGACGGCGGAACGGATCTGGGAGACGGCATCGCCCGAGAGGTTGACCGAATCGGTGCGCATGTAGGTGATGAGCCCTCTCTCGTAGAGCCCCTGCGCCACTCTCATGGTATCCCGCGAGCCCAGATTCAGCTTGCGGTTGGCTTCCTGTTGCAGGGTGGCCGTGGTGAAAGGCGGGGCCGGATTGGTCTTGAAGAGCTTTTTCGCTACCGACCGGACTCGGAACGTCTCATCCACCAGGACTGTCCACGAGTTCCTTGTCGACCCGGAGGACCTTGCGTCCGGCCTTCAACCTGCCCGTAGCCTCATCGAAGTCGCGGCCCGTCGCCGTCCGCTGGCCGTCCACTTCCACCAGACCGGCGGCGAAAGGCACAGGGTCACGGACATTCTGATTGGAATGGGAAAGCTCGTCTTCCGCCGCCAGTTGCGCCTTGAGATCCCAGTAGACTGCCGAGTGGAACGCCCGGCGCGCCCGCTCCCGCTCCACCAGGAGCCGGACGGCCACGGACTGGACGCGGCCTGCCGAGAGGCCGGGCTTGATCTTCTTCCAGAGCAGCGGCGAGAGCTTATATCCGACGAGCCGGTCCAACACTCGGCGGGCTTGCTGGGCGTCGACCCGGTCCGTGTCGATTTGGCCGGGGTGTTCCATGGCCGCCCTCACGGCCCGCGGCGTAATCTCGTTGAAGGACACCCGCCGGAAGCGTTCCGCACCTTCCTTCTTTCCGGCGCCGAGCGCCTGGGCGATATGGTAGGCGATGGCCTCCCCCTCGCGGTCCGGATCGGTCGCCAGCAGGATCCGGTCGGCTCGTTTGGCCGCCGCCCGCAGTTTCCGGAGCACGGGCCCCTTGCCTTTGATGGTCACATACTCCGGCTCGAACCCGGCCTCGACGTCCACTCCCAGACCCTTCTTGGGCAGGTCGCGCACGTGGCCGACCGAAGCCTCGACTCGGTATCCGTCGTCGAGGTATTTCCCCAACGTCCTCGCCTTGGCGGGCGACTCCACAATCACCAGATCTGTCACGGTCGAGTTGTCCTCTCCTCGTCAAATGTGAGGGCCGGCGCACAGCGGCCAGACTCCAAGCCGCTCCTTCTATAGCACAAGCGTCTCCATCGAGAGCAATAAAATTAGTTTCAAGACAGCCGACGGCTGTACTGGCGGCCCGGACTCTGCCGGATCAGACCCTTGAGCTCCAGACTCAGAAGGAGGTCGCTGAGCCGGGGACAGATCCAGACCCGATTGGGCCAGGATGGCGTCGATATGCAGCGTCGAATCGACGGTCAGGAGGTCCAGCAACTCTGCTTCCGCAGCGGTGGGCCGGGGCGCCGGGGAGGGTTGCGCGTTCTTCGCCTCGAGCCGTTCCAAGACGGAGCGGGGAAGCTCCTCCAACACGTCCTGGACCGACAGGACCGCTTTGGCCCCTTGTTGGATCAACCAGTTGGGACCCCAGCTCAGGGGCAGGGTAATCGCTCCGGGCACCGCCCAAACGTCCCGCCCCTGCTCCAGGGCGAGGTTCGCGGTGATGATTGAACCGGACCCCTTGGCCGCCTGTGTGACGACGGTCCCGTGGGCGAGTCCACTGATGATCCGGTTGCGGGCCGGGAAGTGGTGGCGCGCCGGGGGACTGCCGCGAGGAAACTCGCTGACCAGGCAACCCTGTTCCCGCACGCGGCGAAACAACTCCCCCGTTTTCCGGGGGGTAGACCACGTCGATGCCGCAGCCCAGGACCCCGATCGTCCGACCTTCCTCCTGGAGAGCTCCCCAATGGGCCTCCGAATCGACGCCGCGGGCCAGGCCACTCACCACGCAGAGTCCCAGGGCCGAGAGTTCCCGGGCCAGCTTGCGGCTGACCTCCTTCCCGTAGACGGTGGGACGGCGAGAGCCCACCAACGCCACCGAGGGTTCGGACAGGGTCTCGACCCTTCCGGCACAATAGAGGGCCGGAGGGGGATCGTGAATCTGCCGGAGGATTGTAGGGTAAAGGGGACTGTCCAGGGTGACCAACCGAAGGCCCAGACCTGCAAGCCGGCCCAGTTCCCGTTCGGCCGCCCGGATCGCGGACCCGCCGGCGATGGCGCCGATGGACTTTTCCGGCAGGCGGAGGCTTTGGAGAGATTTTCTGGACAGGCGGAAAAAGGATGACAACGGCCGCTCCTCCTTGATCAGGGACCGGATGACACGGCGGGGCAGTCCGGGGACGCGGGACAGAGCCAGCCAGAACAGGGATTCCTGGTTCATTTCTTTTTGATAACGCTGGCGGTGCAATATCCGTGGAAAAGAGGAGCTGTAGCAGCCCGTGGCAAAAGTCGTCACGGCATTCGACCGTCCCTGCATCCGGCGGACTGCGTTGCGACTCGGTCACATACTCCCGGTATGCTCCCTCATCGCGCCTTGTCCGGCGGGCGCAGGAACGGTCTCGGTGCTCGCGAGACTTTCACCACGGACTGCTAGAGGGGACTGTGGAGGGGGGAGGAGTGTAAAGGGGGGACTGGCGTCCCCCCTGCCCCCCCTGATCGGCGACAGGAAAGTCGCCGCTCCAGTCGCCGCTCCTTGGCGGCTTTCAGACCGGACTGCTAACCTCTATTTCGCTTTTCGGAGTCGACTTTGCCGGGGGGAAAAGACAGCTTGCCGTTGCGGGTTTCATTCATCGAGTTCCTCAACGCGGTGCCGCTGGGATGGGGATTTCTGGAGGGGCAGCACGCCGGGATCCTGGAAGTCGCTTTCGACGTTCCTTCCGAGTGTTCCCGACGCCTGGCCGCCGGCGAGGCGGACGTGGGGCTGATTCCGGTCATCGAGTGCGGCCGGATCCCGGGGTTGAGAGTCCTTCCCGATATCTGCATCGCTTCCAGGCAGGAGGTCAAGAGCGTCCTGTTCGTGAGCAAGGTGCCGATATCCCAGGTCTCCCGTCTGGCCGTGGACCGGTCCAGCCGAACTTCCGTCGCACTCCTCAGGATCATTCTGGAGCGTTTCCACGGACGGGGATCCATCGAGTACGTGGTGGAGGATCCGGATCCCGAAAGAATGTTGGAGCGTTACGATGGGGCACTGGTCATCGGAAACGCCGCCATGCAGGTCAGCGGCGGTTCCCTCAGCGTCTACGATCTCGCCGCCGAATGGTTTCGGTTCACCGGTCTGCCCTTCGTCTTCGCCGTCTGGGCAGTGCGTCCCGAGGTGACCCTGGGGGAGCGGCTCCGCCTCTTCTACGAGTCCCGGGAGAGGGGTCTGCGGTCCATCGAGACCATTTCCCGGCTCTATGCCGGCAGACTGGGGCTGGAACTGGCGGAGGTGCGGGACTATCTGCTCAATCTCAACTACGTCCTGGACGACAACAGCCGTCGCGGCCTGACGACCTTTCTCGACCTGGCCTGGGAAATGGGCTTGATTCCGTCGCCACCGGCGCTGGAATATTATCCCCTCCCGGACCCGCTCCGGACCCCAAGCAGAGGCTGATGCGGATTCGAACGGGCCTGGACCTCCTATTGGACCAGCGGCTGGACCTGGTGGCCGGCAAGCGGGTCACCGTCATCGCCCACGCCGCCTCGGTGGACTCCCGCATCCGCAACATCGTCGACCTGCTTCGACATCATCCCGAGATCGAGCTGGTTTCGGTCATGGGCCCGCAGCACGGCATTTACGGAGAGACCCAGGACAACATGGTGGAGTGGGAGGGTTACCGGGACCCGGACTCGAAACTCCCGTTTCACAGCCTCTACGGAGAGACACGGCGGCCCACCCCAACCATGTTGTCGGGAACCGACGTCCTGGTGTTCGACCTGCAGGACGTGGGCGCCCGTTACTACACCTTCATCCACACTCTGGCCCTGGTGCTGGAGGCCGCGGGCGAGTCGGGGAAGGAGGTCGTGGTCCTGGACCGTCCCAATCCCATCGGCGGCGTCCAGTTGGAGGGTCCGGTGCTGGATCCGGCCTTCCGCTCCTTCGTGGGATTGTATCCGCTACCGATCCGGCACGGGATGACCATGGGAGAGATCGCCGGCTACCTGAACTCGGAGTTCGGGTTGGGATGCTCGCTCCGGGTGCTCCCGATGCAGGGTTGGAAACGGGAGATGTACTTCGAGGATACCGGCCTGCCCTGGGTCATGCCCTCTCCCAACATGCCCTCGGTGGAGACGGCACTGGTCTATCCGGGACTCTGCCTGCTGGAAGGGACCAACGTCTCGGAGGGAAGGGGGACCACGAGACCCTTCGAACTCTCGGGAGCCCCCTGGATTTCGGCTCCGGAACTCGCCGCCGAACTGGAATGCGCCCGGCTTCCGGGAGTCCGTTTTCGGCCCCTCTATTTCATTCCCACCTTTCACAAATGGGCCGGCGGGCGGGTGGGGGGAATCCAGATCCACGTCACCGACCGGGCCCGTTACCAACCCTTTCTGACCGGGCTGGTCCTGGTGCGCCTGTATCGGGAGTTGAGCGACGGAAGATTCGAGTGGAAGCCGCCGCCCTACGAATATGAGATGGAGAAACTTCCGTTCGATATTCTCTGCGGCACCGATCGCCTCCGGCTCCAATTGGAAGACGGGACGGCGCCCCAGGACGCGGCCCGGCAATGGCAGCCCCGGCTCGAGGCCTTCCAAGAGGTGCGGAGGAAGTATCTGCTCTATTGACGGCGTGAAGGACGAGAGGCGACGAGTGTCGGAGGAGAGGCGGCAACCGCCCCTGGAGATCGAAGCCAAGGTTCCTCTCGAAGTGGAGGGATTCGGCGGCTTGCGCTCCCGGCTGCGGGAGCTCGGGGCCCGCCTCAGCCGGCCCCGCCTGCGGGAAGAGAACACCCTCTTCGACTTCCCCGACGGAAGATTGGAGCAGGCCGATTCCGCCCTGCGGGTCCGGTCCTTCGGTCAGGAGTGCCTGCTGACCTACAAGGGGAAGAGCCGGGAGCACTCCTTTCTGAAGTTGCGGGAAGAGATCGAGACCGGGGTGGAGGACGCCGCCGCGCTGGTCGAACTGCTCCAGGCTCTGGGGCTTCGAAAGGCCTTTCACTACTGGAAGTATCGCGAGATCTACGACCTGGAAATGCACACCGGAGCCGTCATCATCGCGCTGGACGAGACGCCGATCGGTTTTTTCGCCGAGGTCGAAGGCCCGGAGGAATCGATTCAGGCGGTGGTCGACCTCATGGGTTGGGACCCGGCGTCGTTCATTCGGGAAAGCTACCCCAAGTTGTATCGGGAGCACGGCCTCGGGTCGCCGGGAGTGGAATGAAGGGAATGATTCTGGCGGCCGGGCTGGGCAGCCGCCTGCGACCCCTGACCTGGATCCGGGCCAAGCCGGCCGTACCCCTCTTGAACCGTCCCCTGATCCGCTACGCCTTCGACCTGCTGGATTCTCTGCGGATCCGGGAGGTGGTGGTGAACCTGCACCACTTGCGCGGGTCGGTGACCCAAGCTCTGGAAGGGGTGACGCCCACGGTGCGTTTCTCACCGGAACGGGAGATCTTGGGCACGGCCGGTGCCGTGGGGCGGGTCCGGGACTTCTGGGGGCCGGAACCCTTCGTGGTCTGCAACGGGAAGATCTATTTCGAACAGGATCTGGGCCCGGTGCTGGCCGCCCACCAGGAGAGCCGGGCGCTGGCGACCCTGGTTCTGGTGCCGCGGAAACCGGAAGATCCCTTCCGCCCCGTCTTCCTGGCCGGGGACGGGCGGATTCGAGCCTTCGGCCAGGATCTGCCCGGGCGGCCGAGCGGGCCCGGATACGTGTTCACCGGCGTCCAGATCCTCTCTCCGGGCGTCCTGGACCTGATTCCGGAGGGTCCCTCGGACCTGGTCAAGCACATCTACGAGCCGCTGGTGGCCCAGCGCGGCCCGGTCACGGGTTTCGTCAGCCGGGCCCACTGGTTCGAGTGCAGCACCCCCGAACGCTACCTGGAAAAGTCGATGGAACTGCTTGCTCGAAGGGGTCTCAACGCTCTGCCGGGAGGTTCCGGTGGGATGGATTGCCACCAGCTGGTTCGGGGGCGGGGAGTCCGGGTCCCGGAGGGAACCTCGCTCGAGCGCTGCGTGGTCTGGGACGGCGCCCGCCTGGGCTCCCGTTGCCGGCTGCGGGACTCGATCGTGGCCGGTGAAGTGCAGATTCCAGCCGGGACGCGGCTCGCACAAGTCGTAGTCACTCCCCCCTTCCGGGAGCCGCTCCGGCCCACCGGCGAAACGCACCCGGACTATTGGACCTGGCCCCTGGGAAGGCGCCGGCCGGGAAGGGAAAGCAGGCGCTAGCAGTCCGTGGTGAAAGTCCCGCGAGCACCGAGACCGTTCCTGTGCCCGCCGGACAAGGCGCGATTCGGGTGCATACCGGGAGTATGTGCCCGAATCGCAACGCCGTCCGCGCACGATGCAGGGACGGTCGAATGCCGTGATGACTTTTGCCACGGGCTGCTAGAGGGCCACCCCGTCAGGGTAGAGTGGACTTGAGCCATGCAGGTCGACGAACGGATCCATCGGTTCCTGGAAAAGGAGCTGCCCGGGGGCGGCGCCGTGGGAATCCGGAAGCTGAAAGGAGACGCCTCCACCCGCGAATACTTCAGGTGCGGGGTCTCGGAATCGGAGACCGCGATCCTGACCCTGTACCCGGAGCCTTTCGATCCGGCCGAGTCGACTTATGTTCAGGTTTATCGACTGCTCGACCGGATCGGCTTGCCGATTCCGCGGATCTATGCCGTCGACGGGGATCTGGGTGTGGTGCTGCAGGAAGACCTGGGGGACGTGACCTTGGAACGGCGCCTGCGCGGGTCGGGAAGCCGGGAGCGGAAACGGCTGCTGGGTCAGGCCGCCGAGCACCTGATCGTCCTCCAGCGGGAGGGACCCCAGGCGGCGAACCCGGGCTGGCCGGTGCTGCAATTAGCCTTCGACCTGGAGAAACTGACCTGGGAGCTCCAGTTCTTTCGGCGCCACTATCTGGAAGGGTATTCCTCCCTCCGCGTGGAGGGTGAGAAGCTCGCGTCGGAGTTCCTGGCGCTCTGCAGCGAGCTCTCCGAGGCCGAACGATTCGTCTGCCACCGGGACTACCAGGTCCGGAACCTGATGCTGAAAGAGGGACGGGTCTACATGATCGACTTTCAGGACGCCCGCCTCGGACCCCAGGCCTACGACCTGGTGTCGCTGCTGATGGATTCCATCGATCTGGCTCCCGGCGAGGTCGAGGAGCTCGTAGACTCCTACCTGCGGCGGGGAGCGCCGTCGGTGGACGCCCGCCAGTTTTGGCGCCAGTTCCAGCTCACGACGATTCAAAGACTCCTGAAGGCGTTGGGCACCTTCGGGTACCAGGCTGGAACACTGGGGAGAGAGTCGTACCGAGCCTACATCCCGGGCACCCTGGAGCGAGTCGCCACCGCCTTGAAGACGATTCCCGAGTTCCCCTATATTCGTGGTCTGGTCGAGGCGCAGGTGGCTGCGGCAGGGCGGGTTTCATGCTGACCCAAGTCTACATTCGGGACATCCCGGCCCAGGTGGGACGCGAGATCAGCATCAAGGGTTGGCTCTACAACAAGACCCACAAGGGACGGTTGTGGTTCCTCCTGGTCCGGGACGGGACCGGTGTGATTCAGTCGGTTCTGTTCAAGGGGAACGTCGCCCCGGAGGTCTTCGAGGCCGCCGAGGCTCTGACTCAGGAATCGTCCCTCCGGATTACCGGGACCGTGCGGCGGGACCAGCGGGCTCCCGGCGGCTACGAGTTGGACGCCAGCGCGATGGAGGTGGTGCAGATCGCGCAAAGCTACCCCATCACTCCCAAAGAGCACGGAACCTCCTTTCTCATGGATCACCGGCATCTCTGGCTGAGGTCGTCGCGGCAGCACGCGATCCTGCGGATTCGGCATCAGCTGATCAAGGCCGCTCGCGACTTCTTCGACGGGCGGGGATTCGTGCTGGTGGACACGCCGATCCTGACTCCGGTCGCGTGCGAAGGGACGACGAATCTATTCCCGGTGAAGTACTTCGACACCCCGGCCTATCTGAGCCAGAGCGGGCAGCTGTACAGCGAGGCCTCCTGCATGGCCTTCGGCAAGGTCTACTGTTTCGGCCCCACCTTCCGCGCCGAGAAATCCAAGACCCGCCGGCACCTGATGGAGTTCTGGATGGTGGAGCCGGAAGTGGCCTACGCCGATCTGGACGACATCATGGTCCTGGCCGAGGAGTTCGTCTCCTACCTGGTGGCGCAGGCCTTGCAGGAACGGGCGGAGGAACTGTCGATCCTGGAACGGGACACCGGACTGCTGGAGCAGGTGACACCTCCGTTTCCCAGGCTCACCTATGCCGAAGCCTTCGATCTGCTGGAGCAGGAGGGCAGCGAGACGCCTCGGGGAGCGGACCTGGGAGGAACCGACGAGACCATCATCTCCTCCCGGTTCGACCGGCCGGTCCTGGTTCACCGCTATCCCTCCGCCGTCAAGGGCTTCTACATGGAACCGGATCCCGAGAACCCGGACCTGGCCCTCTGCATGGACATGCTGGCGCCGGAGGGGTACGGAGAAATCATCGGGGGAAGCCAGCGGATCCACGACTACGATCTCCTGATGGAACGGGTGCGGGAGCACAACCTCCCCGCCGAGCCTCTCTCCTGGTACCTGGACCTGCGGAAGTACGGCAGCGTGCCCCACTCCGGTTTCGGCCTGGGAATCGAACGCGTCCTCTCCTGGATCTGTGGGATCCCCCACGTCCGGGAGACCATCCCCTTTCCCAGGATGCTCCACCGGCTGTTCCCTTGACGAGCCGCGGCGAATGGAGACCTGGGAGTCTGCGCGGCAGGAATAATCGTAGCGAGAAAGCGGGGAATCGAGGCCGGATTTTCTCGATTTTGAGGTGCATAGTTGTTCTATTCGCCGAGAAATCGAGGAAATATGGACCGACTCTACCGCTTTCGCAGTAGATCAATTCCTGCCGCGCAGGCTCCTGGGCCCTGCTATTGGTATGATTCATCCTCAGGGGGAGCGACCCGGTTGCTGGACGGCAAGAAGGTCGCCGCCCAGATCGAGAGTGAATTGTCGCAAGAGATCCGGGCGCTGAGGGCGGGAGACGTGATTCCGGGTCTGGCCACGGTCCTGGTGGGAGACAACCCGGCCTCCCGCTTCTACGTGGCCAGCAAAGCCCGGGCCTGCCGCGAGTTGGGAATGCATTCGGAAGCGGTGGAGCTTTCGGAGGAGACCACCACCGGGAAACTGCTGGCGGTGGTCCACAGGCTCAACGAATCGGACCGGATCGACGCCATCCTGGTTCAGATGCCCCTGCCTTCCCACATCGACACCCAGCGGACGCTGCTGGCGGTCCGGCCCGACAAGGACGTGGATGGGTTCCACCCGGTGAACACGGGAAGACTCTGCGCCGGCAATCCGGGCCTGGTGCCCTGTACGCCGCTGGGAATCATGGAACTGCTGTTCCGCGAGCGTATTCCGCTCCGGGGGGCCGAGGCGGTGGTGGTGGGAAGAAGCAACATCGTGGGCAAACCCATGTTCTTTCTGCTGCTTCAGGAGCACGCCACGGTGACGGTCTGTCACTCCCGGACCCGGGACCTGCCCGGGTCTGCCGCCGCGCCGATATTCTGATCGCCGCGGTGGGACGGCCGGCTCTGCTCACGCGGGACTACATCAAGAAGGGCGCCGTCGTCGTCGACGTGGGAGGTCAACCTGCTCCGGGGCCGGAACCAGGTGCTGCGTCTGTTCGGCGACCGGTTCGCGCAAGCTGGCGGCGTTCGGACCCAGAGGGGCTCGGTGCTGGTGGGTGACGTCCATCCCCAGGCCGCGCCGGGATGGGCGGCGGCGGTGACGCCGGTGCCAGGCGGAGTCGGCCCCTTGACCATCGCGCTCCTGATGAAGAATACGGTTCGAGCCTGCCGGCAACGACGGGGGAAAAGTCGGCACGGTCTCGCAATAGATCGTGAGGGGAACATGAACGAGATCAGGAAGACCATCAAATTTTGGGTCATCGCGGTTGTCTGCCCCTGCTGGCCGCTTCGTCGGTTCAGGTGAGCCAGGTCAAGAAGGTCAAAGTGGGCAAGGCGCCCAACTTCTCCACCCTGGGGCCGGACGGGCGCTATCTGTTCGTGACCAACTTCGCCTCGGACGAGGTCTCGATCGTGAACTGCGCCACCAATTTAACGGAGAAGAGCTTCTACGCCGGCTTCAAGCCGCTGGGAATCGCTATTTCGCCCAGCGGAGATCGGATCTACGTCACCAACTTCCAGTCGGGTCTGGTCAAGGTGGTGGACGGAAAGACCCATCGGATCACCGATGACATCAAGGTGGGCGGGATGCCCACCGACGTGGTGGTGTCTCCCCGAGGGCACACCATCTACGTAGCCAACTACGGCCGGGGCCGCATCGGACGCGTCGATTTCATCGATACGGCTTCCCCACCGGGTCACCAAGTCGGTGGAAGTGGGCGTGCGGCCGCTGGTGGCCGCCATCTCGGCCTTGGGCGAGCAGTTGTACGTTCCGTGTGCCGGCTCCAACGACCTCTATGTGATCGACGCCAACGACGGACGGGTGATCAAGGAGATCCCGGTCGGGATCGGTCCTGACGGCATCGCCTTGACCCCCCGACGGCGAACGGTTGCTGGTGGCCAACAGCGGGACCAACGACCTCTCGGTGGTGGACCTGCTCGACATCGAAGAGACGCGCCGGGTTCGGGTGGGAGAGCAAACCCTTCTCCCTGACCGTGAACGCCCAGGGGTACGTCTTCGTGGTGGAAAGTGGAAGTCGCACGATATCCATTTTGAGTCCCGAACTGAACAAACCTTCGGACCATCGAAGTCGGGAAGAAGCCCATCGACATCCAGGTTTCGCCGACAGCCGCTTCGTCTACGTGACGGACGAGAAAGAGAATCGGGTCATGGTGCTGAAGATCTTGGGTCTGAGTTGACGAATTTCGAGCAGGTGCGCCGACTTGTCTCGAGTGACCTGTGCACCTGCAGAAATCTGCGCCTTCCCCCGATCTGAAGACTCTGAATTGGAGGGATACGGGAGGGTGCCATGGAAGACGGAAAGCCTGGTCGGGGTTCCGGTGAAGCGAGCCGCCGTAAATTCCTGAGTCTGGGCGCGGCGGTCGGCGGCTCCCTGATGGCTTGTTCGGACTCGGCGGACACGCCGGCCGGCGGTGGGGTGAAACGCACCGGCAAGCCGCCGGATCAGTACGGCGAACGCTCGCCGTTCGAAAAGTCGGTCCGGAGGGGGTCGGTCTCGAAATACCCGGAAGCAGGCCTCCGCCCGGACTCCGCTCCAGGACTCGCACGGTATCCTCACGCCTTCCTCGCTGCATTTCGAACGCCATCATGCGGGTGTTCCGCTCATCGATCCCGCCGAGCACCGCCTCTTGATTCACGGTCTGGTGGAACGTCCGCTGATTCTCACGATGGAGGAGTTGAAGACCTTCCCGTCGGTGTCGCGGATCCACTTCATCGAGTGTTCCGGCAACAGCCGCGGCGAATGGAAATCGAAGCCGGGCGTCACCGCACAGAGCAGCCATGGCATGGCGAGCTGCAGCGAATGGACGGGAGTTCTGCTGTCCGTCCTGCTGGACGAGGTCGGGGTGAAGCCCGAAGCCAGGTGGCTCATCGCGGAGGGAGCGGACGCCTGCAAGATGCACCGCAGCCTGCCGCTCGAAAAGTGCCGCGATGACGTGATCGTCGCCTACGGACAGAACGGAGAGGCGATCCGTCCGGAGCAGGGGTACCCCCTGCGTCTGGTGGCGCCCGGTCACGAGGGGAACATCAACGTCAAATGGGTCCGGCGGCTGATGTTGACGGACCAACCCGCAATGGGAAGGGAAGAGACCTCAAAGTACACGGACGTGCTGGCCAACGGCAAGGCCCGGCAATTCAGCCTTGCGATGGAGGCCAAATCGGTGGTCACGCGCCCCTCCGGGCGCCAGAAGCTGGCGGGACCGGGATTCGTCGAGATCACGGGGCTGGCCTGGTCGGGCCTGGGGTTGATCGAGCGGGTGGAGGTTTCCACCGACAACGGCGCGACGTGGTCCGACGCAGCCTTGCAGGAACCTCGGCACCGGATCGCGTTCACCCGTTTTCGGTTGCCCTGGACCTGGGACGGCACACCGGCGGTGATCCTTTCCCGGGCCACGGACGAAACGGGTTACGTCCAGCCGACCTTGGAAGCTCTGGTGGAGGCGCGAGGCCGGAATTCCGGCTACCACAACAACTGCATCAAGTCCTGGAAGATCGCCGCCGACGGGAGTGTGACCCATGTCTGATCGCGCCAGGGGATACTGGCCGGTGTTCGTCGTGGCCGGTCTGCTCGTGGGCGCCGGTGCCGCCCAATCGTCGAAGTACAAGGTCGGCCGCGCGCCGACGGCGGACGAGGTCAAGGCCTGGAGCATTACCATTTTCCGGACGGAACGGGGCTCCCCGGAAGGGAGCGGAAACCGCCGCCGAGGGCAAGGAGGTCTATGCCCGCCGTTGCTCGGAGTGCCACGGCACCACGGCCCAGGGCGGGGAGTCGTCGGCGCTGGTGGGCGGGCAAGGAAGCCTCACAAGCGCCAAGCCCCTGAAGACGGTCGGCAGCTATTGGCCCTATGCGACGACGCTCTGGGACTACGTGAACCGCACCATGCCCTTCCACAATCCCGGCATCCTGACCGACGACCAGGTCTATTCCGTCGTCGCCTACGTTCTGCATTTGAACGAAATCGTGGACGAGAACGAAGAGCTGAACCGGGAGACGCTCCCCCAGGTCCTGATGCCCAACCGGGAAGGGTTCGTGAAGGACGATCGCCCCGACGTGGGCCTGAAGTAGGGGCGCCTCTTGTGGGCGCTCCCTCGGCCCCGGGGGTCGGGCAACTGAGGTTTGGACGAAAGAGGGTACCCACAAGGGGTGCCCCTACGCTCTTTCACCCCGGAAAAAGACTGTCCCTTTCTGGCTCCGCTCAGGTCAATCCTTCCGCGCAACGGCGGCCGCCTCCAGATCCGTTTCCTCCTGCTTGCGAATCGAGTAGTAGACGATTCCTGGAAGCGACGACAACATCATCACCACGAAACCGAGCAGGGACAGAGTCACTGACATCTCGGCCGGTACTCCCGCCTGGGAGAAGAGCAGGTAGTAGGCGCTCTCCCGGAGTCCGATCCCGTTGATGGTGAGAGGCACCATGATGGTCAGGTTGATCAAGGGAACGAAGACCATGAAAAGAGAGAAGGGCGCTTCGATCCCGATGCCCTGGGCCGTCACCCAGACCACCGCCACCGCTCCGGCCTGGATGGGAAGCGACACCACGGCTACGGAGGCCATCTTGCCCGGATTCTGCTTCAGGGTGTCCAGTCCCTGGTAGACGAGCTCCATCTTCCGGGTCAGAGCATGGAATCCGAACCTCTGCATCATGGAGGTCCATCCGGCCGTGGGGTCCAGAGTGGAAGAGCATCACGTTGGCAATCGCATACAAGGCGCACGCGGCGAGGAAGATGTGGAGGGAAGAAAGCCCGGCGATCTTCTGGGGGACGACGAGGGAGGCGGCGAGGACCGATGAGCAACAGGCCGCAGAGGCCTCCGCTCCGTTCCAGCACGCTGGTGGTGAGGGTCGTGGACATGCCCGGCCCGTACCCTTGGGACAGGTAATAGGCGCGGAAAACGTCTCCACCGATGGCCGACGGCAGGAACAGGTTGAAGAAGGCGCCGATGAAGACGAAGCTTGGTAAGCGGATACCAACGCTGGTAGATGCGGAAGTTCTCGAGAACGATCCGCCAGCGGAGCGCCGAGAGCAGCAGCGTGAGGATCTGAATCGAAACCGCCAGCAGCAGGAATTCGGGCCGGGCGCCGGCCACGACGCGGAGCAATTGGGACAGGTCCAACCGGCTCAGGACCAGAATCAGAAAGGAGAGGCTCAGGATCAGCTTCAGGGCGAGCTTGCCTGCGGCAACCTGGAAGTCACCGGCCGCAGCACTTCTTGTACTTCTTGCCCGAACCGCAGGGACAGGGTTGGTTGCGGCCCACTTTGGGCATCGTTCGGACCACGGTCTTCACCGCGGCAGCGCTTCTGGCGTCCATGCGGCGGCGTTTGGTTTGAGGGCGCGGTGGCGGCGGCGCCGATTCCGGGCCGGAGTAGGACACCTGTTGCTGCCGCCGAGCGTGGGCGCCTCGCAGCTCCCGTTCATCCTCGGCGGATATGGGCCGGAGCAGGTAGAGCATCCGAACCATCTCCTCGGTGGACCGGTTCCAGAGATCCTCGAAGAGTTCGAACGATTCGCGCTTGTACTCGACCAGGGGGTCCCGCTGTCCATAACCCCTCAGACCGATCCCCTCCTTGAGATGGTCCAAAGCCAGCAGGTGGTCCTTCCACTGCTGGTCGATGATCTGGAGCATGATCATCCGTTCGTACCAGCGCATGACCTCGGGACCGATGTCCGCCTCCTTCGCCTCATACCGCTGGCGGGCCATGGAGGCGAGGCTCTCGTCCAGTTCCGGACGGTCCATGAGATGAGCGTCCTGGGGCAGTCCGAGGCCGAAGATCCTCTGGAAGTTGATTCCCAGGCCCTCGAAGTCCCACTTCCGGGGGTCCTCTTCCATGGAGACATGCGAGCCCAACAATTCCTGCACCAGTTCGTCCGCCAAGTTGAGGATGTAGGGCTTCTGGTTCTTCCCCTCCAGCAGTTCGCGGCGGAAGCGGTAGATCTCCTCCCGCTGCTTGTTCATCACGTCGTCGTATTCCAGGAGGTGTTTCCGGATCTCGAAGTTCCGGGCCTCCACCTGCTTCTGGGCCCGTTCGATCTGCCGGGTGATGAGCTTCGACTCGATGGGGACCCCTTCCTCCATGCCCAGAGACTGCATCAGACCCGAGATCCGATCGGAGCCGAAGATCCTCAGCAGATCGTCCTCCAGAGACAGATAGAAACGGCTGGAACCCGGGTCTCCCTGGCGGCCGGAGCGGCCTCTCAACTGGTTGTCGATTCTCCTCGACTCGTGGCGTTCCGTCCCGATGATGTGGAGGCCGCCGAGTCGGACCACCTCCTCGTGCTCCCCCTCCCAGGCGGGGAGAAGCCTTTCCAGCTCGGCTTCGTACTCCTGGGGATTCTCATCGAGCCTGCGGCCTTGGAACTTCAGTCTGGCCTGAAATTCGGGATTGCCTCCCAGGATGATGTCGGTTCCCCGTCCGGCCATGTTGGTGGCGATGGTGACCGAACCTCCCTTGCCCGCCTGAGAGATGATTTCCGCTTCCCGCTCGTGATACTTGGCGTTCAGCACCACGTGCTTGATCCGCTGGCGCTTGAGCAGCGTGGAAAGCCGTTCCGATTTGTCGATGGAGGTGGTGCCCACCAGTACCGGCCGGCCCTGAGCATTGCACTCCCGGATCTCGTCCACGACGGAGATGAACTTCTCCCGCTCCGTCCGGTAGATGACGTCCTCGTACTCATCCCGGATGAGGGTTTGGTTGGTGGGAATCACGTTTACCTGGAGCTTGTAGATCTTTTCGAACTCGGGCGCTTCGGTTTCGGCCGTACCCGTCATCCCCGCCAGCTTGTCGTACATCCGGAAGTAGTTCTGGAAGGTGATGGTGGCCAAGGTCTGGTTCTCACGCTCGATCTTGACCCCCTCCTTGGCCTCCAGAGCCTGATGGAGCCCTTCCGAGTATCGGCGGCCCGGCATCAGACGGCCCGTGAACTCGTCGACGATGATGACCTGTCCATCCTTGACCATGTAGTCGACGTTCCGCTTGAACAGGGCGTGGGCCTTGAGCGCCTGGTGAATATGGTGAACCAGAGCCATGTTGCGTGGATCGTAGACGTTGTCGACTCCCAGGAACTTCTCCGCCTTCTCGATCCCTGTCTCCTGCAGCACCACGCTTCTGGCCTTTTCGTCCACCTTGAAGTCTTGCTCGCGGATCAGACGGGGGATCAGGCGGTCGATCCGAGTGTATTTGCCGGTGGATTCCTCGGAGGGACCACTGATGATCAACGGAGTCCGTGCTTCGTCCACCAGGATGGAGTCCACCTCGTCCACGATGGCGTAGCGGTGGTCGCGCTGGACGCATTCCTGAGCCGAGAACTTCATGTTGTCCCGAAGGTAGTCGAACCCGAACTCGTTGTTGGTGCCGTAGGTGATGTCGGCGGTGTAGGCGTCGCGCCGGTCCTGGTCCGGCATGTCATGCTGGATCATGCCCACCGAAAGGCCCAGAAAACGGTAGAGGGGACCCATCCATTCGGCGTCCCGGCGGGCCAGATAGTCGTTGACCGTCACCAGATGGACTCCCTCACCTTTCAGGGCGTTCAGATACACGGGGAGGGTCGCCACCAGGGTCTTCCCCTCTCCCGTCTTCATCTCGGCGATCTTGCCCTCATGGAGCACCGCGCCGCCGATGATCTGCACGTCGTAGTGGCGCATGCGGAGGGTCCGGCGCGAGGTCTCCCGAACCACCGCGAAGACTTCCGGCAAGAGGTCCTCCAGGCTCTCGCCCCGCTCCACGCGCTGCTTGAACTCGGGAGTCCTGGCCTTCAGGGCCGCATCGTCGAGCTTCGAGACCGAAGCCTCCAACTCGTTGACCTGATTGACGATGGGCTGGATTCGCTTGAGATCCCGCTCGTTCTGGGAGCCGAGAATCTTGGCCAGAATGCGATTGAACATAACTACTCGTAGTCTATCATGCGGATATCAGCGGACGGCGGTCCTCCATTGGCCATTCCGCCCCGCCCGTCAGGGAGAGGGCGCCCACCAGGGCCGCCCCTGCGAGAAGAAAAACCGGGTGCCCGCCGCCGCAAGAGTTCCCCTCTTGCCGCTTTTCTGTTTTTTCCTCTTGCCTCTTCATAGCGACTTCGCTCCCAGGCCCTCCAGGCTCCAACCCACGACCCACCGGGAATGGTTGTCGTGTCCGGAGGCCGCGTTGTCGGCATCGATCGGGGCCACCGACTCCAGATTGGACTCCCGGAGAAACTCCTCCAACCGCGAACGATGTCCATACATGGCTACCAGGAAGCGTATGGGATCGACCTGGGCCAGAAGTTCGGTTTCATAGGCGTCGATGGCGTCGGCGCCCCCCTCGATCAGTCCTAACGCCCGCTTCAGCCCAGGCACGAGATTAGTCAGGCCGGCGCCGCCCCGGGGGACCATGAGGCTGCCGTCCGGCTCGTTGACGTGGGTCCAGGAGTGGGTCCCGCCGGCGCCGATGTAGGCCGAGGCGCCCATGCCGGCCACGATGGGAATCCCATAGAGCCGACCCAGATCCAGATAGGGACGGAGGTCCTGGTCGGCCCGCCCCTTCAAGTCCTGCAGCGGGTCGAGTTGGAGCTGGTCGATGAGCTGTTCACGGCACCAGCGTTCCACGTCCAGCCCCTGCGCCAGGTTGTGGAACAGCCCTGCCGCAGGGATTCGCACGGCCACGGGGAGGGTCCGATTCCGGGCGGCGAGTCCGGCCTTCAGGTCTCTCAGCACCTGGGTGAAGAAGTCGGCCCGCCAGCGAACCCAGTCGCGGTAGGGCCGGCCGGCTGAGACGTCGATCGTTCTGGGGTCCACGCCGGTGGCTTTTCGATAAGCCTCGACCATCGCGGGGTTGTACAGAAGCATGGGGACTTGGCGGTCACATCCCACCAACAGGCCGTCCGCCCCCCGCTCGGCCACTTCCACCAGGATGTCGACTCGTTCCTTCCTGACTTGGGGAAAGAAATAGCTCAGGCCCCGGGAGTCCGATCCGTCCTTGGCGATCCGCCACCACTCGGGATGACGCTTGTAGAAGTCGCTGGAGAAGATGCCGCCGTAGCGGTTGGCGCCGTAGTGCCGCTGCATCGCCAGCCAGGGCCAGACCTGCGCGCGGCATCCCTCCCGGGTCTGGTTGACCTGGGAGAGGGCGTCGTATTCGTTGATCATGTGGATACGCCGGCCGTAGTCGTGGGGGGAATAGTCCCGGCTCTGCTGCGCCTTTTCGTAGGAGGCGCAGGGAAACCGGGTGGTCTGGGGCAGACGGCTGTGGTATTCGACCCAGGACCGGCCGACCGACCAGCCGATGGTCCCGAACCCCAGCTCGGACTGGCCGCAGACGATGCTCCGGAACTGGTCCGGCAGGAGGCGGGCCCAGATCACGTCGAAGTAGCAGGCCCAGTCGTTCACCGCCAACAGCGGCGTCGGTGGCTTGGACATCCGGTTTCTGAGATTCCGGACCGATTCGGGCGTGACCGGAACCAGGCGCAGAAGAGTGGCCAGGCCTCGCTGTTCGCCGGCCTTCCTCCAGTCGAGCCACCGCCTGGGGTCGCCGGCGGAGTGGAACCGAATGACTTCTCCGGTCAGGTCGGCGGCGGTGACGAAGGTCTCGTCGCCCAACTGGGTGGGAGGTGCGTCCCGGATCAGACCCTCACGGCCGACCTGAACGTGCAGACCCGAGCCTCCGGTCCCCAGGAAGACGGCATAGGTCCCCCGGGTGGGTGGAAGATAGGTCACGGGAGGAGCGGTGTAGTCCCCTTTCCCCACCAAGGCGACGCCATCATTGGGAATCTGTTTCCACTCCCAGGACTCCCCGTCGATGGGACCGTCTCCCCACCGGCCATGGGCCCTCCGGAAGTTGCGGATCCGGATCTCGGGACGCCCCGGGTCGATCTGAAGGCGCCAGGAGGCCAGCGGCGTCAGCAGGAGACTGTTCGGCGGCTCGATTCTCCGCCGGTAGTCCAAGCCGGGGCCGTCCGGCCAGAGCTTTCCGTCCACCCTGGGCAGGAACTGCACCCGGTAGTTCCCGTCGGGCCAACCCTGGACCGGGACCGATAATCTCTGCAATCCTTGCAGGCGGCTGAGCCTGACGTTGCGGGTCCAGAGGGCTTTCCCCCGCGCGTCCAGCACGCTCAGTTCTCCCTCCATCCGCTCCGGACCGGCACCCGGGCGGACCTCCGCCAACAGGGAAAGACGATCCTGGTGGAGCAGGACCTCCGGGTGCATCCGCAGAGAGATCAGATCGGCGGAACCCAACTTGGGATCGAATACGACTCGAACGGGTCCATCTTCCACGAAACGCAGGGCCTTGACCGGAAGCCCGCCCTCACCCATCCCCAGCCGTTCGGTCGTGACCTCCCGGCTGAGTTGCTGGCGGAAGATCCAGGTCTTCTCCAGGTCCCGGCCCGTCACCTGGAGCTCGAGCTCGTACCCGCGAAAGTAGACGGCGCCCGCTTCGTATTGGTAGCGGCCGGGAGCGGTCAGAGGGCCCAGATCGAAGCTGATCCGATCTCGGAAGGGCCGAGTTTCGGTGATGACCCTGCCGGACGCCAGACGCCTGCTCACCCGCGCCTGGAACTCCCGGTCTCCAGGTTCGAGAGCGGTGAAGCTCAAACCATGGTTGGCGCCCGGAACGAGCTGCAGCTCCCGGTCGGACGGGTCGCGGTCCACCCCATCGAAGGAAAGTTTCACCCCACCTGAAGCCCCGGCGAACGCCGGCAAGGTGAGCAGAAAGCACAGAATCGGAAAACGGCTCCAGGCCATCATCGGTCAGACTCCCATGAAGATCCGGGGATCGGCCACGGCGTTCGGGATCGCCCGAGGAGGTGTTCCGGTTGATCCTGACAGTCGGCGGGGACTTTTTCCACAGGCTGCCCACAACCTTTCCTCAGTTTTTTGGGGCCACCATGGATATTATGAGAGCCGCGAGGAAGGCGACCCGTCGGTATTGGACCGAAGCGTAACGGGGCGCCGGTGAGATCGGACTGGTGAGATATTCCAACGGCTTCAAACTGATCGGGACCTGTCTCTGGGGACTCGGTCTGATCCTGTTGGCCTCGATTTCCTGCAGCCGAACTTCTCAAACGGTTCCCCCCGACGAGTTCGGCTCCGTCTACCCGGTGACGCTGAGTCTGAAGGACGGCTCGCCGCTTCTCAAGATCGCATTCAGTTCCCGCGGCATCCAGAAGCTGACGACCGTCGAGGAGCCGGGACTGGACTGGATCTACCAGGGTGCCTATAGCGCCTGGGACTACACGGAGTGGCACTGGTGGAAGGGTCATCCCTTCGACTTTCAGGCTCGCGGACATGAAAATCCGGCCTACTGGGACTCTTTTCGTCCCCGTTTCCAGGGAAACCCGCGGCTGGATGCAGGGAAGATCGGCGAGGGCTATCTGGGGATCGATTTCGGAACCGACGGCTTCGGGTTCCAGCAGGACTATCTCCTGCCCGGCGAGGCCGCTCCCGGTCGAGCCTATTGGGACATGTTTTTCACCGCCGTCAACGCGACCGGAAGACAGATCGAGGAGTATGGGCATTTCTTTGCCTCTTACACCTCGATCAACGGCTCGCGCTCCTTCTGGTTCTGGGACTCCGGAGGAGAGTTGGCGCTCTGGTCGGATCGAGGGGTCGGCCACCTGGACGGTTATGTGAGCAGTCCTGAAAGCTACTTTCGCAGAGACGGCAGAATTCCCCATTGCCCGCGCGGAAACGGCCGCCTGATGGGCACCTGGCGCCATCCGGTGCTCGTTTCCCACGCCTCACCCGCCGGCTGGCGCTCGGTGATCCTTCTGGACCCGGAGACGACGGCCGCCGTCACCTGCGGCATGGAAGGGACCGCCATGGACTTCATCTTCTACCCCGGCCACATGGAGCGTGTCTTTCCGTCCGAAGGCAGATTCCGTTCCCACGTGCGGCACCTCATGGTCAAGAATCCTGCGCTCCCGACCCGGGAGCAACTGGACGAGTGGTGGATGGAGTTCAAGCAGGCGAGGCCCGGACTCGAACGGCGGCTGATAGAACTTCGAGAGTGACGGGACCGGCGGCGGCTCCCGGCGCCTCAGTTTCCGGCCACGTCGTGCAGCAGCCGGATCAGGATTCTGCGGACCTCGGCTTCGGCCTCTACGGCCAGATAGCTGGACCTCGCCCGCCAAGTCTCATAGCCGCCCAACTCGTGTTGCCGGGCGGTGGGCAGGTAACCATTGTAACCGTTGGCCAACTCGATCACGAAGGTCGGCCGCAGGGGACTCTCCTTCTTGATGGCCAGACCGGTCTCGACGAAGGTCTCGCAGGGAGTGCTGACGATTCCCAGATCGCCGATGCGGATCGCCTGCAGCCGGACCGGAACCCGTGCCGGATATTCGGTCAGCAGCACCGTCTCGCGGGCGTAGATGGCTCGGCGTTCCCGGTAAGGTCCGGGACCGGAGGCCTCCAGGATCTTCCGCGCCCGCTTCAGGTCGGCGCGGCTCGGCAGTCGAACCCCCAGCTCGATCTCCGACTGGCTGGAAGCTAGCGGCACCCAGTCGTGATACTCGACTCGCCTGTAGGCCTGGACCGCCGAATCGGCCACGTCGGCGGCCACCCGCCGGATCTGCTCGAAGGGCTGGCGGCGGACGCCCGGCTCGAAGAAGTTGACGTTGTTGATGTCGGCGCTGGTTCCGTTGGACATGACCCCCACGAACGGCGGCTCGACCTCCCCGGCTCCCACGCGCTGCGCGACCTGCCTGGCGAATTCGCCGAAATAGTCCGCCGAGAGGCCGCCGGGCGCGACGCCGCCCACGTAGTGGAGCGAGTAGTTGGCCAGCAGGGCCAGCGGACGCCCGTCCCGGGCCTGAACCGAAAGGACCGGAACCTCAGGGTCGATGGGGCCGGCCGGCGCCAGCAACTTGCTGCTGCCTCGGGGCGGATTCATCCTCACCCGATCGGTCCCGGCGTCGAACGGATCCGTGTACTCGAAACCGGGACGCATGAACCAGCGCCGGTTGAAGACCTGGCGGGCGTTGTTGCCGACGGCCCAGCCGACTCTGGCCGGTTCGAGCCGCGATGCGGCCTCGATGACGGCCTGGGCCATCCGATCCTTCAGATACTCCCGGTAGGCTGCTTCAGGCTCGCTCTGGAAGACTCCGCCCACGGTGACGGCGGTGTGGGTGTGGGTGGCCGACATCAACATGTTCCCGGCCGGGATCCCGGTCGAGCGCGACGCCTTCTTGCGGGCGTCGTCGATGATGTCCCTCGGAATCATGCAGCTGTCGCTGACCACGATGGCGATCCGGACCGAGCCGTTGTCCAGGACCAGCCCACGCGCGTTGAGAGGATCGTGCGCCTTCCCGACCGAGCGGTCGCTCATGCCCCCGTTGGAGGAGACGGGAAAGGTTCGGGGAGTGATGTCCACCACCGAAGCGCCCGCGCGCAGAACCTTCCGCTGGCCTTGGGCAGAAAATCCTGGAACCGTGCCTGCCGGGACCAACGCCAGTAGTACCATCATCAGGCGCCAACGTCGCAGTGTGGATTTCAACGGCATCGCGGTTCGATCCTGGAAGAGAGAGTTCAATGTGACTGTATCATCTGCGGCCGGGGATCCTCCACAACCCCGGGAGGACGTTGGTTCGCACCCGGCCGTCCCCGGTCGCCGAGGTCGGTCCGCGCCCGTTCCGCCAGCGTCATCAGACGCCCGACGACTTCGGGGTGGTCGGCGGCGACGTTCCGTTCCGATCCGACGTCGTTGACGAGGTTGAAGAGGAGGGGTTCCACCGGCCGTTCGTCCCCAAAGTGAGGATGACGGCGGAACGAGTCCAGCGGCACGAAGAGTTTCCAGGGACCCTGCCGCACCGCATGGAGCTGATCCCGGTCGTAGTAGTAGAAGGCCTCATAGGGCGAAACGGCGGACGGCTCGGCGAACAAAAGGGGACGAATATCGTGGCCGTCGAGGATACGGTCACGCGGCGGCTCGCCACCGGCCAAGCGAGTCAGCGTAGGCATCAGATCCATGCTCGTGGCCAGCTCCCGGCACGCGGAGCCGGGCGCGATCCGGCCCGGCCACCAAGCGATGGCAGGCACACGAAAGGCGCCCTCCGCCGTGGTGTACCCCCGCCCGAAAAGAGGCGCGTTGCTTCCCCGTGCCGGACTGGCCGGGTCTGGGGACAGAGGGGCGCCGTTGTCTGAAGTCCAGATCACCAGAGTGTGTCGATCCAGCTCGAGCTCCACCAGTTGGTCCAGGATCCGGCCGGTGGACCAGTCCAGTTCTTCGACCGAGTCTCCCCAGGGACCGTTTCGGCTCTTGCCCTGGAAGCGCTCGCCGGCGAAGGGATTCCGGGTGCTTCCCGGCATCGCCTGAGGTAGATAGAGAAAGAAGGGCCGGTCCCGGTTCTCCTCGATGAACTCCAGAGCCCGCCGCGTGTAGCGCTGGGTCAACAGGTTCCGGTCGACCGGGGCCTCGACCACGGTTTCGTTCTCCATCAGCGGCAGCGGGGGCCATCGGGCGCCGTCCATCCGTTCGCCGACCCGCCGGCCGGCGGCCCGCGTCATGTCGTCGCTGTAGGGAATGCCGAAAAAGGAATCGAACCCCTGGCGGGTCGGGAGAAACTCGGGCTGATCCCCCAGATGCCATTTACCGATGATGGCGGTGGCGTAGCCGAGAGGCTTCAACGACTCCGCAATCGTGATCTCATCCGGGTGCAGCCCATAGGGCGAAATGGGCCGCAGGACCTGTCCGTCCCGAGGGTTCGTGTGCATCCCCACCCTTTGCGCGTAGGCCCCGGTCAGGAGGCTGGCGCGGGACGGCGTGCAGACCCCGGCGGTGGCGTAGAAGTGGGTGAGCTTGAGGCCTTCCCGGGCTATGCGGTTCAGACTGGGGGTCCGATGGAGCCGGGATCCGAAGGGCTCGACGTCGCCGTAGCCCAGGTTGTCGCAGAGGATGACGATGAAATTCGGCGGCCGCGTGTCCTCGGCCGAGCAACCCGTCAGGAGCTGAACGGCGAGAATCAGGGCAGCCGCGAAAATGCGGTGCGATCGTCCCGGCGCAGGCTCCTTCCCAAAAACCACGAAATACCAATATCAGATTGTCCAGAGAAGAGCGCCGCCTTCCCCGCTTGGAGTGGCCGCGTCCGACAGGTAATCTGTGCTGAACCGGGGGCGTGGAATGAAGAGCACGATGTCCGGAAAGGGGTTCGGCAGACGACGTGACCCGCGCCGTCTGGGTGCGGTCCTGCTGGCGGTGGGGTGGCTGGCCGGTTGTGCCCGGACTCCGGAGCCGAAGTCAACGGCCAGCGGCTTCAGCGTCACGCAGACCAAGGAAGAGATCGTTATCTCGGGGCCGGTCCTGGAGGCCAGGATCCGGAAGCAAGGCTACGTCAGCGGCGTCGCCGGAGGATCGTTCCTGGACCGAAAGACCGGCTTTCGCGACGCCGGTCATGGTCTCCACATCGCCGACTTCCTGCTGGAGCCGGGCAACGCCGATTCCTATGAAGATCAACTCCCCGAGGAGTTGCACTACCTGGATGATCCGCTCATCCACGGAATGCGCCCCAAGCGGATCGTCGAAGGCCCCCAGATCTGCACCCGGGCGCGGCGCCTCTCGTCCCGGCTGGTGGAGGGCCCGGACTTCGTGGCGGTGACCATGGACTTCACCTACACGCTGGCGGCGCCCGGAAAGCGGCCCGGATCGAAGTGGACCCAGACCATGGTGTTCCCGGCGGGCGAGCGCTACTTCGTGTCCAGCGACCGGATCGATTCGGCCAACAACAGCAACTCCCTGTTTCTCCGCATCGACCTGCCCGGCCACATCAAGCACCGGGAGGGAAATGTCTTCAGCGAGGTCTACCTCAGCTATTTCGGCATCATCCCGGCGGAGGCGTTCCTCACCGATTTCGGCCCCGACGGGCGCTTCAACTACCGGGCGGACCGGAATGAACTCCCTTCGAGGTTCATCCGGGCCTACCGGTTGAGGGACCCGGAAACGGGCCGGGAGGGACCGTGGCTCGCCGGCATGACCCTCGATCCGGACGCCGTATACGAAGCCTGGTGCCACCAGCGGGGCTACGTCTGCATGATCCAGGAGCTGGGCGGAAAGCCGATCCGGGCCGGAGAGTCCTTCGGCGCCGCCTACGTCGTCGGTTATTTCGACTCCGTCGAGGAGATGAACCGGGTCTACGACCGCTACGCGGGGCACCGCGGTCTCCGGGTGAACCGGAACCGGTGGCGGCTGACGGAACGGGTTCCAGGGAGGGAACGGTAGGGGCGCCCCTTGTGGGTGCCCTCTTCGCCCCTTGCGGGTGCCCTCTTGGTTCCAAACCGGAGCAAGACGCGACCGATTGAAGGTCCGGGAGGTGGAGAGTGATGAGAGGCGTTTCCGCGGTCCTGGCCGCCGTATTCCTGTCCGTCAGCCTCACCGCGGGTCCTGGGAGCCGTCTGGCCGGAACCCGTCCCCTGCGGATGAAAGGGGACCTGTCTCTTCAGCTGGTGGAGGCGATCGACCGATTCCTGCTGCGTCAGATCGCCGAGTCGCCGAAATCAAGAGGAAGATTCTGGAGCTGGGACTACTCCTCCCCGCGGGCGTACCTGGAATCGATCGAATCGAACCGCGATCGATTTCAGCGCCGCATCGGTGCGGTGGACGACAGACTTCCGGCGGGGGAGCTGGAGCTGGTGGCCACCTTCACCAGTCCGTCCCTGGTTGCCGAGAACGGGCGGCTCCGTGTGTTCGCCGTCCGCTGGCCGGTCTTGGAGGGCGTGGACGCGGAAGGGTTGCTGCTGGAACCTGCCGGGAAAGCCAGGGCCCAGGTCGTGGTCATCCCCGACGCAGACTGGACACCCGAGATGTTGGCAGGCCTGCACCCGCAGACCCCGCCCCGGCTTCAGGCCGCCCGGATCCTGGCGGAGGCGGGGTGCCGGGTTCTGGTGCCGGCGCTGATCGACCGCAAGAACACCTGGTCGGGAAACCGCAGGGTCCGAATGAGCAACCAGACGCATCGGGAGTTCATCTACCGGCAAGCCTACTTCATGGGGCGTCATCTGATCGGCTACGAGGTGCAGAAGGTCCTGGCGGCGCTCGACTACTTTTCCCGCAACCGGTCCGGCCCCGCCGGCCCGGACACGCCCCTCGGCATCGCGGGACACGGGGAGGGCGGACTGGTCGCCCTCTACAGCGCCGCACTGGACTCGCGGCTGCGGGCCACGCTGGTGAGCGGCTACTTCCAACCGCGGGAGCGCGTCTGGCAGGAGCCCGTTTACCGCAACGTCTGGGGCCTCCTGGAGGAATTCGGGGACGCCGAGATCGCGAGTCTGATCGCGCCCCGCGCACTGCTGGTGGAGGCCTGCCGGGGTCCGGAGGTTCCCGGCCCTCCGCCGCCTCGAGACGGGCGCATGGACGCGGCCTCAGGCCGGCTGGAGACTCCGCGCCTGGACCGCGTCCGGTCCGAGTTCCGGAGGGCCCGCCGACACTTCGAACGATTGCGGATTCCCGACCGGATCCAGCTGGTCGTCAGCGGCTCCGGAAAGGGCCCCCCGTTCTCCGCCCCGGCGTTGGAAGCGCTGCTGTCGGCTCTGGATGACGGACTCGCCCCTCCCGGTCAAATCAGGCGGGAAGAGCCGCTGCGGGATCGGCGTGCCAGGTTCGATCCCGCGACGCGGATGCAGCGTCAGTATCGGCAGTTGGTGGAACATTGCCAGAAGCTGATGAGGCTCAGTTCCTTGGGGCGGGAACGATTCTGGTCGCAGGCGGACCCCTCATCCCCGGACCGGTGGGTCCGGACGACCCGCGCCTATCGGGATCATCTGTGGCGCGAGATCATCGGGTGGCTTCCGCCGGCCAGCGTCGAGCCCAAGCCCAGGACGCGCCAGATCTACGAGACGGACCGCTGGAAGGGTTACGAGGTGGTGCTCGACACTTGGCCCAAGGTCTTCAGCTATGGCGTGATCCTGGTACCCAAGGATCTGAAACCGGGAGAACGGCGCCCGGTCGTGGTCGCCCAGCATGGCCGGGCCGGCAGACCCCAGGACCTCTGCGACCCTGAGCAAGACCAAGGCCCCTACCATGCCTTCGGCGCCCAATTGGCCGACCGCGGCTTCGTCGTCTACGCCCCTCAGAACCTCTACATCGGCGAGGAGAAGTACCGCGCGTTGCAGCGAAAGGCGAACCCGCTCAAGCTGACCTTCTTCGCTCCCATGGTGCGCCAGCACCAGCAGGTCTTGGAGTGGCTGGCGACGCTTCCCTTCGTCGACGCCGGCCGGATCGGCTTCTACGGGCTCTCCTACGGCGGCAAATCGGCCATGTTGATCCCGGCGGTGCTGGAACAATATGCGCTTTCGATCTGTTCCGGCGACTTCAATGAGGAGGTCCGGAAGCATGTGAGCATCGACGTTCCCTACAGCTTCATGTTGACCAAGGAGCATGAGCACAGCGAGTTCGACTTCGGCGAGAAGTTCAATTACGCCGAGATCGCCGGCCTGATCGCACCCCGGCCCTTCATGGTCGAGCGGGGACACCGCGACGGCGTCGGGGAGGACGAGTGGGTGGCTTTCGAATACGCGAAAGTGCGCCGCCGCTACGTGAATCTGGGAATCGGCGACCGGACGCGAATCGAGTTCTTCGACGGAGCCCATGAGATCCACGGCAAGGGCACCTTCGAGTTCCTCCACCAGCAGCTGCGCTGGCCGGCGCGTTGATTCCTGGTAACCGCTTCCCTCCTTTGCAATTTGCCGACATAATGCTTTCAAGCTCCATGTTCCCGCGACATTCCCTGACCTCGCTTGTCATCCTCGGCTGCTTGCTGATTCCGGCCGCCTGCCAAGCGCCTCCCCGGACACCGGAGTCCCACGCCGTTGAGCAGGAAACTTCGAACCGGAATGGACGGCTGTTCCGGGCCTTCCATCACATCGGGCTTCCGACCGAAGATCTCCAGGCGGATGAGACCTACGTCGAAGAGACCAAGGTCTGGGTGACCGATCCGGCCGATCATCCCTACCGTGTCGAGTTTCTCCGCTACGAGGAGGACTCTCCCGTCACCGGCCCCTTGCGCGAAAAGGCTCACGTCGCCTATCGGGTGGAAGACCTCGGGACGGCGCTCGAGGGCAAGGAGCTGCTGCTGGAGCCCTTCACGCCCATGCCCGGCCTCAGCGTCGCCTTCTTCGAAGAGGACGGCGTCGTGATCGAGTACATGCAGTTCGAAGGGGATGCCACCGAGTTCGACGAGCTGAATTGAGGACGGGCCGAATCGCCGAATCAGGAGAACAGGCTATCCAGCGTGACCTCCTCCTGTCCGGCAAGTGAGCGTTTGCCCGCCTCCAGCGCCGCGATGACCTCGACCTCTTCCTCGATGGGGACCGATTCCTCACCCGTCCGGACGTAGTCCAGGACCGCGTTCAGCAGGTGCCAGTAGAGGTCGCTCAGATCGGGCTTGACCGTGCGCCAACCCTGCTTGCCGTAGAGGCTGATCTGATAGCCGGAACGAATCCAATCCCGTTCCCCCACCAGCAACACGACGTCACGGTGATCGGCGAATCGGATCCGGACCACGTTGAGGCCGGGCTGGCCCACGTTGACGGCCGAAACGGCGCCGCCTCCGAGCACGGCATAGACCATGGAGAGGGCGTGGATGCCGTAGTAGATCAGCTCGTTGGCGCAGACGGCCTGGGCCAGATAGACGGGGCCCAATTCGGGCAACTGCGCCCTCAGCCGCAGGATGTCCGGAACGAACCTCAGAGAACTGGCCGACATGAACGGGGTCCCGGTCTCGCGGGCCAGGTCCGCCACCGCCTTGGCTCCGCGGGCGGTCATGGCCAGCGGCTTGTCGCAAAACGTGGCGACCCCGGCTTTCAAGGGATGGATCGCGTACTTGGAGTGCTCGCCCGATCCGTCGTCGACCAGGATCGCCAAATCGACGCCTTCGGCGCATTCTTCCGGCGTCCGGCAGACGGAGGGAATGTTGCAGGCGGCGGCCAAGCGTCGTGCCCACACCGGTTCCCGGTCCCACACCTTGACGACCCGGGCGCCCTCGATCCGTTTTCGGGCCCGGACGAAGGTCCAGTCATATTTTCGCACTTCCGATTCATCGAACCCGTTGAAGGTGGATGCGAAGGCGGTCCCGTGATGGGAACCGGGACGCCGGGGTTCCTTCCGGTAGCGATAGGTGGCCGCCGAGATGAGACCGATGCGCACGTTTCGCTCCCTTCGCGCCGAGGGGCCGGCTTGACGCGCCGTGACGCGCCAACTTATTCTGCCACAACACTATAGACAGGGAGATCCGAAGATTCTCCCCATCTACGTCCCGCGCCAGGCGGTACCCGGCCCAACCTCCCGGGAGCAGAACCATGGACAAGACCAGATACGGAGTCATCGGGCTGGGCTGGTTCGGAGAGAAGCATCTGGAAGCGCTCGCCGGCAACCCGGGCGTCGAGATCTACGCCCTGTGCACCCGGACCCCGGAACGGCTGGCCCAGGTCGCCGAACGTTTTCAGGTCCGGAAGACCTACACCGACTATCGCGAGATGCTGGCCGACCCGGGGCTGGACAGCGTCAGCATCACCACCATGTGGGACCAGCATCGCGACCCCACCCTGGCGGCGCTGGAGGCCGGGAAGCACGTCTTCCTGGAGAAGCCCATGGCTTCCACCGTCGAAGACTGCCAGGCCATCGTGGATGCGGCGGCGGCTTCGTCCGGCAAGTTCATGGTGGGTCACATCTGCCGCTTCAACCCCCGCTATGCCGCGGCCAAGCAGGCGTTGGACGAAGGCCGGCTGGGACGGATCGTGGCGCTCTACGCCCGCCGGAATCTTCCCGCCTGGATCGGATCCCAGGTGCTGGACAAGATCGGTCCCATCATCGGGGACGGCGTTCACGACACCGACCTCATGCTCTGGTTCACCGGCTCCAGGATCGTCAGCGCCTACGGCCAGACGGTGGCGGTCCACGGGCACAAGTACCCCGACGCGGGCCACGCCATGTACCGGTTCGAAAACGGAGCCACCGGGGTGATCGAGGACGTCTGGTGCCTGCCGGAGAAGACCCCCTTCCAGATCGACGAACGCATGGAGATCATCGGCACCGAGGGTTCGATTCAGGTCCATGACACCCATCCGAATCTGACCATCGTCGACCGGGAGGGAGTCCGTTGTCCCGACACGACCTACTGGCCGAATATTCACGGCGCCTGTTCGGGTGCGCTCCGGGAAGAGCTGAACTACTTTGTCCGCAGCGTTGTCGACGACACCCCCATCGAGGTGATCACGCCCCGGGAATCGCTGGAGGCGGTTCGCGCCTGCCTGGCGGCCGAAGAGTCCGCCAGGACCGGACAGGTCGTCCATCTGGACTAGACCTCTCAGAAACAGAGGAAAGAGAGAAGAGTGGAGAGAGGCGCGTGGTGAGTCGAGGGAATTGGCCGTCATGATGAAATTCCGCATCGGATGGATCGCCGTCCTGTTTTCCTGCCTGTTTCAGACCAGCGCCGTGGACTGGGTGAGGGTGCCGGTGCCGGGCCCGCACGACTTCACGGGCCATGGCTGGTACCGAACCTGGTTCAAACCGCCCCAACGATTCTTTGCCAAACACGATAGGGACCTGTGGGGCGAATCGGTGATCTTCAACATCCGGGGTCTGGCCGGCGCCCACGAGGTCTACGTCAACGGGAAACGCATCGGCGGCGGCGGAACCTTTCCGCCCGAGTTCGAGGATGGACGGAAGGGCAACCACCAACACAAGGTGCCTTCCGGCAGCCTGGTGCCCGAGGCCTGGAACCAGCTCGCGGTCCGGGTCTACGCCCCCGACGGCGGCGGCTTTCTGGGCGAGGCTCCCTTCCTCATGAACTACTTTCTGGAGTGCGTCTTCGACGGTCCCTGGGAGTTCCGTCCGGGGGACGCCCGCGTCTCCTTCGACGGTGTCCTCGACCGGCGGCCTTCAGGCTCGGCCTTCGACCAATTTCGCGAGTCCAACCGGGTGCTGGCGGAGGCGGAACGGTTCGTCCACGGCCGCAAGTTGCCGCCTCCGGATTCGTTTCGGAAGATGAAGGCGGCGGACGACCTGGTGGTGGATCTGATGCTGGCGGAACCGCTGGTGGCCCAGCCGACCCACTTCAGCTTCGATTCCCGCGGCCGCCTCTGGGTCTCCCAGTTCCGGCAGTATCCGTATCCCGCAGGGCTGAAGATGATCAGCCGGGACCGCTACTATCGCTCGCATTACGACAAGGTGCCCCCGGCGCCCCCGCGCCACGACCGCGGGCGCGACGTGATCTCCATCCACGAGGACACCACCGGCGACGGCCGGTACGACCGCCACAAGGTCTTCCGGGACGGCTTGAACATGGCCAACGCGGCCCTGCGCGGCCGCGGCGGGGTGTGGGTGATGCACACGCCATACCTGCTCTTCTATCCCGACCGGGATTTCGACGACGTCCCGGACGGACCGCCGGAGGTCCACCTCCAGGGATTCGGCCTGGAGGACACCCACGCCATCGCCAACGGACTGGTCTGGGGCATGGACGGTTGGCTCTATGGAACCCAGGGCAGCACCACGGCCTGCCACGTGACCCGTCCCGGAATCGACCCGGCGGACGCTCCCGCGGTCTACTACCAGGGCTGCATGGTCTGGCGCTATCACCCCGAGACCAGGCGCTTCGAGCTCTTTTCCCAGGGCGGTGGCAACAACTTCGGCCTGGAGGTGGACGGCGAGGGCCGGCTCTTCACCGGGCACAACGGCGGCCAGACCCGCGGCTGGCACTTCCTGCAGGGCGGCATGCACCTGATGCAGGGCACGACGCCCAACAAATTCGGTCCGCCCCGCAATCCCTTCAGCTTCGGGGATCTGCCCAAAATGGTCAGCGAGCAGGACATCCGCCGGTTCACCCACTTCGGCGCCGTGGTGGAGGCCACGGCCCTTCCCCGGAAGTATCAGGACTCGCTCTTCAGCGTGGACCCGCTTCACAACTTCGTCATCGCCAGCCGGCGGATTCGCGCCGGGGCCACCTTCAAGACCAGCGATCTGGGCAAGGTGCTGACCTCGGACGACTTTGCCTTCCGACCCGTGTTCATCGGCAATGCCCCCGACGGCTCGGTCCTGATCGGCGACTTCTACAACCACTACATCGCCCACGGTCAGCACTACCAGAGCCAGATCGATCCCGAAACGGGGCGGATCTTCCGGCTGCGGGGAAAACAGGAGCCGCTGGAGCAGGACTTGGACCTGCGCTCCAAGTCCACCGATCAGCTCGTAGACCTGCTGAATTACCCCAACCGCTGGCACCGGCACACCGCCGTCCGGTTGCTGGGCGAGCGCAAGGACCCCGGTTCCGCCGATCGGTTAAGGCAACTGGTGGGAGGCGGTTCGAACCTTCAGTCGCTCTCCGCACTCTGGGCCCTGTATCAGGCCTTCGGGTTGGATCAGGAGACGGCCCTGACCGCCCTCGGCCACGGTTACCCCATGGTCCGCTACTGGGCCGTCCGGCTGATCTGTGACGACGTGGGCTTCGCCAATCGCCGCGCCACGTTGGGACTCGCCGACAGCCTGGGAGAATCGAAGGGCGGCCCCACGCGGGTGCCCGGCCGGATCTTTCAGGCCATCCTGGAAGGCGCGGCCGGCGAGAGGGATGCCGAGGTGCGGTCCCAGATGGCTGCATCGGCCAGGCGGCTGCCCGTGGATCAGGCCCTTCCTCTCGTGACGGCTCTGCTGAGGCACGACGCGGACGTCGACGATCCGTACCTGCCGCTGCTCTCGTGGTGGGTGCTGGAAACCAATCTGGATCCCGAGCGGGACGCCGTCATGGATCTGTTCGAAGATCCGGAGTTCCGGCGCGGGCCCGTGGTGAGACGTCACATTCTGGAGCGGGTGATGCGAGCTCTGGCCCTGAAAGGCAAGCGCGGCGATCTGGAAAACTGCACCCGACTGCTGGAACTGGCCGTAGACGGAGAGGAAGAAGACGCCTTGCTCAAAGGGTTCGAGCTGGCTTATGCCGGCCGGCGGATCGGCGGCTTGCCGGATCGTCTGGTCCGGGGTCTGGTCGAGAGCGGACGTTCCCCCTTGGAGTTGCGGGTGCGGTTGGGGGTCGCCGGCGCGTCGCGGGAAGCCGTCGAGTTGCTCCTGAGCCCTGACGCCTCATTGGAGGAACGCATCGCGATGGCGCGGACACTGGGCGAGGTGAGGTCCGCAGTCAGCGTCGAGCCGTTGATCCAGGTCTCGAACGCATCGGAGCCGCCGCTACAGCGGGCGGCCCTGGCGGCCCTCACCTCCTTCAACGATCCTGAGATCGGCAAACAGGCGCTGGCTCGGCTCTCGGAATACTCGGATGAAGCCAGACCGGCCTTCTTTCTTTCGACCTGATGCTGAGCCGTCCGGTCTGGACGCGGCAGTTGATTGAGGCGATTTCCAAGGGAGGGTTGGCGCCGGAGCTGGTTCCGGACGACGTCGCCGAGCGGTTGAGAGGGAATCCGGACCGGGAGATCGCCGGCTGGGCCAGGGAACACCTGGGCGGCGGAGAGGACCTGGACCGGGGAGGCGTCCAGCGCCGGATCGCGAGACTCAGGTCGATTCTGGCGGACGGGTCCGGCAATCCCTACGCGGGCGAGGGCGCCTACAGCCGGCGTTGCGGATCCTGCCACAAGCTGTTTCACAAGGGGGGCAACAACGGACCCGACCTGACCGCGTACCAGCGGGGGGACCTGGAAACGCTGCTCATCGGCATCGTCGATCCCGACGCCGAGATCCGCGAGGGATTCGAGTACGTCACGCTGGTCACGAAGGAGGGACGGACCCTGAGCGGATTCCTCACCGATCAGGGTCCGCAGGTCGTCGTGTTGCGGGGAATGGCGGGAGAGGACATTCGCGTCGTGCGCCGGCAGGTCGAATCGATCGAGCCGATGGGACGCAGCCTCATGCCCGCCAGGCTGCTGGAAGGACTGAACGACCAGGAACTCCGGGACTTCTTCGCCTATCTGAGAATCTCCCAGCCGATCAGCCGTTGACGACCGGGAGCGTCCGGTGACGGGAGAAGAGGGCGGCCACAAGGGCCGCCCCTACGATGGTGTACTGGCCCGCATCGACGACGTGGCGGCCAGCAGAACGGCAGGCGCCCGAGAAGAGGGCGACGACAAGGGCCGCGCTCCGGCGATGCCCGGGCTCTCTCGCATTTTGGCTCCGAACTATCAAGCATGCCTGTCTTCCGGCGTCAGCCGGCAGGCGCGGGCGGCAGCGAACCGGGGCTCTCCCAAATCCTCCAGCCAGAACGGATCGGATGGCAGATGCGGGAACCGAAACACCCCGGATCGCCCGCCCTCGATCATCGGTCCCGGCACCTCGAAGCGGGACGGACTCAGCGAGAAGCCGGTGCCCAAGGCCTTGATGAGCGCCTCCTTCAGGCTCCAGAGCCGGTAGAACAGATCCACCTTCTCGCGTCCGGCGGCCGCGGACAGGGCGAGTCGTTCCCGCGGACCGTAAACGCTGCTCCCGATGCCGTCGAAATCCCTGCCCGGAACGCGCACCTCCAGATCCACCCCGAGTCCATCCCGTTTCGTGAACCCGACCAGTCCGTGCCGGCCGCTGTGGCTCAGGTTGAAGTTCGCGCCCGACGGCACCCCGTTCACTCTCGCGAACGGCTTGCCGTGCTTGAGATAGCCGAAGGACAGTTCCCGGTTGGAACACCCCAGCCGATCGCAGAGGTTGATCCTGAGCGCCGCGCGGCAAAGCGCAAACTGACGCCGGGCGCCCTTGACCATGAACCGGTTCCACCGCGCCCGCTCGTGGTCGTCGAGTATCGCGAAGGCCCGTTCTTCGCGGCCGGCGTCGGGCCGGAGGTCGACGTGCAGGATGAGTGAGTCCCCGTCCTCGCGCCACGGACTCCACCAGACGCCGACGGCGGTCATCGGGAGGCCGCTTTCCGGGGCGCCACTTCCTGCAGGTAGGCGCCGACCCCCCGCCGGCGGTCCCACTGCCGCGGATACCCCAGGGACACCTCCCGGAAAGGCACGCCGTCAAGCCAGTGGGTGCCCCGGATGTGGAGGTGGCCGTACACCACTGCGCAGGCGTTGAAGCGGCGGTGCCAACCCCGGGTCCGGCGGGTCCCGCACCACGGAGTGAATCGGGGAACCCGCGGCAGCACGGCGTGTTGTTCTTCAAGCGGAAAGTGATTGATCAGCACCTTGGGAAGATCCGCCGGATACGACGCGAGCCGAGCGGCGGCGTCCTCGCAGCGTGCGGCGCACCACGATTCCCGATCCGGAAACGGGTCGGGACGCAGCATCATCTCGTCGGCGCAGGCGGATCCGGTTTCCCGGGCCCACCGAACAACCTCGTCACGACGGACGTGCCGGGGCCGAAAGCTGTAGTCGTAGAGCAGGAACAGCGGCACGATCAGAACCGGCCCGTCCCGATGTTCGACCACCGGGTAGGGATCCTCCGGGGTAAGAACGCCGTGGCAGCGAGCAATCCGGACGAGCCGCTCGTAGAGCGCGACGCCGCCGAGCCCCGAGCCCGCGTTGGGAATGGTCCAGAGTTCGTGGTTTCCGGGAACCCAGACGACCTGGCGGAACTTCGGAGTCAGTCGCTGAAAGCACCAGTCCAATCGCTGCGCACCGTGGGTAACGTCCCCCGCCAGGATCAGCCAGTCGTCGGGAAAGGCCTGAAAATCCTCCAGCACTGCCCGGTTTTCCGGATGGGAGAGATGCAGGTCGGACAGCGCCCATAAACGCAACGGATTAGCGTCCGGGACAATCGAGCGAGACATCAGCGCTCATTTCGCCGGGATCGTAGCCGGAGGGTCCCGCCGAGTCAATTTCCGCCGGGGGCGCCCACGGGCACCTCCCCTCCGGCCTCGGGGGCGGCCGAAGTGCTCGATCCGGATGGACGGCTCAAACCGGTCACTTCACTTACTAACGACTATAGAGGGATGAAATCTTGTCCCCCACCGATAGAAGGGGTATATCAACAATGACCATTTGCAGCCAGATTACTAAACCGTCCAAGAAAACGGGACACCTTTACAGACCCACAAAGCGGCGCTGCCCAGCATGAACGATTCGACGTGTGAAACCTGACTCCGCTACCAGGCGGACGACAACATTTCCCTGCCGCTCGCGCTCGGGCTGCAGTTCACGGTGCTCATCGTCGCTATCCCGATCCTGATCCCGACGGTTGTGATGCGCGCCGCAGGCGCGAGCGAGGCCTATTTGTCGTGGGCGGTCTTCGCGGCGGTCGCGATCTGCGGTGTGGCTACGATGTTGCAAGCAAGCCGCATCGGCCGGATCGGCGCAGGCTACGTCATCGTCATGAGCAGCTCCGCCGCGTTCATCGGGCTCTCCATCGACGCGATCAGGGGTGGCGGCACCGCGTTGCTCGTGACCCTGGTCGTCGTTTCCTAACTATTTCAGTTCCTGCTTTCAGCACGGCTCGCACTCTTCCGGCGAATCCTGACGCCGACCGTTTCGGGAACGGTCCTCATGCTGGTCCCGGTCATGGCCATGCCGGTGGTGTTCGGAATGCTGGACCAAGTGCCCGAGGGCAGTCCGGAACACGTCACGCCTTTGACCGCCATGGTCACGGTGCTTGCCATCGTCGTCATTGCGCTCAAGTCTGGGGGGGCGATGCGCCTGTGGGCGCCTGTCATCGGTGTGGTTTTGGACTCGGCCGTAGGCGGCCTCTTCGGGCTCTACGACTTCGGACGCGTCGCCGACGCCCGATGGGTCGAAATTCCGAGCGTGGCGTGGCTGGGCATCGATCTCGGCTTCGGCCCGGCTTTCTGGTCGCTCATCCCGGCATTCCTGCTGGTAACGCTGATCGTGACTCTTCGTTCCATCAGCAGTTGCGTGGCGGCGGAAACGAGCGGTGAATTTTCGCGCGGTGCAGGGTGCGGTGAACGTCGACGCGGTCAGCAACCTATTATACGGCCTCGCGGGACCATTCCCAACACCGGCTATTCGGTGAGCTCGCCCCTGGCCCAACTCACCGGGGTCGCCGCCCGCAGCGTGGGAATCGCCACCGGGTCGATTTTCCTGGTTCTGGCATTCTTCCCGAAGGAGTTCGCTTTGTCCTGGCGATCCCCGGGCCGGTCGTAGGACGCTACCTCGCGGTACTCATGGCGATGCTCTTTCTCGTGGGCATCCGGGTGCTGATCCAGGACGGTCTCGACTACCGCAAGGGACTAATCCGAAGTTCCAGACATAGAGACGAGATAACTCCTTGATTCTAAAGGGACAACTCACGAAGCGGACTAGTTGTCCACTGGGAACACCTTGACCAACTCCAGCGCCCGTCGCTGCAGCGTCGTCGGTTGCGTCAATCGTTGCAGCGTCGGACCGTCCGGGTCCGAAGCGGTTCGGCACTGGTGACGGGCACGCGTCGCCATCTCCGCCATCAGTGTCTTGAAGCTGTGAAGCGGCAGTCCGTCCTCGGTTTCCCGCTTCGTCTTCTTTCGTTTGGCCGAGGCCGACGGCTCGGCTTTCAGCACCGGGTCCCGTCGAGCGCGGTGCGCGTCCAGGTCCTCGTCATCGAACAACAACGGGGCCAGGGCTCGCCGCAGATGCCACTGGACATAGTAGGCCAGCAGGCACAGGAACAGGTGCGACCGCACCCGCATCTCTGCCCGGTGACGGATGGGACGGATCTGCAAGTCCACCGTCTTGAGTGAGCGGAAGGCCCGCTCCACGTTCGTCAGGTTCTTGTAGCTGCGCACCACGTCGGGCGTCGCCAACCGGTCTTCGGGTTCGCTGGTGCGCAGGATG
This sequence comes from uncultured Acidobacteriota bacterium, assembly GCA_951812665.1. GTDB lineage: Bacteria > Acidobacteriota > UBA6911 > RPQK01 > JAJDTT01 > JAJDTT01. The sequence goes on from CATOST010000035.1 coordinate 80,803, forward strand.
TAGAATCCGTCCAGTTGCGCCTCGCGGGCGATGGCTTCGGTGCGCCGGGCGTATTCGAAGCGCCCGTCTTCGATCACCAGCTCGAAGTGCTTGGCCACCTTGTACCGGTTCTTGATCCGACCCACCTTCAGCGCGATCTGGGTCGCCAGCAAGGGCGTCTTGGTCCGTCGCGCCACCTCCCGGGCGATCCGGGCCAACTTCTTCTCCGTCCCCGCCAACAGGTCCTGGCGTTTGCCCCGCCGATACTCCCCCAGCATCGGGTTGTAACAGACGACGAGCCGTTCGCCCGGATAGGCCTCGGTCCGGATCTCCGCCAAGTGGCGCTCGTCAAAGAGCGAGGGTTGAACCGCTTGGGTTTCCACCAGTTGGCGAATGGCCTCATGGCGCAGGGCCGAGATCCAGCCCAGCCCCGGATACCGCTTCAGATGCTTGATCTGAGTCTCGGTCAGCAGCCCCCGGTCCCCCACCAGCACCACCCGCTTCAATCCGAAGCGCTGGCGTAACTTCTCGACTTGATCCGGCACCGTGACCGGATCCCCCGTGTTGCCGGGATAGGCCTGGACCGCCACCGGACAACCCGCGGCATCGGCCATCACCCCGTAGACCACGATGGGCCGGCCCCGCTTGCCGTCCCGGCTGTGGCCGTACCGCATCAGGGAGCAGGTGTGGCCTTCATAGTAGCTGCTGCTGACGTCGTAGAGCACGTGATCCCCTTCAGCCAGATGCCGTCGGGCCAGCTTCTTCTCGATCCGATTCTGACGTTCGAGCAACCAGTCCATGGTCCCGTACAGGTCGTCCTCGTCGGCGTCCTCCAGGGAGAGCTCGGAGGCCAGGGTGGTGGTGTGCCAGAGCCGGGTGGTGGCGAGCTTGGAGGCGGGCCGCAACAAGCGCTGAATGACCAGGGCCAGCACCAGGTTGCGCTGGCGCGAGGGCTTGGGGTCGATCAGAGTGGGGAGCTTCAGGCGGCGGACGGCTTTGAGGACCATCTCGACATGGCCATGAGGAAGGGAGCGTTCGATGACGAAGAGTTCATCAGGATGGATGAGAGGGACGTTCTTGAGGACGAGACGGAGTCGTTTGATCTTGTCCGGGGGCCACTTGGAGAGGTTGGCGATGGTGCGTTTACGGACGCGCTTGCCTTCGCGCCAGCCTTCTCGCAGGAGGATGGCGGGGCGGGAGTTTCGGTTGGGGACGGTGTCGATGTACATGGCAACTAGTATATAGCATATACCTTTTATATTCAACAGGAAGAGCCATCACATACATGGGAACACAAATGAGCTGATTCAGAGCCGTATCCGTAATAAAATCAACGACTTAGCTCGATTTTAGGGGGATATTTTCCCGGAACTTCCGACTAATTGCCGGCATTGCCTTCTGGATCGGTCTGGGTTTGGAGAACGATATGATCTTTGCGGAACCGGCGGCTACGTTCGCGGGCGGACTGTTCTCCAACGCCATGACCTCGGGTGGGCTGGCGGCGATTCTGATGACCCTGTTCCTGGACTTGACGGAGTCTCGCCGCAGCCGGATGGACGCCGCGCTCGATCTGAAGGCGCTGCCCAAGATCAGCGAGTTTCCCCGCTCTTTCGCGGCCCGCGAGGGCTGGAGCACCAATATGGGGGACCGTCTGGAGGCCGTCGGCGAAGAGGCCTTGCTGAGCCTTGTCCAACCGGAGAACGACGGGGAGGAGAGCGTCCGGCCGCGCCGCCTGAATCTAGTTGCCCGCCGCGACGATGCCGGGGCGGTGCTGGAGTTTACAACGGCGCCGAGAGAGGACAACATTCAGGATCGTCTCGCCGTGCTCGGCGACCCGGGCGACGACGCGCCGAGGGAGCATGAGGTTTCACTCCGGCTGCTTCGGCATCACGCCTCTTCGGTTCGGCACGAGCAATACCACGACGTCGATATCGTGACCGTCCATGTGAAGCTCCCGGCGCGGGCTGCACAGGGTTGACCGTAGGTCGGGGAAAGGAAAATGTACCGTGGTCGGTGCCTTGTCGAGTCCGGGGTCCCGAGGCGGTGAAGAACCGGTTGAGGCGGCGGTCGTACGCCCCGTCGCACGGGAGGAAGCAGCATGGAGTCTCGGAACACCGCGGCTCTCGTCGCCGTCACGGTAATCACCTGAGAAAACGGCCTGGAGCCCGATAACGTGACCGGCCCGTGCACCTAAGTTCCGAGACAATGCCGCTCTCCGCATCAAGGAGAACACCCTCCCCCCGGAGGTCTCAAGGCTGGATTGGCGGATCGGTACGGTGCCGGCCGTCTCGATCGGCGAAGTGCAGGGCGAGGAATCCTACATGCGGGACCGCGTCTGACTATATCCCCGGAGGAAAGGAAGACCCAGCGCTGGCACAGGCACTCGATAGCAAAACCGTGGGAGATTTCTGGTGATTAAGGCGGCGTTAAGCGCCAAGCAGATCCGAGATTCTCTTGAATCGCCAGATCCATGGTTTCTTGAATCTGGTCGATCGGAACTACGACAGCAAGACCCGAGTTTTCTTCGAAAATGATCCGCCGTACGCCCGTCTGTTCGCTCACAGCGACCTCTTGGTACGGCAAATAACGTGAAATCATACCAATCAGGAGAGCATACGCCTGAACATTGCCATCATACGAAGTGAACTCCGGCTTGGTAATGACCGGTCCCCCACTGTTTCCAGGAAAAACCAAAGCATCGATCAGAAATGTATTGCGTTTACCGTGTAACCAGTCTTGAATGCGAGCGAAGGTCCCGCTGCGGACAATGGCAAAGTTTCGATCATCCCCCGCCAAGCCCAGTGGAAACCCGAGCAGAAACACACCATTGCCTTCATAGACCTTATTTCGTTTCGGGTTCTCGCGATCGAAGCACATCCCCGCTCTAAAACTCGACAACTCAATTCCTTGCTTTTCCAACAAATCGATGTCGATTCGCAGCACTGCTACATCCATCTTCGGGTCTGGATGCATGATCCAAGATTGGAACCCAACGTCTTCCCGCCGAATCGAGTAGATTTCTGGCGGCTTCCCCATCGGCCGATTGAATCGGACCTGGATTTCATCTTGGTCCCTGACGACGTGCCGGTTCGTTACCAAAAAATACACCCAACGTTTCTCGCCGTCTTCAGAGGAAAACACCTCGCGACTGTACAGAAACCCGGTCGCCGAAAACTTAACTTCTCCGGATTCTGTGCGGACCCCCAAAGCGACAACTTTCTTCAGGAAATGTAACGGAAAGAGCGACAATGAAATCTCTTCTGGCTCTTGGTTGGAGGGGTGTCTAGATCCCTACTATCATTCGGCGACCGGGAGATTCTTGCTAGACCACTCTGGTGGGATTCAATCAGGGCTCGACACGTCCCGGATCAATCTGAGGAACTTGCTCGGCTAGCGACTTAAGTATCAACGGCGCAGACGCACCGACGTTGAATGCCAAGATCGGGTTCGATTCGATGCCGTACATGAAAACCAAGAGTGCACCCATTCCCACCATGGCGATGGTGACTATCCAATACGACCAACTCTTCGCCCAGTCGGGGATTCCTCTGTACAGCTCTTTCCTGATGCGGAACCATTGGAGTAACTCCGCTGCACAGCCACCTGCGTAACCCAATACGATCATCGGCCAACATACTTCCATGGCGAAAGCTAAAACACCTTACTGGCGAATCTCTGCATCTGCGCAATGACCTCGCGTACTCTCATCGGCTTGGAGCTGTGCGCGTAAATGATTGTCCCGTCCCTCGAAATAGTCTGGCGCACTTCGGATCGATGTTGGTCAATTGCCTGTTCCACACGTTTCGGGTGCAGCCTAGTTTCCCTTGCAATGCCATCGACTGTCCTGAAATCCCACTCAGACTCCTTCAGCGCCGAACGCACTTGGGACCACTCCATCTCTGTTGCCATATCCTACCCCCTAATCACGTCGCTATTAGCTCGCATTGTAATACATGCGCCGGTCAAGACGGTAACCAAATGCCTATACCTAACCCTTGGTCTACGGGGAATCGTTGATGCCAGGAGCTACCACGAAATCGATTATCGCGCGATCACGGGAAATCTCCGATTCCGATCCGAATAGCAAGTCGCGGTCACGCACCAGGTGATCCTCTGCGGCGCCAGCTATCGCCCGCGCTTCCTTCTCTTTCCTGCCCCTTATACGTTCTCCGGAATCACCCACGGCTTCCGGTAGGTGCGCTTGAGATAGGCATTGGCCTCCGGAAAGTCGGTGAAGGTCTCGGTCTCGGCGTCCAGGGTCAGCCTCCGGTTGCCCACCCGGTAGGAGATGTTGGCCAGATGGCAGAGCATCACGGACTGATGGCCGGTCTCCGCGTCGGCGGAAGGCTTGCGGCGGGTCCGGATGCAATCCACGAAATCGTCCTGGTGCTCCCGGTTCCCCTGGCGGCCGTATTCGGACCGCACCAACTCGCCGTCGGCGTCGTAGGCCTGCCAGCCGCCGCCGTGGCGGCCGAAGTACATGTACCCGTCCGTGCCCAGGATCTCCACCTTGGTGCTGCTGAAGGGCCAATCGGGGAAGCGGTCGGAGTTCCGGACGACCCCGGGCGTCTTCTTCATGTAGGGCGTCCAGAGGGTCGACTGAATGGACAATGTGAGCCCGTCGTACTCGAAGAGCGCCATCTGGGTATCGGGAGTGTCCCGTCCGTCCCGCAAGGAGTAGATGGCTCCCTGATTGGAGGTCGTCCTGGGGGCGGGTGGATCCCCGATCAGGTAGCGGGCCATGTCCAACTGGTGGACCAGGTCGCCGGCGATAGGACCGCAACTGTACTCCCAGTAATTCAGCCAGTACAGACCGGGGTTGTACAGCCGCTTGGCCGCGGGACCGCACCAGAGGTCCCAATCCAGACCGTCGGGCACCGGCCCGTCGGGAACCGGTTCCCGTTTGGGATGCTGCATCATGTTGTACACCCGGACCAGATGCACTTCTCCCAGGTTGCCGGCGCGGATGTATTCCCGGGCCCGGTGGACGTAGGGAGCACTGCGGGTCTGCATTCCAACCTGGACCACGCGGCCGTACTTGCTCGCCGCTTCCACCATTTTCCGGCCCTCCCAGATGGAATGGGCCATGGGCTTTTCCACGAAGACGTCCTTTCCCGCCTGGCAGGCCAGGATGGTGCCCAAGGCATGCCAATGATCCGGCGTGGCGTTGACCAGGGCGTCCACGCTGCCGTCGTCCAGGATCCTCCGGAAGTCCTGAACCAACTTGGGGCGGGAGCGTTGGGCCGCTTCCACCGCCTTCCTGGCCCGGTCGAAACGCCGGGTGTCGACGTCGCAGAGGTAGGCGACCTCCACGTCCGAACGCTGGGCGAAGTTTTCGGCCAGCCGGGTGCCCCGGCCGCCCAGGCCCATGATGCCCACCACGACCCGTTCGTTGGCCCCACGGACCGGGCCCTTGGACACCATGGCCAGGGAGGCGGCTCCAAGCGAGCCGGTCATGAATTTTCTACGGTCTAGCGATCGCATAGAACTCCTCCAATCCTTGCAACGAGCTGATATACGAATCTGTCACATCGGGCCCGGTGTGCTCAACCGCTGAAGGTATTCCAGCAGGTCGGCCATGGCGGCGGGGTCGATCTCTTCCTCCAGACCCTCCGGCATGTTGGAGACGCTGGAGACCCGGAGCGTCGCGATATTGCTCCGGAGCAGGGTCTCCTCTTCCCCTTCCTCGCGCCGGAGGGTGACGGCGGTGGGACTCTCCCGGGCGATGACCCCGGTCACCGTAGCGCCGCTTCGAGTCTCGATGACGTAGGTTTCGTAGCCCGGCGCAATATTACGGTTGGGATCCAGGATCTTGGCGAGGAAGAACTTCTTGGGCCGCCGGACCACGTCCAGGAGATCGGGACCGACTTCGCTTCCCATGCCATCGAGAAGGTGGCACCGGCTGCAATTCTCGCGAAAGATCTCTCTCCCCCTGGGAACCTCCCCCGTGGCCGACAGGGCGGGCTCGTACCGCTGGATCAATTCCTCACGGCCGTCGGACAGATCGCCGAACAACCCCTCGGCGCGCCGGCGAACCTCTTCATCCGGCGATTCGAGAAGCTGATTGATCCGGGGCCGGCCCAGGGTCCGGACCTCGACTCCCTTTTCCTGGATGCGGTCCAAGAGTGCGCTCACGAACTCCTTGCGGGCCAGGAAACCGTCCCAGGCCGCCCTGCGGACCGGCTCGGTGATGCTTCCCCAATTGCGGAGCAGGAACGGGACGACTTCCGAGCTCCCCGTCTTGAGGAGGGACCGGGCGGCCGCGACCTGGACCTCGGGAGCCTCCTGCGGCGTCAACAGCCCTTCCAGAGCAGGAGTCGCCGCCCCGGTCGGGTCCAGTCCCAGGATTCGGACCGCGATCACCCGGGCAGCTTGGTCCGCCCGGTTGTTCGAATCCTCGAGGGCCCTGGTCACCAGTTGCCGTAACCGGGGAGAGTCGGAGAGCATGACGCGATCGGTGAGATCCAGAGCGGCCGCCGCCACTGCCGGCGACGAAGAACCCATTAGCCGGAAAAGAAGGCGCTCGTCGCTTCGATTCAGGTTAATCCGGGCTTCGGCACCCTGGCCGATACCCTGGCCCAATCCCGCCAGCAGGGCGCATCGCCACCACTCGCCGCCAGGTTCCGCCCCATCGGCTGCCAGACGGAGCACTTGCGAGATCTCGGATTCGATCTGCCGAGCACCCAGGACCGCGGCGAGCCTCACCAGGAATTCCTCTTTTCCCTCGGTTTCGGAAACGAGGAAGGCGTCGTTCCGGGTCACGGTCCGGAGCCAGCGGCCGGCGTTTTCGGAAGCCGAAGTCAGGACGGCGATCTGCAGCCAGCGGTAGTCCGGATGACGCGCCAGGAGCCGGCTCAGAGGATCGAAGGACTGCGATTCGGGGAGCAGGCCCAGGGTGCAGGCGAGCTGAAACTGGACGCGCCGGTCGGGATCTTCGACCAGACCCGAGAGCCTCTTCACCAACCGCGGCGAATCGAACTGCTCGGAGAGCCGGATCGCATGTTCCCGGACCCTTCCGTCGCCGTCGCCGAGTGCCTGTGCGATCAGATCGGGATCCAGTCGTTCCAGCCCATCCAGCGTCCAAAGCGCATGTATCCGGGACTCCGGTGCGCCGGCGGAGACCGTCAGTTCTCGAAGGGCGGGAACGACTGAACGGTCCTGCCGCTCGACCAGCAGCCGCTGGGCCGTGATCCGCCACCACATGTTGGCATGGGACAGCGCCTCGACCAGGCGCCTGGACTCGGCAGCTTGAAGGTTCGGCGTCCCGTCCGCCTCGCCCTTCTCGGGGACCACCCGATAGATGCGCCCCCTGCCGGCGCCGGCGCGCAGGTCGAAGTGGCCCTCCAAGTCCTCCGGGACGTAGTCCGGATGCTCGACGTACTTCCGGTAGTAGTCGACCACGTAGAGCGCTCCATCCGGCCCGACGGTCGTGAACACCGGCTTGAACCAGGCGTCGGTGGAAGCCAGGAACTCCCGTTCCTCGAAGGCCCGGCGGGCGGAAAACGTCGCCCCCGAGGGGGAGAGCAGGTCGCAGTGCACCAGGTTGTGCAACGGGTCGCACACGAAATAGGCGCCTCTCAGCCGCTCCGGAAACCGGGCGGCGGTGTAGACGGAGTTCCCGCAACTGGAGGTGAATATCCCCACCTGGGATTCGTGGACGTAGATGGGATTTCGGGTGATGGGATAGACGATGGACTGATTTTCGTGATCGGAGGGGAACTCCATGGAGGAGGAGACCTGCAGGTATGGATTCCGCGACAGGTACCGGTGCGCGATGACGGGATGGCGGATGTGGTTGTTGTTCCAGAGGCCGAAGCGGTTGCCGGCGGCGTCGAAGGCGTTGCCGTATTGAGAGTTCCCGGCCACCGGCTCCAATTGCAACCGGTCCGGCCGGAATCGGAAGTCGGTGCCCAGTGCCGAGACGTCGGCGGCCGCGACTTCCGGATGGCCGGGAAAATGGAGAGGTTCGCCCGCCAGTCCGAACTGTTCAGGATTGCGCCGCGAGGGTCCCACCTTGGGGTAGGCGCCGTAGATCCAGTTGTCGATGCCGTACCGGAGCCCGTTGACCCGAAGCTGGGGATTGTAACGGTTGAATCCGGTGAGAATCACCCGCCGTTCGTCGGCCCGCAGGTCGCCGTCCGAGTCGGGAAGATAGAGGATGTGCGGGGCGGCGGCCACCAGGACACCATCCCTCCACGGCATCAGTCCGGTCGGAAAGGCCAGCTCTTCGGCATAGACGTGACTACGGTCGAACTTTCCGCCGCCGGTGGAGTCCTCCAAGACCACGACCCGCCCCTGAGGTTCCGATTGCATGGGATAGTCGCCCATCTCCAGGACGAAGAGGCGTCCGCGCCCGTCGAAGACGGCGGCTACCGGATCCGCGACCAGGGGCTCGGCCGCCACCAGCTCGATCTCGAACCCCGGCGGCAATTGGAACGTTTTCAGGGCTTCCTGGGGCGGAAACGGCGGCGTGTTCCCGCGTCCACAGCTCGCCAGGAGGGTGCAACAGACGGCGATCAGAAGCGATCGGCTCACGATGCCGGGAGCCATTGACGCGCGGGGTCGGATCATTCGTTGGAAAAACACTCTTTGCGGCGGCCTGCGACCCGCCGCCGGTTCATAGGTCTGACTGGAAGTATAGTCCGGTGCGGAGGCCGCCGCCACGTCCCCTGCGGATCCAATTGGACCACAGGGCAGGATCCGCCTTGCCTACGGCGGCACCGCGAACTATCCGGGAATCCGGGTCCGCTCCACGGTCGCGCCGTCGAAATGGTGTCCTCCGGTGGAGCGGGGCAGCGGAAGCTCCACTGCGGCGCCGGTCCGATTCGAGAGATGGGTGGCCTCGATCATCTCGATGGCGGCACGGCCGTCTTCGCCCGACACTGCGGGAGGGCGCCGGTAGCGCAGGCAGTCGACAAAGTCCTGAGTCTGGACGAAGAAGGCCTCCAGCCGATTCGGCTCGAAGGGATTGCCGATGAAGTCGATTTCCGGCATCTCCCAGACCTCTCGCCACTCTCCTCCCGTCGCCAGTCGAAGCCTTCCGAAGTGTTCGGCTTCGAGCATTCCCTTCTCACCCCAGACCCGGACGAAATCCATCATGCCCGGGAATCCGGGCTCGGGGAGTTCGTGGCTCATCCACACCTGGGCGCTGGCGCCGCGTGAGAAATGGACCTGCGCCATGGCGTTCCGGGCCTGCCAGTTCGGGGCCGAATGAGCGTTCACCGTACCGAAGAGCCGGACCGGCTCGTCGTCGATCAGGAAGCGGAGCATATCGAAACTGTGGGAACAGCGATCCAGGATGTCGCCTCCGTTGTCGAAGTCCAAAAGCCAGGGCTTCCCAGGATCGCTCAGCGGCCAGAGGGTGTTCATCTGCACCATCCGCACCTCTCCGATCCGGCCCGCTTGGATCAGGTTGCGGGCGCGCGCGAAGACGCCACGGTACCGCAGGGTGTGAATGACGCTGAGGGTGACCCCGGCCTCTTGGCAGGCGGCGATCATGGCGTCGCAATCGGCCACGTTGGTCATCATCGGCTTCTCCACCAGGACGTGTTTGCCGTGCCTGGCGGCGGCGATGGTCTGCGCGGCGTGCAGCTTGTGGATCGTCGCCAGGAGCACGGCATCGACATCTTCGCTGCGCAGCATGTCCTCATAGTCGGGGAAATGCTTGACGCCGAAATCGGCCGCCAACTTGGGCGCTCGACTTCCCTGAGTGACTCCCGCGAGCTCGACCCCCTGATTGTGGTCTCTCGCGCAGTGGGCATAGGTCCGGCCCATATACCCCGATCCCACGATGCCCAACCGTACGACGTCCATGGCATGCTCCCCTGTTGCTGTCCGGTAACCGATCCAGAGGATTCTACACTGGCGCCCTCCCGACCGATGAGCGACTCCCGGCCGAGGCTACCCGGAAAATCCACAGTGGCGTTCAGGGACGCCGGCTGGTAGCTTCGGGCAGGGTCCGAAACCGAGCCGGCAGGGCGGGCGCCGGGAAAGGAGTCAAGTATGGCAGCGATCGAAATTCTTGATCACCACGTGGTTTACGAGAATCCGCAACCCTTCAATCGATCCCGTCACGGTTATTTTCCCGGCCTGGTGAAGTTACCATCGGGTGACCTGCTGGGTCTGTTCGTCCTGGGCGAGGCCTTCGAAGCGGCCAACGTGACGACGGTCGTGACCCGGTCTCACGATCAGGGACGAACCTGGAATCTCGAAGGCCCGCTGCACCGGAAAGAGGAGGCCCACCGGTACGACTCCGACTACATGAAGCCGACCCTCCTGGATGACGGCAGGCTGATGGCTCTGGGCTATCGATTCCATCGCACCGATCCGGATCAGACCATCGCCAACCCCGACCCTGCCGTCGACGGCATTCGAGGGGGCGACAACCTGGTTTCGTTCTCCGATGACGACGGCGCCACCTGGTCCCATCCCCGGATCGTCCCGCGGTCGCGCCCGGAATTGATCGAACAGTCCGGCCCCGCCATCCAGCTCCGCAACGGTGTGATTCTGGGCGCGGGTTCGCTGTTCCCCAGGTGGGACGGTAGCAATCCCGGCGGCTGCGTCGGAGCCCTGCTGCGAAGCGAGGATGGAGGCGAGACCTGGGATGACCGAAGCAATTTCTTCCGGGACCCGGCCGGGCGTTATGCGCCGTCGGAACCGAGATTGGGTGAAATGCAGGACGGGAGGATCGTCTCCCTGAACTGGATGATGGACCATGTCCGGGGAACCAACACCAGCAATCACGTCACGGTGTCCCACGATGGAGGAGCGACCTGGTCGAACCCCATCGACACCGGCGTCTGGGGACAGGCTTCGAACCTGATGCACTGGGCCGGCGACCTCCTGCTGACGGCCCACTGCCATCGCGAAGGAGAGGACATCGGCGTGTTCGTGAGAATCGTCGATTTCTCGCGCGACCGCTGGCGGACGGTCGAAAGGGCCAAGGTCTGGGGCAACGCCCCCTCCATGAGGATCGCCGTCTATTCCAACATGGGCCGGGACCTGAAGTTCGGTCAGGCCTCGCTGCTGCGCCTGGACGACGGCGAGGTGCTCGTGACGCACTGGGCCATCGAAGGGGGCCAGGGGCGAATCCGCACCCACCGAATCCGCGTCCGGATTTGATTTTCTACCGCGAGGTTCCTCTCATTCCTCCCCTCGCAACGGCGTTGACCGTCCCCGGACCGATCTCATATCATTCTTCGATGGAGATACTCGAAGCCCTCACCTTCGACGACGTTCTCCTTTCTCCCGCCTACAGCAACGTCCTGCCCGGGGAATCGGATCTTGAGACCGTCTTCTCCAGAAACATCCCCCTGAACATCCCCATTTCCTCGGCGGCCATGGACACGGTGACGGAGCACCGCATGGCCATCACCATCGCGCGCCACGGCGGGATCGGCATCATTCACCGCAATCTGAGCATCGAAGCCGAGGCCCGGGAGGTGGACAAGGTCAAACGCTCCGAGTCGGGCATGATCGTGGACCCGGTCACTGCTGGTCCCGATGATCGGATTCGGGACGTGATCGAGAGCATGGACCGGTACAAGATTTCCGGCGTTCCGGTCATCGACTCCACGGGAAAGCTGGTGGGGATCCTGACGAATCGGGACCTGAGATTCCAGAACGACCCCGAGCTGCCGGTTTCGGATCTGATGACCCGTGACAACCTGGTCACGGTCGGCGAAGAAATCTCCATCGAGGAGGCCAAGCGGAAGCTCCACGAGCATCGGATCGAGAAGCTCCTGGTGGTGGATGATCAGAATCGTCTCAAGGGGCTGATCACGGTCAAGGACATCCTGAAGATGATCACCTATCCCCAGGCGGCCAAGGACTCTCGCGGGCGCTTGAGAGCGGGCGCCGCCGTGGGCGCCACCGGAGACTACCTGGAGCGGGCCCGGGAATTGGAGTTGGCGGGGGTGGACGTGGTGGTGGTGGATACGGCTCATGCCCACACCCGGCGAGTGGGCGCGGCCGTGTCGGAGTTGAAGAAGCGGCTTTCCAGCGCCGACGTCGCTGCGGGAAACGTGGCCACGGGAGAGGCCGTCCGCTTCCTTCACGACGCGGGGGCGGATGCGGTCAAGGTGGGGATGGGACCCGGAAGCATCTGCACCACCCGGGTCGTCACCGGCGCCGGCATGCCTCAGTTCACGGCCATCGTGGACGCCGCCCGGACCGCCCGCGAACTGGGCCTGCCGGTGATCGCCGATGGCGGAATCAAGTATTCGGGCGACATCACCAAGGCCCTGGCGGCCGGGGCGGATGCGGTGATGATCGGGAACCTGTTCGCCGGCACCGACGAGTCGCCGGGGGAGTTGGTGTTCTACCAGAACCGCAGCTACAAGACCTATCGAGGCATGGGGTCTCTGGGAGCCCTGACCGAGGGAACGAGCGACCGCTACGGTCAGGACCCGAGTTCCCCGGGACAGAAGGTGGTTCCCGAGGGCATCGAAGGGCGGGTGCCCTACAAGGGACGCGCCGAGGACCTGATTCCCGTTCTGACGGGCGGCCTGCAGTCGGGAATGGGCTACTGCGGCGTCAGAAACGTTCGAGAACTCCAGACCCGGACCAAATTCGTCCGCGTCACCCATCTGGGGCTGCGCGAGTCCCACGCCCATGACGTGGTGGTGACCAAGGAAGCCCCCAACTACCGCGTCGAGATCTGACCGCCGCCAGCCGGCCCCAACTAGACCAGCGTCGGCTCGGCGATATTCTTGCCCACGGCCTGGGCGATGCGGCGCATGTCGTCCATGAGGCTGCTGAACTGGCTCACGTACAACGACTGGGCTCCGTCGCAAAGCGCATTCTCCGGATCCTGGTGCACCTCGATGAGGAGGCCGTCCGCACCCACCGCCACGGCGGCCCGGGCCAGCGGAGCCACCCGGTTCCGGATTCCCACCGCATGGCTCGGATCCACCACGATGGGAAGATGGCTGATCTGCTTGATCACCGGTACGGCCGAGAGATCCAGGGTGTTTCGGGTCAGGTTCTCGAAGGTCCGGATCCCTCTCTCGCAGAGCAGGACGTTGTGGTTCCCCTCGGCCATGATGTATTCGGCCGCCAGGAGCAGATCGGTGATGGTGGCGCTCATGCCGCGCTTCAGAAGCGCCGGAATGCCGCTCTTTCCAATGGCCCGCAACAGATTGTAGTTCTGCATGTTCCGGGTTCCGATCTGAATGATGTCGATGTAGTCGTGGGCCAGGGGAATCTGGGCCGACTCCATGACTTCCGAGATCACCAGCAGGCCGTGGCGGTCCGCCGCCTTGCGGATGATCCGGAGTCCCTTTTCTCCGTGGCCCTGAAAGGAATAGGGGGAGGTTCTGGGCTTGAAGGCTCCGCCGCGCATGACTCTGGCCCCGGCTTCCTTGACCGCAGCCGCGACCTCTTCACACTGATCCACGGTTTCGATGGTGCACGGCCCGGCCATGATCACCACCTCCTCCCCGCCGAACTCGACGTCGCCGACCCGCACCCGGCTGCCATGAGCGTGGAACGCCCGCGAGGCCAGCTTGTAGGGTTCGCTGATGCGGTGGACTCCCCGGACCCCGTTCATGGCCTCGTAGTCCCGAGTGTTCACGATCTTGGCTCCAACGGCTCCCAGCACCGTATAGTCCACACCCGTCGACCGATGCACGTCGAAACCGCTAGCGACGAGCCTGTCGACCACGTGTTCCACCTGTTCCGAAGTTGCGTTGTGTTCCATGACGATGACCATGATGGGTTCCTTTCTCGCTGCCGATACACGTTCATCCCGGACCTAGCCGCTCTTGCGGTACTCCCGCTCCACTCGTCGAGACTCGTCGATGATCCTCTCGAACAGGCGCTTGATGGCGGCTTTGGACAAGGGGCCGCGGGTGGCCTCTTGAACCAGCCTGATCACCTCATCCTCGCGCTTCGGATCATAGATGCCCAAGTTCATCTTCTGCTTGATCTTGACGATTTCGATCGCGCACCGGCTGCGGCGATTGAGCAGCTCCACCAATTGGAGATTGAGCTCGTCGATTTCGCTGCGCCAGTGGTCGATGTCAGTCACTCCGGATGCCCCTTTTCGGAATCAGCGGACAAAAAAAAACCGTGGGCTTTCGGGGTTGCCCACGGCCTCAGGATCGCCTGCGATGGCAGGCTGACCCTCAGCCGTTTCTAAGAAATAATAGAATGCCCGCAGACTCACCATACGCCGTCCTTTGAACGCAGACATTTAAAGTACCCTAACATTATCCTGGAATCAAGTGCTCTCTGGCGAAACGGCCGACTTGCCTGGGGAGGTCGGCATCATGCCGATGCTCGTCCACGAACCGGACCAGTGCGGTTCCGATCACTGCGGCGTCGGCATACCGCCAAACCTGCCGAACGTCCCGGGCCGAGGTGATTCCGAATCCCACGGCGATGGGAAGGGAGGAGTATTTCCGCAACCGGCGGATGGTTGCCGGCACCTGCGACTCGACGTCGGACCTCTTGCCGGTGACTCCGGTACGAGCCACCAGATAGACGAAGCCGCCGCTGGCCCGGCTCACCTTCCGGAGTCTCTCGTCCGACGACGTCGGCGCCGCCAGGAAGATGACGTCGAGTCCCTCGACGCAGTTCCTGGGGTCGCCTTGCTCCCGAAATCGGGTGTGCTCCTCGGGGGTCAGATCCGAGATGATGATGCCATCCAGCCCGGCCTCTACGGCTTCGCCCGCCAACCGTCCCGGGCCGTAGCTCCAGACCGGGTTCATGTAGGTCATGAACACGAGGCCGGCGTCGACCCGGTTCCGCAGTCTCCGAACCAGTTCCATGTAGTCCGAATGCCGTAGCCGTGACGGAGCGCCCGAAAGGAGGAGGTCTGGATCACGGGCCCGTCCGCGATGGGGTCGGAGAACGGGATGCCGATCTCCACGATATGGGAACCGGCCTCCACCAACTCCAGAACGATCCGTTCCGTGGCTTCCAGGTCCGGGTGTCCCGCCGTCACGAAGGGGACGAAGCACTTCGGGTTATTCGAGAAGATCTCGGACAGTCTCGACATCCTTGTCTCCACGACCGGAAAGATTGATCACGATCAGCTCACCGCTGCCCTGGTGCCGGAGGCACTCGGCCACGGCGTGCGACGATTCCAATGCCGGCATGATCCCTTCCAGACGGCTCAGGAGGTGAAACGCTTCCAGGGACTCGTTGTCGTCCGCCGACGTGTATTCGACTCTTCCTGAATCACGCAACAGGGCATGCTCCGGCCCCACCGACGGGTAGTCCAGACCCGCAGAAACGCTGTGAGTGTTGGCCACCTGCCCGTGGTCATCCTGCAGGACATAGCTGAAGGTGCCATGGAGCACCCCCTTCGATCCCCCCTGGAAGCGTGCCGCGTGATCTCCCAGCCGGATGCTCCGGCCCCCGGCTTCGACCCCGATCATGCGCACGCCGGCATCACCCAGGAACTCGAAGAAGAGTCCGATGGAGTTGCTGCCACCGCCCACACAGGCAATCAGCAGGTCCGGAAGCCTCCCCTTCCAATTCCAGGATCTGGCGCCTCGCCTCGCGTCCGATGATGGACTGGAAATCCCGGACCATGGCCGGGTAGGGATGGGCGCCCAACACCGATCCCAGGAGATAGTGGGTGTTCTCCACCTGGGTGACCCAATCGCGCATGGCCTCGTTGATGGCATCCTTCAGGGTCCGGCTCCCGGCGTCCACCGGCGTGACCTTGGCGCCCAGCAGCTCCATCCGAAAGACGTTGAGCGCCTGCCGGCGCATGTCTTCGGTGCCCATGTAGATCTCACATTCCATCCCCATCAGGGCGCAGACGGTGGCCGTGGCCACGCCATGCTGGCCGGCGCCGGTCTCGGCGATGATGCGGCTCTTCCCCATGCGCTGGGCCAGCAGAGCCTGTCCCAAGGCGTTGTTGATCTTGTGAGCGCCGGTGTGGCAGAGGTCCTCCCGCTTCAGGTAGACGCGGGCGCCCACCCGTTGCGAAAGGCGCGGCGCCAGCGTCAGGGGCGTGGGGCCGGCCCACGTAGTGGCTGTTCAGCCGTTCCAGCTCCCGGACGAACGCAGGATCGGCTCTGGCTTCCTCGTAGGCCCGATCCAGCTCCTCCAGGGGGGACATGAGGGTCTCAGGCACGAACTTGCCGCCGTAGGCGCCGAAGTGTCCTCCGGCGTCGGGCCCCGTATCCGTCAACGGTATGGTGTTCTGCAGTTTCATTTGTCGTCGTCTCCAAATTTGGCGGCGTGCTCTTGAGCCACCGCCAGGAAGGCCCTCAATTTGTCCCGGTCCTTGAGTCCTGGAGAACTCTCCACACCGGAACAGACGTCCACACCCAGCAGTCCGTGACGACTTTCGCCAGGGGCTGCCAGGGGATCGAGTCGCTCCAAGGCTTCACCCAGATTCTGAGGCGTCAGTCCGCCGGAGAGAAGAAACGGCGGTTTCAACGATTCCAGAGCGCTCCAGTCGGCGAGCGTTCCGGTGCCCCAGGAAGTGTCGATGATGACTTCATGCTCGGGAAAGCGCCGGGCGCCGGAGGGGCTGGTGGCGACCCAGACGCGCTTGTCCGTATACGGGATCTGGCAGGGGTCCTCGACTCCGTGCAACTGGATGACGTCGAAGGGCAGCCGTATCCACGAGTCCTCGCCGGGCCGCGCCACCGCAATGGCACCGGAAGAATCTCCGGCGGAAGCTCGCCGGCCAGGGCTTGAGCCCGTTCGGCTGCAGGTAGCGGGGGCTGGGGGGATAGAAGTTGAAGCCCAGGGCATTGGCCCCGTATCGGACCGAATCCAGCGCGTCCGGCGGCGGGTGATTCCACAGACCTTGATGATCATCTTCGGAGGCTCCGGTGCAGCTCTTCCTCCCGGTTTTCGGAAGCGTCGGATTGCAGCAATTTCCTCAATCCGGCCCCGGGGTCGGAGGAGTCCATCAGCAGAGAGCCGACCAGAAAGGCATCGAAGCCGGCGTCGCGCAACTCGACCAACTGGAGATGCTCCCGGATTCCGACTCGGACACCAGTACGAACCCGGTCTCACCCTCCAGCAGCCTGGCCAGTTTGAAGGACGTGTCCAGGTCCACATGAAAGGTTCTCAGGTCCCGGTTGTTGACCCCTATGATGCGGGCTCCACTCTCCACGGCCGTCTCCAGCTCGAAGGCATCGTGGACTTCCACCAGAGCGTCGAGCTGAAAGTCCTGACCGCCCCGAATCAGTTCCTGGAGCCGTCCCGGAGAGAGGCAGGCGACGATCAGAAGATAGGCGGACGCGCCGTGGGCCCGGGCCTCCGCCAGTTGATAGGCATCGAAGATGAAGTCTTTCCGCAACAGGGGAAGCTTCGTCTCCTGCTCCCAGAGGGTGCGGATGAACTGGAGGTCGCCGTGGAAGAAATGCTCTTCGGTCAGGACCGAGACGGCCGCCGCCCCGTTGTCCAGATAGAGCCGGGCGATCTCCCGGGGAGGAAGCCGGCAGCAGAAAGCTCCGCGGCTGGGGCTGTGATACTTGATCTCGGCGATGACGTTGATCCGGGGACGAGTCAGCGCCGCTTCGAAGGAGGGGGCCGGCCGGCCGGGATCGGCGTCCAGCAGTTCGCCCAGGGGAACCCGGGCCCGGGCCTCCTCCAAATCCTGTTTCTTCCTGACCAGGATCCTATCCAGCATAAGCCTCGATCAGCTGATCCAGCTTCCGGACTGCGCTTCCCGAGTCGATGGATTCGGCCGCGCGATCCAAGGCCACCCGAAAGTCCGGCTCTCCCGCCAGATGAAGGGCCGCCGCTGCGTTCAAGACCACCAGATCCCGTGGGGAACCGTGCTGTCTCCCCTCCAGAATTGCCCGGACCAGCCGGCCATTGTCTTCCGGGCTGCCTCCGGAGACGGCCTCCGGGTCCCAAGCAGCGAACGCATGGGGGGCCGGGTCGAACTCGAAGTTGCGGTCCCGGTCCTCCTCCACTTCGGTCACCCAACTGGGAGCCGCCGTCGAGAGCTCGTCCAGCCCGTCGCGGCTGTGGACCACCCAGGCCCGCCTGCAGCCCAGAGCGGCCAGGGCCTGCCCCAGTTTTCGCGTCAGTTCCCGCGAGTAGACGCCGATGATCTGGTACGGAGCACCTGCGGGATTCGTGAGGGGGCCCAAAAGGTTGAAGATGGTGCGATGCGGCAACTGCCGCCGGATCCGGACGACCCTCTTCATGGCGGGATGGAACAGCGGCGCGAAGAGAAAGGCGATCCCCAGTTCGTCCAGGCTCTTCCGGGCGACCTCGGCCGAGCGGGCGACCTGGACTCCCAGAGCCTGGAGGACGTCTGCGCTGCCGCTCCGGGAAGTGGCTGCCCGGTTGCGTGCTTGGCCACCGGAAGCCCGGCGCCGGCGATGACGAAGGCCGCGGCGGTGGAGACGTTGAATGTGTCCGCTCCGCCTCCGGTTCCGGCCGTGTCGATGAATCTGCGGTGACGGCACCGCAGGCTCACGGCGTGGCGCCTCATGATCCGCGCGAAGCCGGCAATCTCCGAGGGAGTCTCTCCCTTGGAATACAACGCACTCAGGAAGGCCATGATCTCCCGGTCCGGCGTACCCTCCGCCAGGATCAGCTCCAGGGCCCGGGCGGCCGACTTCTGCGGGAGGTCTCGGGACGCCTCCAACTCTCTGGTCAGCTCCTGCAACATAGGAAGTTCTCCAGGATGGCCTTGCCCGGGTCGGTCAGCACCGATTCGGGATGGAATTGAACGCCGAAGATATCATGTTCCCGATGCCGCAATCCCATGATCAGCCCGTTGTCGGTCCAGGCGTTCACGACCAGGCATTCGGGAAGATGGTCTTTGCTGACCACCAGGGAATGATAGCGAGTGGCTTCGAAGGGATTGGGTATCCCGCAGAGGATTGAGTCCCCCTGGTGATGGATTCTGGAGGTCTTCCCGTGCATCAGCTCGGGCGCCCGGATCACCAGGCCTCCATAGGCCGAGGCGATGGCCTGATGGCCGAGGCAGACTCCCAGAACCGGCACTCGGCCCGCCAGCCGGCGGATCGCCTCGATGGAGATTCCGGCGTCTTCAGGCGTTCCCGGCCCCGGTGAGATCACCAGCCTCTGGGGCGCCCGGCCCAGAATCTCGCCCGTCGTAATCTGGTCGTTGCGGTAGACCTCGAGGTCGCACCCCAACTCCCCCAGGTACTGGACCAGGTTGTAGGTAAAGCTGTCGTAATTGTCGATCATGATGACGTTCATGATTGGACACCTGGAGAGTGGGCGGGCTCTCGCGGTTCCAGCGCCGAGGCCAGTTCCAGGGCCCGAAACAGGGCCCGCGCCTTGTTGCGGCATTCCTTGTGCTCGAGTTCCGGGACCGAATCGGCGACGATGCCCGCTCCCGCCTGAAGATATGCCTTTCCGTTCTTGATGGCGATGGTTCTGATGCCGATGCAGGAGTCCAGATTGCCCGAGAAGTCCAGATAGCCGACGGCTCCGGCGTAGACGCCTCGCCGGCACGGCTCCAGCTCCTCGATGATCTCCATGGCCCTGACCTTGGGAGCTCCGGTCACGGTTCCCGCGGGAAAGCAGGCGGCCAGAGCGTCGAAGCGGTCCAGCTCGGGGCGCAGCCGGCCCCGGAGCGAACTGGTGATGTGCATCACGTGCGAGTACTTCTCCAGGAACATCAGATCGGAGACGTGGACGGATCCGTAAGTGCTGACCCGCCCCAGATCGTTCCGGCCCAGATCCACCAGCATCAAATGCTCCGCCCGTTCCTTCTCGTCCCCCAGCAGCTCCTCTTCGAAGAACTTCTCCTCCTCGGGATTTCGGCCTCGGCGACGGGTGCCGGCAATGGGACGGTACTCCAGATCTCTTCCCTGAACCCGGACCAGCATCTCGGGGGAGGATCCGGCCAGATGCAGGTCTCCCATCCTGAGATAGAAGAGATAGGGTGACGGGTTGACGTAGCGAAGGGCCCGGTAGACGTTGAAGGGGTCTCCCGGATAGTCCGCCTCGAAGCGCTGGGACAGGACCACCTGGAAGATGTCTCCGGCCCGAATGTACTCCTTGGAGGTCTCCACCGCGGCGCAGAAGTCCTCTTTCCGAAAGCTGGAGCCGACGCAGCCGAGCGCAGGGAGCGCCTGGTCGGGATCGATGAGAGCAGGGGCCTGCGGTGCGCTTCGAAGCCGGCATTCCATCTCCCGGACCCGGTCCCGGCTCTCGTGGGACATGATGATGATCTGGTGTTTGACGTGGTCGAAAGCCACGACCGTGGCGTAGAAATCCATGAGCACCGTGGTGGCGGCTGAGAGGTGCCCGTCCTGCCGGATCAGATTGGGAAGACGCTCCAGCTCCCGGACCATTTCGTAGGCAAAGATCCCGATGGCGCCCCCGGTGAAGGGAGGCAGGTCCGGATCGGCCGGCTCCCTCAGCGGAGGAAACTGATGGCGGAAACCCTCGAACTGTCCTTCGAAGACCTGGTAGGGGTCCACTCCCAGGAAGGAATACCGCCCGATGTTCTCCCCTCCCTCGACCGACTCCAGGAGGAACCCTCTCCGGGCACAGGAACCCAAGCTGAGAAACGCGGTGACCGGGTTCAGCAGATCGGCCAAAAAGGCCTTGGTGTAAAGCATGGTTCAGAAACTTCGTCCACAAAAAGAAAGGCCGTGGAGAACTATCTCCACGGCCTTTCTTGATCTCTATCTTGGCCCTTTGACGATGGACAGTCCTCCGATAACGATCTGTGCTAGACGCGCCAACCGTATCGGAAGAAACTGAAAATCGCCATGTCCAAATTGCCTTTTCAGAAAATACAGAGCTGGTGTTCGGAAGTCAAACCGGATTTGTTCCAACCCCTCAAATTCTTGTGCAAATGGACGAAGAATCTTTGGTAGGGGCGCCCCTACCCCCCCGACATGGAGCGGAGGAAGGTGGCGTTGTCTCGGGTCTTGCTCAGCTTGTCCAGCAGGAGCTCCATGGACTCGGTGACGGAGAGGGGATTCAGGACCTTGCGCAGGATCCAGATCCGATTGAGATCGGTCGGCTTGAGCAGGAGCTCTTCCTTGCGGGTGCCGGAACGGTTGATGTCTATGGACGGGAAGATCCGCTTGTCGACCAGACGCCGATCCAATCCCAGCTCCATGTTTCCGGTTCCCTTGAACTCCTCGAAGATGACGTCGTCCATGCGGCTGCCGGTGTCGATCAAGGCGGTGGCGATGATGGTGAGGCTGCCGCCTTCCTCGATGTTCCTGGCTGCTCCGAAGAAACGCTTGGGCCGCTGCAGCGCGTTGGAGTCCACGCCACCCGACAGGACCTTTCCGGAGGGCGGGACCACGGAATTGTAGGCCCGGGCCAGACGCGTGATGGAATCCAGAAGAATCACCACGTCCTTGCCGTGCTCCACCAGCCGTTTGGCTTTTTCCAGGACCATTTCGGCAACTTGGATATGGCGGGAGGCGGGCTCGTCGAAGGTGGAGCTGATCACCTCGCCTCGAACCGAGCGCTGCATGTCGGTCACTTCTTCCGGACGCTCGTCGATGAGAAGGACGATCAGAATGACCTCATGGTGGTTCTGGGCAATGGAGTGGGCGATGCTCTGCAGGATCATGGTCTTTCCCGCCCTGGGCGGAGAAACGATCAGTCCCCGCTGGCCTTTTCCGATGGGCGTGAGCAGATCCATGACTCGACCCGTCAGATTATTCTGGTTCGTCTCTTGATGGACGCGCTCGTCCGGGTAGATCGGGGTCAGGTTCTCGAAAAAGGTGCGATCGCGCGCAACGTCCGGGTGCTCGAAATTGATGGCTTCCACCTTGATCAGGGCGAAGTAGCGTTCTCCCTCTTTGGGAGGCCGGACCTGCCCGGACACGGTATCGCCGGTGCGAAGATCGAACCGGCGGATCTGGGAGGGGGAGACGTAGATATCGTCGGGGCCGGGCAGATAGTTGTACTCGGGAGCTCGCAGAAACCCGAATCCGTCGGGAAGCGTTTCCAGAACCCCCTCCGAGAAAATGAGGCCGCTGCGTTCCGTCTGGGCCTTGAGGATCTGGAAGATCAACTCCTGCTTCCGCATGCCCGCGGCTCCGGAAATGTCCAGGCGTTTGGCGATCAGATTTAACGCGCTGATGTTCAGCTCCTTCAATTCCTGAATATTTAGGGGCTTGCCGGTTTCCCGGAAGTTGGATGTGCTTGCTTCAGACATTCTTCAATGGCCTTTCAAATAGGTCGCCACGGGATCTTTCACACCAGCCATCTGTGGCGGGACGGCCGGGAGCCTCGGAGGGTGATCACACCTCAGAGATTTGAATCACCAAGCCTGATGGTTGTCTTCCGGATGGATTCGATGGAACAAGCACCGTCCCCTCAATGGACGCCGGCTTGTTCTCCTCCCTCCAATTGAGGCGGCTGCGGGTCGTTCATGTATTCGTCCCGCTGTTGCCGGCTCTTTCTCTTGATGGGCTTTTCGAGTGCGATGTCGAGAACCTCGTCCATGGTGTCGACGAGGACAATCTTGACTTTCTCCAGAACAGAGTCAGGGATCTCTTTCAGATCCTTTTCGTTGTCTTTGGCCAGAATGACGGTGCCGATCCCGGCCCGGTGAGCCGCCAGGATCTTCTCCTTGACGCCGCCGATGGGAAGGACCTTGCCGCGAAGGGTGATCTCCCCGGTCATGGCCACGTCACGGCGTACCGCGATTCCCGTCAAGGCCGAGACAATGGTGGTGGCCATGGTGATGCCGGCCGAGGGGCCGTCCTTGGGGATGGCGCCTTCCGGCACATGGACATGCATGTCCAGAATCTTGTGAAAATCCTTGAGCAAACTGAATTCCGAACTTCGGGAACGAATGAAGGAAAGAGCCGCTTTCGCCGATTCCTGCATGACCTCGCCCAGCTTTCCGGTCAAGAGCAGATCGCCCTTCCCTTTCATGGTGGTGGCCTCGGTCAGGAGCACCTCGCCACCCGCTTCGGTCCAGGCGAGACCGGTGGCCAGACCGACCTCATTCGTTTCCGCCGCCATTTGGTTCCGGAACTTGTGAGGACCAAGATAATCCTGGATCTTGCCGGGAGAAATGTCGAAGACCTGGTCCTCGAGTTTGATCTTCTTCCGGGATCGAACCAGCTTGTGCGCCACCTTCCGGCAGATGCTTCCGATCTCCCGCTCCAGGTTGCGGACTCCGGATTCGCGCGTGTAGTAGCGAATGAGTTCCAGGATCGCGTCGTCTTCAAATCGGAGCGGCTTCCTTTTCAAGCCGTTCCGATCCAGCTGCTTGGGCAACAGGAACTGCCGGCCGATCTTGAGCTTCTCATACTCCGTGTAGCCGGAGATATCGATGATCTCCATACGATCCTGCAACGGTCTCGGAATGCTGTGACGAACGTTGCCGGTGCAGATGAAGACGACATCGGAGAGGTCGTATTCCGTATCCAGATAGTGGTCCACGAAGCTGTTGTTGTGCTCCGGGTCCAGGACCTCCATGAGGGCCGCCGACGGGTCGCCCCGGAAGTCCATGCTCATCTTGTCGATCTCGTCCAGAAGGAGCAGGGGATTCCGGGTCCCCGCCTTTTTCATCATCTGGATGATCTGCCCGGGAAGAGCTCCGATGTAGGTTCGCCGGTGCCCGCGAATCTCCGCTTCGTCACGGACTCCGCCCAGTGAGAGACGGACGAACTTTCTTCCCGTCGCTCGTGCGATGGACTGTCCCAGCGAGGTCTTTCCGACGCCCGGCGGGCCGATGAAGCAGAGTATCGACCCATTGGATCTCTTCCGGGTAAGCTGCCTGACGGCCAGATACTCCAAAATCCGTTGCTTGACCTTGTCCAGACCGTAATGGTCCGCTTCAAGCACTTTCTCGGCCCGAGCGATTTCGCGGATCTCACGGCTCCGCTTCTTCCAAGGCATGGCGACGAGCCACTCCACATAGGTCCGGCTGACCGTGCTCTCGGCGCTCATGGGTGGCATGTGCTGAAGCCGCCGAATCTCATTCATCGCCTTCTCTTTGGCGTCCTTGGGCATGGAGGCGGCTTCGATTTTCTGCTTCAGTTCCTCCAGTTCGTCTTTGTCCCCGCGCCCCAACTCCTCCTGAATGGCCTTGACCTTCTCGTTCAGGTAGTACTCCCGCTGAGCCTTCTCCATCTGGCGGCGCACCCGCCCCTGAACCGACCGGTCCATCTTGATCTTCTCGATCTCGATCTCGATGGACTCGCAGATCTTCGTCATCCGTTCCGCGGGGTCCACGATCTCCAGCAGGACCTGCTTGTCCTCGACCACGATGGGAAGGTTGGCTGCGACCGTATCCGCGAGCCGCTCGGGTGTGGTTTTGCGAGTCGACTGCACGATGGTCTCGTAGCTGATGTTGGGATTCAGCTTGGCGAATTCCTCGAACAGCAGGTTCAGGCGTTTTGTGAGCAGACTCATCTTGGCCCGGGAGACCACCGGAACCGGCTCCACTTCGACCTCGGCCCGAAAATAGCCCGCAGCACCGGTCACACGAACGGTTCGAGCGCGCTGGACCCCCTCGACCAGGACTTTGATGTTTCCGTCCGGAAGCTTGAGGCTCTGGACGATGTTGGAAACGGTTCCGACCTCGTAGATGTCCGCGGAGGACGGACTATCCTGCGACGCGTCCTTCTGGGTGGCCAGGTAGATCTTCTTGTCCGCCTTCAACGCCACTTCCAACGCCTTCACCGAGGAATCTCGCCCAATCACGAAGGGGACCATCATCGCCGGGAAGACGACGACATCGCGAATGGGGACCATGGGATAACTCGCGGTCCGCTTGTCTTGGATGTCCGGCATACTCGTGTTCTGTCGTAAGCTAAATAGTACGAGCGCTTCTCACTGTAAGATGCAGCCCACCAGGATTCGTTTCAACGACCGTGTCGAAGCCGGCCGGACCGGCAGCAGGAACCCCCTTCAGAACCATCATCCCGCCTTCTCGAGAACCTGAAACACAATTTCGCGGTTCTCCACCATTTTCTTGGTCACCACCAACTCGTCCATCGTCTGGTTGGAGGGGAGTTCGTACATGAGGTCCAACATAAGATCCTCTACCACCAACCGCAAGCCGCGCGCTCCGATCTTACTCTTCAAAGCCAGATCCGCAATGGCCAGCAGGGAGCCCTCGGTGAACCTCAGCGAGACGCCCTCGAACTCGAACATCCTCTGATATTGCTTGACCAGGGCGTTGCTGGGCCGGGTCAGGATCTCTACCAATGCGTCGCGGTCCAAATCGTGCAGCGTGCAGACGATGGGGAGACGTCCCACGAACTCGGGAATCAGGCCGAATTTGATCAGGTCCTCAGGCAGAGTCTGGCCCAGGACTTCAGAAGTGCTTTCCTGCTTCCATCGATTGTCACCGAGCGAGGATCGAAATCCCATGCCGCTCCGGCCCAGACGATTTCGAATCAACTTCTCGAGACCGACGAAGGCCCCTCCACACAGGAACAGAATGTTGGTGGTGTCCACCTGAACGAATTCCTGATGAGGGTGTTTGCGGCCTCCCTGAGGAGGAACGTTGGCCACGGTCCCTTCCAATATCTTGAGCAGCGCCTGTTGGACTCCCTCGCCCGACACGTCCCGCGTAATGGACGGGTTTTCGTCCTT
Organism: uncultured Acidobacteriota bacterium; assembly: GCA_951812665.1. Lineage (GTDB taxonomy): Bacteria > Acidobacteriota > UBA6911 > RPQK01 > JAJDTT01 > JAJDTT01. Next base: position 106,279 of record CATOST010000035.1, read on the forward strand.
GCGGGAGATCTTGTCGATCTCGTCGATGTAGATGATCCCCTGCATACAGCGTTCCCGGTCTCCCCCCGCGGACTGCAGCAATCGAAGCAGGATGTTCTCCACGTCCTCCCCCACGTAGCCGGCCTCGGTCAGGGTGGTGGCATCGACTATGGCAAAGGGAACCGAGAGCATACGGGCCAGCGTCTGCGCCAGGAGCGTCTTGCCGGTGCCGGTGGGGCCGATGAGCAGAACGTTGCTTTTCGAGAGTTCGACGTTCTGGCGGCGCCGTCTGCCCAACTTGATCCGTTTGTAGTGATTGTAGACGGCCACGGCCAATTTCTTCTTGGGGATCTCCTGGCCCACGACATACTGGTCGAGGAAGTCCTTGATCTCGACCGGCTTGGGCAGGGTCTCCTTGATCGATGCCGCCTCTGCGGTCAGTTCATCGGCGATGATCTCGTTGCAGATGTCGACACATTCGTCGCAAATGAAAACTGACGGACCCGCGATCAGCTTCTTGACGTGTTTTTGGCTCTTGTTGCAGAAAGAGCACTGGAAAATGTCTTCCACATCCTTCTTCACTTGAACTCCCCTGTTGACCACGAGCACCCCGGAGCACCGACCAGAGAGGTGGGATCCGGCGAGCTGTTGTCGAGGCTGTCTGGGATGACCGAGTCCGTCAAGTGTGCTTCTCGATGGCCATGTCGATAATACCATACTCCTTGGCTTCCGGAGTCGCCATGATGAAATCCCGGTCCACGTCCTTGGCGATCCGGCGCAAGGTCTGCTTGGTGTGCCTGGCCAGGATCCGGTTGGTCGTATCCCGCATTCTCAGGATCTCCCGGGCATGGATATCGATGTCGGTCGCCTGCCCCGAGAGTCCCGACATGGTGGGCTGGTGGATGAGGATCCGGCTGTGGGGCAGAGCGAACCGTTTTCCCGGGGCGCCGGCGGCCAGCAACAACGCCGCCATCGACGCAGCCTGCCCGATGCAAATGGTGGTCACATCGTTCTTGACGAACTGCATGGTGTCGTAAATGGCCAGACCTGCGGTAATGGAGCCTCCCGGGGAATTGATGTACAGGGAAATGTCCTTGTCCGGTCCCTCGGCTTCCAGGAAGAGTAGTTGAGCGGTGACCAGGTTGGCCACATTGTCATCGATGGGCGTGCCGACGAAGATGATGTTGTCCTTCAAGAGACGGGAATAGATGTCGTAGGCGCGCTCGCCACGATTGCTCTGCTCGACCACCATGGGGATCAAAGGCATCCTGGAACTCCTCTTTTCGCTACCCGTCGCCGGGGAGACTCATGTCGCCTCGTGTAAAAACCCGTCATGACATTCGTCCGAAGCTCCCCGGAGGGGACGCTCCCCAGCGCGCGCTCTGCACGCCATCAGTCCTCTCGAACCACCGCTTGCTCCACCAGCAACTCCAGCGCCTTGCGGCGAAGGATGCGAGCTTCCAGATCCATTCTCGATTCTTCGTCGTGAAACTTCTGCCGAATCTTCTCCAGCGGCTGATTCAGGGCATCCGCCGTCTGACGAAGTTCCGCCTCCAGCTCCGCCGGCTTGACCTCCAGATTCTCATTCTCCGCGATCTCTGAAAGGACCAACGCCGCCCGGGTCTCCTGCTCGGCATCCTGGCGAAGATCGTCCCGAATGCGATTCCAGTCCAGGTTCGCCTTGCTGGGATCCACTCCCTGCCGAGCCAAATTGTAGGCGACATCGCGAATTTTGGTGTCGATCCGGTCTTCCACCAGGATTTCCGGCAGCTGAAAGCGGCTGGCCTCGGAAAGCTTCTGGATCAGTTGGCGCCTGATGCTGGAATCCCGGGCCTGTTGCCATTGGCTTGAGAGCCCTTGCCGAATCTGCTCCCTGAGTTGATCCAGGTCGTCGAAATCTCCCAGGTCTTTGGCGAACTCATCGTTCAGGTCCGGAAGGTCCTTGACTTTGATGTCGTTCAGCTGCAGGTTGAAGCGGACGCGGCGGCCGGCCAGCTTCTCCTCCGGATAGTCTTGGGGATAGTCCACCACGAAGGTCTTCTCTTCGCCGACTTCCATGCCCAGCAGGGCCTGATTGAAATCTCGCTGGGTGCGCTCGTCTCCCACCCGGATGGTCGTGTTCTCCTGCCGGATGGCCTCGTCTCCGTCGGGAACGTACTTGCCGACCAGGTCCACCACAGCGTAGTCCCCATCGCGGGCTGCTTCCCGATCCGGAATCGAAATCAGGGGCGCATGGCGACCCCGAAGCCGCTCCAACTCCTGGCTCACCGATTCCTCGTCCGGAGGCTTCTTCTCCAATCGGACTTCCAGTCCCTTGTATTCCGGAATCTCGAACTCGGGCAGGGTCTCCAGCAAGGCCTCGTACACCAGAGGCTCCCCTTCATTGAGGGCCACCTCTTCCAGTTGCAACTGGCCGAGGGGTCGGATTTTCCGTTCCCGGACGGACTGGTCGTAAGACTCGGGGATCAACTTTCGCAGGACATCCTGGCGAATGTCCTTCCGATAACGCCGTTTGACCAGCGCCACCGGGGCCTTACCGGGGCGGAACCCGGCAATCCTGGAGTGCCTTCTATAGGTCGCGGCAACCCGGTTGAACTCGGCGAGCACCGTCTCGACCGGCACTTCGACCCGTAACTTCTTCTTGACCGGGCTGATCTCTTCCAGTTCCGTACGGACGTTCATGATCCCGCGCCGCTACCCCTTTCACCACGGGCTGTCGAGGCGGCACACATTCTAACAGCCCTCGGCAAACGCCGCGCCGATGGCGAAATAAGGAGAGGGCACCCGCAAGGGGAGCCCCTACGCTATAGTCTCTCCGTGGCCGCCGATCGGGAGAGAGAGCTTCTGGAACAGAAGGCCCGGGCGCTGGATCGAATCCTGAGCCTGTACCTGGAACTGCAGCACTCGGCTTTCTACAGCCGCAACTGGGTCGAACTGGCCGAGTTGATGGAAGAGGAAGTTGCTCGGTTCGCCCAGGCTGAAGCGGGCGAAGAATGAAGATCCGACCGCTGCAAAATACGGGCTAGGCACCGCTGATCTCGCTGATGTCGATCAGGTGCATCTGCCGGCCCTCGCCGGTGTGCGGCGAATCGATGACAACGTTGCGGCCGTCGGGGCCGAAACGTGGATGCGTATCCACTCGCGCTTCGCGGGTGTACTCCGGCGGCGAGAAGAACCGTCCCAGCGGGACCCGCCTGCCCGTGGCCACGTGGTAAAGATACACATGCTGCTTCCGGTGCTCGTCCGGATAGGTGTCGTTCAGGATCCACTCGCCTCCCGGCAGATAGGTACAGTGACCGTTTTCGGTCATGACACCCTCTCCGACCCTCTCGACTGCCCCCCCGATCGCGTCTTCAAATAGATAGAACCCCCACGGTCTGGTTTCGGGCCGGGTCCAGGCGAGAATCGATTCCGGGTCCCTCCAGATGAAGTGCGAAGTCAGACCGGAGGCATCGACGACACGGAGGTCCGAGCCGTCGTGGCTGGCGGTGAACATTCGCGTGGCGCCGGTGAACTTGGGAAATCCCCAGCGATGAAGAAAAATGAAACGGGCGCCGTCGGGACTGATCAACAGGTGGTTGAAGTAGCTCTTGGCTTTGGCCAATTCCACGCCCGGCATCGGAATCTCGACGACTTGTTCGACCGAGATCAGCAACTCCTGGCGTCCGCTCTCCAGGTCGACGCGGAAGATACCCGAAGCTTCGGGCGCCCCCACGCTGCGGTAGGGGTCCTCCAATCCAGGATAGCCGTAGGCCGGCCGCATGTCGCTGACGCGGCGATAGTCGGGCGCCACCGCCCATCCCCCGTCGGGGCTGACCGTATAGACCGGATGGGGGATGGTTCGCTGTTGCCGCGTCTCGATGTCCAGGATGCGGCACACGAAGCGGTCTTGCTGGCGATCGTTCCAGAGGACTTCGGTCTTGGAGCCGGGCCGCCATTGGAGCATGCAGCCCTGCTGCCAACACCAGGCGCGGCTCTCTCCCAGTTGGATCCACTGGTCGCCGTCCTGAAGGTCGACCATCCCGATCCTGATCACGTCGCCGGGTGTCGGCGAGCGGTGTTCAAAGTCGACTTCCATTCCCAGCACGAAGCGGCCGGTGGGGTCGAACTCCAGCTTGTCGTAGTACCCGAACCAGTGATGTTTGGGACCGTGCGTGATGGCACGTACCGGGGGCAGTTTGCCTCGAGCACCCGCCACCGCGGGCCGAGGCAAAGCAGTGAGCGCCAACAGGGCGGGGGCGGCGGTTCCGAGCAGGTCACGCCGTGTCAGAGTCGTATTTGGTTGACGCATGAGTCGACCCTTGAAGCTGCTACTGAGATGAACAGCCGGTGCACAGCCAGGGAGCCACAAGAGTTCGCAGTTGGAAAACTGGTGAGCCGCCAGGGAATCGAACCCCGAACCTACTGATTAAGAGTCAGTTGCTCTGCCTGATTGAGCTAGCGGCCCAAGCTTCCCAAGTCAGGACTCCAGTTTAACAGACCGCCGCGCGAATCGCCTAAGCGGAGTTGGAGCCGGAAATGGCCTGCGCGACGATATCCAGGCATTGGACCATGGCCGGGACCGGATCTTCCTTGTCCCCTTCGAACTCCAGCGAAACGGGACCCAAAAACCCCAGACTCTGAAAGGTCTCGAAGGTCTTGACCACATCCAGCTTGCCCTGACCCAGGATCACGTCATTCTCTTCGGCGTCGAAGTCCTTGAGGTGCACTCCCAGGACCCGGCTCCCAAGGGTCTCCAGAGCCGTCACCGGATCGACTCCGGCGCGGATGTAATGCCCCAGGTCGGCACAAGCGCCGATTCGCGGGTCGAGGGCGCCCACCGCTTCCATGATCCACTCGGGCCGCCGCCAGCGCTCATCCTCGGGACCGTGGTTGTGGATGGCGATCCGGATATCGTATTGGTCCACCAATTTTTCCAGGCTGTTGAAGGCCCTTTTCGAAGGATTCGCGCTGAGGACACGCACCCCAAGATTCCCGGGCCAGGCGAAAGACAGCCTGGTTCTGCTCGTGTTCATCGGTGAAGCGTTCCACCCCGAATGCGTTCACGGTGATTCCCGCTTCCCGCAGTCGATCTCCAAATCGGACGATCTCTTCCTCGCCGCCGTCCTGCGGCAGGTGGCCTCTCCAAAGCTCCACGAAAGGTAGATTCAACCGTTTCGCCTGCCCGAGAAAGTCGTCGGTGGGGACGAAATGCCTGAGCGAGTAGCTCTGGAACCCCATTTCGTAGTTCCCGTAGCTGCGATCCGGTTCGGGCTGTTCCGGGGAGTCCGCCGGCGGCGAGGAACAGCCCGAAAAGCCGGCGGCCAGGCCGGCTCCGGCAATGCCCAGGGACAAGTGCATCCAATCTCTTCGGGTCAAGTGTTCCATTAGCATGAGCGATTTCTCCTCCCGCCGAGCGATGGCCTGTTTCCGACCCCAGTCTACTACGACACGAGGGGAGTATTGCAGCCCGTCAGCCCAGCCGAATCGGCCCGACGGAGAATATTGGTTCCTTCGGAGGCACCGGCCCCGGGACCGGGAACCCCGCTCCTTGATCTCGCCTTGAATTTCCGGTTACCTTGCCAGGGACCCCAGCGGGAACACCATCCCTCTGAGTTCGAGGAAACCGGAATATGGCGACTCCCGGAACCCGCCGGAGAGACCTGCTTCATCCCGAACGCATGGCGGCACTGGCCGCCGCCGCCCTGCCCCGCGTCCCTGCGGACCTCGAGGCCGTCCCGGATAAGCTGATCCGGGCGGGCCGGCCGGCCATGGCCTGCCGCTTCGAGATCTTGGTGTCGACCCGGCACCGGTCTCGAATCATGACGCTCCACCGGGCCCTGGATCTGATCCAGGAGCTCGAAGGCCAGATGACCGTCTTTCGAGACGACAGCGAGATTGCCCACCTGAATCGCTACGCCTTCGAGCGACCGATCCCTGCCGAGACCGGCCTCTTCGAGCTGCTGCGGCTGGGAACGAGAATCTATCGCGAGACCGGCGGAGCCTTCGACCTGACAGCCGGTCCGCTTTGGAAGGTCTGGGGATTCTCCCGGCGCCAGGGGACCCTTCCCGATCCGGAGGCGGTCGAGGAGGCTCGAAGCCAAGTCGGATCCCGTTTCCTGGAATTGGACCCGTCCGCCGGAACCGTTCGCTTCCGGCGCCGCGGTCTGGAATTGAATCTGGGAGCGATCGGAAAGGGGTACGCGCTGGACCGGGCCGGCCGGCTGTTGAAGCAGGAAGGTACGAGCCGCGCCCTGCTCCACGCCGGCCACAGCAGCATTTTGGCCCTCGGGGAAGGCCCCGGACGAGAATCGCCGCCGGGGTGGAAGGTCAGCATCCGGGATCCATTGGGAAGGACCGGGCCACTGGCCACCGTCGAGCTTCGCAATCGAGCCCTTTCCACTTCCGGCGTGGGCGAACAGTTCTTTCGGATCGGAAATAAACACTATGGCCATGTCCTGGATCCCCGGACCGGTCATCCGGTGGAGAAGAATCTGGCCGCCACGGCCCTGGCTCCGACGGCGGCGGAGGCGGACGCCCTCTCCACGGCGTTCCTGGTCATGGACCTGGAAGATATTTTGTCGTACTGTCGTCGGCGCCGGGGCATAGGGGCCGTAGTGGTCGCCAAAGATCCCCGGGATGGGGCCGTTCAGGTCCATCACTGGGGCTTGGACGCCGATCATTTGGAGGTCTTCCGGTGAATCGTTTCAATCAACTCACCCCGATCCACAAATTTCTGCTGCTGGTGCTCCGCTTCTGCCTCGGGTGGCACCTTTTCTACCAGGGGGTGGGGAAGTTCCTGGCCGTGAATTGGACCTCGCGAGGCTACCTCGAAAACTCAACGGGGCCTTTTTCCGGAATCTTCCATTGGATCGTCGAGAATCCTTCATTACTGGCCATGGCCGACGTCGGCACCAAGTGGGGACTCGTCATATTGGGGCTGGGGTTGATGCTGGGACTGTTCACGCGCCTGTCCGCCTTGGGGGGATTCGCGCTGCTCATGTTGTTCTATCTGGCATCGCCGGCGCTGATGTCGGACGGCTTCGTGGTCCAGTCCGCCGAGGGGACCGAACTCTACGTCAACAAGACTTTGATCGAGGCCTTGGCCCTATCGCTGATTCTGGCCTTCCCCACCGGTCAGATCGCCGGTCTGGACATACTGGTCCGTCATTGGAAGACCAACCGATTCAGCAGGTAGCACCCGGGGAGAACCAGGTCTGCCGCTTGGAGCGATCCGGGACAAACTGCCGACAAGATTGATAATATGGCGACACCCGACCCAACCCGATCTCCATGGAGGTGGGTATGTTGAACGACGAACAGAGAAAACTGGGACGCAGGAATTTCATCAAGGCCGTGGCCACGGTTCCACCCACGGGGGCGCTGCTCTGGAAGACCTCCTCCATGTGGCCGGTGAAGGCAGGCATCATCGGCATCGGGGGACAGGGCGGAGTGTTGATGGAGAATGCCCCGCCCAGCCACATGCGGATCTCGGCGGTCTGCGACATCTTTCCCCCGAACCGGGAAAAAGCCCTCAAGATTGCCCAGGAGCGGTTCGACCCGGACGCCGTCGCCTATTCGGATCATCGCGAGCTCCTGAAACGTAGTGACATCGAAGCCGTCCTGATCGCGGCTCCCCTCTGGATGCACGAGCCGCTTGCCATCGACGCGCTCAACGCCGGCAAGCACGTCTTCACCGAAAAGGCCATGGCCCACAGCATCGAGGGTTGCCGCCGCATGATCGAAGCTGCCAATTCGGCGGGCCAGCATCTTCAGGTGGGTCACCAGCGCAACTACAACCCCCTGTACCAGGAGGCGTACCAGCTCATCCGGGAGGGCGTCATCGGAGACGTCTACCACGTCCGCAGCCTCTGGCACCGGAACAAGAGCTGGAGGCGGCCGGTTCCCGAAACCGACTTCGATCCTTCCCCCTGGGGTTACCCGGACATGGAGCATTTGAGGAACTGGAGACTCTACCGGAAATACTCGTACGGGCTCAACGCCGAGTTGGGAAGCCACCATCTGCAGGTCGTCAACTGGTTCACCGGCAAGCTTCCCAAGGCGGTCTACGGCTCCGGCGGAATCTACGCCTACGACGACGGCCGCGAGGTGGAGGACCACATCTACGTCACCTACGAGTACCCGGGAGGGGTCACTTACACCTTCTCGTCCATACAGACCAACGCCTTCGACCACTTCTACGAGCAGTTCATGGGCACCGAAGGCACCATCATCCTCACCCGGGAGCGGGAAGCCATGCTCTTCTCGGAGCATGGGAAGGCAGCGGCGACCGAGCTCAAGACCCAGGCCATGGGAGACGCTCCTCTGCTGGAGGCTTCGGAAAGCCGGGTCCGGGATGCCGCCGGGTCCCAGGTCACGGGTGGAGGCAAGAGTGCGGCCTCCGCTCTGAGGGGGTATTCGAAGGAACTGGAAGGGTTCTGCAGGACCATCCGCTACGGATCCGAGAATCTTTGCGACGGGCCATCGGCAATGAACGTGTGCGTGCCCATGATCAAGGCCGGCGAGTCCATCGTCTCCGGACAGAAGGTGGACATCCCCCAAAATCTCTATTGGACTTGATCGATCGGGCGGTAGCTTCGACTCGACCGGTGTGCGGTCAACCGGAATTCGGCTGCAACTCGGGAATATCGACCCAGGATCGGCTCCGCCAGGACTCCCGCGCACACTCGGCCAACTGAACCCCTTTGGCTCCCTCCAGCAGGTTCCAGGGGAACGGCTCGTCGGCAAGAACATGGCGCAGGAACAGTTCCCACTGCGCCCGAAACGGTCCGGATTCGGGACGGGAACCAGTGGCCGGCGACCATGATTCCCGCCATGGTGCCGACTGCTCCAGATCCGGATTCCAGGTCACCCGGGGGGTGGACCGGGCGAGTTGTACCCAACAGTCGTTCAAGCCGCAGACGGCCGATCCCAGAGTTCCGTCGACTTGAAGGGTGAACAGGTCGTCCCGACGCACTCGAACCGCCCAGGAACTGTTGAAGTGCGCGACGACGCCTCCCTCGAGTAGAAAGGTCGCGTAGGCCGAATCGTCGGCGGTGACCGCGTACTCCCGGCCTTCTTCGTTCCAACGCCTGCGAACGTGGGTGGCTCCCAGGCAGGAGACGGCACGCACGCCGCCGAAGAGGTTTTCCAGCAGATACCTCCAGTGGGGAAACATGTCCAGAATGATGCTGCCGCCCGCTTCCTTGCGGTAGTTCCACGACGGCCGCTGCAAGGGGGGCTCCCGTCCGTCGAAGACCCAGTAGCCGAACTCTCCCCGGACCGAAAGGATCCGGCCCAGACACCCGTCTCGCAACAACCGTCTCAAGTGAACGATCCCGGGCACCCAGAGCTTGTCCTGGACCACGCCGTGCTTGAGACCCCTCCCCTGGGCCATCCGGTAGAGCCGATGGGCCTCGGCGCTGGTGGAGGCGGCCGGTTTCTCGCAGTAAACGTGCCGGCCCGCCTTCAGAGCCCGTTCCATCGCCGCGGCCCGGAGCGGGGTGGTCTGAGCGTCGAAATAGACCTGGTTGGCCGGATCTTCCAAGGCCCGGTCCAACTGATCGGTCCAGGCCTCGACGCCGGTCTCTCGGGACAGCCGCTCCAGCTTGACCCGATTCCGCCCCACCAGAACCGGCTCGGGAAGGATGCGGCCGATGCCGGGGATCTTCAATCCCCCGTCCCGCCGGATACTCAAAATGGACCGGCGCAGATGTTGATTGGTCCCCATGCGGCCGGTGACTCCGTTCATGATGACGCCGATCCGGAGGGGCGAGGCTGCGGACATGTTCCAGCGTCAAACCTGTTGGGATCGGGCCCCTTCCGGCAAAGCGGGCGCCTCGCGGCCGGCACGGGGAAGGGTGCCCGTGAGTTCCTGGCGCCAGTGGGCCACGTCCCCGGCGGGACCATAACAGTAGATGAAGGTCAGGGGGTTCTTGCCCAGGTTGGTGAGCTGATGGTAAACGCCCGGCGGAATATAGACGATGTCTCCCGAGTTCATGGTTTTTCGCTCCCGGCCCAGGCACATTTCGCCCGTCCCTTCCACGACATAGTAGATCTCCTCCTGCTCCTGATTGTGCCAGGGGACCTGGCCTCCTTCCGGGTCCAGGACCACGGAACCCATGCAGAAGCTGGCGGTCTGAATGGGCGAAGGGCCGCCCACCAGGTTCGTCGACTCGCGGCCGGCCGGGAAACGGCGAGAGTTCAACCGGTTGTGACTGGCAACGATCATCTGCTCCGTCCTCCAGGATGTTCGGCGGCTAACGACCCGATCTTCCATGAAACTGAGGAAAGAGAAAAGAGGAAAAGAGAGTGAAGACAGGCGGGTCGTTTCCGCCCAGCGGACTCGGCGCCTGTTTTTCCCAATCTCTTTGCTCTTTTCATCCGAAGGTCTTTTTCCAGAAACTCCGGTCCAGGGACCGGTACTGGATGGCCTCCGAAACATGGGAGGTCGTCAGTTCCGGCGAACCTGCCAGGTCGGCGATGGTGCGGGCCATCTTGAGGATGCGATCATAGGCTCGAGCCGAGAATCCCAATCTGGGAAGGGCATCGTCGAACAGCCGCTTGACCGTGGGACTCAGGGCGCAGAACCGTTGGATCTCCTCGGCGCCCATCTGAGCGTTGCAGAAAATCGTCGTACCCGAGAAACGATCCTGCTGAACCTCCCGGGCCCGGGCGACCCGCTTGGCGATGGACCGTGAGGGCTCTCCCGAAGGCTGGGCAGCCAAGTCGCGGTACGGAACCTCCGGCACCTCGACCTGCATGTCCATCCGATCCAGGAAAGGCCCCGAAATCCGGGTCAGATAGCGGTGGATCGCGAGCGGCGAACAGACGCATTCCCGATGAAGACTGTTGGCATAGCCGCAGGGGCAAGGGTTCATGGCGGCCACCAGCATGAAGCGGGAGGGAAAGGTCAAGCTGCGGATGGCCCGGCTGATGGTGATTTCTCCGGCCTCGCAGGGTTGACGAAGCGTTTCCAGCACTCGCCGCTGAAATTCGGGCAGCTCATCCAGAAAGAGGACGCCATTGTGGGCCAGGGAAATCTCGCCGGGTCGAGGCGGGGATCCCCCACCCACCAGACCGGCTCCGCTGATGCTGTGGTGGGGAGAGCGAAAGGGTCGCCTCAACAGGATGGAGCGGCTCTTGCCCAGCAGTCCGCAGACGCTGTGGACCGCGGTCGTCTCCAGGGACTCGGAGAAGCCCATCGAGGGAAGGATGGAGGGGATGCGCCGTGCCAGCATGGTCTTGCCGGCGCCGGGAGGCCCGATCAGGAGCAGGTTGTGGCCCCCGCCGCAAGCCACCTCCAAAGCCCGTTTGGCCGCCTGTTGCGCCTTGACGTGAGAGAAATCGGGCAATCGGGATTCCGTTTCCGATGCTCCTGCGCCCGGGTCGATCTTGAGGGGGTCCTGGCGCCGGTCGCCGTTGAGGAGATCCAGAACCTGGGGCAGGCTGGCCGCGCAGTAGACGTCGATTTCCCGGACCGCCGCCGCCTCCCGGGCGTTCTCGGCAGGGAGCAGGAGTCGCTTGAACTTCCGCTTGACGGCTCCCAGGGCCACCGGCAGAGCACCCCGAACGGGACGCACCCTTCCATCCAGAGACAACTCACCGAGAATCAGCCACTTCCGGAGCTCCCGTTCTTCCAGTTTTCCAGCCAGACCCAGGACCCCCAATGCGATCGGCAGGTCATAGCAGCTGCCTTCCTTCTTGAAGCCCGCCGGTGCCAGGTTGACGATGATGGTCACTTGGCGGGGAAAGGCGAAGCCGCAATTGCAGATGGCGGCTCGCACTCTCTCCCCGCTCTCCTTGACCGCCGTGTCGGGCAAGCCGACGACATGGTACCGGGACCGCATGCTCTGGGAGATGTCGACCTCCACGTCGACGATCTCGGCCTGGATGCCCAACACGGAGGCACTGTGGACTTTCAGCAGCATTTCCCGAAGCTCCCGTGAATTCGCAGGGTCGCCGCCCGGGGCGGCAGCTTCTCTCCTTAACAGCCCGTGGCAAAAGTCATCACGGCATTCGACCGTCCCTGCATCCCGGCGGACGGCGTTGCGATTCGGGCACATACTCCCGGTATGCACCCGAATCGCGCCTTGTCCGGCGGGCGCAGGAACGGTCTCGGTGCTCGCGGGACTTTCACCACGGACTGTTAACCGCGCGGCAGGCCCAATGCCGACCTCTCTTGGCGGACTCCAACAGCTTGTTAACGTCCTGATCAGGCAAAATGCGAAGTCGAAACCGGCTCCGGCCTGGGTCCGGCGCGGGAACGGGGCCGGAGTCCAGTGGAGTTTGCGGTTCCGGGGTATACTCCTGTTTTTCCAGGATGTCCGGAGCGACGCAGCGAGAAACTCGGGCCGGAGACTGAGAGGGGATCCATGGCGGAGCGGAATGATCGGCAGGAGGGACGCTTCCTGAGAGCCTGCCGGCTCCAGGAGGTGGATTGCACCCCCGTCTGGGTGATGCGTCAGGCGGGGCGCTACCTGCCAGAATACCGGCGGTTGAGGGAACGCTACACGCTCCTGGAGATCTGCGGCAACCCGGAGTTGGCGGCTGAGGTGACGCTGCAGCCGATCCGGCGTTTCGATCTGGATGCGGCCATCATCTTCGCGGATATCCTCCTGCCGTTGAAGGGAATGGGCCTGGATTTCCGGTTCGCCGCGGGAGAGGGTCCCGTCATCTCCGAGCCGTTACGGAGTCCGGAAGCGGTCCGGGCGCTGCACACCATGGATCCGTGGCAACACCTTTCCCACGTCATGGAAGCACTCCGCCTGGTGCGGCGGGAGTTGGACCCTGGACGGGCTCTGATCGGATTCTGCGGGGCGCCTTTCACTCTCGCCAGTTACATGATCGAAGGGGGCCGCTCCAAGAACTTCCAGGAGACCAAGAAGTTCATGTACGCCCATCCGTACGCCTGGAAGGAGTTGATGGGGAAGCTGGTGGAAGTGCAGGCCGCCTATCTGAATGCGCAGGTCGATTCGGGAGCCCAGGCGGTCCAGCTCTTCGACAGTTGGGCCGGCTGTCTGGGTCCGGCCGATTATCGGGAGTATGTCCTTCCCTTTTCCCGGGCCCTGTTCCAAGGGCTCACAGATCGGCGAGTCCCCATGATCCATTTCGGAGTCGGAACCGGAGCCCTGCTGGAGGACATGCAACAAGCGGGGGGAACGGTGTTGGGTGTCGATTGGCGGGTCGACCTGGGGCAGGTCTGGCAACGCCTGGGTTCGGGTCAGGCCATCCAGGGGAATCTGGACCCCCTTGCCCTGATGGCCCCCAGACCGATCCTGAAGCGGAAGGTCCGGGAGGTGCTGGCCCAGGCCCGGGGCCGCCGGGGGCACATCTTCAACCTGGGCCATGGCGTTTTGCCGCCCACCGACCCGGACGCCGTGGCGGCCATGGTGGATTGGGTTCGGGAGGAGTCAAAGTGACCGTTTTCGGCAGGGATTTCATCAAGAAAGGCATGGACGTCCAACCGGGGACCCCGGACGGCATTCCCCGATTTCGATTCGGGTGCATGATTCTGGGTCTGGTCCTTTTCGGCGGCATGGAGCCGGGCGCAGCCAGCCCGGACTGCGAATCGATCCTCCCCAGCCTGAAGGTCCCGGCCAAGCTCAAGACCCGGGGCAAGCCGAAACGTGGACGTTGGGAGAACGTGGACAAGGTCATCACCCGGGTGCGGGAGGCGGTCCAGGACCAGGCCTGTTCGCTGACCCTGGAGCAGTTGTTCCGGGTTCGCCGCCAAGAAATCTTCTTTCCCTTGACCAACAACGTGCTCAGAACGGTCCCGGAGGAATCCCTGCACGGTGTGTCCGTCTACTCCAACGACGGCGAGCGGCTGGGAGAATTTTCCAACATCGTACCGTATCACCGCAGCGGAGGACTCTACGCCGTAAAGGGGTACACGCTGCACTATTTCCAATACCAGGATCAGGAGGGCGGCCTCCACTCCAGCGGCACTGATCTACTGTTGGACAACTTTCTGCTAGAGTGGAGCGAAATCAAGGATCGCGTCGTGATCTCCACTCCCTCTCCGACCGAAGGGGATTTCCAGCCCGGACAACGGCAATGAGCAGACCCGTGCATCGATATTCAGGCAATCAGGCAGGAAGGCTGCTCCTGGTCCTGGTCCTGTTCTGTTCCCAGGGATGGACCTGGACCCGGTTGGGGCAGGAAGCCGAATCCGGCACCTCCCGGATCGCCTATGGCCGTGGATACGTGGACGGACGCCGGTTGGGAAAAAGCGATCGGGCGGCTCAACATTACTACGACATGGCCAACAAGCGAGCCTACCAGCGGTTGGATCCAGGGTTCGATCCGGAGCGAGACGACCCCGACGTTTACCGAAACGCCTATCGCCGCGGTTTCGAAGCCGGATATGACGATGGGTACTATCCTGACCGGCCGCGCGCCCGTCGGCGTGGCCCGGGCTCAGAACCGGATGGCCCCGAGACCGGATCGCCGGCGGCGGATTCGGGATCCAAGCTCCGGGTCCCGGCGGGGACCGAGATTCGCATCCGAATGAAGGAACCGCTCACTACCAGAACCCACAAAGTCGGAGATACTTTCTCAGCTCGCGTGATTCAGAGTATCGATGCAGGGAGGGGAAGGGCCATACCCAAGGGCGCCGAGGTTCGTGGTTCCATCTCCCAATTGGTGCGGGCCGGCCGTATCCGGGGCCGAGCCCGGATGAACCTGCACTTCAAGGAGTTGCGCTTCAGAGACGGACGCGTGGTCCCCATGGATGCCCAGATGGCTTCGCTGGTGGAGCCGCGCAAGAGGAGCGTCCCCGATGAAGAAGGCACGCTGGAGCGGTCCGGGGAAAAGGGCCGCGACGCCGGCAAGGTGGGGGCCTCATCCGCCATCGGTGCGCTGATCGGCCTGATCGGCGGCGGGAAGGAAGGGGTCGCGGTGGGGGCAGCCGCCGGGGCCGCAGTGGGAGCGGCCGGGATTCTGGTGACCCGGGGCAGGGACATCGTGATTCCGGTCGGGACCGAAATAGTCATTCGATTGAGCAAGGATCTCGACATCCCCGCGTCGCGCCGGCCCCCTCCTCGTCTGCGCGAGGAACATTTCCCCGCCAATGACGACGCCTTATAAGGCCGAAGACTCTTCAAATCCCAAGCGCCAAATTCCAAACTGAAGAGGTGGGAGTACCGGTGCTCCTCGGTCCCGCGAAAGAAGCGGGGCCGACTCCGGGTTTCTGTTTCTCTGTTATCCCACATACTCGGCCAGGAAATCCTGCAACGCTTCCAGGTAGGCCTCGATCGTCCGCGATTTCTTCCAACCGTGCCCTTCACCGGGGAAGCGATGGTAGATATGGGGGACTCCCCGCTCCGCCAGAGCTTCGGCGATCCGGTCCGATTGGCTGGGGGGAACGACTTCGTCGTCCTCGCCCTGAAAGAGTGCAATCGGGTCCCGGATCGACCCGGCCCGCCCCAACGGCGAACGGTCCCGGTAGAGGGACTCGTCCCGGGGCAGGACGCCCACCAGAGAGTCCAGGTAGTGCGCTTCGAACTTGTGCGTTTCCTGAGCCAGAGCCAGGAGATCGGAGACGCCGTAGAGGCAGACTCCGGCTCGGAACAGACCCGGATAGCGGATCAGGCACAGCAATACGGTGAGCCCGCCGGCACTGCCTCCCAAAACGACGAGGCGATCCGGGTCGGCTCTCCCGCTGGAGACCAGGTATTCGGCGGCAGACCGTGTATCCTCGACCTCGGCCACGCCCCATTGACCCTTCAGGGCATCCCGATAGGCGCGGCCGTAACCGGAGCTGCCCCGGTAGTTCAGATCCAGCACCGCGAATCCCCGGCTGGTCAGAAAAGGGATTTCGAAACGGTATTCGACCAGGGCCTGGGAGGTGGGACCACCATGGACCCGAATGAGCGCGGGGGGCGGAGCCGTTCGCCGGTACGCGGGATTTCGGGGACCATAGTACAAGCCTTGACAGTCCAGGGACTGCGGCGGGTCGACCTCTGACCCCACGCTCCAGGAAAGGGAACGGGGAGGGCCCAGATAGACTGCTGCCGGCGGTTCGGGAGTCACCTTGGACCAGATCGAGACCGCTCCACCAGCCGACACGGTGAGGACCCGCGGCGGCAGCAGGGATGAGGAACCTATGAGAGCAACCCGGTCCCCGTCCGGCGCCGCTGAGAGTTGGCTCAACGCCGAGTAGCCGGAGAGGTCGCCGCCGACCGGTTGGGATCGCCTTTCCTCCAGGTCCACCCGCACCAGCGTTGCGCGGCCCTGACTCAGCCGAATCGCGTAGACGGCAGCGGCCGACGGCGTCCAGGCGTGGGACCTGAGCCCCTGGATCCAAGCCGGACCGGCGTATTCCGCAGTATCCAGGACCAACGCCCGAAGCGATTCCTTCTCGAGATCGTAGAGCCAGAGATTGAACCAGCCTTCCCGATCGGAGACGAAGCTCAGGTAGCGGCCGTCCGGGGAGAAGGAGGGTTGGAAAACGGCGACGGAGCCGGCGGGATCGCCGGCCACCAGCGTCGGTTCCGGTCCGTCTCCGGCTGCTGCTCCGGAGCCGTTCTCGCCCAGATAGAGGCCGCTCCCGTCCCAAGGCATGTTGGGATGATCCCACGCGATCCAGGCGACCCGGCGGCCGTCCGGGTGCCAAGCCGGCTGCATGTAGAAGTCGCGTCCGGATGCAAGTTGAAGGGGCCAGCCCGAACCGTCCGTCCTCGCCAGACCGAGGCAGTCGATTCCGTCGCTGGAATGGACATAGACCAGCCTGCGCCCGCCCGGAGCAGCGGACGGCGCCGCCGCCTGACCCCACCGAGGGGTAACGGGCACCGATCCCCCTTGGTCCAGCCGGTGGCGAAAGACCCTTCCCTCCGAGACGTAAAAGACCCCGTCGCCGGAGACCGAAAAGTCGCCGCCGCCGTATCCCACCCGGGCTCGGACAGAACCCTCCAAGGCCAGGTCACGGGGCGGGGTCCGGAGGGAGTCGCGAACCACCAGGACACCTGTCCCGGAACGTTCTTCCCTCCAGACCAGAGCTCCGGAGGCGGTCCATTGGACGTCACTCGGCCGGATCCGTGCAGCCCCCTGGCTGGGCGCCAAAGGACTCTCCCAGAGTCCGTCTGCAGCTCTGTTCATTCGGGCTCGCCTCTCGATTCCCATTTCCTCATCTCGACGGCAGCGCCTTGAACTGGGCCCATTGTATGGTGTTTCATATCGGCGATGAAGATTCACGAGTTCCAAGCCAAGGAGATTCTGAGCCGGTTCGGAGTCAGGATTCCACAGGGACGGATCACCCAAAGTCCCGCCGAAGCTTTTGAGATCGCGCGGTCTCTGGGAGGCGTCGTGGCGGTCAAGGCCCAGGTCCATGCCGGGGGCCGCGGCAAGGGCGGAGGCGTCAAGATCGTCCGCTCTCCGGAAGAGGCTGAGCGACGCACTCGAGAAATGCTGGGGTCCTGCCTCGTGACTCCGCAGACCGGCCCCGAGGGGACCCGGGTGCGTCAGGTCTTGATCGAGGAAGGTCTGGATATCCGGCGCGAGTTCTACCTGGGTATGGTCATTGACCGGAGCCGGGAGCGGCCGGTGCTCATGGCCAGCACCGAAGGGGGCATGGAAATCGAGGAGGTGGCCCGGAAGACACCGGAATTGATCCTGAAGGAGCAGGTGGACCCGGCCTTGGGACTCCAGGGTTTCCAGGGAAGGAATCTGGCCTACGGTCTCGGTCTGGAGAAGAAAGCCGTGGGCCGGGCCGCCGGGTTCATGAAAGCACTTTCCGAAGCCTTTGCGGCGACTGACGCCTCATTGGTGGAGATCAACCCGCTGGTGCTGACCAGTGACGGAGATTTCTATGCTCTGGACGCCAAGATGAATTTCGACGACAACGCCCTCTACCGGCACCCGGAGTTGAGGGAACTCCGCGACTATCATGAAGAGGAACCGCTGGAGATCCTGGCCCACCGCTCCGGCCTGAACTACATCAAACTGGATGGGAACGTGGGCTGCATGGTCAACGGCGCCGGGTTGGCCATGGCCACCATGGACATCATCAAGTTGGCCGGCGGCAATCCCGCCAACTTTCTGGACGTGGGAGGCGGCGCCAGCGTTCAGCAGGTGAAGACGGCGTTCGAGATCCTGATTTCCGACCCGGGCGTCCGCTTGGTGCTGATCAACATCTTCGGCGGAATCATGCGCTGTGACACTCTGGCCGAGGGAGTGGTCCAGGCTGCGCGGGAGGTGGGTGTCGGAGTTCCGGTGGTGGTGCGGCTCGAGGGCACCAACGTCGAGCGCGGCAGGGAGATCCTCCGCGATTCGGGTCTGGATTTCGAAGTTGCGTATGGAATGCAGGATGCAGCCGCGAAGGTCTGTCGCCTGACCGGCGAGGCTGCGAAAACCCCGGAGAATAGTTGAGTGTCAATCTGGGTCGATTCCACAACCCGAGTCGTGGTTCAGGGCATCACGGGCCGTGAGGGCAGCTTTCACGCGGCCCAGTGCCGAAGCTACGGCACTCAGGTGGTCGCGGGCGTCACTCCCGGCAAGGGAGGTTTCCGGCACGACGGCCTTCCCGTCTACAACACGGTCCGGGAGGCCGTTGCCGAGGAGGGGGCCAACGCCAGCGTGATCTTCGTGCCGCCCCCGTTTGCGGCCGACGCCATTCTGGAGGCGGCCGACGCCGATCTGGAGCTGGTGGTCTGCATCACCGAGGGAATCCCGGCGCGGGACATGTTGCAGGTCTGCAGCTTCCTCAGGGGCGGAAAAACGCGCCTCATCGGTCCCAACTGTCCGGGCATCATCTCTCCGGGGAAGTGCAAGATCGGAATCATGCCGGGGCATATTCATCGTCCCGGAAGAGTCGGGTGTATTTCCCGAAGCGGTACGCTGACCTACGAGGCGGTGGACCAGCTCTCCTCCAGGGGCATCGGACAGAGCACCTGCATCGGAATCGGCGGCGATCCTCTCATCGGGACCGGATTCATCGACGTCCTGGAGGCTTTCGCCAAGGATCCGGATACGGACGCGGTGGTCCTGATCGGGGAAATCGGAGGCAGCGCCGAAGAGGAGGCGGCGGAATACATCAGGGATCACTTCCGGAAACCGGTGGTCGGTTTCATCGCCGGCCAGACGGCGCCTCCGGGCCGCCGCATGGGCCACGCCGGCGCCATCATCTCCCAGGGCAAGGGGACGGCGGCGGAAAAGATGGAGACGATGCGGCGGTGCGGCGTTCGGGTGTTGGAGAGTCCGGCCCAGATCGGCGCTGCCATGGAGGAAGCCCTGGCATGAGCCAGTCCACCTTGGGCATCGTCAAGCCGGACGCGGTGAAGGCCGGGTCCCTGGGCGCGATTGTGAAGCGGCTCGAAGCCGGTGATCTGACGGTGGTCGGCTTGAAGATGATCCACCTGACCCGGGAGCTGGCACAGGGATTCTATCGGGTGCACCGAAACCGGCCTTTCTTCGACAGCTTGACGGCCTTCATGTCGGAGGGGCCCTGTGTGGTCATGGTTCTCCAGGGAGAAAACGCCATCGATCGTTGGCGAGCCCTGTTGGGCGCCACCGACCCGGCCCAAGCCGGTGAGGGCACGATCCGCAAGGACTTCGGCCAGAACATCGAACGCAACGCCGCCCACGGCTCCGACAGCCCCGAATCGGCAGACTTCGAGATCGCCTACTTCTTCAACGCGTTGGAACTCACTGGCTAGGACCCCCATGTTTCAAGACCTGGGAAAAGTCCTGATCTTCCTGGGCCTGGCCCTGGCGGCGGTGGGCTTGTTGCTGACCTGGTTTCCATCGCTGCGGCTGGGACGACTTCCCGGGGACCTTTTCGTTCGACGCGAAAACTGGAGCCTGCACTTTCCCCTGGTCACCTGCTTGCTGGCGAGCGTCGTCCTGACTCTGGTCTTCTGGCTGATCCAGTGGCTCCGCCGTTAATGTCCCCTGATCGGACCATGACCTTCGCCCGGTTCATGGAGCTTTGCCTCTATGATCCGGAAGCCGGCTACTACCGGCGTGGATCCAAGATCTTCGGTCCCGGCGGAGACTACTACACCTCTCCCTATACCCACCCCTTGTTCGCCCAGATCCTGGGAGACGCTCTGGCCTGGTATCTGTCCTGTCTGGACGCGGATGGACCTTTGGACCTCATCGAGCTGGGGGCCGGTGAGGGAATTCTGGGAAAGGGCGTGCTGGTTCGGCTGGAGAACCGGCATCCCCGGATCTTCGCACGCGTCCGATACCGGAGCCTGGAGATCGGAGACGACGGCCTGCCGGAGCGAATCCAGGGCGTAGTCTTCTCCAACGAACTGTTCGACGCGTTGCCGGTGCACCGGGTGCGGGTCTCTCAATCGGAATTGAAGGAGATTTTCGTCCGCTTGGGCGAGCCCATTGCCGAGGTGGAGGGAGAACTCTCCGATCCGCGCATTCCGGAGTACATGCGACTCGGATTTCCCCGTTGGCGGGAGGGATACGTCTACGAGGCGAATCTGCGAATGGTGGAAATCCTGGAAGACCTGGACCGCCGCTTCCAAAGGGGTTTCGTCCTGACCCTGGATTACGGATTCGAGGCGCCTGAATACGAGGCCATGGACCGGAGGGACGGTACGCTGCTCTGCTACCATCGCCACCGGATCCATTCCAACCCCTACGTCAATCTGGGCCGCCAGGACCTGACCTCCCACGTCAATTTTCGAGTCTTTCGCGCGACGGCCGGGCGCCTGGGTTGGACCAACCGTCCGCTCCGAAGCCAGCGCCAGTTTCTGGTGAAATGGGGCCTGGAGACCCGGTTGCTGGATGAGGAGAGGATGGGCATCCTGCAGGCGGAAAGATTGGAGGATCGGCTCGGAATCAAGGCCCTCCTCACTCCCGGGGGGATCTCCGATACGCTCAAGGTGCAGGTGCAGGCGGTCCGCCTCCCGGCGGCCGGCGGGTTTAGGCTCGGACCAAGCCGAATCTGATACAATCCGGTTTCCGAACCGGAGGTTGTCGGGGAGTGGATGGTGGGCGATACCGGATTCGAACCAGTGACCTCCGCCGTGTGAAGACGGCGCTCTAACCAGCTGAGCTAATCGCCCCAAACAGGAAATTCATTCTAGAAAGTCGAGTCGAAGTGAGTCAACTACTGGATCTGATTATCGTCGGCGCCGGACCGGCAGGTCTGGCCTGCGCCATCGAGGCCCGGAAACGGGGTCTGGATTTCTGGGTGGTGGAGCGAGGCTGCCTCGTCAACTCCATCTACAGATATCCGGTCAACATGACCTTCTTCACCACGGCCGATCTGCTGGAAATCGGCGACGTGCCCATGATCATCTCCGCTGACAAGCCCAAGCGGATCGACGGTCTCAAGTACTATCGCCGCGTCGTGGAACACTATCAGCTCCCCATTCGGGACTACGAGGAGGTCCTCACGGTCGAGGGAAGCCGGGGGAATTTCGTGGTGAACACCCGGGACCGCCTGGGAAATCCGAACCACTATCACACCCGCCGGATCGTGGTGGCCACGGGTTACTACGACAACCCGAACCTGCTGGGAATTCCCGGCGAGAACCTGCCCAAGGTCAGCCACTACTACACGGACCCCCATCCCTACTACGGCAAGAACGTGGCCATCATCGGGGGGAACAACTCCGCCGCCGAGGCGGCCCTGGAGCTGTTCCGAAGCGGATCGAGAGTGACGCTGATTCACCGGGGCGAGCGCATGGGAAGCAAAATCAAATATTGGGTGCTTCCCGACATCGAGAATCGCATCAAGAACGGAGAGATCCCTGCTCTTTTCTCCAGTCGCGTGGTGGAGATCCGGCCGCAGAAGATCGCGGTCGAGACGCCCGGCGGAATCGTGGAACTGGACAACGACTTCGTCCTGGCCATGACCGGTTATCATCCCGACTCCGGTTTTCTCCGGCAGATGGGAATCCGGGTCGAACCCGAGACCCACATTCCCGACCACGATCCCGAGACCCTGGAAACCAACGTCGCCGGCATCTATCTGGCCGGCTCCATCTGCGCCGGGAAGATGACGAACCGCATCTTCATCGAGAACGGGCGCTTCCACGGCGGCCAGATCTTCAGCCACTGGAACCTTGCCGCACCGGCGGCGGTAGATTGATCGCCGTCCCCACCGGCGGGTCATTGCCAATACCAGACGCAAGCCGATGAAGGGTAGCCGGTTCCGAGTGGCCATCGTCGGACGGCCCAACGTCGGAAAGTCCACTCTCTTCAATCGTCTGACGCGGACCCGCCGTGCTCTGGTGGAACGTCAACCGGGAATGACCCGGGACCGAATCTGCGGGATGGCCGAATGGGACGGCCGCAGTTTCGAAATCATGGACACGGGCGGCATCACGCCCGGTGACCGGGAACACATTCCCGGACAGGTTCTCCGCCAGGTGGAGATCGCCATCCGGGAGGCGGACCTCATCCTCCTGGTGGTGGACGTTCGAGACGGCCTCCATCCCCTCGACCAGAGTCTGTGCTCCATGCTCAGGGCACGAGGCAGTGAGCCCCTGTTGGTGGTCAACAAGGTGGAGACCCTCCGCATGGAGACGGAGGCGCTCCAGTTCCATGCTCTGGGCCTGAGGCATCTGTTCCCGGTTTCCGCCGAGCACAATCTGCAATTGACGCCTCTGATAGAGGAGATTCTGAGCCGATTCCCGGAAGCCGTTTCGGGCGCTCCCGAAGCCGAAGAGATCCGGGTCGCCATCGTGGGACGCCCCAATGTGGGCAAGTCCTCCCTGCTGAACCGAATCGTAGGAGAAGAACGCTCGATTGTGACCTCCATCCCCGGAACCACTCGGGATGCCGTGGACACGCTGGTTCAAGTGGCGGATCAACGGTACCGATTCGTCGACACTGCGGGAATTCGAAGAAAGAGCAAGACGGTGGAGATCGCCGAGAAGTTGAGCGTGATCATGGCTCGCAAGAACCTGGAAAGGGCCGACGTGGCGCTGCTGGTGCTGGATGCCTCCGAACCCCCCGGCACTCTCGACACCATCATCGGCAGGTACGTTCAGGAGGCGGGCGTCTCGATTCTGATTACGGTCAACAAGTCCGACCTGATGCCGTCCGATTCGGAAACTCGGGCCGCCATGACCGCAGCCTATCGGGACCGGATGCGGGCCTTGGTTTTCGCGCCCCTGGTCTACGTGTCGGCCAAGACCGGACGCGGCGTCTCCAAGATCTTCGCGCAGGTGGACCGAGCCTGCGAGGGCCGGATGATCCGGGTCGGAACCTCCGAGTTGAACGTCTACCTGGAACGGCACGTGGCCCCGGCTCTGGCTCCGGAGGGAAGCGGCAGGAAGTCGCGCTTGAAGTATGCCTGTCAAGTGGCGACGGCTCCTCCCACCTTCGTCTTTTTCACTCGGGGGTCGAAAAAGCTGGATCTTCCCACCCGGCGGCATCTGGCCCGGCGACTTCGGGAGCAATACGAATTTCACGCCACGCCGATCCGGATCCTGCAACGTTCCGGCAAGCGGAGACAGGAGCTATCTTGACACCCGAAAAAGGGCGTGCCTATCATGAACCGCAGCTTGTGACACCGCCCGCGTAACAGGTATTTCATGGTCAAAGCGGATCTGGCGCGTACTGTCTATGAGATCCACGGCGGCATGACTCATCAGGAGTCGAAAGAGGTGGTCAAGCTCATCCTCGACTGCATCAAGTCCGAGTTGCTCCGTGGAGAAAATGTAAAGTTGTCCGGTTTCGGGTCGTTCCGCGTGATTTCACTGAAGGCTCGACGCGGTCGCAATCCTCAAACCCGAGCCCAGATGCAGCTGGGGCCAAGTCGACGCGTGACGTTTCGCCCTTCACGCCTGATCAACGTGTGACTCCATCCTGATGGCCCGAAAAGGGAAGCTCTTTTACAAGATCGGGGAAGTCTGCAAGATCTGCGACGTTCCCGCTCACGTCCTGCGATACTGGGAGACCGAATTCCCGCCGCTGGCCCCCAACAAGAACCGCTCCGGGCAACGCATCTTTCGGGAGAAAGACGTGCAATTGGTGGCCGAAATCAAGCGGCTTCTGTACGACGAGGGCTACACCATCGCCGGGGCCCGCAAGCAGCTCCGCCGAAACGGTGCGAACTTGCGGACGAAGCACCTGTTTGCCGGACCCGATGGCAACTCTCCCAAGAAACTTCTGGCCCAGATCCGGGGTGAGCTTCAGGACCTGACAAAAATTCTGGACCAGGATCTTGAAACCTCCCACTCGCGGTCGGCGAATCGGGCCCGGCCTACCGGCAACGACGAGAACGGCGGGTAACCCGAATTTCGCGGACGTCTTGGCCGAGCGGCCATAGTTGAGCCCGGTTCGATTGCCGTGACGGCTCTCGCCAGGGACTGTTATACTGGCCGTCTTCCGCCGGCCGGGACGTGGCGCAGTCTGGTAGCGCACCTGAATGGGGTTCAGGGGGTCGGGAGTTCGAATCTCCCCGTCCCGACCAGCATTTTCGGAGTCATCACGAGCGGCGGCTCGTGAGTTGAACGGGTTGTCCCGATCACGGCTCCGATCCTCCGGGTTGGAGGAGCTAATTGCCTTCCGGAGTCCGGGCCCCTGAATCACCTTCTGACAGTTCGACCGCGTCCCGCCACCGGCCGGAAACGGAATCGCTCTCCCCAGAGATCCCAACCCGTCTGACGTCCGCTCGTCGATCCTTCCTTTCGCGCCTGCTTGCGGCAACTTCTCTCTGGGTCCTGGGAGGTGGCGCCAGAGCGGCCCGCAAGACCGCCGCGCCAACTCCTGCCTCCGATCAGGGCGAAGACCTCTTTGCGTACGTCGCACGTTCGAAAGGACGATTCGACCCGGCGCTCTACCGGCAACTGCTCGGCGCCGCCAACGAATTCAAGGAAGGAGACCAGGCCATCGGGGTGGCGGCACTGGACGACCGGTCGCGAGCCCAAGCCCGTGCCCTGCTGGCAAACACGCGCGTCGGTGACCTGATCGATCACCCCGTCTTCGAAGACCCGGTTTCGTCGTACATCGGCACGGTCGTTGAGCGTGAGATCACCCGAACCCTCGCCGGCTGGAGGCTGGCCGACCTGAAACGCTTCCTGCTCGATCACGAAGAAGATGCCATCAAGGGCATCATGCCCGGTCTGCCCAGCGACATCATCGGCTGCGTCGTCAAGCTGATGAGCAACGAGGAACTGATCGCGGTCGGGC